>NZ_FNDQ01000043.1:0-1977 GCF_900099675.1 Myroides phaeus
TACTTTTGCACTCGCTTTGAAAGACAAGTGAGATTATAATTAAGAAGACACGTTCATAGACATATTGGATTGACAGCAAAAATTAAGAGAGTAAGGCAAATGTTTACATTTGAATTAACTTGCTAATTAACGAAATTAAAAATATACGATGAAGAGTTTGATCCTGGCTCAGGATGAACGCTAGCGGCAGGCCTAACACATGCAAGTCGAGGGGTATATTGAGCTTGCTTAATAGAGACCGGCGCACGGGTGAGTAACGCGTATGCAACCTACCTTCTACAGGGGAATAGCCCGAAGAAATTCGGATTAATGCTCCATGGTTTAATTGAATGGCATCATTTAATTAATAAAGATTTATCGGTAGAAGATGGGCATGCGTATCATTAGCTAGTTGGTGTGGTAACGGCATACCAAGGCGACGATGATTAGGGGTCCTGAGAGGGAGATCCCCCACACTGGTACTGAGACACGGACCAGACTCCTACGGGAGGCAGCAGTGAGGAATATTGGTCAATGGAGGCAACTCTGAACCAGCCATGCCGCGTGCAGGATGACGGTCCTATGGATTGTAAACTGCTTTTGTACAGGAAGAAACCTCGCTACGAGTAGCGATTTGACGGTACTGTAAGAATAAGGATCGGCTAACTCCGTGCCAGCAGCCGCGGTAATACGGAGGATCCGAGCGTTATCCGGAATTATTGGGTTTAAAGGGTTCGTAGGCGGTTGGATAAGTCAGTGGTGAAATTTCTTAGCTTAACTAAGACCCGGCCATTGATACTGTTTGACTTGAATAGTATGGAAGTAACTAGAATATGTAGTGTAGCGGTGAAATGCTTAGATATTACATGGAATACCAATTGCGAAGGCAGGTTACTACGTACTTATTGACGCTGATGAACGAAAGCGTGGGGAGCGAACAGGATTAGATACCCTGGTAGTCCACGCCGTAAACGATGGATACTAGCTGTTCGGTTTTCGGACTGAGTGGCTAAGCGAAAGTGATAAGTATCCCACCTGGGGAGTACGTTCGCAAGAATGAAACTCAAAGGAATTGACGGGGGCCCGCACAAGCGGTGGAGCATGTGGTTTAATTCGATGATACGCGAGGAACCTTACCAGGGCTTAAATGTAGATTGACAGGTTTGGAAACAGACTTTTCTTCGGACAATTTACAAGGTGCTGCATGGTTGTCGTCAGCTCGTGCCGTGAGGTGTCAGGTTAAGTCCTATAACGAGCGCAACCCCTATTGTTAGTTACCATCGAGTAATGTCGGGAACTCTAGCAAGACTGCCGGTGCAAACCGTGAGGAAGGTGGGGATGACGTCAAATCATCACGGCCCTTACGTCCTGGGCTACACACGTGCTACAATGGTCAGTACAGAAAGCAGCTACCTGGCGACAGGATGCGAATCTCAAAAGCTGATCACAGTTCGGATTGGAGTCTGCAACTCGACTCCATGAAGCTGGAATCGCTAGTAATCGGATATCAGCCATGATCCGGTGAATACGTTCCCGGGCCTTGTACACACCGCCCGTCAAGCCATGGAAGCTGGGGGTACCTGAAGTCGGTGACCGCAAGGAGCTGCCTAGGGTAAAACTAGTAACTAGGGCTAAGTCGTAACAAGGTAGCCGTACCGGAAGGTGCGGCTGGAACACCTCCTTTCTAGAGAAAAAATTAGTAATTAATACTTTACTCTCGCTGTTAGTTCAAAAAATAAACACTTAAGTATACAGAGTCTCGTAGCTCAGCTGGTTAGAGTACTACACTGATAATGTAGGGGTCGGCAGTTCGAGTCTGCCCGGGACTACTAAATACCTTAAGGGTTTAAAAGGAAATTATAGAGGTTGCGTTATCCACAACCCAATGGAAGCAGATAACACAAATATCTATATCTATGGGGGATTAGCTCAGCTGGCTAGAGCGCCTGCCTTGCACGCAGGAGGTCATCGGTTCGACTCCGATATTCTCCACAAGAA
>NZ_FNDQ01000043.1:2109-5361 GCF_900099675.1 Myroides phaeus
GCCACAACGATCATTGACATATTGAGATACTTAACTAATACAGTTAGAAAAGAATCAAAAATAATAAAATTTATAGAAAGTACGATTCGAAAGAATTGTAAGCACATAAGCAAAATAAGGGCGTATGGGGAATGCCTAGGCTCTCAGAGGCGACGAAGGACGTGATAAGCTGCGAAAAGCTACGGGGATCGGCACACACGACTTGATCCGTAGATATCCGAATGGGGCAACCCAGTATGTTGAAGACATACTATCCTAATAGGAGGCGAACCTGCTGAACTGAAACATCTAAGTAGGCAGAGGAGAAGAAAACAAAAGTGATTCCGCAAGTAGTGGCGAGCGAACGCGGAATAGCCCAAACCAATGTTGTTACGGCAATATTGGGGTTGTAGGACCACGATATTTCTTGCGGATTTAATTAGAATTACCTGGAAAGGTAAACCGAAGAGGGTGATAGTCCCGTACAAGTAAGAGAAGATAAGAATAGTGGTATCCTGAGTAGGTCGGGGCACGTGAAACCTTGATTGAATCCGGCGGGACCATCCGCCAAGGCTAAATACTCCTGAGAGACCGATAGTGAACCAGTACCGTGAGGGAAAGGTGAAAAGAACCGTGAATAACGGAGTGAAATAGATCCTGAAACCATACGCCTACAAGCGGTCGGAGCCCATTCGTTGGGTGACGGCGTGCCTTTTGCATAATGAGCCTACGAGTTACCGTTGCTGGCAAGGATAAGGACTTCAGGTCTGGATCCGTAGCGAAAGCGAGTCTTAATAGGGCGCTTTAGTCAGTAGTGGTAGACGCGAAACCGTGTGATCTACCCATGGGCAGGTTGAAGTTTAGGTAACACTAAATGGAGGACCGAACCGTTTAACGCTGAAAAGTTTTCGGATGACCTGTGGGTAGGGGTGAAAGGCCAATCAAACTCGGAAATAGCTCGTACTCCCCGAAATGCATTTAGGTGCAGCGATAATCGATAGTTACTTAGAGGTAGAGCTACTGATTGGATGCGGGGGCTTCACCGCCTACCAATTCCTGACAAACTCCGAATGCTAAGTAATGATAATTATCAGTGAGGGCATGGGTGCTAAGGTCCATGTCCGAGAGGGAAAGAACCCAGACCATCAGCTAAGGTCCCCAAATGTATGCTAAGTTGAAAAAACGCGGTTTGATTGCCCAGACAGCTAGGATGTTGGCTTGGAAGCAGCCATTCATTTAAAGAGTGCGTAACAGCTCACTAGTCGAGCGATCGAGCATGGATAATAATCGGGCATAAGTATACTACCGAAGCTATGGATTTACGCTTTATGCGTGAGTGGTAGGGGAGCATTCTAACGGGGTTGAAGGTGATTTGTGAGAATTGCTGGACCTTTTAGAAAAGAAAATGTAGGCATAAGTAACGATAATGCGGGCGAGAAACCCGCACGCCGTAAGACTAAGGTTTCCTCAGCTATGCTAATCAGCTGAGGGTTAGTCGGGACCTAAGGCACACCCGAAGGGGGACGTCGATGGCCAACGGGTTAATATTCCCGTACTACTTATAACAGTGATGGAGTGACACAGTGATGAAAGCACCGCGAACTGACGGAATAGTTCGTTGAAGCACGTACCTATAGGTCTGATAGTAAAATGCGTCGGACTTGGAGAAATGCGATAGTACTCGGAGTCTACGGACGAAGAGATAGTGTGCCTAAGGGCTGTCAAGAAAAGCTTCTAAACTTAGGTTATAAGTACCCGTACCGTAAACCGACACAGGTAGTCGAGGAGAGTATCCTAAGGCGCTCGAGAGATTCATGGCTAAGGAACTAGGCAAAATAGACCTGTAACTTCGGGAGAAAGGTCGCCAGCGCAAGCTGGCCGCAGTGAAAAGGTCCAGGCGACTGTTTATCAAAAACACAGGGCTCTGCAAAATCGTAAGATGAAGTATAGGGCCTGACACCTGCCCGGTGCTGGAAGGTTAAGAGGAGATGTTATCGGTGAGTAATTGTTGAGAAGCATTGAATTGAAGCCCCAGTAAACGGCGGCCGTAACTATAACGGTCCTAAGGTAGCGAAATTCCTTGTCGGGTAAGTTCCGACCTGCACGAATGGTGTAACGATCTGGACACTGTCTCAGCCATGAGCTCGGTGAAATTGTAGTATCGGTGAAGATGCCGATTACCCGCAGTGGGACGAAAAGACCCTGTGCACCTTTACTATAGCTTAGTATTGTTCTTGGATAAGTGATGTGTAGGATAGGTGGGAGACTTTGAAATGGCGTCGCTAGGCGTTGTGGAGTCATTGTTGAAATACCACCCTTTGCTTATTTGAGATCTAACTTCCGTAAGGAAGGACATTGCTTGGTGGGTAGTTTGACTGGGGTGGTCGCCTCCAAAAGAGTAACGGAGGCTTCTAAAGGTTCCCTCAGCACGCTTGGTAACCGTGCGTAGAGTGCAATGGTATAAGGGAGCTTGACTGAGAGACAAACAAGTCGATCAGGTACGAAAGTAGAGCATAGTGATCCGGTGGTTCCGCATGGAAGGGCCATCGCTCAAAGGATAAAAGGTACGCCGGGGATAACAGGCTGATCTCCCCCAAGAGCTCATATCGACGGGGGGGTTTGGCACCTCGATGTCGGCTCGTCACATCCTGGGGCTGGAGAAGGTCCCAAGGGTTGGGCTGTTCGCCCATTAAAGTGGCACGCGAGCTGGGTTCAGAACGTCGTGAGACAGTTCGGTCTCTATCTACTGTGGGCGTTAGAAATTTGAGTGGATCTGATTCTAGTACGAGAGGACCGATTTGGACCAACCTCTAGTGCATCTGTTGTCTCGCCAGGGGCATCGCAGAGTAGCTACGTTGGGAAGGGATAAGCGCTGAAAGCATATAAGTGCGAAACCCACCACAAGATGAGATTTCTTTAAAGGGTCGTGGAAGATGACCACGTTGATAGGCTATAGATGTAAAGACAGTAATGTCAAAGTCGAGTAGTACTAATAACCCGTAAGCTTATGTGTATCTCTCCCTGAATAATTTCAGGGAGAGGGCAACTTTCTAAGCAATAAATTGGATAATAGATTCAATTCAAAACTTACTGTATAGTATAAAGTTAAGTAACTTAATATAAAAATATTAGTTATCCGTAGGGTAACAACCGATTTAAGGTGGTTATTGCAGCGGGGCTCACCTCTTCCCATTTCGAACAGAGAAGTTAAGCCCGCTAGCGCAGATGGTACTGCTAAGCAGTGGGAGAGTATGACGCCGCCTTTCTTTTGAA
>NZ_FNDQ01000018.1 GCF_900099675.1 Myroides phaeus
GCTCACTCCAAATTATGTGCATAAAAAAATCCAGAGAGAAAATCCCTCTGGATGTATTGTTTAAAAACTTGTCAATCTATTTTAGGACTAGTCATGGTGAACCTAAATCTATTTCTATTGATACAGTTAATCTTCCTCCAGGTGCTTTTGTAACCTACCTGGGAAATGACCAAACTGAAATCGGTAATCATATAGTAAAAGCCATTATTAACGGAGGTAACAATCATCTCAGTCAAATAATTTCTGCTACAATGTCTATTAAATTTAAAGAAGGAAGTGCTCCTTCTTTAAAAGAAGTTGCTTTCGAAGATTTAGTAGTAAAATACAATGGAACTCCTTTTTCTCTATATGCTACAAATATTCCGGATAATATTACTGTAGATTACAATATTACAAATGTAACTGATATAGGTGTATACAATATCATAGCTACTTTTTACTTTGAAAATAAAATAATTGACACGAAAAAAGCAACTTTAACCATAACTAAAGGTGAAATAGATTACGTAACATTTGATAATACTTCTTTTGTTTATGATGGAACTCCTAAAATATTGGTTATAAATGGTGATTTACCAGAAGGTACTTCCGTTTCTTATTCTCGCAACGTTATCACAGAAGTTAGTAGTATATCAATAACTGCTTATATCAACGGTGGAATAAACTATAAAAATAAAGAACTGAGAGCTAAATTAACTATTACAAAAGCAGAACTGCCTGATTTCAAATTTGACTCTGCATCTTACGTTTTTGATGGTACATCAAAATCAATAGTTATAGAAGGTGATTTACCCAACTACATAAGTGTATCATATAAAAACAACAAACACACAAATGCTGGAAATCATACGGCTATAGCAAATATAAATGGAGGCAGAAACTATTTTGATAAAGAATTGAAAGCTACGTTACAAATAACTAAAGCAGATATATCTATAGTCAATTTTAACGATGCCTCTTTTGTCTATGATGGAAAACCTAAATCGTTAAAAATAAATGATATTTTACCTGAAGGGACTTCAGTAATTTATTCATATAATAACCAAATTAATGTTGGTACTTACCAAGTTTCTGCACTTTGCTACGGTAACAACAACTACAACCTATTTGAAGTCAAAGCTATATTGACAATTACTAAAGCTGAACTTTCTAATTTGACGTTTAACAGTGCTTCATTTGTTTATGACGGAAAACCTAAATCATTAGTTTTGAATAATAAATTACCAAAAGGAACAACGGTAGAATATTTAAACAATAAGCAAACGGCACCTGGTACCTACGAGGTTATAGCTAAGATTGATGGAGGTAAAAACTATAATAGTACAGAATTAAAAGCTACATTAACAATCAATAAAGCTGAACTTCCCAATTTAACGTTTGACAATGCTTCCTTTACTTATGATGGAACTCCTAAATCACTGGTAATTAATGACAATCTACCTGATGGAGTTACTATTAATTACTCAAATAATAAACATATAGACGCTGGTGATTATGAAGTTATAGCCCATATTAATGGTGGAGATAAGTACAACAACACAGAACTTAAAGCTATGCTAACTATCAATAAAACGAAACTACCTATTATCAAATTAAATGCAGCATCTTTCGTTTATGACGGAACACCTAAAGCACTTATAATTAATGACATTTTACCAGAAGGAGTCACTGTTTCTTATTCAAATAATATGCAAATCAATGTTGGTGAATATAAGGTTATAGCTCATATTAATGGAGGTAAAAATTACGAGAATACTGAACTGACAGCTATGTTAACAATTGAGAAAGCTGAACTGAGTTTAACGTATGACAATGCAACTTTTGTTTATGATGGCACACATAAAACATTGATAATTAACGACATGTTACCAGAAGGTATTAAAGTTACTTATTCTAACAACAAACATATCAACTCAGGTAACTATGAAGCTATAGCTATAGTTAATGGTGGAATTAATTACAACAATATTGAACTCAAAGCACACTTAGTTATCACTAAAGCAGAACTTTCTAATTTGACATTTGACAATGCTACTTTTGTTTATGACAGATTACCTAAATCGCTAACTTTAAAAGGTAATCTACTTGATGATATTATAGTTACTTATTCGAATAACAAACAAACTAACACTGGTGTTTACCAAGTTACAGCTATGATTAATGGAGGTAGAAATTACAACAGTAAGGAACTAAATGCCATCTTAACTATCATTAAAGCAGAACTACCTCAAGTAGTATTTAATAGTGCTTCTTATACTTATGATGGAACCCAAAAATCATTAATACTAAAAGGTAATATTCCTGAGGAAACAACGGTTAAATATATCAATAACAGACATACCGATGTTGGTGTTTATGAAGCTTCAGCTATAATTAATGGTGGTAAGAATTACTATGATAGTGAACTTAAATCCCTATTAGTTATCACTAAAAATAAACTTCCTAAGCTTACGTTTAACGATGCTTCTTATATTTATGACGGTACTCCGAAATCGCTAATACTAAAAGAGAACCTTCCTGAAGGGACTATTGTTACTTATGCAAATAACAAACATACTAATGCTGGGGTTTATGAGATTACAGCTATAATTAATGGTGGTAAAAATTACAACGATACGCAATTGAAAGCTAATCTAACAATCAATAAAGCAGAACTTCCTAAGCTTACATTTGACAATGCAGCTTATACATACGATGGAACTCCGAAATCGCTAATACTAACGGGAAATATTCCTGAAGGGGTTACTGTTACTTATTCAAATAACAAGTATACTGACGCTGGTATTTATGAGGTTACAGCTCTAATCAATGGAGGGAAGAATTACAACAACTCGCAATTGAAAGCTAACCTAACAATCACTAAAGCCGGACTTCCTAAGCTTACATTTGACAATGCAACTTATGCATACGATGGAACTCCGAAATCGTTAATACTAACAGGAAATATTCCTGAAGGGGTTACTGTTACTTATTCAAATAACAAGTATACTGATGTTGGTGTTTATGAGGTTACAGCTACAATTAATGGAGGGAAGAATTACAATTACTCACAATTGAAAGCTACTCTGACAATCACTAAAGCAGATATTGCGTGTTTAATCTTTAATGACGCAACATTTATCTATGATGGTACTCCTAAATCAGCTTTTATCCAAGGCGAACTACCAAATGGAATAGAAGTTAAATACATTAATAACAACCAAACTAACGCAGGGGACTATGAAATAATAGCATCTATAAATGGAGGGAATAACTTTAATAACCTTCAATTAAAAGCAACATTATCTATTACTAAAGCGCAATTATCAACTATAAACTTCGAAGATTCTTCATTTGTTTATAATAGTGAACCTAAATCATTATTTATAAATAGTATTTTACCAAAAGGAGTTACTGTAACTTACACTAACAACTCACAAATTAATGCTGGAACTTATGTAATTACAGCTCAAATTGATGGTGGTAAAAACTACATCAATAAGAAACTGAAAGCTATGCTAACTATTACTAAAGCAACTTTGTCAAATGTAGTCTTATCAGATGCATTATTTACTTATGATGGTATACCAAAGTCTTTAATTATTACAGGCAATGTTCCAAAAGACGCTACGGTTATATATTCCAACAATACACAAACAAACGTAGGTTCTTACATCGTGACTGCTTACCTTATTGGTGGCAACAACTATATTGATTTAAAACTAAAAGGTAAGCTAATAATTGCCAAAGCAGAATTACCTAATATAATACTTGAAAATGGTACACATACATATGACGGTACTACTAAATCATTGGCTATAAAAGGTTATTTACCTGAAGGGACAACAGTTACTTATACTAATAATTCACACGCTAACGCTGGTAGTTATGAGGTTACCGCTCAAATAAACGGTGGTAAAAATTATTCTAATAAAGAATTGAAAGCTACGCTGAAAATCAACAAAACAGAATTACCTAATATAATACTTGAAAATAGTACACATACATATGACGGTACTACTAAATCATTGGCTATAAAAGGCTATTTACCTGAAGGGACAACAGTTACTTATACTAATAATTCACACGCTAACGCTGGTAGTTATGAGGTTACAGCTCAAATAAACGGTGGTAAAAATTATTCTAATAAAGAATTGAAAGCTACGCTGACCATTACAAAAGGAGATATTGCTTGTCTAATTTTTAATGATGTAACATATACTTATGATGGTACACCTAAGTCAGCAGTTATCAATGGGAATTTACCTGATGGAATACGTGTTGACTATAGCAATAATAAACAAACTGAAGTTGGTAGCTATGAAATAATAGCAACTGTAAATGGAGGTCTTAACTTTAATAGTTATAAGTTAAAAGCTAAATTATCTATCATAAAAGCAACATTACCAACGATAGAGTTTGAAGATGCTACCTTTGTTTATGACGGCACACCAAAGTCGCTAATAATCAAAGGTAAACTTCCAAATGGCGCTACAGTTACTTACACTAATAATGCGCAAGTAAACGCAGGTAACTATGTCATTACTGCCTACATTGATGGAGGTAAAAACTACAATAATGCTGAACTAAAAGCAGTTCTAACTATTACAGAAAAACAAGCTACTGTTCCATCTATAAAAGATGTTGTTTTTGAAGATAAAACAGTTACATATAATGGAAATACTCACTCTCTTAAAGTACTTAACTTACCCAAAGATGTGATAGTAAGCTTTGATAAGAATGAGTTTATTGAAGTTGGAAAATATACAATTACAGCTTCTTTCTACTTTGAAAACAAATTAATTGGAACAAAACAAGCTACTTTAACTATCACAGAAAAACAAGCTAATGTTCCATCTATAAAAGATGTTGTTTTTGAAGACAAAACAGTTACATATAATGGAAATACTCACTCTCTTAAAGTACTTAACTTACCCAAAGATGTGAGAGTAAGCTTTGATAATAATGAATTTGTTGAAGTTGGAACTTACACCATTACTGCCTCATTCTACTATGAAAATAAGTTAATTGGAACAAAAAAGGGTACTTTAACTATAGTTCGCGCAAATGAAAAAGCAGAACTTATACAAGTAACGATTAATGGACAAACGTTTGAGAATATTAAACAAAAAACAACCTACTTCTTATCTTGTGGAGAGAATGAAGTAACAATTTCAATAGATAAAATCAGCGAGTTCGCATCAATAGATACAGATCGTACTATTGAAATGACGTTAACAAAAATGGAGTCAAAACTACTAACAATCACAGTTAACTCTGAAAGTAAACAAACCTCAAATAAATATGTATTTGAACTCATTAAAACAATCGATTTTAATCAAGTCACCACCCATAATATGAATAATATAATCGCTGTAAACAAAGATATTACACAAAATGGCGGTTACAATTTCATCAAGTACGAGTGGTTTAAAAACAATGAGTTAGTAAGTGAAAAAGATCATTATGTTGTAGGAGCACAATACAATAGCCAATCTGACAAAGATGCAATGTACTACGTTAAGTTATTTACTGATCAAGGACAAACAATTTATACTTGCTTAGCCCCTATTCACGTAAAGAATACTAACAAAATACTATTACACCCAAATCCAGTAAAAGAAAATAAAAAAATCACGTTTACTTTTGACTCTGACCTTGATCAATATTATGGAGCTACTTTAGAAGTCTATACTGTAAACGGACGTTTAATTCATCTTCAAAAACTGACTGATAGAATAACAGAAGTACAATTGCCTTTAACAATACAAGCGGGCTATTACATCGCTGTTATCAAAAAAGCTTCAAAACAAGTAACTATGCATTTTGTAGTAGAATAAAATTTACAAAGACCACACAGCTATTGCTATTCAAGCCAGATTCGTCCCAAGACTACATCTGGCTTGTTTTTTATCCTTGAAATCATCTAATTATCAGGTATTCGCCTTTATTTATTGCAAATTGGAAAAACCAAACATCTCTTTTCAATCCCTTTTATTCTCCAACTGGCATATTATTGCCTAAACCTATACATACATTAAGATTATTTATAAATAAGGGACTGCCTTTATCAGCAATAATTATTTATATTTGTAGCGATTAAAAACAATATGTATTAAAAATAAACATAATGAGCCAAGACGAAAAGTTTCACGATGATATGGGAGACAATCATATTGCTTCGAGTGATGCTACACCATTAAGAAGTGATGCGTTTGACCGTACAGATGACGAAAAAATAGAATCAATTAAGAAAGATGTAGAAAATATTTTAAATACGTTAGGTTTAGATTTAACAGACGATAGCTTAAAAGGGACACCTAATAGAGTTGCTAAAATGTTTGTAAAAGAAATCTTCGGAGGATTAAACCCTGAAAGAAAACCTAAGTCTTCTACATTTGACAATAAATATAAATACAACGAGATGTTAGTTGAAAAAAACATTGTTGTATATTCTACTTGTGAACACCATTTATTACCTATCGTAGGTCGTGCACACGTTGCATATATATCTAATGGTACTGTAGTAGGTCTTTCTAAAATGAACCGTATTGTTGAGTTTTATTCAAAAAGACCACAAGTTCAAGAGCGTTTGACTATTCAAATCGTGAACGAATTAAAACGTGTTCTTAACACTGAAGATGTTGCTTGTATCATCGACGCAAAACACTTATGCGTTAACTCAAGAGGAATCAAAGACATCGAAAGTAGTACTGTTACTGCTGAGTTTGGTGGACGTTTCAAGGAAGAAAGCGTGCGCAAAGAATTTATTGAATTCATTAAATTAGAAACTAAATTCTAATCACACTAAAGATATTTTTTTATTATGCCTTTATATCAAGAACAACAGTTAAGAGTTTATAATACTCTGTCGGGAGAAAAAGAAGTTTTTACACCTATCTTAGATGGGAAAGTGGGTATGTATGTTTGTGGACCAACAGTTTACAACTACGTTCACCTTGGAAACTGTAGAACTTTTATCTCTTTTGACTTGATATATCGCTATTTAAAACACTTAGGGTATTCTGTACGCTATGTACGTAATATCACTGACGTGGGTCATATTGTTGACGATGTGGATGAAGGAGAAGATAAAATTGCTAAAAGAGCTCGTATTGAGCAAATTGAACCAATGGAAATCGTACAGAAATATACGATTAACTTCCACAACATCTTGAAACAGTTTAACAACTTACCGCCAAGCATTGAGCCAACGGCAACAGGACATATCATTGACCAAATAGAGATTATACAAGGGATAATTGACAACGGATTAGCTTATGAAGTTAATGGTTCTGTTTACTTTGATGTTGAAAAATACAACCAAAGTAATGACTACGGTATTTTAAGTGGACGTAAAATTGAAGATATGTTATCTAACACAAGAGAGTTAGATGGGCAATCTGATAAACGTAACCCTCTTGACTTTGCACTGTGGAAAAATGCAGAACCACAACATATTATGCGTTGGCCTTCTCCTTGGGGAGATGGTTTCCCTGGATGGCATCTTGAGTGTACAGCAATGAGCACTAAATATTTAGGTAAACACTTTGATATTCACGGAGGTGGAATGGACTTGAAATTCCCTCACCACGAATGTGAAATTGCACAAAATCAAGCGTGTACAGGTAATACACCTGTTAACTATTGGATGCACGCAAATATGCTTACTCTAAATGGTAAAAAGATGTCTAAATCAACAGGTAATAACATTTTACCAGATGAATTATTCTCTGGAGAAAACAACATATTAAGTAAAGCAATTGCTCCTTCTGTAGCGCGTTTCTTTATTTTACAAGCTCATTACAGAAGTATTTTAGATTTCTCTGACGAGGCTATTATGGCTTCTGAAAAAGGATTCCAACGTTTAATGGAGGCTATCAAGGCGTTAAAAGACTTGAAAACTTCAAACAATACTTCTATTGATCTTGCTAAGTGGACACAGAACTGCTACGACGCAATGAATGACGATTTTAATAGTCCTATTTTAATTGCTCACTTATTTGAAGCAGTTAAAATGATAAACTTAATCAAAGAAGGAAAAGAAACAATTACAAAAGAAGATTTAGAGATATTAACTCAAACAATGCACGCTTTTGTTTTTGATGTGTTAGGATTAGAAAACTCTGAAGAGTCGGCTAATAATAACGATAAATTAGAAGGTGTTGTTAATATGTTAATCTCAATGAGAAATGAAGCAAGAGCTAACAAAGACTTCGCTATGTCTGACCATATTCGAGATGAATTAGCTCGTTTAGGTATTCAATTAAAAGATGGAAAAGAAGGTACATCATTCACTTTCTAACCTATAATTTACTAAAAAGCTATAAGACTTCTTATAGCTTTTTTCATTCTAATAACAGTCTTATGTTATGTTAAAGAAAATTCTAATATTCCCATTTGTAGTCTTAGTGCGCTTTTATCAATTAGCAATCTCTCCCCTATTTCCACCGGCGTGCAGATATAGCCCAACTTGCTCTCAATACACGTTAGAAGCATTAAAAAAACACGGCTTATTTAAAGGTGGATGGTTAGCAATAAAGCGAATTATTAGCTGTGGACCTTGGGGTGGCAAAGGATACGACCCAGTGCCTTAATTACTATTTTGTTGCGTTATCTAAGATAATTTATTTACATTTACTTTTTAACACTACTATTTACCCATGATACACACCTTAAATATGGTATGGAATCCTTCTGAAGGATTTGACTTAGGATTTATAAAACTTCGCTATTATAGCTTAATGTTTGTCTTTGCATTTGGACTTGGTTGGTTTTTAATGAAAAAGATCTACGATCGAGAAAACTTAAGTGTAGAAAAACTTGACAAACTTTTTATTTATACAGTATTAGCAACATTAATTGGTGCGCGTTTAGGACACGTATTTTTCTATGATTGGGACTATTATAAAGATCACTTATTTGAAATCATATCGCCTGTACGTTTTACTCCTAAATTTGAAATAGTTGGTTTTAGTGGACTTGCAAGTCATGGTGCAGCTATTGCTATTATTGCTACAATGTACTATTACAGCAAAAAGGTTATTCAAAAACCAGTACTCTGGATTTTAGATAGAATAGTTGTTCCTGTGAGTATTGGTGGTGTATTTGTTCGTTTCGGAAATTTCTTTAACTCTGAGATTATCGGAAATCATACAGCAAGTTCAATGGGAATACGTTTTATTAGAGATGAGTATACCCCAAGACAAGCAATGCAAATTACGGGTCTTCAAGATTACAATCAAGCTTACCAAGCTATACAATTCGACCCTCAATTTGCGGAATACCTTGCAGCTGTGACTCCTAAACATCCTACTCAATTATATGAGGCATTTGGATATATTATTGTATTCATCATCGTTTACTTTTTATATTGGAAAACTGATGCGCGTAAAAAACTTGGTTATTTGTTTGGTATTTTCTTAGTACTACTATGGACAGTTCGCTTTGTAGTGGAATTTATGAAAGAAAGTCAAGGTGGCTTTGAAGAATCATTAGGAATCTTCTCAACAGGACAATGGTTGAGTATTCCTTTTATAATTATAGGGCTTTATTTCTGGTTTACAGCTAAAAAAAGACCATATACTACATAAGTAAATAATGAGAATATATAAAAAAATCCGGTAGAGAATATCTTACCGGATTTTTTTATATCTATACCACTTTTTATGCATTACACAAAACCAAACATTACTAGCTATCAACTAAAAATTTAATAAAAATATCCTCTTTAATCCACACCTCATTTGATTTCAACTTGATATTTTAAACAGGAAATGGTCTTGTGTGATTATTCATATTTCACTTACAAACAAGATGTATAAGATTCAATAACTATAGTATATGTAAGTAGAAAATATAAAAACTCCAATTATATATAATAAACTTATATTTCCACTAACGGATCATCACTATCTTAAATTTATGTACACAGAAGATTGCATAAACTAAAGCTAACCAATTTCTTTTAATGACATTATCCTTGATGGAAAATACACTAATATAACAGAGAAGACAATTCAAACAGCGTATATCTGACTCACTAACGAGATTTTAAAACTCACTATCTCAGCTTACCTAATAATAATCTATACAAATTGAACACAAAAAAAAGCTGTTCTAAATGAATAGAACAGCTTTTATATAATGCATTTACTCGTTGTTGAATTAAGCTTCAGCAGCTAATTCTTCTTGAGCTTCTTTATGACGTCTTTCGATTTCCTCTTTATCTTTTCTCGGCATAGTATCAACTAATACTGGAGTAGCTAAGAATAATGAAGAGTAAGTACCTACGATAATACCGATTAACATAGCAAAGATAAATCCTCTGATTGAATCACCACCAAAGATGAACATAATCAATAATACAAGGATTAAAGTCAATGATGTATTAATTGTTCTTGATAACGTAGTGTTTACAGAATCGTTAACGATTTTATTGAAATCACCTTTAGTTTTACCACCGATGTACTCACGAACACGGTCAAATACAATTACCGTATCATTCATTGAATATCCGATAACAGTTAAGATCGCAGCAATAAAATGCTGATCAATCTCCATATGCCATGGCATAAATTTATAAGTTAAAGAGTAAACTCCTAATACAAATACAACATCATGGGCAACTGAAACAATAGCTCCTAAAGAATATTGCCATTTACGGAAAGAGATAATTAAGTAAACGAAGATAGCAGCCATAGAACCTAATACAGCCCAATAAGCATTCTGCTTAACATCTTTTGCCATACTTGGACCTACTTTAGACGCTTGGATAACTCCTAACGTTTTACCTTCTGTAGCGTTTACAAACTCTTCATAAGTAATATCATTAGAGTAGTAAGATTTCAATCCTGCATATAACTTTTCGTTTACCTCTTGGTCAACTGCAGCACCTTCTTCTTCTACTTTATATTTAGTAGTAATTTTTAATTGCTCTTTATTACCAAATACTTTTGCTTCAACGTTTACACCAAATTCGTCACCTAACTTAGAACTAACTTCATTAGCAACAACAGGTTTATCAAATTTAACTTGGAAAGTTCTACCACCGACAAAGTCAGTACCTTGGTCAAATCCATTTGTAAAGAAAGAAACGAAAGAAACAATTACGATGATTGCAGACAATCCGTAAGTAGCTTTCTTCATTTTCAAGAAATCAAAATGGAAATTTGTAAACCAGTTTTTAGTTATAGCTGTTGAGAATGCTAAACTTCGACCAGCTTTCACATCTCTATCCATAAAGATACGAGCGATAAAAATAGAAGTAAATAAAGAAGTAGCAATACCGATTAATAAAGTAGTTGCAAATCCTTTGATAGGTCCTGAACCAAAAGCAAATAAAATAACCCCAGTTAAAATGTGAGTAACGTTAGCATCTACGATAGGACGCATTGCACCTTGCCAGCTATAAGCTTCTTTAATCGTATCAGCTAAGTTCATACCCTTACGTAAACACTCTTTAGCTCTTTCCGAGATAATAATGTTCGCATCCACTGCAGTCCCCATTGTTAATACGATACCAGCAATACCAGGTAAAGTTAATACAGCACCTAAACTTGCTAAGATTCCGAATAAGAATAACAAGTTAGCTAATAAAGCAACGTTTGCATACCATCCAGCTCTACCGTAGTAGAATGCCATCCAAGCACCAACGATAATTAAACCTGCAACAGCAGATAACATACCAGCGTCAATAGCTTGTTGACCTAATGATGGTCCTACGATTTCTGACTGAACAATATCTGCACCAGCTGGTAATTTACCTGCACGTAAGATATTCGCTAAGTCTTTTGCATCAGAAACTGTAAAGTCTCCCGAAATAGAAGATCTACCTCCTGTAATTGGTCCGTTAGTAACTCCGGGAGCAGAATAAACGATATTATCTAATACAATAGCAATATTTGAATGCTCTGTATAAGCTTTAGTAGTTAACTCTTCCCAGATTTTAGCTCCTTTAGGACTCATAGTCATTCCAACAACTGGACGGCTAAATTGGTCAAACTCATCTTGAGCACCAGTAATAACACTACCACTTAATGGTGGAACACCATCTCTGTTTGTTTTTAATGCGTATAACTCTACTACGTCTGGAGCTTTTCTACTTGGTTTACCCCATACGAAACGAGCATATTTTTGATCACCTGGTAATAAATTACGAACGTCAGCTCTGTGTAAATAAGAATTTACTTTTACTGTATCTTTCGTATTGAAATATCCTAAAATTGGACTTCCTTCATGACCACCGGCTACAAATAAATCTAATAATGGATTAAATTCTTTGTTAGCAGCGTTACCCATTGAATCTTTAGCAACACCACCTAATAAAGCTTCAACATCAGAATCAGCTTTTGCCACTTCTTTAGCATCCGTTTTATCTTCAACTTTCTTCTCAGTAGATTTTAAATGTTCGTTTGCAGTAACAATAAAGTTTCCTATTTCTTCCACTTTGTATGTTTCCCAGAACTCTAACTGAGCAGTACTTTGTAATAAATTTTTAATACGGTCAACATCTTTAGCACCTGGCAATTCTACTAAAATACGACCAGTATCTCCTAACATTTGAATATTAGGTTGTGTTACACCAAATTTGTCGATACGCTCTCTGAAAACGCGGTAAGCACTTTCAATTGATTCTTTCACTTTCTTATCTAAAATAGTCTTCACTTGACTATCTGACATACCAACAGTGATTTCACTTAAGTTTCTATTTGCGAAAATATCAGCAGAAGCTAATTTTACAGATCCTTGAGAAGCTTTGTCAAATGCAGTATAAAACGCATCTAAATAGCTTTGATTCCCTTGTCTCATTGCCTCAGCATCAGCCAATGCTTTATTGAAAACAGCATTTTTTGAATTGTTCGCTAAACCTTTAAGGATATCTTTAATTGAAATTTGTAAGGTAACATTGATCCCTCCTTCTAAGTCTAAACCTTTATTGATTTGCTTAGCTCTCACGTCATTAAATGTTTGCCCTAAAAAAACCGTTTGGTTACCAATAGAATCCAAGTACTGTAATTCTTTTGTAGAATCACCCCCTGCAAAAGCTTTCGCTTTCTTCTCATAGTGGTTGGTAACAAAGGTGAATGAAAGTTGGTAAATACTTACCAATGCAAAGATAATTGCAAAAAATTTAACGAGTCCTTTGTTTTGCATTATTACTAAAAATTAATTATTTATTTTTTTTAAAACGAGCAAATATATGATATACACGATGATTAACCAATTCTTTTCTTAAGAATGTACTTAAAAAAGAAGCATCGTCTTGCAATCAAATTTTAACATTTAGAGTCTTAACCTAAAAATTTTGTTAACTCACTATTTGTTTCAACAATTGCATTTACACTTGATGCAAATTTTTCTGCCTCTTGTTGATTTAACTTTACGTCTACGATTTCCTCAACACCATTTCTACCGATAATACAAGGTACACCAATAAATAATCCGTTATGTCCATACTCACCTTCTAATAAAACTGAACAAGGAATAAGTCGTTTTTGATCATTTAAAATACTATCTACAACACTTGCAACAGCAGCTCCTGGTCCGTACCAAGCAGAAGTACCTAACAATTTAGTAAGTGTCGCTCCACCTACCATTGTTTGTTTTACCACTTCCTCTTGCTCTTCAACACTTAAAATATCATTCACCGGAATTCCTTTGTAAGTAGCTAAACGCATTAATGGCAACATTGTAGTGTCTCCATGTCCACCAATTACCATACCTTGAATATCATTAATTGGCTTACCTAATTTTTGAGACAAGAAATATCTAAAACGAGAAGAATCTAATGCCCCACCCATTCCTATTACTCTATTTCGATCTAATCCTGTAATTTTTAATGCAGCATAAGCCATTGTATCTAATGGATTAGTAACAACAATAAAAATTGCTTTTGGAGAAACAGCTAATGCTTGTTCTATTACAGATTTAACAACACCTGCATTCGTTCCGATTAACTCTTCTCTTGTCATTCCAGGTTTACGAGGAATACCAGAAGTAATAACAACCACATCACTATTTGCTGTGATAGAATAATCGTTAGTACTACCTTTTACTACTGTATTAAATCCTGTAGTAGATGCACACTGCATAATATCCATTGCTTTTCCTTCTGCATATCCCTCTGCAATATCAACTAACGCAATTTCACTTGCAATCCCTCTATAGGCGATAACATCAGCACATGTAGCTCCCACATTACCTGCCCCAATAATTGTAACTTTCATAAACTATTTATTTTATTGCAAGAAAAGGTCAGGCATATTTAATGCTTGACCTTTTCTTTATTATTTTTCAATTAATTACTAAGCATCAATTTTAGCATAAGTAGCATTTTTCTCAATGAAATCTCTACGTGGTGGAACTTCATCCCCCATTAACATAGAAAATACACGGTCTGCTTCTTGTAAATTATCAATTGTAACTTTACGTAAAATACGGTGCTCTGGGTTCATAGTAGTATCCCATAATTGCTCCGCGTTCATCTCTCCAAGACCTTTGTATCGTTGAACACTTGAACCGCTACCAAATTGCTCCATCAATTCTAAACGTTCTTCATCTGTCCAAGCGTAATCTTTTTTCTGTCCTTTTTTCACCATATACAATGGAGGCGTTGCGATATAAACGTGGCCGTTTTCAATCAACCCTCTCATATATCTAAAGAAGAAAGTCAAAATCAATGTTGCGATGTGGCTACCGTCCACATCGGCATCACACATAATTACTACCTTGTGATAACGAAGTTTTTCTAAATTAAGTGCCTTACTATCTTCTTCCGTTCCAATTGTAACACCTAAAGCAGTAAAGATATTTTTAATCTCATCATTTTCAAAAACTTTGTGTCCCATTGCTTTCTCAACATTCAAGATTTTACCTCTCAATGGTAAGATAGCTTGGAAATTACGGTCCCTACCTTGTTTAGCAGTACCACCCGCCGAGTCTCCCTCCACAAGGAATACCTCACATAAAGCAGGATCCTGAGAAGAACAATCAGATAGTTTACCAGGCAAACCTCCACCGGTCATTACTGTCTTACGTTGCACCATTTCACGTGCTTTTTTAGCAGCGTGTCTTGCTTGTGCAGCTAAGATTACCTTTTGAACAATAATTTTCGCATCATTAGGATGTTCTTCCAAATAATTTTCAAGCATTTCAGCAACAGCCTGACTCACTGGAGAAACAACCTCACGGTTACCCAATTTAGTCTTAGTCTGTCCTTCAAACTGAGGCTCCATAACTTTAACAGAAACGATTGCAGTCAATCCTTCTCTAAAGTCATCCCCAGTAATCTCAAATTTTAATTTATCTAACAATCCAGAAGCATCAGCATACTTTTTCAAAGTACGAGTAAGTCCCATACGGAACCCTTGTAAATGCGTACCTCCTTCATGCGTATTAATATTATTTACGTATGAATAAATATTCTCTGAATATGTATCGTTATAAATAAGGGCAACTTCTACAGGAACTTCTCCTTTATCTGATTCCATTGAAATAACAGATTCGATAATTGGCACACGGTTACCATCTAAAAACTTGATAAATTCTTTTAATCCTTCTTCAGAATGAAAAACCTCATATTTAAATTCACCATTCTCTTCAACAACACGCTTGTCTGTCAAAGTGATTTTTAATCCCTTATTTAAGAAAGCTAACTCTCTTAAACGACCCGCTAATGTTTCGTATGAATACTCAAGCGTTTGTGTAAAAATTGTGCTATCTGGATGAAAAGTAACAGCTGTACCTCTCTTTTCTGTTTCTCCAATTACTTTTACTGGATATAGTGCTTTACCACGAGAATACTCTTGTTCGTAAATTTTTCCTTCACGATACACAGTAGCTTTTAAATCTTCTGATAAAGCATTAACACAAGATACACCAACACCGTGTAAACCTCCTGAAACTTTATACGAATCCTTATCAAACTTACCTCCTGCTCCAATTTTAGTCATTACAACCTCTAATGCAGACACCCCTTCTTTTTTGTGAATATCTACAGGAATACCACGACCATTGTCCTCTACAGTAATTGAATTATTTTCGTTTATAATAACATTGATCGTATCACAATAGCCTGCAAGAGCCTCATCAATTGAGTTATCAACAACTTCGTATACTAAATGATGTAGTCCTCTAACTCCAACATCACCGATATACATAGAAGGACGCATCCTTACGTGTTCCATCCCTTCGAGAGCTTGAATGCTATCTGCCGAATAATTATTCTTATTTGTTTCTTGGCTCATAATAATATTCTAAAATAAGTAACGTACAAATATACAATACTTATAACACTTTATCAACAAATGCCCATCCTTATATACCCTAAAACAGCAAAAAAATCAAAAAAAAACGCAGATATTTTCATATCTGCGTTCTATGGCTATTGAATATTTTTTTACTATTCTAAATGGTGAATTGTAAACTCACAATTATTAAAAGTGAATCTATCGTGTAATTTTCTACCTAATAATTCTTTTGCAATTGGAGCATCCATCGATACGGCTAATACCGACTTATCATCTATTACTATTTTAGGTAAAGCAGCTGATATAAACAGATTAACTGTATTTACTTGTACATAGCTACCAAATTCCACAACATTACTTACTTTATCATCATTAATTTTAGATACCACATCGCGCATAGCAATGCTTTCTGATATCTTTTTACTAATGTTTTCTTGTTCAAGATGCATCATTGACAAACCTGTTTCGTGTTTGTCCCCAGCAGAACTTTTGGCGTCGTTCTGTGCATCAATTGCTAAATCTTCGACGATCCCCTGCAAAGCACTCACTTTGTCATTCAACCGCTCTAAACAAATTGCCTTCAGCTTCTTTTTTAGTGTCATCATTTTGTTTTTTAATTCCTTTTTTTATTAAAGGGGCATGAATTGTTGTTTGTTGTGACAAAAGTAAGTTTTTAATCTCACCAAAGAAACTGAATTGTGCATATTTTAGCAATAATTAATCATAAATAACTATTTTTTTACTTTTTTCAAGTTTTTTATTCTCAAAAATCGAATTTATACATTGCTCCCCCCATAATTTGAACTCCTTGCACTCGGAAATTATCAAAATTACTGTACTTATCATTCAGTAAATTGCTTCCTTTGACAAATAATGTCCAATTTTTTGTAGGTCTATAACCAACTTTAATATTTAAATCTACATAGTCGTTCAACTCTACAACTTGTGGTGAAGCTACTGTATTATAATCCCCGATTAGCCCTGTCGGATTAACTGAAAATGCATCTTTTCTTTTCCCAACATAAAACACATCTAAACCAGCAAACCATTGGTCTGTAAAATCAAACTTAAAATCAGCTCCAGCTTTTACTTTCGCTAAGTTCCAAGCTTCTATTGCATCAGTATCATAGTTATTCCACTCTCCGTGAATTCCCATAGACACATTCTCTTCAAAGTCAAAACGCAATTCACCAAATAAATTAAACGTTTTTAAGGTATTGTATTCTACACCAAAAGAGTTTCCAAACATATAAGGAACTTTAGCTTGGTTTAAAGAAAATTCATTATGCACAAAAAACGCTTTATCAGTTTCTCTTTTATAAGAACCTTTTACGTTATATGAAATTGTATTGTCTAATTTTCCTTTTAACCCAATGTAGATATCATACTTCTCATCAGTAGGAGTAATCAATAAGTCTGGAGACACAAACGGATTTGCCTCTGTAAATTGTCTGAAAGAATTTTGTTTTAATCCCCCTTCAATACCTGCATATGTTACTAATAACCCAGGTACTAAATTATAAGACGCCTTAATCTGTGGATACACATAAACATTGTTTTGTGTCTTCCCTGCAACTTTACCATCATTGTAAAACACACCTAATCCTAATTGAACAGAATAGTTGTCATCTTGGAAAGTTAAACTTGGTTGTGCTCCGATATTTAAGTGTTTGTACTCAATTTTATCCGCTGTAAATGCATCTTTGTACTCTGTTCCAACATAGTCAACAACAAGCCCTAAGTTAGCCTCACCAATTCCCAATTGCGTTTTTACGTGTGGCTTAACTGTTACACGATTTTCAACTGAACTAAAGTCATCCCAGAAATGGTCATAATGTAAATCAAGATTAGTAAACGGACTATTTCTAAACTCTAATCCAGCATTTACAAATACATTTTTGTAATGCTGACTTTCATCTACTCCGTTCAACATTTCTTTGTTAAACAAAACATCTTTCGTAGGCAAACCATACCAATTACTCAATTGGTAACTTCCTCCTACTTCAGCATTCCAACCAAAATTATCTAATTGACCTCCATATACTAAACCTGCTTTCGTTTTAGAAAAAGCATCGTCTAATAATAAATCCTTAATCCCCCCTTGAGAAGAAAAATGCGAAGCATACCCAGCTAAAAAGCTGTTTTTATTCAATTTATGACTCAAGAAAGCTTCTCCGTTTAAGTTTGTGTAGTTACCCGCACCAAACATTACGTAGTTATTGAAGTTTTTCAATCGCTCAGACTTCTCCACTTCAGCTGCTTTACCTTTCTCAGGCACAAACGTTGAAGCTACAGGAAACGAACTGATCGTATATACCACATCCTTTTTCTTAGTTGTAGCATCCTCATCTGTATTAGGCAATGCTCTAACTTTAAAAGCATCCGAAATAGTAGCATCATACGCGCGAACCACGTTTACTACTTCCGTACCTAATTTATTAGTATCATTTGTTTTTTCTTGCGCAAATGCTGTACCTCCCAAAAGTGTAACAGCAGAAAAAATCGTATATATCTTATTATTATTCATTGTTATCTTGTTCTTAGTTATGCATTATTGAGCAATCGATGAGTTTCTCTTTGCCTCTTCCCCTTTAATCTTAGCAAGCTCTTGTTTTGCTTCATTTACAACATCTGTAAACTCACCAAAATTATTTGTTACACTTTCTAAAATGTAAGTTGCTTGGTAACTATCTTTCAACTGATAAAAGTTCTTAGCCATTAACACCAATCCTTTTGCCCCGTAGTACTTATACCCAGAGTAATCTTTTGCCAACTTCTGCACACTCTCGTTAGACGCGTCAAACTTACCTTCTTTATTTTTGTAATAAGCATCAAAGTACAATGCCTCAGCAGCTAACTCTCCTTTTGCTAATTTCAACACTTCTTGGTACGCTTTTTTCGCTTTTGCATCATCTTTCGTAGCAAACGCAGTTCTGGCAATAATCACCTGTGCATCACTCTTCACTTTATTATCAGTTTTAGGCATTTTCAATACAGCCTCTGCATAACGCAACGCATCGTTGTACTGGTTTTGCTCATACGATAATTTCATTAAGTTAGACTTTGCAAACACAACATTCTGTTCTTGTACAGCCTCACTATCTAAACGTTTTAAAGTAGTTGTTGCCTTACTTACGTTTTTATTTTTTAAGTATATCTCAGCTAATCTTGCAAGTGAAATCTCAGAGTATTCACTCTTCTCGCTATTCACTACAGCCTCATAATTAGTCGTTGCTTTATCCACATTATTCTCTGCAAAGTACATTTGCCCCAAGTAGAAATGCGCTTGCAATGCTTTTTGTCCAGAAGGGAAGCTTTTTAAATATTTCTCATATCCAGCAATCGCTTGCTGTGTGTTATTCTGAACATATTGCTTCTCAGCAGACTCATACGTATCTTTATCTAACTCTGCATCCGTTACCTTCACAAAAGAAAGTCCTTTCACCCAAGCAGCATATTCGTCTACCTTACCATTATCCACATAGATTAAACGCGCATTTTGCACAGCCTCTAATGCCTCTGGAGAATTAGGCGATTCTTTCACCACTTGTTTAAACTTAGCTAATGCCGCATCAGACTTATTGGCATTGTAGTTAATTAACCCTTGACGTAAAATAGCTCTCGCTTTAAAACTTGAAGTAGGATAATCTTTTAACAACTTATCAAAAGCAGCCACAGCCTTATTAGAGTCATTCATTACATCGTGACTTACTCCAATTTCATACTGTGCATCATCCGCTAAATTAGACGTAGGATAATCCTTCACAAACTGCGTTAAGTCTTCAATTTTTCTTGCATGACGATCTACAAAACCATAGCTCAATGCTTTTTGGAAACGCGCATACTCTACATCCACTTTATTTGCTTCAATAACTTTGTTGTACGCCTCCATTGCAGGCCAGTATTTACCCAATACAAAACTACAATCCCCTAAACGTAAGTTAGCATCAATGCTTCTCGCCTCGTTTTTAGGATTACCATCCACATATTGTTTAAAGTACGTAGCCGCATTAGCATAATCCTTCATTTTAAAATAAGAATACGCTAAATTGTAATTCAAATTCTCACGCTCGCTCAATCCTTTAGCAGCTGGATTCTCTCCAAATGCCTTAAACACATTAATAGATTCGGCAAACTTATTCAAGTAAAACAATGTTTCCCCTTTCCAATATTGTGCCTTAGCAGTATATTTTAAATTTTGTTTCTCAGCCAACGATTTATCAAATAAGCCTAACGCCTCATTGTATTGTCCATCACTAAACAATTCCAATCCACGTAAGAAAGCAACCTGTTGGTAAACTTCACTATTAGCCTTAGAGCGATTTTTCTCTAATAAAGCCAACGCCTCTTTGTAGTTTTTAGACGTAACATACGAATCAATTAACAATGACTCCATTTCCCCTTTGTATGGAGAAGAAGGATATTTAGTAATATATGCATTCAATACCTCAGGAGTACTTACATATGCATTACCAATATCATAACTCAACTTCGCATAATTTAAGAAAGCATCCTCTTGAATACCCGCATCAAAGCGCATTTCAGAAGCATTCTTAAACGCGTTAAGCGCTTGTGTTTTCTTATGTGTATTCAAATAACTTTCTCCCAAGTGGTAGTAAGCATTTTGAGCAATAGCATTATCTCCCCCAATAATCTTGTTGAATTGCTCAATCGCATTAGGGTAATCTTTAGACTTGTAATAAGCATATCCTAACTGATAGAAGTCAGTATTGCTCCACTTGCCATTCTTCCCTTTATATTTCAACAAATAAGGCAATGCTTTGTCATATTGTTTCAAGTTAAAATAACTCTCTCCAACAATTTTAGACAATTCAGATTGTTCCTCAGGTGTAGCCACTTTCATTTGAGCATTTCCTTTAGCAATCGCCTCTTGGAAATTACCCGTTTTAAAACTCATATCCGCTTGATAATACCCCATTTTCTCTTTGTAAGTAGATTTAGTTTCTACTTTATCAAAAAGCTTTTTAGCATCGTCAAACTTGTCAGAGTCATACGCAATATACCCAAGGTAGTATGTAGCTTGTTCACCCCATACACCATTTGGACTAACGCGTTTTAAATATTTTTCTGCTTCATTTTTATTCTTAGCATAGAAATAACTATAACCTTTTTCAAAGTTGAAACGGTCTAACACTTTCTCGTTAGCAATAGCATTTTCTTTTACTTTAGAAGCGTAGTGAAGCGACTTAGCGAAATTACCTTTTGAAAAATAGTAATCCGTAACTTCTACATACGCTTGGTTCTGTTTAGAACTCGTAGGGTAGTTTTTAACAAACTCATCAATCTTATCCTCCGCACCATCTTGATCTAAGCGAATTGCACAGTTTGCGATATAATAAACACAATCAGCTTCCACTTCCTTATTATGAGCAGCAGGATTGTTTTTCACTTTAGAAAATAATAATTGAGCAGCTAAATACTGTTCCTCATCATACAGAGTCACAGCATGTTTAAAATCAGCTAATTCATCTACATAAATAGCTGATTGCTGTGCACTTGCAGTTATACTCCCAAGCGCGAGAGTTAAATAAGCTAATCTATTATTTTTGCGCATTTTTTTTCAGATTTATATATTGCCAAATATATCATTTTATACTGTTTAAAACTTATATTTTGGCAATATATTGTCTAAAATGCCATTAAAAATTATCTACTGAGTTAAAGATAAGGTTCTATTAGCCCTAAGATGATCGGAGCAAGTATTGCTGTTAGTATTCCATTGAAAATCATACCAACACTTGCAAAAGCTCCATATTTATTACTAATTTCCATTGCCTTCATAGTTCCCATTGCGTGAGATGAAGTACCCATTGCGATTCCTTGAGACATTGGATTGCTAATTCGAGATAAGTTTAAGAATTTAAAACCAATCATACTACCAAATATTCCAGCTATCATTACCGCAGCTGCAGTAACAGAAGGAATACCATTTACAGCTTTTGAAATCTCTAAAGCGATAGGTGTACTTACAGATTTAGGTGCTAACGACAAGATAATCTCTTTATCTGCTCCAGTCCATTTCGCAAGAAGTACAACTGAAACCACCCCTACTATACATCCTGCTAATTGACTAAACAAAATAGGCACTAATTGTTTTTTTATTTTATCCCATTGCACATAAAGTGGCACAGCAAGAGCAACAATAGAAGGCTTTAGAAAAAAGTCGATATACTGTCCTGCTATATGGTAATTATCATAAGGTATTTTTAAAACTAAAAGGTAACTAATCAGTACCCCTGTAGATAAGATAATCGGATTGAAAATAACCCATTTCTTTTTTGAAGTCAAGTAGATTCCTACAGAATAAATTGCTAACGTCAAGAAAAGTAAAAACGTTGGGTTTGCTAAAAATTCCATTATTTTTTTCGTAATAATTGGTGAGTTAATCCAGTGACAAAAATGACTAATGCTGTACTAACAAGAGTCGCTACAACAATAGGAACGATAGACTTACTTAAGATTCCAAAATAATTCAGCATTGCTACACAAGGCGGAACAAAGAAAATCCCCATATTCTTTATTAAAAAATCCGTTATTCCTCCAATAGATTCAACTTTAATCCAGCCAATTTTTAATAAGGTCCACAAAAAAACTAACCCTATTATACTTGAAGGTAATTTCACGTTAGTAAGGTAAACCACTAACTCTCCAAACGCGAGTGACCCTACAATCACCGCCACTTGTTTAATTAAATTCATTTTATACAAAGATTTAGTACAAAATTACTAAACAAACTTTTCTTAGCATAGGCATAATTAAATAAAATAAATTTATTTAACATACCATTACAACTACATCCTATATAAAAATACTTCTTAATGATTTAGTAACATTAGAATTGAATTGATAACCTTAATGTAATATTACTCACAAATGCATTAAGTATGTTTGCAATGTAATAATTCAAAAAGGGGAAAATTATAGAATAAATAAGTTTGGTTAAATTGGTTAGTTACTACAAGGGATGCTCTATAAGCCTCCCTTTTTTTATTTCAAATAAATAAGACAGATAAAAAACAACCATTTCGCTCTCAACTATACACTTTTTAGCTTTAATATATCATTTATAATAGATATCTTACTATTTTTACACCAAAATAATCATTCATTATGTCTCGAACAGTTTTATCCTTACAAGGAGTAGATATTTTCCAAAACAAACACAAGGTGCTTTCTAATGTAAACTTAGAAGTACAAAAAGGAGAATTCATATACATCATTGGTAAAACAGGTGCTGGTAAAAGTAGTTTTATGAAAACACTTTATGCAGACATTCCTCTAACAATTGGAGAAGGCTCTATTGTGGACTATGATTTGAAGGCTTTAAAAGAAAAAGATATTCCTTATTTAAGAAGATCATTAGGTATTGTATTCCAAGATTTCAAATTATTACCAGATCGTACTGTTTACGGTAACCTATACTTTGCTTTACAAGCGACAGGCTGGACAGAAAAAGAGGCGATGAACCGCAAGATAGAAGAAGTACTTGATAGCGTTGGTATGTTAGCACATATTCAAAAAATGCCACACCAGTTATCTGGTGGAGAACAACAGCGTATTGCTATTGCGCGTGCTCTATTAAACGATCCAGACTTAATTTTAGCTGATGAACCAACAGGTAACTTAGACCCACAGACAAGTGCTGAAGTAATGGATCTATTGCTTAAAATTAACGAAGCAGGACGCACAATCATAATGGTTACTCATGATTACGCATTATTACTAAAATATCCATCTAAAACACTTAAATGTGACGATGGTACCTTATTTGAAGTAATTCACAGAACAGCTCAAAACTAAGCTGTCTTTATAACTCTTAAAAGCCCTATACTAATATAGTATAGGGCTTTTTTTATATTTCTTGTCTTAACAATAAATCACTATAAGACACATCAATCAAATCTTCCTTTCGCAACTGCAACAAATTAAAAAACTCATCGCATTGCATACGCAACTCCTCTAAAGTTAAATCTACTTCACTATTACAAGCTTCAACTTCTACAAAGCATCCTAAGCCTTCTACACTATCCAAATGAATACTCACATTATCCTTTACATACTTCCTGCGAACCTTAGCTACTTTAACCTTAATACCAAATTGCAACTCTAAAATAGCCCCTAAAGCTGGATCACTCTCGTGTTTATAATACAATACATCCGATTGTTTTACACCAGCTGTATTGTCTCTATTATAATAGATCAACGAATTATAAGAGTCATACTCACGTAATTTTACACGCCCTTTCGGAACATTATAATACGTATCAACCTGCTTTAAATCTCCCTCGCAATAAATAGGCAAACTATCCAATTTACATTTAACTGCCTCATAGTTATTAACACGAGCCTTAAACTCCACATTAATTAGCTCCATATACCTTACATTAAAAGAACAATATATTAAAATTAGAGCATAATAAAAACAAAAAAGCCTTACTAATAAAAGTAAGGCTTTTCTATATATTAAGTAAGATAAATCAGATTTGACAAACGTTTATTATTTTACTTGATTAACGATAGCTGCGAAAGCTTCAGGGTGATTCATAGCTAAATCTGCAAGAACTTTACGGTTCAATTCGATGTTGCTAGCTTTTAATTTACCCATAAAAACAGAATAGCTCATTCCGTGTAATCTTGCACCAGCGTTGATACGCATAATCCATAAAGAACGGAAGTTTCTTTTCTTTTGTTTTCTATCACGGTAAGCATATACCATTGCTTTTTCTACCGCGTTTTTAGCTACTGTCCAAACGTTTTTACGTCTTCCAAAGAATCCTTTGGCTTGCTTCAAAATTCTTTTTCTTCTTGCTCTTGAAGCTACTGAGTTTACTGATCTTGCCATTTCTAAAAATGTATTTTTTGTAGTGGGCGGTTATGTTTCAAACACTTCTAAAATTTCTTTTGCCCCACTCCAGGGTTATTAAATTGATTTAACCGGAAAAACTAAGATTAGATTAATCTTAATTGATCTTTGATACTGTGTGTATCAGCTTTAGACACTAATCCAGAGTGAGTTAAAGCTAATTTACGCTTTTTAGATTTTTTAGTCAAAATGTGACTTTTAAAAGCGTGTTTTCTTTTGATTTTACCAGAGCCAGTTAGTTTAAAACGTTTCTTAGCACTAGATTTAGTTTTCATTTTAGGCATTATTTCCTAGGTATTAATGATTATCTTACTTAAGTATCTTTCAAATCCTACGTAAATAGGAGTATTATTTTTTCTTTTTAGGTGCGATGAACATAGTCATACGCTTACCTTCTAAGACAGGCATACTTTCAACTTTACCAAATTCCTCTAAATCTTGCGCAAGTCTAAGTAATAAAATCTGTCCTTGATCTTTATAAATGATCGAACGTCCTTTAAAGAAAACGAATGCTTTTAACTTAGAACCTTCCTTAAGGAATTTCTCAGCATTTTTCTTTTTGAATTCGTAATCGTGCTCATCTGTTTGAGGACCGAAACGGATCTCTTTTACTGTGATTTGCGTCGATTTAGCCTTTAGCATTTTTTCACGCTTCTTCTGTTCGTAAAGGAATTTTTTGTAATCGATCACTTTACAAACAGGTGGTTCTGCGTTTGGCGAAATTTCTACCAAATCCAATTCTTGCTCTTCTGCAAAGCGCATTGCTTCTGCGAGCTTATAAATACCTGTTTCGACGTTGTCTCCTACAAGACGAACTTCAGGAACGCGGATGGCATTGTTAATTCTATGCGCATCTTTCTTTTCTTCGCGAGGATTTCTTCCTCTGTTTTGTCTTACTGCTATGGCTATAAAATTTTTGGTGCTTGTTCATCAAGCGTTATACAATTTTTATTCTCCAAATTGTTTCATAGAACCTTTTACTTCCTCTTGTACAAGATTGATAAATTCTTCTATTTTCATTGTTTGATTAGATTTACCAGAGTCTCCGTGTTTTCTAACAGAAATCGTTCCGTTTTTCTCTTCATCCTCTCCTACAATTAACATGTAAGGGAATTTTTGTACTTCAGCTTCTCTAATCTTTTTACCGATTGTTTCATTTCGGTTATCTACCAGCGCGCGAATTTCGCTATTTTCCAGCAAATCTAAAACTTTTTTCGCATATTTTTCATACTTCTCACTCAAAGACAGTATAATAGCTTGCTCTGGCATTAACCAAAGTGGGAAATTACCACCTGTATGCTCTAATAAAATCGCTATAAAACGTTCCATAGAACCGAAAGGAGCTCTGTGAATCATAACCGGACGGTGTAATTCATTATCAGAACCTTTATAGTTCAAGTCAAAACGTTCAGGTAAGTTATAGTCAACTTGGATAGTTCCTAATTGCCAGCTTCTACCTAAAGCATCTTTTACCATAAAGTCTAATTTAGGTCCATAGAAAGCAGCTTCTCCTGTTTCTACAACATAATTAAGACCTTTATCTTTCGCAGCGTTGATAATTGCTTGTTCAGCTTTCTCCCAATTTTCAACAGAACCGATATATTTCTCAGGGTTGCTTAAATCTCTAACTGATACTTGTGCTGTAAAGTTTTCGAATCCTAAAGAACCAAAAACATACAATACCAAGTCAATTACTTTTTTAAACTCTTCGTCTAATTGTTCCGGCATACAGAAAATGTGTGCATCATCTTGAGTAAACCCACGAACACGAGTTAATCCGTGTAACTCACCCGATTGCTCATAACGGTAAACAGTACCGAACTCAGCAAAACGTTTTGGCAAGTCTTTATAAGACCATGGTTTAGAATTATAAATCTCACAGTGGTGAGGACAGTTCATTGGTTTTAACAAGAACTCTTCTCCTTCCACAGGAGTGTGGATTGGTTGGAAACTATCTGCTCCATACTTAGCGTAGTGACCAGAAGTTACATACAACTCTTTTTGTCCGATATGCGGTGTAACCACTTGCTCATATCCTGCTTTTTTCTGTGCTTTTCTCAAAAAGTACTCTAAACGGTCTCTCAAAGCAGCTCCCTTAGGCAACCATAACGGCAACCCTTGACCTACTCTTTGTGAAAAAGTAAACAATTCTAATTCTTTACCTAATTTTCTATGATCACGTTTTTTAGCTTCTTCAAGCATTTCTAAATACTCAGTAAGGTCTTTTTGTTTAGGGAAAGAAATACCATAAACACGAGTTAACTGTTTATTTTTCTCATCCCCTCTCCAGTAAGCCCCTGCAATAGAAAGCACTTTGAAAGCTTTGATAATTCCTGTATTAGGAATATGTCCACCACGACATAAGTCAGTAAAATTATCGTGATCACAGAAAGTAATAGTACCATCTTCTAAGTTCTCAATCAATTCTACTTTATATGGGTTGTTATCTTTTTTATAGTATTCCAATGCTTCTGCTTTCGTAGAAGATCTCATTGTAAATTCGTGTTTACCACGAGCTATTTCGATAACTTTTGCTTCAATATTCTTAAAATCAGCATCTGATACTTTGTGATCCATAAAATCAACATCGTAATAGAAACCATTAGCAATTGCAGGTCCTATTGTCAATTTGATTCCAGGGAATAACTCCAATAAAGCTTGCGCCATTACGTGAGAAGTTGAGTGCCAGAAAGCCTTTTTTCCTTCATCATCATTCCATGAGTATAAAACTAAACTACCATCGGTCGTCAATGGGGTCGTGGTTTCGATGGTGGTACCATTGAAGCTTGCAGAAATGATATTTCTTGCTAATCCTTCACTTATACTTTTTGCAACATCGAAAGGAGTAATACCCGAGGCAAACTCTTTCACTGAACCGTCTGGTAATGTAATTTTTATCATAATATGTTTAAAAAATAAAGTGCAAATATACTGTTTTTCCTATAGAATAACAAGATTAAACACATTAGCATTCCCTTTTTTTGATTTTTTACATAACATTTAATTTGATATTCTAAACACTCCTCCCTTTTCAGTGGCATCATTGCCTTTTTTATACAACTAAATTATCTGCTATGGCTTATAGTATCAGTACTTGCGCAATAAAACTCACATAGTCTAATAGAAGTTTTCAGCAACCTATCAAACAGTTAGTTACAACAATTAAATACAAGATTTAAAAAATCTGTGTCTTTTATATTCTACTTGTACATAACTACTATGCTACTCTAAAAAGCCTTAACTGCTTCCTAAATAAGATACGAAATTTTTACCAGATAAGCAACCTAACAATATGCTTGCTAATCTTTATTTACAACACTTCAATTATTCTTTCTCCCTTCCTCGTACTACTTTCTCAGTTTAAAACAAAGACTATTTTCAACTCTAAAAGAAAAAAACTCTCTTTTTGCAAGTTCTTCTTTAATGAGAACTTAGCTTAATTACGACCCTCCTTGTAAAGCTAAGTCCACTCTCCCCTATTTTTTCAAAAAAAGTTTACATCACAACACAATTATAATCAAGCAATTGAAAAAAGACAACAAAAAAATATTTAAAAACATTTGCAAACCCTACTAAATGCACTATATTTGCACTCGCATTACAGAACAAAACGTTCGACTGGAGAAATGGCAGAGTGGTCGAATGCGGCAGTCTTGAAAACTGTTGACTGTAACAGGTCCGGGGGTTCGAATCCCTCTTTCTCCGCAAAAGAAAACCGATAACGAAAGTTATCGGTTTTTTTATTTTATATAGTTGCTGAAAGCTTTACTTTCATAGTAGTTGCATAAAATAAAAAAGCATCATAAGTTGAAAACTTATGGTTTTCTGTGCGTCAAATTACCCTCTTAGGGATATGCAATCCCTTCTATCCCCTTATCCAATTATCTTTTATAGTAGCATTGTCAAATATTGCAAGTTATTAACTTTGTTTTCAGGGTTTCAGGGTATTCACTTTCTTTGTTGAAATAGTAATAAGTTTAAATTATTAAAACAGTTTAAAGTACTTATGCTTTCAAACAACAACAAAGTACTTGGATTATTAGAGACTTTATTAGGAAGAATAACAAGTAACATAGTTGATTTAACTTCTATATCACCACTCATGATATTCATTAAGTAGTCTTCATCAAGTAACTCATTTTGACTGTCTTTTTTTGATGGTTGGTTTACTGTTCCCATATTGTATTTTTTTAAAGGTTTACATTTTACATTATGGATAATTGTAAGCTTTAGCTTGTTGGAAATATTATACTAATACGTTTTTACACCAAGATCATTTTAAAACAGCTTTAAGACGCTATTTCAAAGACAATTGAAAAACTTACCTTACTATCTTATAGCAAAGAAAGTATATATACAGTTTGAAAACTTTAAATGGAATTTTAAGGTTGCACTTGGCACTTTAGTGTCAAATAATGAGTGATTTCTTAATATGAAATCACTATAGATTTTACTTTGTAAATTGGTGGATTTAGTAATCGAAAGATTACAGCAAGTTATGTTTTGAGGCACTCGAAACTACATTCGTGCCATCAAAACGACTTGCTCTTGCAGAGGGCTGAAAAACTACTCCAAAGTCGCGAGTTTTTGTTGAAATAGTAGATAGACTCAAAATATTGAGGGGTTTACGGATTTCCGTAATAAGATTAAAGAAAGTTTCAATATGTTTGAAGTATAATAAAAAACTGTAAAAATGCCTAAATTCAACCTATATAAAGTAAATAGAGAAAGCAAAGATTCATTAATAGCGAAATTCAATAATTCAGGACTTAATTTAAATAATTCTGAAGTTATTTCTAATTTAACTTTTGAATTTTATATTTCTAATAACCCAGATGCAGTTGAAATATGGTGGGTGGAATATTATAGGAGATTTATTAATAGAGATTTAAACCCAGCAAATTCGGTTTACTTTGGCTGTTTATTAATATACAATGAAAGATTTTGTTATGCAGTAAGTCTAGGTAAAACACATTTTTATTTAAAAGAATTTTGTGATAGTGAGTTTGGAATTAATTTAGCTGAAAGAATAATAGATGTAGAAAATATGAGATTAAAAAATTCAAAGTTCTACAAATCAAAGAAAAACAAAACAATAACATCATTTTCAAATAATACATCACTTGATTATGATAGCGGTGAATCTCTCCATTTTTTAAAAGCTAAAACTATTAATCCTAACTTATGGGGAAAAGTGGCTAGTTTTGGTCATTCTGTGCAGTTAAGTTTAGATATTGAAATAAATGAATTGCCAAATGTTATTGAAAGAATAGAAGCAAAATTATCTGAAAATCCTATTGCAAATTTTCCTAAAGCTGAATTGATTAGAGATACAGAGGAAATTCAACGATTAGATATTTTAATATCAGAAGCAATAAATGACGTAGATCCTAATCTTGGAAATGAAGAGTTTGACTTATCTGGAGTTGACTTTATCTTTACTGAAAATGCTTCATTCCAATTTATTAAAACTGATATTGAAAGTCAGGTATTTGATGAATTATCAATTGAAAATTTAAAGAATTTTATTGATGAGCAAGAAATAAATTTAGAAGAAAACATCAATAATATTAAAGTAAAGGTTATTCGAGAAGAAGGTAGAAATTTTAGTAAACCTTTAAAAACTATATTACAATTTGTAACTCAAGATAGAGAAACACTTATAGATGGTAAGTGGCATAAGTTTAACCAATCTTACTTAAACTTATTAAATGAAAAGGTTAAGAAAATCACATTAAATCATATTGTCGATTATGACTATAATATCAGAATAACTGAAGATCAGTTCAATACAGATCGTGAAAGAAATGGTTATGCGAATTTGCATACAGAAAATGTTGTTCTAGCTAGAAGATATAGAGTTGAAAAGATGGATTTATTTAGGGAACAAACTTTATATTTTGTAAAAAAAGGTAAAACTCAAAACTTAAATTATGTGATTGACCAAGCTATGAATACTCTAAGACTTTTAAAAAATAATGAATTTATTATAGAAGAAAATGGAATCCAAATGTCAGTTCGAAAAATAAATTTATGGTTTTTAATTGAAAGAGTTAATTTAATTCAAGATTTATCAGATTTCGATTCTTTGATATTTATAATGAAATTAAATGATTTACACAAAGAAGTAGCTGATTCTGGGTTAATCTTAGAATGCAACATAAACTATTTAAATAGAAATTAATAGTTATATTTCGTAACATTAGCTTAATCTATAGAACGACTCATATTCAAGTTGAAAAATAAATGGATATTGAGGTTCAATTTGTGTCAGTGTTTTCTCCGAGCAATTCATATTAACTACTTTTTAAATATAAATCTTTCTTAAGTTGCACCAAGATATAAAAAAATAATTTAGTTACATTGTTTTAATTATGGCAAAAAGAACAAGAACTCATATATTAGAAGAAGAATCTATTAGAGAATTTCATAATATTATTCCTTCGAATTGGTTGATAAGAGAAAAAAACAAAGACTATGGAATAGATTGTGAAATAGAGATATTTGATAAAAATGGACAAGACACAGGTTTAGTTTTTTGGGTACAATTAAAAGCTACTGATTCCAATAAAAAACAAACAATTACTAACTATTCTTTCCCTAGAAATAAGATTGAGCAATTTCTTAGTTATGATGTACCTGTTTTAATAGTTAGATACTCTAGTTTCAATAAACAAATATATTTTAAATGGGTTATTAAAAATATACAGAAGAAAGAAGTTACTAAGAACATAAATATATCTTTTAGATCCTTTGATATTTGGCATGAAGGAACACCTGCTATCATTGTAGATCAATTAAAAATTCAAAGAAGTCTAAAAAAAGGCAAAATTTATTTTCCTCTCACAACTTTTATTTCAATAGACCCTGATTGTAATAAAAACTTACCAGTTATAAATTTTTTAAATTTAAAAACTTATTTTGAGCTAAGACACGAGTATTTTAGTATTTCAAAAAACGAAGCGACTTCTCAACTTACTGTATTAATCATAGAAAACGATATTTACCTAAATATAGGGAATCTTGTAGTAACCAAAATCAACTTTACTTTAGATGAACTCAAAGATATAAATAATATTACTTTACAAAATCATATTTTAATTGCTCTAGCTGAAGTCTTATTTGAAGTAGGGGAACATGATTTAGGACAATATTTAGTTTTAGAAAATAACTTATTGGATATTCTATATCAGTCTCCAGGTACTATAATAGAATTATTACCTAGCTTATTACATGGTCAAAATGTAGGTAGAATACTTGAGAAATTAAATGTATTACTTATAAATGATGAAGATAAAAAAGATAATTTTCTTGAATGTTTTATAAGTCTTGTATTGGTTAATAACAAAAATAAGGGAGAATTAGAAGCATATGAGGTTTTTATGCAAACTCAATTACAAATAGCCCTTAATCTTAAAGATAAAAACCTAATAGGTACAAATTACTATAATATTGGAAATTATTATCGTATTAAGGAAGATTATTCTACAGCATTAGAATACTATTTTAAGGCTAGAATATTTAATCCTGATTATAAAAATCGATCATATTTTTATCAAGAAATTGCAGGTATATTTTTTTTATTAAAACGATTTTTATACTCATCTTATTTTTATAAAAAATCTATAGAATTGAATGATGATATTAATGTTAAGCTATGTTATGGTGAAGCTTTAATGCATACGGGAAAATTTCTTGAAGCAATGAATATATTTCAAGATTACATAAATAATTCGCTTAATGATATTAGAAAAGAAGGAATATTATTACATCATTGTTTATCCTTCTTCCTCGAAGAAGGATATCCTCCTAAACAACAAAGAAATAGTAAAAAAGCGAATACTTATTTACATGAACAAAAATATAAAGAAGCTTTAGAAGAAGATTTACTATCACCATTAGCATGTTTTAATAAAGGTATTTATGAAAGTCATAAACTAAATTATTACCAAGCATTTAATTATTTTATTTTTTCTGCATTATTAGATAAGAGCGATATTGAAGCTTGGGTATTAGCAGTTGTTTGTAGTATAAATTTTAAAGGTAATGAAAATTTCTCATTACTTTTCTATTCAACAATCCAAGTTGCTTATTATTACAACAACAATCTTTTTTTAATAGAATTACATAAAAGATTAACTCTAAAAAATAATTTATTAGCAGATAGATTTATTATGGTTGTTGAACAAATAATTGAAGAAATAGATGAACCTACTAATATTATAAGAATCTTTGGCCAAGATGATTTGTTTTGTGAGTAATATTCTAAACTAAAGAATTATATTACTTATCTTTACAACTATATATTAAAGATGATTCCAATCACACCTCAAAACTCTCAAAATAAGCTGTTCACAACAATCCAAAAAGTGAACACCCCTATTTATAAAGCATACGGCATAAAAGAGGCTAACCCTCTTTCTCCGCAAAAAAAACCGATAACTTTCGTTATCGGTTTTTTCATTTTATATCACTGCAGAAAGCTTTACTTTTTCTGTATATCATCTAATAAATTGTAGATCTTCCTAAAGTCAGATTGGTAGCTATTTTCTATTTTACTTACTTTTTTTTCTTTAAGCTTATTATTTTCAAATGTAAATTCTGTAATAACTATAAAATCAGGTAATTTCTCAGAATAGTATAATATTTCTGTGTTTTCAGAAACACCAATATTCAAAGGGTTTCCATATTTATCAATTACCTGCTCTTTGCTAACTCCTAATGTGATGAAATTTAAAAATTTACTTTCATTTTTAACCGGAGTACTTAAACTTGAACACGAAGCCATTAAAAAAGGGACAATCAAATAAAATAATTTCTTTCCTATCATTATTTCTCGTTTAATATTCTATAAATTTTAATTCTTATTCTTCAGACATATAATATAGTATATGACCAATATTTTTTCGTTTTTACTATTGAAAATAGCGTTTTCAACATTCACTTTATTAAATTTATTTTCAACTGGTTTACGCATTTGCAAATACATTTATATTGCTTGTGCTTTAAATAATGTATCTACTTTTACAACTGTTGTTATTAGCATCTCTCCTTTCTATTAAAAACAAAATACACACAAATTTAAAAAGTATATTCTTACAATAAAGAACGTATCAAAACGCAGTTTTAAAGGCACCTTGTTCGACACATCTCCCACACAAGTCCCACACACTTTCGAAAAAAAGCCTTTTTACCGAAGGTGTGTGGTACAAATGTGGTACTTGTGTGGTACAAGTTCCAAAGAAGCCTGTAATAACAATGCTTTAAGACGTGTCTAACACCTTATAATTAATAGCTCTTATACTTTAAATCTATACTAACTATAAAAAAGGGCTACCTCATCCAGAGATAAAGTAGCCCCATTATTATAACCAATACCTACCCTACTCAATAGGAAAGTACTGATGTTTCTTAACCCCGTATATTTGCAAGCGAAATGCCTTTTTATCAGCATCATAATACAGCTTTCCTCTATTTGGAAGTTCACCCTTTGCAAACACTACATTCCATTTTGAATCAACAACCAATCGTTCTCCATCGATAAAAACCAACTCCGTATAATTAGATGTATCATTAATCCCCATTATATTGTGAACATCCTCATACACTGGAATATCTCTTTGCGCAACATCCTTTTTCCTTCTATCATACAATTTCCCTTCTATCGTTTTTCTGGTTTCACGATCAATTTTACTAAATAACATATGTCCAAAATGCACCTTAAAGTAGTTAATTCCTTCTTCTTCTTTTATAAACGGCACATTGTCTGGCTTAAAAACGATATAATTTTCATCAACCTTATAGATAAATAAATCGTTCTTTGTTGTCCATTCCTTATAAAATAACGGATGTTTATACTTCTTCTCTGTGATATTGTACTCATTTTCTAAATTATCCCTATCCTTGACAATCAACAGTTTTTGCCCATCACTATACTCTGCGTAATGCACTTTATTAAAACTACCTTCGAACACCTTTTGCCCCTTACTATCGATAATAGTGATATCCCCTTCATTATCGGTCAACTTAAAGTAAAAATCACCGTATTGTGACTCACGGTTTAACACCTCAATCTTATTATCTGTTTCAATAATAAACTTATTTGTAATAGGATTAAACAATCCCTTTTTATCTCCCTTTTTAACGATAAACAGATTAGTTGAATAAGTATATTCTTCAAATTCATAACCATTAGGCAAAACAAACTCTTTACCCGTTTCTACAGAATACAGCAAATCTTTATCATTCGCACCACGAACTAAAACCCATTTACCAAACGCGCCTCTAAGTGATTCTAAATCATTCTTAAAAGTAAATTTACCCTGATTATCGGCTACATTAAAAACATCTTTACCATTTACATTTTTTACCAAAACGATATAAGATTTATTCTTTTCTCCTACAAAGAATTTCATACCATATCTCGCAAAATCATAATAATAATCCGATATATTATCGATTGAATTTATTTCTTTAAAATCCTTATCTCTAAGCTTTGGATTGTAAAATTTAAACGTGTGATAGCTATCATCTATGTAATCGTACGTAATAAACTCACCTGTCTCAAGTTTAGAAACAGCCTTTATATCTTCGGAAATACTGAACAAATTGCCGTCTGAATCTTTGATAAACACACCTTTTTTATCGTCTTTTTTTAACATAATAGATTCTGATGATTTAATGTCATACGTTTTTTGTGCTGCCATACTTGTAGCAAATAGCATCCCTAAACTTAATATAAAAGCCTTCTTATTCATTTTTCATTAATTTTAATTAAAGTGCTAATATATAGAATACAGATATAGAAACACATTTGTTTTATTTATAAAATATCTTTACAGAATATTGATAATTTACCTCCCACTTAGCAATTTGTATAAGACTACAAATAAACTTAGTTATCAGTTTTGTACGTACTAACCTATTTGACTGAAACTAATTCTACTAAAAAAACGGCAGTTAATAAAGAATACTCCTTTATAAAGAAACTAAATCATAAAAAGTATATAGTACAAATCATCAATAACAATTTTAATTATACAGTTATAGTAGGACAAGGCAATACACAAAAAGCTTTTTTCAACTATAAGCTACACCATCCTAATAGCTTTCTAATTTTATTCTAATTGCTTTCTAAAGTTATCAGAAGGAGTTCCCCTTACTTTTACACTCACAAAATTGATGTGCAATTGTGGTTAATTCCTAAATACATAGTTCATGTTACTTTACAAATCTTTTACAACAAAAAACAAACACGTTAACTATCTGTTTCTGATAGCTATCCCTACTTTATTTACCAATAAAAACAAGGTTAGTTCTTCTATACTGCGCATACTCGTTGTCCCCTAAGTGTTCACTATTCTCTCAAAAATAGAATTATTGAATACAAACATCTTTATTATTTAGGCAATGAAAAACAGTGTAAAACAATCTAAAAAAGATTTGAAAAACAACAACAAGCTTGCTATTGCATTAGCTGCTAAAAAATCAGAAGAAGAATGTTTAATAGACTTTAATACTTCTGTAGATGGCCTATTAGAAAATGAAGCAGGAGAACGCTTGCGCATTTACGGACCGAATACCGTAGCCCAAGAAAAAGCGCCTGCAATACTTGTACAATTAGCACAAGCCTTCAATAATCCATTTATCATCGTACTATTCTCTTTGGCAGTTATCAGTTTCTTTACAGACTTCTGGTTGCCAAACCGCTCTGGAGAAGAAACAGAGTTGGCTGGAGTTATCATTATTATGACGATGATTATACTGAGTGGTTTATTGCGTTTTTGGCAAGAATTACGCACCAACAAGGCAGCAATGGCTTTGAAATCATTGGTGAAAACAACTGTGAATGTACAAAGACGAAACACTGTTACGGAAGAATCAACACGCAGTGAAGTAAACTTAGAAACACTGGTTCCTGGTGATATTGTACACTTGTCTGCCGGAGACTTAGTTCCTGCCGACATCCGTATATTCTATTCTAAGGATTTATTTGTAAGTCAAGCTGCATTATCGGGTGAGTCATTACCGATTGAAAAATATGACGTATTGAGTAAAATATCTGCAAAAAAAGGAGGAGATCAAGGAAAAGATGATGCTACTGATGATCTGCTTTCTTATGATAATATATGTTTAATGGGCACAAATGTGTCGAGTGGATACGCCAGTGGTATTGTCATCGCCACTGGTGCAAACACTTATTTTGGGGGTTTAGCCAAGTCAATTGTAGGAACTCGTTCTCAAACGTCTTTTGACCGAGGTGTAAACAGCGTTAGTTGGCTATTAATTCGCTTTATGGCTATTATGGTCCCTATTGTTTTTTTAATCAATGGATTTACAAAAGGAGATTGGCTACAAGCTTTGTTATTTGCTTTAGCAGTGGCTGTTGGACTTACACCTGAAATGCTGCCAATGATTGTGAATGCTAACTTAGCAAAAGGAGCGATTGCAATGTCTAAACGCAAAGTGGTAGTTAAACGCTTAAATGCTATTCAAAACTTAGGGGCGATGGATGTACTGTGTACGGACAAAACTGGTACACTAACACAGGATAAGATTACACTTAGCAATTACTACAATGTGTCGCTAAAAAATGACAACCAAATATTGCATTGGGCGTGGTTAAACAGTTTTCATCAGAGTGGGGTTAAAAATCTGATGGACCGAGCAATTATCAACTTTACAGATGCATTACAAGAGGATGAAATGGATGCATTTGGTTACCACAAACGCATTGATGAGATTCCGTTTGACTTTGAAAGACGCCGTTTATCTGTAGTGGTAAGTGACCAAAAAGGAATGCATACGTTGATTAGTAAAGGAGCTGTGGAAGAAATGCTGGAAGTGGCAAGCTATGTTGATACGGGATTTGAGATTTCGCCTATGACAGATGAACTCAAATTAAAGTTGCTACAAAAAGCTTCTGATTTTAATAAAGAGGGGTACCGCGTATTGCTATTAGGAACGCGTAAAATAGGGAGAAACGACAATAAAAATCACTATACGGTTGCTGATGAAAAAGATATTATTATTCAAGGATTCTTAACGTTTATTGACCCTCCTAAAGATTCTACTGCAGATGCTTTAGAGGCATTAAGAGATAATGGAGTAACTGTAAAAGTATTGACAGGTGATAATCCTGTTATTACTCAAAAAATCTGTAACGATGTTGGACTACCTGCTTCTACTATTTTATTGGGAATGGATATTGAGGCGATGTCTGATGAGGAACTAAAAAAGCAAGTTGAGCAAGTATCTATTTTTGCTAAGTTGAGTCCGATGCAGAAAAACAGAATATTAAAAGCCCTTCAAACCAATGGACATACCGTAGGATTCTTAGGTGATGGTATTAATGACGCCCCTGCCCTACGCGATGCAGATGTGGGGATATCTGTAGATTCGGGTACGGACATCGCTAAGGAGTCTGCTGATATGATCTTGTTAGAAAAGGACCTAATGGTATTGGAACAAGGAGTAATTAAAGGTCGCGAGACATTTGGTAATATCATCAAGTATTTGAATATGACGGCGAGTTCTAACTTTGGAAATGTGTTTTCAGTTTTAATTGCCAGTGCATTTATTCCATTCTTACCAATGTTAGCTATTCACTTATTACTGCAAAACTTGCTGTACGACATCTCGCAATTATCACTGCCTTGGGATAAAATGGACAAAGAATTCTTGCGTAAACCACGTAAATGGGATGCAAAGAATATTGGTCGATTTATGATTTGGATTGGGCCTACCTCTTCTATTTTTGACATAACTACTTTTGCTATTATGTGGTACATCATAGGAGCTAACAGCGTAGAACACCAAGCATTGTTTCAATCGGGTTGGTTTGTAGAAGGGCTGTTATCACAGACATTAGTGGTACATATGTTGAGAACACAAAAGATTCCGTTTGTACAAAGCACTGCCGCGCTGCCAGTATTATTGCTTACTGGAGTAATTATGGTGTTAGGGCTGTATATCCCATTCTCATCATTGGGTACTTATGTAGGATTAGTTCCATTACCAGGATCATATTTCCCTTGGTTAGTGCTAACACTTGCTTCATACTGTGTGGTAGCTCAGTTAGTGAAAAGAGTGTACATCAAAAGATTCGGACAATGGTTTTAATACCCATTGTGAAAATATGTTGAGAGGAGAAAAAAATTGTTATGAAAAATACATCTTGGTTTCTGTATTTTAAAAAATACAAAGCTGATTAAGAAATCAAGATTCCCTGTCTGTGTTTTATAGCCTATGGCTATAGTGTGATGTAGGGGTGGTTATAATTCCCCTGGTTATTGCTATCCCTTGCATCATATTTTGAAATAGTTCTATGAAAGAATTAGACAGAAATTTTACTATGGATTAAATTGTTTTGTTAGTGAGAAAAATTGTTATGAGAAAAAAAGATTGATTTCAGTGCTTGTGAGTATATTATGTTGAATGAGAGATCAATATCACTGTTAATGTTTTATAGTCTAAGGCTATAGTGTGATGCAAGGGAAGTTATCATTTCCCTGATTAAAACTATTCCTTTCATCATATTTTGTGATGGCTCTGATAAAGATTCGGACAGTGGTTTTATTGCCTATTTTATTATATTGTTAGTTTTGAAAAAGTTGTTATAATAAATATTTATTGATTTCTGTGTTTGAAAGAATACTATGCTGGATGAGAAGTCAATAGCACTGTCTGTGTTTTATAGTCTAAGGCTATAGTGTGATGTAGGGGTGGATTACATTTTAAATGTGGTTCACCCCTATGCTTTTGGTATTATGCCTACTTATAAAGCATATTCTAAAAGTTTTATTTAATCTTTTAAAATAGCTTAATATTTATTCAATATAGTATAATCAATGAGGTATCTGTATAGGTGATAAAATATTTTTAGAAAAAAAACAAAACCTTAACTCTTTAAAAATGTTTACCTTATAAAAAACAAACAAAAATACTTTTGATTTTCTTACTGAATTGTTTGGATATAGAAACAATTGTCCTATATTTGCACCCGCAATACAGAACAACTGTATACGACCGGAGAAATGGCAGAGTGGTCGAATGCGGCAGTCTTGAAAACTGTTGACTGTAACAGGTCCGGGGGTTCGAATCCCTCTTTCTCCGCAAAGAAAACCGATAACGAGAGTTATCGGTTTTTTTATTTTATATAGTTGCTGAAAGCTTTACTTCCATTATAGCTTTTTAAGACACCTCCATAAGCTTATGGTTTTCTTTGAGTCAAAATATCTTCATTGGGATATGTAATCCCTCGCGCTTAACTTTTAATCCGTTAAAACATCCCCCTATTTTATACACAAAAAGGTAAAGTTTGTTTTTTTATATCTTTTATTTAGGTAAATTAGCGTAGAAATTTTACTAAATACGTATATGGGTGTTGTTTTACGAAACTATATCGTGTTTTGTTTCGTGAAAAACTATGTTATAGACAGTCCCTGACCCACCGCACATTTTGGTTTTCCAGTCGCACAAGCTGGAAATACAAAAACAAAAAAGAGCTAAATTTTTCCCACACTTGAAAAAGACAACTAAAAACTTGACCTAAAAACAGAAAACTATTATTACATTTGCTAAAAATGTATCAAATCCTTTTTTAATAAAATTATAAGAATGGCAAATTTCGGATATTACATAAAGATTGAACGTGAAAAACGCGAATGGACTCAAACAGAATTTGGGGCTAAAATCGGTATTAATACAAGTGCAATTAGTCGAATTGAAAATGGAAATCAGTATTTCAGCAAATCTAAACTCAAAAAATTAGCAGATTTATTTCAAACTGATATACAAACTGTAACAGACTTATTTTTTGCAGATAAATTTGCACGAGAATCATTCAAATACAAATGTTCAGACACGGTTTTTAAAGTTGCAGAAGAAACAGCTATTTATATCAAAAATGGAAATTCAATACAAAGATAATTCGAACTATGAAAAAACCATTGACATACATAAGCTTATTTAGTAGTGCAGGAGTTGGTTGCTTTGGTTTCAAACAACACGGCTTTGAGTGCATTGCGACAAATGAAATTTTAACAAAACGCTTAAAAATTCAAGTGTTTAATAACAAATGCAAATACGAAACAGGATATTTAGACGGAGATATTTCAACAAAACAAGTAAAATTAAAACTATTTTCGGAAATTGAAAGATGGCAAAAAGAATATAAAATTACTGAACCTGATGTAATTGTAGCTACACCACCTTGTCAAGGTATGTCTGTAGCAAATCATAAAAAAAACCAAGAATTATCACGAAATTCTTTAGTTGTTGAATCTATAAAAATCACAAAAGAAGTCAATCCTAAATTCTTTATTTTTGAAAATGTTAGAGCCTTTTTAAACACAACTTGCACTGACATAGATGGAATAGAAAAACCAATTAAAGAAGCAATAAAATTAAATTTAGGAGGTCATTATAATATTCTTTTCAAAATCGTAAATTTCAAAGATTACGGTTCTCAATCAAGCAGAACAAGAACACTTGTAATAGGGGTCAGAAAGGATTTACAAAATATTAGTCCATTTGACATTTTTCCTGAAAAACAAAAACCGAAAACATTACGCAAACTTTTTACAGGATTGGAAGAACTCAATGAAATGGGACAAATATCGATGTGCGATATTTTCCATTCGTATAGAGAATACAATTCTAAAATGTTACCTTGGATTGAGAATTTAAAAGAAGGTGAATCTGCATTTCAGAACACTGAAAAGGAACGAATTCCACATCAAATTAAGAATGGAGAAATCGTTTTTAATGAAAGCAAAAATGGTGATAAATATGCACGATGGTATTGGGATAGAGAAGGCCCATGTGTACACACAAGAAACGATATTTTGTCCAGCCAAAACACAGTTCATCCATCTGAAAATAGGGTTTTCAGTATTAAAGAACTAATGTTAATGATGAGCGTACCTGAAACTTTTCAATGGTCGAATACATCAACTGAAAAATTGAACAAAATGAGTCTCCTAGAAAAGAAAATGTTTTTGAAACAGGAAGAACTCAATATAAGACAATGTATTGGTGAAGCTGTACCAACAGGAGTTTTTGCAAATATTGCGAAACAAATAAAATCAGTTTTAAATCAAAAGTTTTTTTCAACAACCGAAATAAATAACAATATCAAAAAAGAAGAATTGAACGTAACAGAGAACTTGCTTTCGTTTATCAATTCTAATTTTGACAAGTTAGGACTTGAAAATATTTTTCAAATTGCAGAATACGCAAATTCAAGCCGTCAAGAGAATTCCGCATTTTTCACACGGAAAGACATTGCATTTTCCGTAGTGAAAGATTTGCCCGAATTGAAAGGGAAGAAGAAAATAAGAATATTAGAGCCATCTGTTGGTATTGGAAATTTCATTCCGCTACTTATTGGGAAATATGGAGATAAAGACGAAGTAATTTTTGATCTTGTTGATATTGACGGCAATTCGCTTGTCATTTTAAAAAATATTTTAGAGAAATTAAAATTGCCTAAAAAGTTTAAATTCAATTTTATCAATGCTGATTTTCTTACTTACAATTTCAAAGTAAAATATGATGTTGTTGTAGGTAATCCACCTTACAAAAAACTAACAAACAATCAAGAATTATTATCACTTTACAAATTCAATGTAAGAAATAGTGAAACAAATAATTTGTTTTCATTTTTTATTGAAAAGGCAATTTTATTAGGAAAATTCGTTTCCTTTATTGTACCGAAAAGTCTTATTAATTCGCCTGAATTTAATATCACTAGAGAGATTTTAAAAGAACAGGATCTTTTAAAAATTTGTGATTATGGCGAAAAAGGATTTAAAGGTGTGAAAATTGAAACGATTAGTTTTCTACTTGAAACATCCGCAAAAGAAAAAAGTAAAAATATTTTAATTGAAAGCTACATTATTGAAAAAATTGAAGAAAAAACAAAAGAATATCTATTTTCTAACAGATTTCCTTATTGGTTAATCTATAGAAATGAAACGTTTGATGAAATTTCAGACAAAATGAAATTTGATATTTTCAATAGTTTCAGAGATAGACAAATTACAAAACAAATTACAAAGGATAGTGGAAAATACAGAGTTCTAAAATCTCGCAATGTAGGTAATAATGAAGTAAAAGAATTGGAAAATTACGATTGTTATATTGACGATATACAAAATTTGGCTGTCGCCAAATTTCTTAATCGTGATAATGTCGTAATGATTCCAAACCTTACTTATTATCCAAGAGCGAGTTTTTTACCGAATAACACTATTACAGATGGTTCGGTTGCTTTATTGACTCTGAAAAATGGTAGCCGACTTCCGACAGAAAAAGATTTAGAATATTATGGTTCAAAAGAATTTGAGAAATTTTATCGTGTGGCTCGTAATTACGGAACACGCTCATTAAATATTGATAATAATTCAGTTTTTTTCTTCGGAATTTTAAAAGAAATCTAGAAAATGAGAGAACAAATAAATAAATTTTTAGCTCAATTTGATTTTGACGTAAGAAAGTCGAAAGACGCAAGATTTGTAGACCAAAAATGTACACCTGATATAGTCTGCTTTGTGGCTGATTGTGTTTTAAATATGGTTTCAACAAAACCTCTTTTTGTAATAAATGATATTTGGAAAACCCAATATTTCATTCAAAACAGCAGAGTTGTTTTTAACAAACCTTGGGCAGATGATAAAAAAGCATACAACGAATACAACAAAGTTCTATCACAACCTTTGAAATTATTAGCTTACGCAAAAGTTCTAAATGTTTCAAAGGTGAATGCCTCTTTGACTTTCTCAGTAAACAATGAGGAATTATTAGATTATATTTCTCGTAAAGACAGAAATACTTACAACTTTCTTTATTGTTATTTTACAAAAGTTCTCAAAGACAGCGGGTTTTTAAAGAATTTGGAAGAATACAAAGCTGAACAAGTAAAAGGACTAAACGAGGCAAGAGAAAACTTGTATGAAAAATATTTTCGTTTTATAACAGGTAACACTCCTACCCACTCAAGACTTGATATTCGTAGAATGTTTCATAAAATACTGAATATCTATGCCGTTGAAAATAATGTCCCAGGTAGTAAGGGGAAATTTGTTATGACATTTTCAGAAACAATGTACAACAAGAAAAATTGGAGAGATATTAACAAAGAAAAATCAGTTACACGACAAGAAGCATTAAGTGCAGAAGATGTTGAAAAACAAGAAGTCATAAACGCTTACTATGTTCAAAAAGCTATTGCTTTAATAAAAAAGACACATAAAGAAAGTGAAGTAAATGACTACTGGTCAGCTGGTGAAGCAACACAAGTGCATCATATTTTTACAAGATCTGAATTTCCTGAAATTGCGCATTATGTAGAAAATTTGATTTTACTAACAGCTACACAACACAACACAAAAGCTCATCCAAGTAATAGAACCCAACAAATCAATAAAGACTATCAACTAACGTGCTTGTTGGCAAAATCTGACAGTATAGAAAAATCTCTCAATAAAGGAGAATTTGTATATCGAAAAGAATCTTTTATTTATGTGATAAACAAAGGGTTGTCCGTAGAATTTAGTAACAAAATTGATTTCACAACTATTAAAAGTGAACTGACTAAAATTTATAATACTGCATAAACGATAAAATAACCAACGCTTTTGGTCGCTCTTTTGCATTTTTTAAACCGCACAAAACTATAAATAAAAGTAGAATACCTATAACATCAATTTGACAAAAACGACAGAAATGGTTTCGTCTTAAAGTTTTTAGTTAGCTTTGAAGTTTGTTCTTCAATTAGAGATTCGTGCTAAAAATGCCGCCTTCGCCAAGCTCCGAAACGTTAATCAGTTTTTTTTTAATGGCATAAATTATTCCAACAAAGTTATTCTGTGCAAGTTTTAGAGCTGTGAGAGCTCAAAATTTCACAGAATAACTTTTATAGTATCTAAACGAGCTTGTCCGCTTTGCTTTATAGTTTGTTCTAATTGTATGACTTGTTGAAGTAATATTTCGGTCATATGATATAGCTTAAGCTGCTTTTCTTTCCTCTTATAATTTGAATAACTATAAAAACGGTTATCAATAGAATTATTAGTGAAATCTGTTGAAAATTTTATCTTTACAAAAAAAATAGAATGAATATGAGAAAAACTTTATACGTTTTACTGTTCTCTTTCTTGGCATTGGGAATGAGTAGTTGTAAAGAGCAAGAAGCTACTGAAAAATTTGAAATAGAGAATTTAGTAGGAACATGGGAATTATCATCAACTAAGACATACGATAGAGAAGCAAAATTTATAGAACAAATTTTCCCTTCTGATGATTATGGATGCGGACTGATGACTTGGACTTATACGACAGATAAAATAGATATCCTTCAATTTGTAGGTAAAGATGAAAATGGTAATTGCCTTGAGGAAATAGTTGGCTTAAATTATACTCTTCAAAATAATAACATCAATACTTTAGATGAGTTGGGCATAGAAGATAAGATGCTAATAACGAATTTAACTAATAACGAATTAGTTGTTATGGTCTCATTGCCTAATCCAGTAAAAGAAGATGCTAATTCTATTAAATATACTGAAATTAGCTATAAAAGAATTAAGTAATAAGGTGTCTGTAAAAAACAAGCCTTCTTCATAAAAAACCGATAACATATGTTATCGGTTTTTTTGTATCAACTTACTCCCTATCGATATGTTTTCTCTGTTTATAAATTAAACGAAAGCAGTATTGTATAATTTATGAAATATAATATTTTTACGGAAAAAATGTTTGTACAAACAAACTATATCCCTTTCACCAAATACAATAAATCAAATGAGAAATACAATAGCTTTTATCCTTGTTTTGTTTTTCACAACTGTTTTTTCACAAGAAAAAATAAATGTAATTCTGATAGGAACAGTACATTTTAACAACCCTGGTTTTGATCGTGGAAAAGTAATTGACATCGATATTCTAAACTCTTCTAAGCAAGAGGATTTAGAAAAAATCACTAATAAAATTGTACAAAAATACAATCCTGATAAAGTGTTTGTAGAATCGTCATATGAAAACAGAGAAAACCTGAATAAACAATACTTGTTGTATGTAGACAATAAACCCTTTTATAACTTAGATAGTATCCAAAAAAACTTCTTTAAACGATATTATTCGGAGAATGAGATTTTTCAACTTGGATTCAGACTTGCGAAAAAATCAAAAAACAATGCTATATATTCTATTGATTATAATTTAGAGCAACGCTATGATTTAATAGAATCTGAAACAAACAAGAATACACTAATAGACCCTACATCTTTTTCTAATAGAATTAAAACTCTAAGTGACTTTACTAATAATTGTGTTGCAAAAAATAGTTTATCCGACGTTTTTGTCTGTATAAACTCTAAAGAACAAAGAGAATTGAACAAAGGAGCCTATATATCAATTCTAAATCGTTTAAACAACGATGATACGTTCTTTGGCTCTGATTTTGTTGCAAGCTGGTACAAACGCAATTTAATAATGTATTCTTATGTACAAAATCAAGTTTCAATTGGAGATAAAAATATCGTAATTATTGTAGGAGCAGGACATGCAGCTATGTTTTATGATTTTATAAAAAATGATTCTAATTTTAATCTTATCGATTTTAATGAAGTAATGGAGTAAATACATACTTTCTAAACTTAAAATAACAATTACATCAATTTACATAATACTTTTTTTGAAAAAAACCACTCAAATAACCTACTAAAAATCAACACATAAGTATATAACGTGGTTTTTATTTTAAAAATAAAGCTTTTAATTGTTGTATATTAAATAATATTATTCGACTTTTGCACTCGCAATCACAAACAAAACGTGTGTAAGCATGCTCGAGTGGTGGAAGTGGTAGACACGCTGGACTTAAAATCCAGTGAGCAGTAATGTTCGTGCGGGTTCAAGTCCCGCCTCGAGTACTAAACGGGAGAATTGAATTTTTTGTTCATTTCTCCCGTTTTTATTTTCAGCTATTTCATTATTTATCAATAAGATAGACCTTATTAAAACATTTATTCTATCGGTTCGATATACCTCTCCATCAAAAACTACTTTCTCAGGAAAAATTGAACCTATTATTCTTCTTTTCATTGATATATCTGCCTGAGTGTAGAGTGTACCAATGTTTGCAACTACTTCTATTGCTTTGTTCAATATTTTATTAATATCAATCTTTACTTTGCTATTCTCCTTCATTAATTGTGTTTCTAACAATTCAAGTTCTGCTTTATTCAATTTTTTAATTTCAAGATAATCATCATCATCAAGTGTTCCACTTAATAATTTTGTCCTTGCTGTACTAAGTTGAGCGTTTAGTCTTTCTATCTCGTTTAATAGTGTTTTCTTTTTATCAATTGGATTCTTTAGCATCTTGTTATAGGTATCTAACAAATGTTTCTTTAAACGGATTAAAAATGCCTCGTTTAATTGTAATTGATTTAATCCCTCTTCAAATAGTAAGTTTGCTTTGCTTGCACTATGTCTAAATCCACAAGAACCTATACAGTGATAGTAATAATAACTATTGTTTCTACCCTTTGATAAACTACCTGTTAGGTTTCTACTACACTTAGGGCAAACTAAAAAGCCTCTTAGTGGCAAATTTGCATCTGATAGTACTTTTGTGTTTGGTAGTTCCTTTCTTACTTTTCCATCTAACACCTCTTGAACTTTATCAAACAATTCTGTTGTGATTAATGCTTCGTGTAGCCCATCGACAAAGTGAGCCTCTTCATCCTTGTGTTTAGGTATAAATATTTTTCCACAATATAAAGGATTGCGAATCGCTACGTGAAAAGCACTCTTACTAAGGCTACGAGGACTAAACTTATTCATCTCTAAGCGTATCTGATTAGCTGCTAATAGCCCCTTGGCGATTTCTTCAAAAGCCCAAACTAATGCTTTAGCTTCCAATTCCTTTATAGCGATATACTTTGTTCCATCCTCTTTACTCCTGTTTATATATCCAAAAGGTGCTTTTCCCATCAACCTTCCTTCCCTCTTAGCTCGTCTCATACCATGGTATACATTAAGTGCTCTTCTGTCATTCTCTACCTCTGGAGCTGCTAAATATATTGCAAGCATAATCTTGTTTTCAGGAATAGATAAATCTAAAGGTTGTTCAATGGCTTGTAATTCTACACCTAATTTTGTTAGCTCACTAAGCATTTGATACGCATCGCCAGCGTTACGACTAAACCTATCCCACTTAGTAAATAACAATAAGTTGGTTTGATTAGTTCGTTTACGCAAGTTTTTCATTAATGCAATCCAAGATGGACGATTAAAACTTTTCGCTGAATGATCCTCTAAGATAACTTTGCCTACTTGGATATCGTTTGATTGGCAAAAGCGTCGCAATCGCTCTTCTTGATCTCTTAGTGAATAACCTTTATCAGCTTGCTCATCCGTTGAAACACGGATATACAAATCTGCTATTTTCATAGATTGATTATTTAATTTGACACAATTATTTTGTTGGGAGTGTATAAATATACAAATAACTCACTCTATATCAAAGTATTCCTTAAAAACAAAGCGTGTTAATGTGTACATAAAATCCAATACAATAGCTGTTTCTTCTTCTGTTAAATCTATTCCCTCTTTCTTAAAGTAAGTCCTACCCTCTTCTATTGGAATTTTTGGAATTTCTAGTTTTGTTGTCATAATATTGCCTTTTACTGAAAAATAACCAGTGGATTATCTCAGTAAGATTCTTTGGCAATCATTGGTTGTACTTGGTGTTATACTGTATCATTATTTCAACGATGCGAATTAAATTTCTATTCTTACAGGATATTTTATAACTTTACCTTTCAATCTTTTTTTAATCTTTGGCTTTCTTTTGAGCCTTCTTAATTCTGCTAATCAATTATGGAACATAAAATACATCAAGGAAGAAACGTAAAGCGTTTTAGAGAAATGCTTGGAATCAAACAAGAAGTTCTTGCTTTTGATTTAGGAGAAGATTGGAATCAAAAAAAGATATCTGTTTTAGAACAGAAAGAGGTAATTGATAATTCTCTACTACAACAGATTTCTAAAGTGCTTAAAATACCTGTTGAAGCGATTGAGAATTTTGATGAGGAACAGGCTGTTTATAATATTGCTTGTAATTTTTCTGATAATGCCATCAATAATAATGGCTTAAATATTCAAAATAACAATCCATTAGAAGCAATTGTAAAGCTTCACGAAGAAAAGATTGCCTTGTATGAGCGTATGCTTAAAGAAAAAGATGAGATGATGAATCGCTTAGAGAAGTTGATTCAAAGTAAGTAGATAAAACTTAATGATATTGTAAAAGCTTAATCTTATGGTTAAGCTTTTGTTTATTATTACACTTTAAATTAGTAAATTTAAAGTATGAAAAAAGAGCAAAAACTAACTGATATTTCAACTTTAAAAACTCAATTGTTTTGGGATACTGATATTAATAAGCTTGATTATCAGAAAGCATATGTTCCCATTATAGCACGAGTAATTGAACGTGGAGATCAAAGTGAAATAGATGAAATCGTTCGACTATTTGGCAGAGAAAAAGTGCTTCTTACAATATGTAACGAGATTAAGTTCTTACCTAATTACGCTATTGAAAGAGCTATTAGATTTTTTCCAGAACTTAGAAAAGAAGATATGCTTTGTTATCTAAACAGAAAAGACGAATCCTATCATTGGATATAAACAATAAAAAAAGGTAGAATTACTATGGTTGGTATTCTACCTTTTTTTCGTTTTAGATAAAGATTTATCGATAACTAGCTGTATCACGTACTTGTATCAACAGACAAGCTTCTAATAATCTATGATAAACAAGCATCGATACATCGCTGTCGTATTCCTTGTTAGACGCATTATTAGCCATTGTAGCTAAAACTAAATTGAAAAAAGAGCTCGTTATGCTATTTAATTCGAACTGCTCAAAAACACTTTTAAAGACTAAGTATGGATTTTTAAACTCTTGTTCATTTATGTATTTCATCTCTTGTAGGTCTTCTTCAGATACATCTGAAACAGTAAGCCTTTTCTCAGTAAACACGTTAGGGTTCAAAAAGATTCGGTAGCTTGCTTTAAACAAGGACTGTAAAACGGTTAAATCGAAAATAACTTCTGACACCTTTGCCTTATCATACATTTTATCACTAAGTAAATACCAACAGTAATTGCGGATCTGTTCTTGAAAATAATCTATATGAGCAAGATCAATTAACCAGTCTAATAGTTCATAAGGACATTCTATTTCTTCTTTTGTCCATAAATGAGATTCTAAAGTAAAATCATACGTTTCCATAATTTAAGTTTTTAGGTTACTCATAAATTTACTTTGTTGTAAATCAGTAAACTATTCGTATTCATAGGTAAATTATACGCTTAAAATTAATGACGATTTAATTTGATAATGATGAGTATTGGGGTTTGAAGAAAAAACGATAGGTGGATATAATATGCTCTTTCAGAATAGATTACCATAACCCAAGATAAGAACTTGCAGTTGTTAACCTTAAACACTGTAAGCTTATGAAAACTAAATTAGCAGTCAACGAATTACAAGGTATTCCTCTTGTCGTCCAAGAGAAACTTCTCTATGAGATAAACAATGGAAATGTTGAATTAATCTTTGCAACAAGTCCGCATTTTTCAGCTATCAAGCAAATAACGGTTATTCTAAATAAGGCTATACCTGAGACTAAAAGACAAGAACTACAAGAATCTTCTTGGACTAAAGAAGTATTTGAACAGTTTGATGTAGTTGTAACGTTTTGTAAACACATCGTCTTTCCTTTTGAAAGTGATTTTCACTTTACTTATCTCTCTCTTTATCTGAATCCACAGTTTATAATCTATTCTCGTAAACAAAGTAGTTGGGGAAGTCTATTACAAAACTTTTATACTTTCTCAATTAGAAGACAACTTCTACAACTTGATAATTGGGTAATAGAGGTCAAACAAAAACACGAGGATTATAAAACTCGTTTTATTGATTCACTTGTTAAACAGAAGCAATTTCAGGCTGTATTGATTATGTATATGCATATTATACGCCTTTACCTTCACAGCGTTAAAAGTATGCTATTTCCCAAAAGCGCTTTCATCTTTAACTCTGATATAGAGTTATTAGAATCAATTGAAAATAACTACCCAGAACTAGGTCAAATATTTGTTAGTAACGAGATTGATAAAACGTATTTATTCAATCTATTAAGTGTTGATAATAATAGCGAAATGCTAATTGAAGAAAATGATCTTACTAAAGTTGAAAGTCTATGTACTTCTATAAGCGAGCAATTTGAAAAAGGAGTCAATAACTTTTTTACTCCAAGAATTGAGTATCTACTTAGTGATTTAAAAGGGAAGCAGATTTTTTCTAAAGTAGAATATGAACAGTTTATGCTTAATGCTGTTATTAAAAGGCTACTTCAAAGTTATCGCATTGACTTAATCTATTTGATAGAAAGTAAAGTTTCTAATGACTCTATAGAATTCCTCTTGTTTATAGTGGGTACTGATATCAAGATTCAAATGGAACAGCACATGTCAACATTAATCAGAAATCACTTTAATCAACGAGTTGAAATCACTTGTCTACTACATAAAACCACTTGGATAGAACGTCATGGCACAAAGTTCTTGCCTTTTATCTACAAACATATCACAGATGATAATGTTGTATACAGTAGAACCAAAAAGAAGCATACTAAATTTATTCTTCCTGTTTTTGAATTACCCGAAGATACTGATAGCTCTTATTGGCAAAAGGACTTTTGGAAACTATGTCAAGATAATTTAGAGAGTCAATGGTTACAGATGGATTTGTTTAGTTGTTCTACCTATCAAATCGGACATGTTGTACAGTTAGGAAGTATTTTCAAGCAATTGTGCCTTTCATTTTTATATAAAAAGCTAAACTATGTACCTCATTTTGCTAGTCCTCGCTATTTATGGAAACTCGTGCAATGGGCTGATAGAGATTATAGCGATCAATTAATGAGTACAAAACAGTCCGATGCTCTTTTCTATTTTCTAAATACAAAACTGCCTTACTTCCCAAGACAATCAACCTCTGCTAATAATTCTTCCCAAGAGCAGTATATAAACACACTACACATTTGTAATCACTTCTACAATCACATCAAAGAATTATATACCAATTAATAACCCTTTAATATTTTAAATTATGGAAACTAAATTTCAATTATTGCAAGAGCAAAAGTTCCCTGAGAACCTCGAAAAAAAGCTAATAAGCAGTGTAACAGATAAACAAGTTACTACCATTTGGTACGGTGGTGTTTATACTTCATCCTATAACCTTGAAGTATTTTGGCTTCGTGTAAAAGACAAAACAGAAGCTACTAAAGTATTTAGTAAAGAGTATACTAAAGAGCTCTTAGCAGATAGTAATTTCCATATCGTCCTATTAGATGACAAAGATTTTGAATTACAAGATAAAGCAGGAAGAGCATTCACAAAATTAGGTTTAGGTGATACGCTGTTACTCTATAAAGATGACAATATTGAATTGCCAAAAAGCTACTGTTATTACAGTGATGTTGGAAGGTATAAGCACAAATATATAGAAACATATAACCTTTTATCTTCATATAGTAATGGAATGAATAAAGATGAAGAGTTTGGTGTAACTTACTTCTATTTAAAATTCTTTGAATATGATTTAAGTGTCATTGAAACAATGCTCTTTGGAACCCCTAATGTGAACAGTGATCTTACAGAGAGACTACTATTGCTAGAAAGAGTATTTCCTCAGATAAAGACTCTACTTGTAAAAAATGAAGAAGGGCAATTCTATATAATAAGTGCAATTGATAGAGACCCAGACTCTGCGAGACTTGATGATTGGGCATTAGCACTTGAAAAAGTTCAAATAAAGTTACATAATATGGTTATACAACTACTTGACAAGTTTGAGCGTGATGTGCGACTATATAGAGTAAACCGCAAAATAAAGATAAAGGTTAAAAAGAAAAAGGTATTCAAATATTTAGATAAGTTGTCATCTCTAACGAATGTAAAAGGAGTGGAAGAAATTTATAAATTTCATGAGACTGTAGTCTTCGAAAATGACAGAAAAATTAAATATTTTTATCTCTTAGTACTTACTACCAAAGAAGAAGCTGAGGAAGTACAAAAGGCAATTGATAGTTTAAGTAATAAGCAACAAAGCAATGTAAGATTTACGATTATCACTCATACAAGACTCTTTATTCAAGAGTACAGTTTTGAGAACATACATTTTTTTGAAGGCATAATTAAAGATGAGAATATAATTTATTCAAATGGCTATTACCCAAGTGTTCATTGGATGGATAATTACGATTGTGATTATGGAGAGAGTGTTTTTAGACTCAAATATCCACTTTCAAAGATTAATAGGTTTATTAAGAAAAAGATTGTTCACGCTAAAAAGCAAAGTTTTATCTCAACTAATAAACTACATAGGTGTCTATATATAAAACTACAGATGTACATACTCGTTCACACAACCTATTTACCTCATACTTCAAATCTAAATACCTTACTCAGTTTAGCTTTGTATGCAGACAATGACAATGCACCTAAATTAAATGTGTTAATTAATCAACTAGATTCCTTTTTGCTTACCTATACCCAAAAGAATACTACACAGAAAGACAATAATCTGATTTTAGATAACTCTACTATTGATTCTTTAAAGCAGTTCTTTGATTTTATAGATGCATAAAATAAATGGGGGATATTTTTTATTAATAATTGCACAAAGTTAGGCAATGCCTAGCGGTTCGCTAACAAGAAATTCCCCCATAAATGCTTGACTAAAGTCTTCGCTTTATTGCGTTGCTTCTTGCGCTCGCTAAGCCATTACCAATTGTGGCTCCATAATTAATTTAAAAAATTTAATATTATGGAAACTACAGTTTTAAGCAAAGAATGGCTTATCGCATCAGAAGTAGAATTGATTTACAAATCAAAAGTAAAGGCTTCACAGAGACCACACATTACATCTTCTTACAGTGCCTATCAAATAGCATTAAAAGCTTGGGATAGTAACAAAATTGAATTATTGGAACAGTTTAAAGTACTTATGCTTTCAAACAACAACAAAGTACTTGGAGTATTAGAAGCTTCCTCAGGAGGGATAACAGGTACAATAGTAGATTTAAGAATTATCTTCTCAGCACTTTTAAAAGCGAATGCAGTGGGATTTTTGATAGTGCACAACCATCCGTCTGGGAAATTAACTCCAAGTGATGCTGATAGACAAATTACGAGGAAGATTAAAGAAGCAAGTAAAATACTTGATATTACGCTTTTAGATCATTTAATTATAACACAAGAGAGTTACTACTCTTTTGCAGATGAAGGCATCTTATAAGGTGTCTTTGTTTTTTTAAAGAAGTAAAACTGTAAAGGTGTTTTTACAGTTTTACTTCTTTAATTTTTATAAAAAATATTTAAAAGATAGGTTTGTTCTTTTCATTAAAGCTTGTGGTTATCTCTTGTTCGAATTCGTTGAAGTGATGCTCTAATAGATTATTTAGATAAGTATAAACAGATACCTTATTTTCGCCTATTACTTGAACTATACGTGTTAACTTCTTATGGAACTCTGGGCGAATATAGACCGTTTTACCATCTTTTGCTTTAGTAGATACTTCTTTTAAAAAAGTATCTACATAATTCTCTATACTCTTAGTCGGTTGTACTTGAGTTGATTCTCCTAAGTGATTAAATTTTTCCATTATAAAATAGGTTTGAATTTGTCATTAAAATATTGGGTGATTTCAGAGTTATACTGCTGTAGATGTTGCTTTAAGATATTGTCTAAATAAGAGTAAAGCGTTGTTTTTTCTTCTTTAGCCAGTTGGGTTATACGAAGTAATACTTCGTGATATTCAGGTCGGATATAAACAACCTTTCCTGCTCTGGATGAAGGAAATTCATTAATTAGAAAAAGCTCTTGGTATTTAGTAGTTGCTATTTCTTTCTTTGGCTTCTTCTCTTTGACTTTTGTTACTTCTTCTTGGATTAGAGGTTCTTCTTTTTCTTCTACGATATGCTTAGCTTGTTCTACAGACTTAACTGCTATATCACCACTCATGATATTCATTAGATAATCTTCATCGACTAACTCATTTTGACTGTCTTTTTTTGATGGTTGGTTTACTGTTCCCATATTGTACATTTTTAAAGGTTTACATTTTACATTATGGATAGTTGTAAGCTTTAGCTTGTCGAAAACTTTACTCTTGTAAGTTTTTACACAAAGATTATTTTAAAACAGCTTTAAAGTGCTATTTCAAAGATAATTGCAAAAATTACTTTACTATCTTACAGCAAAGAAATTATATATACAGTTTGAAAACTTTAAATGGAATTTTAAGGTTATACTTGGCGCTTTAATATCAAATAGTGAGTGATTTCTTAATATGAAATCACTATAGATTTTACTTTGTAAAATTGGTGAGTTTACTCATCGAAAGATGAGAGCAAGTTATGTTTTGAGGCACTCGAAATTGAGATTTTCGCTTTCAAAACTACTTGCTCTTGCAGAGGGCTGGAAAACTACTCCGAAGTCGTTGTTTTTTGTTAAATAACAATAATAAAAGACAGAAATAATCATATATGTTTATATATTTGATATAAAATAGTAATAAACAATAACTTTTTGCTGAAATAGATGTACACCTAAAAGTTGGACAGTGACAATCTTGACAGAAAACATCGTTCATAAGACCTTTACCCAACTTACAGTAGCTTCTGTTTTAGCAGATTATCTAGTTAGGAATTTTCCTGATTGTGAATATTATTCTACATATGAAGCGGGGTTCAGTGGGTTTAGGTTCCATTACGAATTTCTTGATTTGGGAATAAACAACATCGTGATTAATGCAACGGACATTCCAACTACACAAAAAGAGATGTTCCACAAGAAATATTTCTCAACGGATCTTACTTTAGAGTGGGATGAAATATTACAGATGTATCGTCAACGTTTTCAAATAGAATTTCTATATCGAGATGCTAAACAATTTACGGGTTTAAATCACTGTCAAGCTAGAAGTGAAAAGAAACTACATTTTCATTGGAATATGTGTTTAACAGCTATTAATTTAGCTAACGTTAAGCATTGGATTACTTTAATAGATCAAGAACCTGACACAGATATTCCCTTTTCTATGAGTGATATTAAAACACATTATCACAATGGGTTACTACTGAAACGATTTATTTCAACGTTCGGCATAAACCCTGAACTCACAAAAAATAATCTAGTAGGAGGCTGAAGATTATTTCTTCAACCGACCTCTCACACTAGGCATACAGATCCGTACCAAGGCGGTTCTTAATTTACGGTACTTTTAGGTAAATGTCATTTAGAAAAGTATAGCCTGCTTTCCTTAGGATCTGAATATTTATTGATGTTTTTAGAACGGGACTCAAAGCTACTCGACAATATCCCTTTCGGGTGTTAGCCCATTGATTAGCTTGATTAGCTTTAACACCTATCTTTTTAAGATTTGTATACCTTACCCCTTTACTCTTCCAATTCTTCCATATGAACTTCCGCATTCTTGTTCGAAGCCATTTATCTATACGTTTTATCTTAGCCGACATGTTTGCTAACTTGAAGTAAGATATCCAACCTCTTACAAACACTTTTAATGTTTCTTTGAGTTTATCATACCCTTTCCCATTACTTCGGTTTGTAATTCCTCTTAATTTTTCTTTGAGTTTGTCATAGCTCTCTTACTCTTACAGAAGATTAAACAATCATCCGCATACCGAACAAACCGATGACCACGTCTGTCGAGTTCCATATCTAATTCATGAAGCATTATATTACTCAGTTGAGGGCTGAGTGGTCCTCCTTAATTACTCTGTTCAAGTTTTCCATTTATAATCACTCCAGAGTTTAGATACTTATGTATAAGTGATATTATGCGAGAGTCTTTAGCTCGTTTAGACAAAAGTTCTATTAGTCGACTATGACTTATATATACTCAATGAAAAAAACCTTTACAAAAAATCACACAACAGAACACACATAAAAAATATTATGTATCTCCGTTTTTAGTCATAAGCTGTAATATTGGCGATAACTAGCCTATCAAAGAGCTTTTCACCAAAGTACCTTCTATTAAGTTTATAGATG
>NZ_FNDQ01000034.1 GCF_900099675.1 Myroides phaeus
AAGGACAAACACTTGATTTTAAACAGAAAAAAAGCAGCCTAAAACATTACACTTTAAAAAATTAAAAATACTCTAGGTTTATAGGGGTCAAAACATTGATAAGGATCTTTTGAAAGAAAATAATTTAAAATTTTCAACAAAAATGAAGAAAGAGATTTTGGAGTTTATGTAAATAAAAAACAGCTTTCCATAATGGAAAGCTGTTCTATTTTAATTAAGATTTTAGTTATAATTAATAAAATTATAATCTACCTCCCACCCCCTTAAACTTATCAATAAAGGCACTTATTTTTTGAAAAACAGTTTGCTTTTTTGTAAGATATTGTGGATTTAACGGACTCATTTTTGGTAAAATGGCATTTAATTCTGTACCGTTAGAACTTGCGTATTCTCGTTTTAAAGAAGATTCGATGTAGCGTTTTGTCGCTTCTTCGTTTAAGTTTTCCTCTACGATTAATTCAGTAGCTTCTTCTTTTTGTTTGACTTGTGCATATTTAAAGAACGAATCAATAACCGTTGCTTTATCTGGAATGGTATCTAAATCTGTTTCGTTAATGAAATCCACTACTAAAGATTCTTTTCCTCTATTCCCAATACTTGCACGAATTACTCGGCTTACTTCTTCTACTAATTCAGCTTTGTCTTTTGTTTTCTTATTGTGCTCAAAGATCAATTCTAAGATGTAATCTAAATTAATCTCTTGTGATTTTAATAAATCAACTTCAAAAACCACATCATCCCAATCGATTCCACCATCTTCTGGTTGTTTCCCTTCTTTTTCTTTTCTTAACCAATCACGAATATCATTATATGTCGAACGATAATCCTGCTCTGTTCGTTGTGGTAACAACTGAATCTTTTGCATCACTGCTAAATCCTCATCTGATACATGGTACATTTCTTTGAATTCTTCTACAGCAGTCGCATCGCTTAGGTCAATGCTTTGTAAGGCTTTTAGACTTGTGAATTCATCATAGTTTTGTAAGATATTTTCAACACGTAAGTATTCACCGAATAATTTTGTAAACTCCTTTTTATCCTTCTCCTTTTCAATTGCATCTGGATTTGGGAATTTTGTATTTAATTCGTTAACTACTTCAATAAATCCTCTACGTGCATCACCTGTTGAAGCGTCGGTAAAACCTTCTAAATATTCTTTGTAGCTTTTCTCTAAAACAACATTCTTCGTGTTTTTATTTCCAAATAATGTGATGGCATCAATCGTTGCTTGTTCCAAATCGCGGAATGTAACAATATTTCCAAAAGATTTCGTTGCATCTAAGATACGATTGGTACGAGAAAATGCTTGAATTAAACCATGGTAACGTAAGTTTTTATCAACGAATAAGGTATTTAATTTTGGTGCGTCAAATCCAGTTAAAAACATACCGACAACGATTAATAAATCGATTTCTTTGTTTTTTACTCTTTCTGAAAGATCACGGTAGTAATTCTGGAATTCATCGCTATCCACACCATAACTTGTTTTGAACATCTTATTGTAATCGTTGATGGCTTTCGTTAAGAATTCTTTTGCTGTACTGTTTAAAGCAGAAGGCTCGAATGATTCATCTATGATTTCTCCAATTGCTGATTGTTCTTCGTTTGCTGCAAAAGAAAAGATCGTCGCAATCTTCAACGGTTTTTCACTGTCAATTTGCTGACGGTTTAATTCTTCGTAATAATGTTTAGCTGCTTCTACGCTACTCACGGCAAACATCGCATTGAAACCGTTATTTCCGCCTTTTGTACGGTGTGTTTTAATGCGGTAATTTTGTAAAATGTATTTAGAAATTTCGCTGATACGTGCAGGATGCAGAAAGGCTTTCTTCGCATCTTCTGCATTCAATTTCTTTTCATCTATTTCTGTCTCAACCCCTTTGAATTGTGGTTTAACATTGTGGTAATCCACTTTGAATTTTAAAACCTTTTCATCTCTGATGGCATCTGTAATGACATACGCGTGTAATTCTGAACCAAAAACACTTGCTGTGGTTTCTGCACCTAAGGCATTTTCAGGGAAAATTGGTGTTCCTGTAAATCCGAATTGGTAATATTTTTTGAATTTCTTTTTTAGGTTTTTTTGGGCTTCACCAAATTGAGAACGGTGGGCTTCATCAAATATGAAAACAACTTGTTTATTGTAAATATCCAACTCTTGATCCCCCTTCATTAAGTTGTTTAACTTCTGAATGGTCGTAACAATAATTTTGTTGTCGTCTTTTTCGATATTTCGTTTTAAACCTGCTGTACTGTTTGAACCGTTGACACTATCAGGCGAAAATTTTTGGTATTCTTTCATGGTCTGAAAGTCTAAATCCTTACGGTCTACCACGAAAAATACTTTATCGATAAAATCTAATTTAGTCGCTAAACGAGCAGCTTTGAAACTGGTTAAGGTTTTCCCTGAACCGGTAGTATGCCAAATGTACCCACCACTTTCTAAAGATGACCATTTTTTGGTTTGGTAAGCACTTTTAATTTTCCATAAAATACGTTCGGTTGCTGCAATCTGATAAGGTCGCATCACCAATAATGTATCTTTGATGTCTAAAACCGTATACGTTAGTAAGACATTTAATAACGTGTTTTTTTGAAAAAATGTGGCTGTAAAATCCTTTAAATCTTTGATTAAGGTATTATCTGCTTTTGCCCAATTCATCGTGAAATCGTAACTGTTTTTGTTACGCGTAACGGTATTGGCAAAATAACGTGTATCTGTTCCATTCGAAATTACAAACAACTGCAAGTATTTGAATAGCGAATTATCTGAATTAAAGCTCTCTTTTGAATAACGATGGACTTGATTAAACGCTTCGCGAATGGCTACGCCACGTTTCTTCAGCTCTACTTGAATCATCGGTAATCCGTTGACCAGAATTGTTACATCGTAACGATTGGCGTGCGAACCTGTTTGTTCGACCTGTGAGATAACCTGTACTTTATTACGTGTAATATTCTCTTTATCGACTAAATAGATGTTTTGAATGTGTCCATCATCAAATACAAAATCGTAGATGTGGTTATCGTGAAGTTTACGCGATTTATCGACTAAACTATCACTTGGTTTATCTAAATATTCTACAAGGAAACGCGCCCATTCGTTATCGGTAAATACCATATTATTCAATGCTTGTAATTGTGTACGCACATTGGCTAACATAGCTTCCGTTGATTTGAGATGAGTCGGATTCTCGTATCCCAGATTAATTAAATCTTGGATGAATTCTTTTTCTAAGGCAGCTTCTGATTGATAAGCAGTCGGAGCCTCATTTAATTCGTAGAATTTGGTGTATTTGTCCAATACAATGTAATTGTTGGATTCTGCGATAGTCTTGTACATCTTATGTTATTCTAGTAGCTGTTAATGGATGAATGATTTAGTTTTGAGGAAAGCTTAATAACTTTTCTCGGTAATATTCGTATTGTTGAGTTCTTAGTTTGATTTCTTTTGAAATCTCTTCTTCAATAGCTGTATGTGTTGCATCGAATTGATCTAAGAGTTTTACAATGCGTTCTTGTTCTTCTAGTGGTAGAATTGGGATTTTAAATGATCTTAAAGCTTTTAATCCTAAATTTTTTATTGTAGAACCTGTTTTATTTTTTTCAAAATAATTTTTAGAAAAATCTAGTTGAAAAATGTAATATAAATATTTATGTAAAAGCTCATTTGAAATAATATTAAAATAAGCCACAGATTTACCTAAAACTATTTTTTCATCATTATAGAATGAAACACTACCAATCGTACCATTAATAGATAAAAATATTGTTTTATTCTTAGAAAACTCTATTCCATATTTATTATATGTATTATCATCAACTTTTTTTGTTCTATCTGTTATTAATATTTCTCCACTATTCAAATTATTTCCATTAATAAAATAATAGTTTCCTGAATCATTATATTTAGGTGTACCATGCAAACCGTCACCTATTTTAGATAGCTCCCCTAATGAAATATACTTTACTTCTTTTTCTTCAAACCTAAACAACTGCTCACGGAAGAACTCGAATTGTTTTTTACGGTTTTGACGTTCCGTTTGTAATTCGGTTGTTAATTGGTTGGTTAATGAAGTTAATTCATCTAAAACACGAACAATTTCTTGTTGGATTTCTATTGATGGGATAGGGATTAATTTTTTAGAAAAATTACTAATCCATTGTCTTTTATGATCACCTTCAACTAGATCACTTGGCAATGAATTTATCCAATAGTAAATATATCTTAACAATGTTTTCGATTCATCTTTCGATTTAATAATTTTCATAGCAGATGATTTCGCTTTAAAATCAAAATCTACCCATTTATTTGCTGTTGTAAAATCATCAAATATTATAACTGGTGCTAAAGATGCTTTATAAATACCCTCTTTCTCATTAGTATAACCCAATATAAAGGTTTTACCAGCAGTTAATACTGGTGTATTATATTCATTATTATAATCTTTTGATTTTACTAAATATTTATTTGGTTGTTCATATACAGCACAAGCCCCCAATGGTAACCATTCCACATCAACCCCTTGTAATAACTCTTCTAATTTACTCATCCTTCGATTTCTTTAATTAGGTTATCAATTGCTGTACGTAACGTTGTAATGTTGTTTACAGTTTCTGCTAGCTCGGTATTTAAGACTTCAATGTCTATCACCTCACGTGTATCTACTGCTTCAACATACGAACTTACCGAAAGGTTGTAATCGTTTTCTGCAATTTTTGCATTGTCTATCGTTAAAGCAACGTGTTCTACATTTTCTTTCGAATCGAATAACTGCATAATCTTTTCGATATGCACATCCTCTAACATGTTGTTATTGGTTACTTTTTTGTAGAAGTCTTCACCAGTTGCATCGATAAATTGTGTGGTATTCTCGGACTTATGCTTTGATAAAACTAAAATGTTTACCCCAATTGACGTTCCGAAGAATAAATTAGCTGGTAAGCTGATTACTGTTTCAACGAAATTATTATCTACTAAATATTTTCTGATTTTTTGTTCTGCTCCACCACGGTAGAAAATACCAGGGAAACATACAATGGCTGCACGTCCTTTGCTTGACAAATAATTTAAGGCATGTAATACAAAGGCAAAATCTGCTTTTGATTTTGGTGCTAAAACTCCTGCAGGTGCAAAACGATCGTCGTTAATTAACGTTGGATCATCCGAACCTACCCAATTAACTGAATACGGAGGATTAGATACAATGGCATCGAAAGGTTTATCGTCGATAAAATGTGGCTCCGTTAAAGTATCTCCTAATTGAATGTTGAATTTATCGTAATTGACATTATGCAAAAACATATTCATACGCGCTAAGTTGTACGTTGTATGGTTGATTTCTTGTCCAAAGAATCCATCTTCGATAATGTGGTTATCGAAATGTTTTTTTGCTTGTAATAACAAAGAACCCGAACCAGCAGCAGGATCGTAAATTTTGTTCACCGTAGTTTGTTTGTGCATCGCTAATTGCGCAATAAGTTTCGATACATTTTGAGGTGTAAAGAATTCACCACCCGATTTCCCTGCATTGGCTGCATAATTAGAAATTAAGAATTCGTACGCATCCCCAAATAAGTCGATTTGACTTTCCTCGAAACTTCCAAAATTTAACTCGGCAACTCCTTTAAGGATTGCAGTTAATCGTTTGTTTTTATCTTCTACGGTATTTCCTAAACGTGTACTTGTCGTATCAAAATCTGCAAATAATCCTTTGATGTCTTGTTCAGATTCGTACCCATTCGCTGAGTTTTCAATATCTGTAAATATTGCTTTTAGGTCTGTATTTAAGTTTGAGTTTGTATTGGCATTATCGACTACATTACAAAACAATTGACTTGGATAAATGAAGTATCCTTTTGTTCTAATAGCATCGTCTTTGATTTCTGGTGTGATGATGTCGTCTGCTAATTTTGCATAGTTTACACTTTCGTCACCGCCTTCGATGTAATTGGTGAAGTTTTCACTGATGAAACGGTAGAATAATGTTCCTAACACAAAGTGTTTGAAATCCCATCCGTCTACTGAGCCACGTACTTCGTTGGCAATTTTCCAGATTTTAGCTTGTAGTTCTGCTCTTTGGGCTGTATTTGTCATTATATGTTTTATGTATTTTTATTTTTATAGCTACAATAAATTTATAATCTATATTCCCTCCATAATAGTCCAAAAGGTATTTGTCGCAAATGGATTAAATTTTCTTCATTTATTGGAAATGCAAACTCATCTTGAAAACAAATTACTGTTAAAGCAGAATAATCTTTATCAGGGTCTTGAAATGTATTAAAAACCATTAATTCTAAAATAATACAATAGTGAGGAAAATCATCATCATCATTCACTCGTGGATCCATGACATAATAAGAACTTCGATAAAAAATACGTTTAGCACGTTGTTTTATATCTTCTAAAATATCATCATTTAGTTCTTTATTCGCAGTTCCTTCAATTAAAGAATCATAGGTTTTCATTTGGTAGATTTTTGTTACTTCAATCTCTACCCCATTTATTTCTATAAGTGTTTTCATAAAATATTTTTTTAAAAATAAAAGATTAAGACGTCATAAATTGTCTTTTTAATTTTTATTTTCCCTTCTCCACTCTATAAAAGGTAGTTTTACTTAAACCGGCTTGTTTACAAGCGTTATCAATACTTAGTTTTTTATTATCGTAAAGATGCTTTGCGAATTGGTATTTTTCTAAAGTTTCTTTTGAAACTCCTTTTGGTCGTCCTAAATTTTTATTACGCCTCCTTGCACCTTCTAAACCGTGTTTCGTACGTTCGCTAATCAAGTTACGTTCAAACTCTGCTACAGCGCTAAATATCTGAAGTAAAAATTTACCATTAGCTGATTGCGTATCAAATTCGGGTTCTGTTATAGATTTGAAATGAATCTTCTTTTGATTGAAGGTTTCAATCAAATCTACCATATTTTTAAGCGAGCGAAAAATACGATCATTTTTATATACTAAAATAGTATCACCAGGTCGAGCAAACTCTAAAAGTTCTAATAACCCTTTACGATCTTCTTTCACTCCACTAGCAACATCTGAGAATATCTTTTCACATTTGTGTTGGTTGAGTAAATCTATCTGATTTTGTAAATTTTGATCCTTTGTTGATACCCTCGCATATCCAATTGTCATAAAATAGTACTATAAAACGTTACTATACGAAACTACTAAAAATAACGATAAATAACACTAATGAAAATAAAAAAAGAACTACTAAAAAGTAGTTCCATAAAACGGTCGATTTTTGGTATAATTAAATTACAAAAGAGTATGTAAATAATCTGCTGTTTGATTTAATCCATTTTTTCTAAAACTTTCTAATACTTGAAATTCATCCATTGCAGGGTTTTTGCGATTTAATACCAAATCTTTAAAAGCTTGGAGGGCTATTTTTGGATTTAAATCTATGATATCCGTCAGAAAATCATCTGCACAAACTGCCTTCAATCCAAAAGAGTCTAAATAATCATCTGGAAAATCCTTCAAATTATTAGTTACAATAATATTAGCATTTACTTTAATAGCAGCAGCTAATACATGTCTATCATCTTTATCAGGTAAATTTAAATTTTCAATTAATCCTTCATAATTTAATACTAAAGCATCGGGAAATGCCAAATTTGCTACGTTTATCCGCTTCTCTGCTTGTGAAGATTCAACTCCCTTTCGAATCATTACAGATTTCCATTCATCAAAAATGATTTTACTCCATTTTGGGGTATATAAATCATAATGAGCAAACCAAAATAATAAATCTCTAATCACGATAGGAAATATTACATTGGTATCAAGAACAGCTTTGTACCTTACACTATGAATCATATAAACCTATTTCGTCATCAAAGTTCATAATATCAATGATATGCTTTTTCTGTTTTTGCTTCATCTCGTTTTTATATTTGATTACATCTTCAAATAAAATACGACGATGTCTTCCAACCATTGTAAAATCAATTTCACCTTGCTCTAAAAGTTTAACTAAATGTGGTCTTGAACAGCCCAATATTTCAGCTGCCTTTTGAGTAGTGACTTCCGTTGCAATAGGGACAATAGATATTGGATTTCCTTCACTCATTGACTTTAAAATTTCACTTAAAAGTTTTAAAGCTTTAAAAGGTATTTTAATTCTGTCGTTTGTTTCTTCGATTTCTATTTCAGTATCATCTTGTTTCAATTGTGATAAAATTGAAGAAAGTGCTGAATAAGATTCAATAGCCACTCGTTGTTCTTTCTTAGTGGGTCTTTTTATATAGTCTAATGCTTCCATATTTTAAATTGTTTAAACAAATTTAAACGAAATAAACGAAATAACCAAAATAAACGAAAATAAATAATTTTATATTTCGCCTATTAGTAATTAAATAACTGCCGTAAAATGTTTTTATCAACTAAAATTCCGAGAATAATCTAATATCAAATTAGTAAGATTTTCTTTTATAAAAAAGTACGAGTCCTCTTCTAAAAATCCTAATGGGGCATAATCAATATAACGTTGACGATAATTGTTATACATTTCAAAACTATGTAAAAAGTCTAACTCTGTTTTGCGATCATTTAAATACGAATTTAAATCAAAATAACTGTCCCGAGTTGGGGAATATGAAAAAGCTAATAATTTGCCAATACCTTCAACAAACCAATTTAATAAGTCATTAATTATAAATTGTTCGGGGATTTCAAAAGTATATCCATCCGTATCATAAAAAAGATAAAAATCTGTTTGAAAACGATTATTAAAATCTTCTAAATTTTTCGCTACAATCTCAATGTTAGATATATGCTCAGGTTCTAATGAATTTCCTAAATCTAACGCTAAACAAACGACGTTTCTTGGCATCATAATAATTTAACTTTAGCACGTTTACTAATTTAATAATTTTGTAGGATGTATGCTTTAGTCGATTGTAATAATTTTTATGCGAGTTGTGAAAGGGTGTTTAAACCTCAATTACGGCATAAGCCAATTGTTGTGTTAAGCAACAACGATGGCTGTGTTGTGGCGCGTTCTAACGAAGCAAAAGCACTCGGTATTCCAATGGGGGCACCCGCTTTTGAATACAAAAAGTTATTTCAGGATAATAGTGTAAATGTATTTTCATCAAACTACGCTCTGTATGGCGATATGAGTAACCGTGTAACTCGAATCCTTAGAAAATATACACCTGATTTAGAAGTTTATTCGATAGATGAAAGCTTTTTACAATTCAAGGGATTTGAAAATTATGATTTAGTATCGTATGCAAAAGCGATACGGAAAGAAGTGCTTAAAAACACTTTAATTCCAACGTGTATTGGAATTGCGCCCACAAAAGCATTAACTAAAGTGGCCAATAGGATAGCTAAAAAATATCCGCAATTAGAAGGTGTATATGCTATAGATTCCGAAGAAAAACGGATTAAAGCTTTGCGATGGTTAGCTATTGAAGATGTATGGGGTATTGGTAGACAATTTGCTAAAAAATTAAAGGCAAAAGGAGTAAATAAAGCATTAGATTTTACAAATCTTCCTGATGAATATGTCCGAAAGGAATTTACTGTAGTTGGTTTACGACTAAAAAAGGAATTAGAAGGCATATCTGCTATGGAACTTGAAGATGTAAAAACAAAAAAGAATATTGCTACGACAAGATCTTTTGATAAAACGTATGAAGATAAAACCTATCTACAAGAGCGCATTGCTACTTTTGCAACCACCTGTGCCGAAAAATTACGCAACCAACATTCTACTTGTAGAATAGTTACTGTTTTTATTTTTACCAATAGATTTCAAACAGATAAACCACAATATTACCAATCTGTAAACGTAACCATCCCCTACCCTACTAATTCATCAATTGAGATAATTAAGTATGCTAAAAAAGGTTTAGATATTATTTTCAAAAAAGGATATGGATATAAAAAAGCTGGCGTTATTGTTGGAGGAATAAGTCCTGAAAGCGAAAAGCAATTCAACTTATTTGAAGATGAGCACCCACAACACCGCAAGCTGATGAAGGTAATGGATCAACTTAATTTTAAATATGGAGTAAAAAAATTAAAAATTGGTTCACAAGCACTGGATAAAACATGGAAGATGCGCCAAGATCTTTTAAGTCCAAATTATACAACTAATTGGAAAGATATACTTAGAGTAAAATGATAAATTTTAAAAAAGCACCGTACTTCGGAACAGAATTGGAAAATCTAACCATACATAGTGATGGTGAAAAAAAATATGTTCAAATATTAGGAGGTGTGCGTGCAGGCTTTCCTTCACCTGCTGAAGATTTTTTAAGTGATCGTATTAGTTTAGACGAACGCTATTTATCGAAAATAGAAAGCACTTTTCTTAATTTAGTTAAAGGACGATCGATGTATCCCGAATATCAGGAGAATGATATAATCATTCTACGTACAGATTATGAACCGTGTCATAACGATGATATTGTAGTGTCGATTAATTCATCAGAATATACTTTAAAAAGATATGATAAGCACAATAGTACTTTAATAGCTTTAAATTCTGATTACGCAAAAAGCGTAAAAATTGATGAAGATGATGAAGTAATAATATTAGGTGTGGTAGATGCTTTGATCAGAGATAAAAAGAAAAGAAATATATAAATATATTTCTATGTATATATTTATATATATCGTATTATAATCAAAAAATAAAGCCGTATCTTAATGTATACGGCTTGTCTATTATTTTTTAGATTCTTCTAAAGATAACTTTCTAAATTCTTTTAAAAGTTTCTCTAAAGCTAAAGATGATTTTCTCGCTCTTGTTCCAGCAGCTTTATTTTCTTTTTCCATTTGTAATTGAGCATCTGAATTGAACGTTTCAAATTCTGCGTTCAATTGTTCTAAAAGTTCTTTCATTATAATACTATTTTATGCAAATATAGCATTTGAAACAGTAATAGGGAGAGACTTTACATTAATATTTTAATGCTTTAAAATTGAAAATTATCATAATCATCTTTAAAAAGTAAGACTAAATTATAAAACAATATTTAAATATAAAGCTATCTTTATATTTAAATATGTATATACTTTTATATATGTATATTTATATATATTACTATACATATATGTTCTTAAATATATGATAACAAGTAAGTTATTATAATACTTTACATTTAAAATTTTCATCTAATGAAAGCCTTCCCTCAAAATCCTTATCTTTCCACCTAAAAGATTTAACATCAGTTTGATCTCCTCTAAGTAATATTTCTACATCATTAGAAGATAAATTATAGCCAAAAATTGATGGCCAAATTATAAAATCACATCTTAAATCTGATAGATAATTAGTACAACCAAAGAATTTCTCCATTTTCAATACGGCACCGCTACACTTCGGACAATCTCCTAAAGAGTAATCAAATTGCACTTGAAAAGTACTGTCATTTACAAAAAGTTTTGCTTGAAAATTAATACCTTGTTTTGAAGTAAAATTTAAAAAAGGAGTGTAGTTGCCAGTAACTAATAATCGTACATTATCTTCAGTCATTGCAATTCCATTATAAGAACGGTAAATAAACATTCCACATTTACGGTTAAAATAATTTTCACATCCCCAGCCTTGCTTTGTTCTTAGAATTTCGCCATCACAATTAACACACTTAACATTATCTACAATTTGATTTCGAAACTTATAATTAATATAACCGTGTACTATTTTTAATGCAGCTTCAAATTTTTCACCTTTATCATCCACAAAATCTGAATAAAATTTTGTTTCGTAATTGTGAAGTAAGTCAAATAGCATTTCGGGAGAAATATTTTTCTTTGAGTACGATTTATAAATAAAAAAATTGCACAACTGCTTATTATTTTCAACGAAATTACATTGAAATTTATCCTCAAACTCTAAAAGCTCTCCTTTGTTGCAAATGGGGCATGTACCAACTCGTTTCATTCTATAAAATTAGCTATTATTTACAAAAATTCGCCGGGCACTGGTGAAAATATCGTCTTTCCTTTTCGGACTTTTTTATCAATAATGGGAAAAAGATTAAAAAAATTCCTTTTAAAATGGGAATATGATTTTGAACGTTTCTTATTTTAATTTTAATATTAATTTTAATATTAATTTTAAGTAACCGTTTTTTTAAGGTATAAAACATTGTTTACTAATGTTTTATACTGTTTATTTTAAGCTTTTTTGGGTAGTGGAATCTCGAAGTTATGGGTAGTAGAATGTCGAATGCTTGGGTAGTGGAATCTCGATTTTTGGGTAGTGGAATCTCGAAATAAATTTATGTGGGTAGTAGAATCTCGATTTTTGGGTAGTGGAATATCGATTATTGACCTTAAAAATTGACTTTAAAATTAAAAAAAGTATGATGGGTAGTGGAATGTCGAATATTAAATGGAAAAAATGCATAAAATTTGGGTAGTGGAATCTCGAAATAAAGGGAAATAGTGATTTTTCATTGAATTTTGGGTAGTGGAATGTCGATTTTTATTTACTAACTCAAATAAAGATACGATAAATAAATAATTTATATTAGGATAAACAGCATAAATATGTGCTTAATTGTACGAATGCTCTCATATAAAGCAATGATAACTAATACATTAATAGCATATGGGTAGTGGAATGTCGAAATATATATGTAAGTTATCTTTATATATCAGTGTGTTTATATAATGATGGGTAGTGGAATCTCGAAAAACTGAAATTTATGTTAGATGCTAAATTTCAAAATATATAAACCTCAAGCTTAAATGATAATCTATGCCCTATGTTATTTATATTTAATTTATTAAGGATTAATGGGTAGTAGAATCTCGAAATAATTATATAAGAAATCGTGATATATGAAGGGTTTTTATGTAATTATGGGTAGTGGAATGTCGAATATAAAAACAGATATTCTAATCGAAACTACTGTATACATTGAAATTTCGAATAAAATGTTAGAGCTTATCCTTAAATATGGGTAGTGGAATGTCGAAAATATTAATAAAAAATGCTCCTATAAAGGAGCATTAAAAATTGGATAACCCTTAGGGGATATTTGAGCATGTTTCGTTACAGAATAAATAGAAATAACTTCTTCTTGAATATCATCTAACAATTCTGAGAAAGGAATATCAGTAATTAAAGGTTTGTTATTATCTTTTCTTCTTGCTGTATTATATTTCTTAACCACATTCTTATATGCACTGCTAAAGAGAAACTTTGCACCAAAATCAATATTAAATATTTTTTCCAAATGCTCTAACTCTTTTTTAGTCAGATTATGTCTTTTCTTAATATAAGAAAGTTTATATAATTTAAATTGATCGTCCTGACTTGCAATATTCGAAGATTCTGCTGCGCCACTTCCAATGGATCTAAGCTGATATCTAGTTATACCTATGTAATTTCCATTTACAGAGCTATTAAAAGAGAAAGACGAGGATTTGTCTAATACTTTTTTAATCGGATCTAAAAAGCCCTTTTTAAGCGTTCTTAAATCTTTATAATTAATACCCCAGGTTCTATTCATATATTCTAAAGTAACCTTAGTACCATCTTCTCTAAGAGTATTTAGCCAGAGTGCAAATAGGAACTGTTTATGAGATTTTACAGAGTAGACTAAAGAATATAGAACGTAATTATAATTGGCTAAAGCTACTATCTTTTTAAACCAATAAGGATTAATATAAAAAGATACTTGTCCTTTATAAATGGTTGGATCAATAATTAAACCACCATAAAATTGTTTTTTTTCTACTTCACCTTTAGAATTAAAAAACTTGACCGTATGCCATTCTTGCTTGTAATTAACTAAAAATTGAAGACCTTTTTTAGTTAACTCTAAATTTCTTGATTTGGAAATATCAGAAGATTTCATTACTATTTTAGCATAAGATTCGTCGTCTTCTAAATAAGTTTTCTTAAATAAATCTAACTGGAAACTATCATCTGAAACTCCATATTGGAACTGCTTGTTTCGTAACGTATTTAAAATATTAATTATAATACGGTTCGCCTCAATCGGCATGGATTCTTTAACAACGAAATTGCCATTATCTTCATGAAAAAATAGATCTCGATAAAATTCATTAGAAATTTTCACCTTATCAGCAATCTTATTGCTGCTAAAGGTTTCTTTTACTTTATTATCTTTTTCTTCCTCATTCATAAGTTGTAATTTTCTCTCTCGTTAAAGTGCTGTAATTTAATAAATATTTTAGTGACCAAATAAAATTTAATCGTATATTTGAAATACGAAAAGGAAAACAAAATTTATTTTGTTTCCGAAAGAGGGGCTTCGGCTCCTCTTTTATTTTATGGTCGGGTAGGGTTCTTACCGTTTAAATAGTTAGCTACTTGTTGCTGACTTTCTTTTTCATAAACATTACAGAATAACCATTTGTTTTCTCCTGTAAAGTTTTCATCAAAATACTTAACCAGGCGTTTTACTCCAGCTGATCCTTGTACAGCACGATATTTAACCCAGTTACCATTTAAGAGCTTTACGTTTACTACATATACTTTATTTGACTTTTCCATGATAACGCTTTAAGAATTCATTGTATTCTTCCTCATAAACGTTTACTAATGCAGTATTAATCAATTCTTTCACAGTCATTCCTTCTATCAATGATGCTTTATTTTTAAGGAACGTAATCATTTCGCTCGGAACTTTTACATATAATCCTTTTTCAGACGTAGAAGGTTTTTGTACCGGCACCACTTTTTGTACTGGTGTTTCTACTTGTGTTTTTTTTACCTGATTAACTAATGCAGATAAATCTACTTTTTTATTAGCCATTACTTAAAAGTTTAATCATTAATTCTCTTGTCAAATTCTGAAGTTGATTACTTGCTTTGTGTTTCCCTTCAACTCCTTTGGTTACAATACTGTTGGTAATTGCATCATAATCGTTGATTACTGTGTTAGCAATAGGAACATCCAACTCATTAAAATTCTCACTTAATCTATCTTTAAGTGATGAATTAGCTTTAATTCTATTAAAAACGATTAAAGATCGATCTACAGCATTATTATCTTTAATAATCTGTACAGTTTTATCAATAGCTAATAAATCATTAATACTCGCTTGCGTTGGTATTACAATTAAATCAGCTTGTTGTACCAATGAGTGTATTTCTTCGAATAGGTAAGGAGGTGTATCGATAATGATGAAATCGAAATCTTCATGCGGTATTTTATTAATTTTACGATCCACATCAATATACGTCAACTGGTCATTTAAGTCTTTTACTTGAAGTAAAGTACCTTGATAATCCCAATCAATTAAGCCAACCTTCGCATCTTGGTTAAGTAAATTTGCAACATTATAAGATAATGTACTTTTTCCAACACCACCTTTCTGATGAGTAAATAAAATGATCTTAGCCATAATTCATCTATTAATTTTCATCAAAAATAAATCAAAATATATTGATATACAAATATTTGTATAGTTAAATATTAATATATCTACATATAAATATATATTTATATATTATTATCGTTTATAAAACATATATTTTATAAACACTTAATAACAAATGGGTTAAGCACACTAATTTCTATCGTATAGCGAGCAATAAAAAACTAAACTGATTTTAAAAAGGTTGTGTTTTTGTGAATGTACCCTTTAATTATTTACAACAAGGAAATATTTTCGGAGTGTAAAGTATTAAAGGGTGTAGATAGAAATTTAACTTTGAAATAGGGTGGGTGGGTAAGAAAAATATTAAGGTACGAATATAAGGTTTCACTAAATAATCCAATCCGCCCCGAAGGGGCAAATTTTTACGCCCTTTATTATTTTAAAAGGCGTAAAAGGTTTATGATTTAAGGTAATTTATTGCTCTATTCGCATAACTAAAAGCCTCTTCTAAAATTTGATATTTTTTCTCTTCCGCTGTATGCTTTAACCAACTTTTTAGATAGATAATTGAGTTAATAAACTGCTCGGAATAATTAAATTCTAACGAAAATAATAAGGAACCCAGTTCAGCAATTAACTCTTCAAAAGCATATTTGTTTCTGCCATCTTCAAAATTTTGGTCTAAACGGTTTAATCGGTCTTTGTGTCCAGTCCAATGAATAATTTCATGAAAAACAGTTGAATAATATGCACCCTTATTTTTGAAATACTGCGGTTTGGGTAAATGAATTTCATCTTTTCCAGGAGTATAATACGCTTCGCCTTGTACTAAATGTTGTAATGATAAATTTTTGGTTTCAATTAAATCATTAATAAAATTTTCGGCACAATCATCAAGTTCTATCAGTTCAACATCAGCAATAATTGGAAACTCACAATCATTTATATTTTCAATGTTATCAGTATGAAATACACGATAGTACTTCATAAAGCTTTTTACTCGATATTGCTTTTGTTTGGTGCTATCTAAAGCCTTAAAATCAGCAAGTTGAATACGCTCTTCCGTTTCTTTATGTCTAATATCATAACTAAAGTATTGTATCGGCAATGATTTTGAACCTTTTTTTACTTTACCTTTTGATTTAGTAATTTGGTTAAAAGTTGCATAGTAGCAATTTGAACGTTTATTTATCAATATATCAAGTGCCAATATAAATTGGTTTAATCGTGTGTAAGATTGTAAAGAAAGTCTGTTAGCAGGCATAAAAGATACATTTTCTTTTAAAAAATGTTGCCAATGTTTTTCTTCTACTTTTTCCAATTGTTCAATAATTGTACTAAAAAATAAGTCGTTATTATTCTTTGTAGTTTGAGCTTGGCTCTTTTCTGTTGTTTTAACAGTTCTTTTTGCTTGGGGAATTTTTACATTTGTTTCCATAATAAAATAATATTTAATAGTTCTACAATTTTTATTAATCATTCTTCGTGAGTTGTCGCTTATGGCTTTTCTGTGCGAAATAGAACTATTGACTACCGAACGATTTATAAAAGGAAAAATCCATTGGCCGCTACAGAAATGAAGCTGACAAATGGATTCGACTGGTAAATATATTTAGGAGTGTCTGCGAGTTAGAAATACACAAGAAAGAGGCTTTGAAATTGGCGGTGTTTTTCCTACAAATAATGACGATTTTAAGGTGATATCTATTTTTGTAGTTCTTAAGAAGTAGAAACCTCAATAGATTTTTATAAAGCGGAATAGGCAATAATTTTGCAACAAGAAAACCATATATGGCGATTACTCCGAGTAGAATGATGTAAAAAGAGGAAGATCTTTTTTCAATATGTTGATGGAACAATAAAAACCAAGCAAAAAGAATAAATTAAAACATTAATTACTTTTCCTTTAAACTGGGATAAACACACTAATTTCTATCGTAAAATGAACGACTAAAAACTAAACCGATTTTAAGAGGTTTTGTTTTGTGAATTTATTGTTTAATTATTTACAGCAAGGAGTTATTTCCCGGGTGTAAAGTATTAAATAGTTAGATAGAAATTTAACTTTGAAAGAGGGTGGGTGGGATTATTATCATGTTCATTTATAAAAAATCAATATAATAAAAGAGCTTATGAACACCGAAATTTCCATATTCGTATTTTGTATATATTTTATATAAAACCGCATTAAAATTTAAAATTAGAATACAAATTACGCACTATATCTTTTTATTATATACCGTATTATATCTATGTTGATAAGAATAAACAAATAATTTCTTAAATTAATGTAATTGCGTATATTTGAGAGTTATGTGTAATTTTAGCCGCAAACGCAGTTAAAACAAAAAGGCTCCGAATTTCGGAACCTTCTTTTTATCATTTCATTTTTCTAAAAAACTTGTACAACAAATCGATTTTATTTGAACAAAGAATTGGCATTGCTTCAAAAAGGGTTTCTTCATCCCATTCCCACCATTTCATTTCCTGCAATTTTTGGATGTCATCATCACTAAATCTCTTTTTTATCAATTTGGCTGGATTTCCCCCTACAATTGAATAAGGTTCAACATCTTTTGTAACCAAAGCACGACTGCCAATAACAGCTCCATCTCCTATCTGAACTCCTGGCATTATCATAGCTTCACTACCAATCCAAACATCATTCCCAACAACTGTATCTCCTGCTTTTTGAAATCCATCTTGGCTTTTACTGAAAACATCAAATTCAGACATATAAAAAAATGGAAAACTGGAAATCCAATCATATTTATGACCTTGATTACCTGCCATTATGAAACTTGCACCGCTCCCTATTGAACAATAAGAACCGATAATTAGTTTATCGACATCATTCCTGTCCGGAAACAGATAACGAGCACAATCGTCAAATGAATGACCGTGATAATAACCAGAATAATAAGAATATTTACCCGAAATTATATTGGGATTAGTTATGTGGTCTTTGATTATTTTTCCTTTAAAAGGACTTTCGAAGAAATTTTTCATTATTTAACATATTTAATTTACAATAAGAGACAATAAGGAAACGAAGAATAATACTAAACTATTCTCTTCCTATACGTTGCGTAAAGTAAATATGCTAATCTGATAATTTCATCTGACAAAGATACAAAAAAACTACACATAATAACTAAGCTTTCGTCTTGCCCGGAGGGCACGAGATGAAAGCCCGTTGAACGGAACCGTAGGAAGCTTAATACGTATTATGGAGTTTTCGAAG
>NZ_FNDQ01000039.1 GCF_900099675.1 Myroides phaeus
TTAGAATGATGTATAGAGGTGTAAGAGATAAGTCATTTTTCCTGTTTAGATTGACGAAACTTTTTGCTTAGTCCCCAACTTTTGCACCTGATCCAATAAAACAATCAGGATCTATATGAAAGAAAAAAACCGATAACTTTCGTTATCGGTTTTCTTCGCGGAGAAAGAGGGATTCGAACCCCCGGACCTGTTACAGTCAACAGTTTTCAAGACTGCCGCATTCGACCACTCTGCCATTTCTCCAGTCGGACGGATTGTTCCGTATTGCGAGTGCAAATATAGAGCTTTTGATTGTTTAACCAAAAAAAAGTGAGGTAAAAATGACATTTTTTACCTCACTTTTTTTAAGTTGTTTAAAATAAGAATATTACTTTCAATTAATATTTAGTATATCCTGTAATTTCTAAACCATAACCAGTCATTCCTACTCTTTTTGCTTGTTCAGAGTTAGTCATTAAGTTAATATTAGTAATATCTAAGTCGTGTAATATTTGAGCTCCGATACCAAAATCTTTTTCATCAGCAGTTAATTTAGGAGTGTCCATATCTAAACTTGCTTTTTGCTCTTTAATTACCGCTAATCTTTTCAGTAAGCTTGAGCTTTGTTCTTCTTGATTAATGAATAGAATAGCTCCTTTTCCTTCTTCATTAACTCTGTTGAAAGCCGACTCAAGACGTTTGTTTAGTTTACCACTAAGCGCGTCTAAAATATCGTTGTTAGCAATCATTGAATTAATGCGTGTTAATACAGGCTCTCCTTCATTCCAAGTACCTTTTGTTAAAGCAATGTGTACTTGATCATTAGTATTTTGTTGGTATGCTCTTAATCTGAATTTACCAAAACGAGTATCAATTTCAAAGTCTTCTTTTTTATCAATCAAACTATCGTGCTTCATTCTGTATGAAACTAAGTTTTCAATTGATATAATTTTTAGATCCCATTTCTTAGCTACTTCAACAAGTTGAGGTAAACGAGCCATAGAACCATCTTCGTTTAAGATTTCTACTAAAATACCAGCAGGTTTAAAACCAGCTAAGCGTGCTAAGTCAACTGCAGCCTCTGTGTGCCCAGTTCTTCTTAATACCCCACCTTGCTTAGCAATTAATGGAAAAATGTGTCCAGGACGTCCTAAATCTTCTGCTTTCGTCTCTTCTTTAACTAAAGATTCGATAGTTTTAGCTCTGTCGTGAACTGAAATACCTGTTGTACATCCGTTTCCTTTTAAGTCAATCGATACTGTAAAAGCCGTCTGGTGTAAAACTGTGTTATTTGAAACCATTGGATTTAAATCCAATTCTTTACATCTTGATTGTGTAAGGGGAGCGCAGATAAGTCCTCTACCGTGAGTTGCCATGAAATTGATCATTTCTGGTGTAACTTTCTCTGCAGCGGCGATAAAATCACCTTCGTTTTCACGATCCTCATCATCTACCACTATGATTACTTTTCCTGCACGGATATCTTCGATTGCTTCCTCAATAGTGTTTAATTGAATGTGATTGTGTGACATTATAGTTGTTTTTGTTGTTACTACAAATTGTTTTTATTTACGTTCTAAAAGTAAGTATTATTTACTTGCTTCAGATTGTGTTTTCTTTTTTGTTAATGCTTTAAAGAAATCTACAATTGGATCTATTGTAGCACTAAAGTTTACTTGTCCATTATCTTTTGTAGCTTTATATGTTAAGTACACTGCTAATGGAGTTAATACTAAAGAACCAATCCAACCTCCTAAGAACGGTGTGATACCATCTTCTTGTGCAAGCTTTTTCCCAAATGTATTAATAAAGTGGTAAGTAATGAAAATTATAACTGCAAAAACGATAGGTAATCCCAATCCTCCTTTACGTATAATTGCTCCTAATGGTGCTCCTATATAAAACATTAGGAAACAAGAGAAAGCAATTACGAATTTCTCATAAAAAGCAAGCCAGTGGTCATTAATCTTCTTTACCTGATTTAATACAGAAAGGTCGTTACTTTCAGCATTAAAACTAATATTATTAGTGTAATCTATAGCCGATTGTAAAATACGACTTTGATTGTCTTTCGTAAAGCTTTCTAATAAGTTTTCTGGGGCAACTTCTACTATTTTAATATTTGTTGCTTTCGGAGATGCCTCTGTGAATAAATTGTTCATTCTCAAGGAAATGTTGTCCGTATTTGAATTCTTTTCTATATCTAATGCTTTTTGTAATGAATCAATTGTATAGTTTAATTCTTTCAAATTTAGCATTCCATATGTATTTGTAATTTTTTCTTCGTCTTTTCCTTCATTTTGAAAACTACTCAAATCGATGTTCATCGTGTATTTTTCAAATTTGGTCTTTACAAAAGGATGTTTTTTAGCTTGCTCATATGTTTTTGCAGTAACGTCATCATAGTAATTCCCATCAAATAAGTGTAGCTTAAGAATATTAGACGATTCATCTGTTTGTAGTTCTCCATCAATAGATCTAATAACAGTTTTATTTTCATAACCTGAATTAGATTTAACGTGCATTGTTACATTCTTTAAATATTGTCCATTTTTTCCAGACTTACTATCTACTTTGATATTAACTTGACCTAAATCATTAAACTGTCCGGCAGCAATAGCCATAGCGGGTTTAGTCTGAATGATTTCTTTTCTCAGGTTTAAGAATTTATATTCTGCCTTTGGAATAACATCATTGGCAAACCAAAAAGAAATAGCTGCTAAAATGAAAATAAAGATAGATAGCGGACGCATTGCTCTTTTCAGAGAAATACCTGATGCTTTCATTGCTGCAAACTCATAGTTTTCGGCAAAGCTACCAAAGGTCATAATAGATGCTAAAAGCACAGATAATGGCAACACTAAAGGTACCATCTTGGGTGAGTAGAATAGGAGGAATTGAACAATAACTAATATGTCCAAATCTTTTCCTGCTAACTCAGAAATGAATAGCCATACACCTTGAAGTATGAATATAAAATATAAAATAGCAAACACTGTAAGCAGTGTTGTTATAAAGGTCTTTAAAATATAACGGTCAAGTATCTTCACTTAAAATCGACTAATCTATTTTGTTAATGTAGTAATTAGGGTACATTGATTGTGTAAAGGTAAAATGATTTTTTGATATAGGTTGATTTGTTTTAAAAGAATTAACCGTTATCGTTGTTTTTGAACCATCTTTATTTACTTGAATTTTGTTGTAAACATTTTTCGTTTCATCATCTATTCCTAATAAAACTTCTTTGATGACAGAGTTCTTGTTAGTAGGAATTAATTTGATGTATTGGATTTTTCTTCCTTTTAAGTTTTGAAGAATGTCCCATTGAAAGTTATATCCCGTATTGAAAAAAGTTAACATATGAGATGGTAAAATTCCTTCTGTGCTTTCAGGATCGTAATTTGATATTGTTACCTCTTCATCTTCAGGACTTACTGTGTATATTTTTTTACCGTCGTAGAATTTCTTCATACCCATAAAGTCTAAATAGTACAAGTCTTTCTGAATGTCAATATGACCGTTACTATCGTAATTTTTACTTGCATTCTTGTCATTTCTTGAAGTGAAAGAGAAGTCAATTACAACATTTTTGTATGAGTTAAACTTTTTAGTTACTTCTTGTAAATAATTTTTTGCTCTTTGGCTTGTTTGAGCAGATGCACTAAATGTGATTAGTGAAACGCATATAAAGGCAATAAGTTTTTTCATTTTGTGTTTGTTTTAGTTTCTGTTTTGCTCGTTTTCAAAAAACTGCTCTAAAGCGATTAAGTCTGGGATGAGTACGCTTCTTGCTTTGCTTCCTTCAAACGGGCCTACAATTCCTGAGGCTTCTAATTGATCAATGATACGACCAGCTCTATTATACCCTAATTTCAATTTACGTTGCAATAAGGAAGCAGAACCTTGTTGTGCTGTTACAATAATTTCAGCTGCATCTCTGAACAATGCGTCGCGCTCACTAATATCTACATCAATACCTGTGCCACCGTCTTCACCTACAAATTCTGGCAGTAAGTATGCGTCTGGATACGCTTTTTGTGAACCGATGTAATTGGTTAACTTCTCTACTTCTGGCGTATCTACAAAAGCACACTGAACACGTACTAATTCGTTTCCTTGCGTGTATAATAAATCTCCTCGTCCAATCAATTGGTCAGCTCCTTGTTGATCTAAAATTGTACGTGAGTCAATTTTTGAAGTTACACGGAAAGCGACCCTTGCAGGGAAATTGGCTTTAATAATACCTGTAATTACGTTTACAGACGGACGTTGTGTAGCAATAATCAAGTGAATACCAATAGCACGTGCTAATTGTGCTAAACGAGCAATCGGTGTTTCAACTTCTTTACCTGCTGTCATAATTAAATCCGCAAACTCATCTACTACTAATACAATATAAGGTAAAAAGCGGTGTCCGTTTTCTGGGTTTAATTTACGTTGTTTAAATTTCTCATTGTATTCTTTGATATTTCTAACCATTGCATCTTTCAACAATGTGTAGCGATTATCCATTTCTATACACAATGAATTTAATGTATTAATAACTTTTGTGTTATCTGTAATGATTGCATCTTCTGAATCAGGAAGTTTAGCTAAATAGTGACGCTCAATTTTATTAAATAAAGTCAATTCTACTTTTTTCGGGTCAACTAACACAAACTTAACTTCAGCTGGGTGTTTTTTGTATAATAGAGAAGTTAGCAAAGCATTCAAACCAACAGATTTACCTTGTCCTGTTGCTCCTGCCATCAGTAAGTGAGGCATTTTTGCTAAGTCAACTACAAATGTTTCGTTAGAAATTGTTTTCCCAAGTGCAACTGGTAATTCCATTTCTGCATTTTGAAACTTAGGAGATGCGATAACACTTCTCATTGACACGATAGAAGGTTTATTATTTGGTACTTCAATACCAATGGTACCTCTACCTGGGATAGGAGCAATAATACGAATACCTAAAGCAGATAACGACAGTGCAATATCATCTTCTAAGTTTTTAATTTTTGAAATTCTTACACCAGCTTCTGGTACAATTTCATATAGGGTTACAGTAGGACCAACAGTTGCCTTAATTTGAGCAATGTCAATCTTGTAGTTTTTAAGTGTATCTACAATTCTATTTTTATTCTCTTCTAATTCCTCTTGATTAATTGTAATACCACCAGTTCCGTAGTCTTTTAATAAGTCAATAGAAGGGAATTGGTAATTTGATAAGTCTAAAGTAGGGTCAAACTCTCCAAAATCTCTTACTAATTTTGCAGCTAAGTTTTCTTCAACCGTACTTTCTTCCATTGGTGTTTCTATCACAAATTCGTCCGTTGGAGTATCCAAAATCATAGTTTCAAAAGAAGTATCTTTTGCTTTTGTTGTCGACTTAACATCAAGGTTAAGTTCAGAGCTATGTTCAATAGTTGGTTTTACATTCTTATGTTCAACAATAACACTTTGTTGTGGTTCAACAGGAGTTTGAACGCTAAAGTTTTCTTTAGGTTGCTCTTGTTTTACAATAGACTCAACTACTGTTTGTGGTTTAGGAGTAGCCTTTTCTGTTGGTTTAACAGTGTTAGGAGAATCAAATGTTTTAGGATCTTCTAAATGTTTTTTTCGGATGTTTTTAAACATCTCAGGCCATGCGCTAAGTTTTTCCTTAATTGTAGTAGGAGAAAGTCTAAAGCGAAATAGAATAAATGAAAAACCTAAGAATAGTAATAATAATATAGTTCCTGCGGTACCAAGGTAGTCCGTAAAGTAATGGTTAAGTTCATACCCAACAGTTCCCCCTAAAATAGGGTTGTTATTCCAGAAAAAACCAAAGAAAACAGAGAATAACAACATCGATGATAAGTCCCAAAAGATCATTCGTTTAATTCTTTTGGCAGCAATATCAAAGAAAGCGTAAATTCCACTGTGAACTAACATTTTAGCAAAGAAAAAAGAAGCAATACCAAAACCTTTGAAAATAAAAATATGTGCAAAATACGCACCTACTTTACCCAACCAATTTTCTACTGCAGCTTCTCTATCACCTAATAATGCCAGATTGCTTTGATCTTCAATTCCTGTTACTATATAAGAGATAAAGCTTAAACACAAAGCAATTCCGCTAATAATTAATAAGATAGTAATAAGAAACTTACTGTTTCTTAGAACAGAAGTATCATATTTTTTAACTGGATCTTTTGTTGTAGTTGTTTTCTTTTTTGTTTTATTATCTTTTTCCATTTCAATTTTGATTCACAATAATGGCGTATTGTTTTTACTAAAGTAATTCTTTGACAATATAAAACTGTTATTAATGTTTAGTAAACAAATGCGTTTAGCAATATAAACATTAATAACAGTGTAGGAGTATAACGGCTTATTTTAAAGCTGCTAATGCGTTGTCATAATTAGGTTCATCTGCTGTTTCAGCAACTTGTTCTGTATAGATTACTTTTCCTTCTTCATTAATAACAACGATTGATCTTGATAGTAAACCTTTTAAAGGACCATCTGCGAATAATACACCGTAGTCTTTTCCAAATTGTCCGTCTCTAAAATCAGACAACATTTCAACATTTGCAATTCCTTCTGCACCACAGAAACGACCTTGTGCAAATGGTAAATCTCTTGAAATACACAATACTACTGTGTTATCTAATTTAGCCGCATTTTGGTTAAAATGTCTAACAGATGTAGCACAAGTAGGTGTATCAACACTTGGAAAGATGTTTAAGATTACTTTCTTTCCAGCGTAATCAGTAAGTTTTTTATCAGCTAATCCAGCTCCAACTAATTCAAAATTAGGAGCAATTGTGTTCACTGCTGGTAATTCACCAACGGTTTGAACAGGAGTATTTTTTAGTGTAACTGTTGCCATATTGTTTTTATTTATAGTCATACAAAAATATATAAAATTTGATAATTAATAGATGTTTGTATTGTTAGATATCTTAGCAAAGTGCACAAAAGATGAATATTTGTATGTGTTTAGGTTATGGCAAAAAAAAAGAGGCTACAAAACGTAGCCTCTTTCTTATAGTATGTTGAAATGTTTTATTTATCGATTGATCCTAAAACTCTCTTCATGAAGCTATTTAAAGCTTCTTTTTGTGTTGCACCGTCTTTCATTAATTTCTGAACTTCAAGTGCACCGTACATATTAGAGATAATTTCACCAATTACGTCAAGCTCTTCATCTTTCAAAGAAGGAACTTCAGTAAGGTTTTCTAATACCTCAATAGTTTCGATTACATAATCTTGGTCATTCTCCTCAATAAATTGAGTTAAATGTTTGATAACAGGTAATTTCATAGTTTATGGTTTTATGAAATTAAGCAATTTCGTTAACTAATTCGTTCAATACTTCAGCCTTGTTAGTCTGAGTTTGGTTCACTAATTTTCCGTTAACAAATGTAGCGAAAGTTGGTAAGTTACTTACATCAGCCAATTGTCTTGACTCAGGGAAGTTCTCAGCATCTGCAATAACGAAAGTCATTCCTTCTTTCTCATTAGCCAATTTTTTGAATTTTGGTTTCATGATTCTACAGTTACCACACCAAGAAGCTGCATATTGAACAACTACTTTTTCATTTGAATTTACAATCTCTTGTAAATTATCTTTATCTAGTTCTAAAAGCATTTTTTTATTTTTTTTTGTTAATAACTAAAAGGAGGTTATCCTTAGTTTTTACTTAAGTATTCAGCAACACCTTTTCTGTCAGCGTTCATTGCTTGTTTACCTTCTTCCCAGTTAGCTGGACATACTTCACCATGAGTTTGTACGTGAGTGTAAGCATCGATTAATCTGATGTACTCTTGTACGTTTCTTCCTAATGGCATATCGTTAACTGATTCGTGGAAGATTTTTCCTGACTCGTCTACTAAGTAAGTAGCTCTGTAAGTTACGTTAGATCCTTCGATTTGAACTGAATCTAATTCTTCATTATAAACTTCGTTTTCAATATCTAAGATACCTAAAACTGAAGATAAGTTTCTTTGAGCGTCAGAAACGATTGGGTAAGTTACTCCTTCGATTCCTCCGTTATCTTTTGCAGTGTTTAACCAAGCAAAGTGTACTTCGTTAGTATCACAAGAAGCACCGATTACCATTGTGTTTCTTTTTTCGAACTCAGGTAAAGCAGCTTGGAAAGCGTGTAATTCTGTAGGACAAACGAAAGTAAAATCTTTTGGATACCAGAATAATAATACTTTTTTGTTATTTTTTGTAGCTTCTTCAAAAATGTTGATTTTTAAATCGTCACCCATTTCTGACATTGCGTCAACTGTAATGTTTGGAAATTTTTTACCTACTAAAGACATAATATTTATTTTTAAAGTTAATATTTCTTGTTTTGATTTCTAATACAAATGTAGGGCGAGTAGTGGAGGTTATCAATTATTTTTGATTATTGTTTTTTATAATCATATAAAGAAAACTTATGACTTACTTTTTTTACCCTTGTCTAATAAATTTTTATCCCAAGCCTTAAAAGACATCTGAAAGATATAAAGAAAAAGCCAATTTAAAAAATTGGCTTTGTTATAATAATACTAATTTATTTTTTTGCAAGTTTTCTAATTTTGAAATCTAACGCAGCGTATAATAGCGTTACGAAAGGACTCAAGTAATTAAAGAATGCGTAAGGTAGATAAGTCATAGTCGGAATTCCCAATACGCCAGAGTGATAGGCTCCACAAGTATTCCACGGAATAAGAACTGATGTTACTGTTCCTGAATCTTCTAATGTTCTACTTAAGTTTTCTGGCGCTAAGCCTTTTGCTTTATATGCTTCTGAAAACATTTTACCAGGAACTACAATTGACAAGTATTGGTCAGAAGTCATTACGTTAATCGCTAAACAGCTGGCAACAGTGCTGGCAAATAATCCAAATACATTGTTAGCGATATTTAATAGGGCCATTGAAATTTTTTCTAATGCTCCGATTGCTTCCATTGCACCGCCAAAAAACATAGCACATAAGATTAACCAAACCGTGTTTAGCATACTTGCCATTCCTCCTGCTTCAAATAATCCGTTTAAGCTCTCAAGCGGCGATAAGATTCTAATGTCTGACGTTAAGGCAAGCATTACTCCCTTATAAGCATTGTAGAAGTTGAATTCGTCTCCACCTGAAACTGCAATTACAATTGACGGTTGAAAGATTAACGCAAATACACCTCCTAATAAAGTTCCTATTAATAAAGCAGCAATTGGTTGTACCTTTTTTACAATTAAAAAGATTACAAACGCGGGAACTACAAATAACCAAGGTGTGATTAAGAAAGTGTCTGAAATTGCTTTTAATGTTTCAGTTGTATCTACATCGCCAGATGCACCATATACAATTCCCAAACCAATGAATAACAACAAGGTTACAACATAAGTAGGTACTGTTGTGTACAACATATACTTAATATGAGTAAACAAATCTGTTCCTGCCATTACAGGTGCTAAATTTGTTGTATCTGAAAGAGGTGATAATTTGTCTCCAAAATAAGCCCCTGAGATAACGGCTCCACCGATAACACCTAAAGGCATACCTAAGGCGTTTCCAATTCCAACTAACGCAATACCTACTGTAGCAGAAGTAGTCCAAGAACTACCAGTAGCAATAGAAATGATAGAAGTAATGATAACACATGCAGGTAAGTAAATGGCAGGGTGTAATATTTTTAGTCCAAAATAAATCATATTAGGGATAATACCACTTAATAGCCACGTTCCAGATAATGCACCTACTAATAATAGGATAAATACTGCACCAGAGGTATCTTTAACGTTATTGGTAATTTGGTTTAGAATTTTGTCATAAGACACTCTATTGTATAGACCAACACCAGTAGCAATGGCTCCTCCTATAAGTAAAATGAACTGATTTGTTCCCGACAGTGCGTCATCCCGGAATACAAACACATTAACAGCTAATAGGGCAACTAAGATAATTACAGGTATTAGCGATTGAAGTAATGTGATTGGTTTCTCTGCTTTGTCGTGAATTTTTTCCATTTATTTAAAATTAAATCATATTTACTTGCGAAAGTACGTATTTTATTGCTTAATGTAATAAAAAAAGAAATATTATAGTAATTTTTAGTAGAAAATAATTCGATGTAGGATGTTGATATTTAATTTGTTAAGAAATAATTTACAGAATTTTATTTTACGAGACTAAAAAGTATTGTTAAAAAGTAAATTATTTATTATATTTACTGAATACTATAAAGTAATTTATATAGTATTACTTTACGTTTTTTAGTCATTTAAAATTAACGTATAGGTATAAAAATATTGTTGTTTTGATGTTTTTAGAGGACATCATCTAAAGGCTACTTATCCACAAAATAAGTAGCTTTTTTTGTGTTTTCAGTTTACCTTTGTATGAACTAAAAAAAAACAATAATATGATCGTTCGTAACAAGAAGCATATTTTACAAATGCTTTTTATTTGGAAGGGGTCTGTTTTGAAAAAAATTGCCCCTACTTTGTTTGCTATCTTTCTTTTTTCTTGGTTAGTTTATTTCTGTCACTATCTATTTCCTGATGTAATTATACCTTTAAATGTTGGAGCATTTGCTTTGGTGGGTATTTCATTAGCTATATTCTTAGGGTTTTGTAACAATGCCGCTTATGACCGATTTTGGGAAGGTCGTAAACAGTGGGGAAGCTTAGTTATTCACACTCGTTCCTTAGCTTTTCAAATTCAAAACTATATTCAAGAAAACGAACAATTTACCAAAAAAGACAAGGAGGAGGGAATTAAACTTATTTTTGCTTTTTGCTATGCGTTAAACTTGCAATTGAGAGAAAAGCAGGATTATGAAATCTTAAAAAAATATTTGTCGAAAGAGATTTATGATACTTTGTTGACCAAGAAGTTCAAACCAACTTTTTTATTGAATGAGTTGACTGCTTGGATTGCAAAGCAACATAGAGAAGGGCGAATGGATTCAATTACTTTGACCAGAATTGATGAGAACTTAGACCAGATGTCTATTGTTCTTGGGGCTTGTGAGCGTATTGTGCATACTAAAATACCGTTTGTTTATTTTGTTATTTTACACCGTACTGTCTATATCTATTGCTTTATTCTTCCTTTTGGATTGATTGATTTAATTATTTGGGTAATGCCGTTTTTCGTAACGTTTGTAGCGTATACTTTTATTGCGTTAGATGCTGTTGTAGCTGAAATTGCAGAACCTTTTGGTGAAGAGGAAAACGATTTAGCATTAGATCAAATGTGTGCGAATATAGAGTATTCTATTTGCGAAATATCGGATATGCCAACGCCTATTTTATTGTCACACGACCACAATTATATCGTTAGATAAAAACGCTTTTTTAAAATACAATATGAAGGGATATCTCAAAAGGATATCCTTTTTTTATGGGGTATTTTCTCTGAATTTGGCGATTGTCAATAGGGATTAAAGCGTATAATAAAGGGGTTTTAATAGTACCATGTTCGAGACATGTTCGAGATATGTTCGACACTCCTTCGGAAAAAGGCCTTTTTTCCGAAGGAGTGTCGAATTTGTGTGGTCTATGTTTAGAACCAGTTACGGAGAGTATAGGACGATGTATTGTCTGAAAGTAGGCTGTAAACCAGGAATGGGGCGCTTGTATTGCGTTGTTGTGTTATTCTTTTTAAACTCGGGTTAGGGAGGTTGGCTAAGACATATATTCCCTGCATATACTGGATTAACATAGAATTACAACGGCCTTTTGTGGTATAAGTTATCGGGAGTTTATAAGAGGATTGAGTACATAATGTTTTTTGGTGTGTTGTGTAAAATTGAATCATAATCCCTGTGTTTGTAGTTTCTAAAGCAAAATTAATACTAACTGCAAATACTTTTTTTCAAAGAGGTTATTTTGACATCATATGCTATCAAATGACATCAAATGCATTATAAACTCTGTCCCACTTTTGTACTCAACTGTCCGCAATCCCTTATAAACAAAGGGATTGTCATAACCTCATATGTACATTAGTCGAAGATAACTCGGAGATAAGTCGTAGATACCTCACCTAAAGGCCTTTTTCGCGAACGAAATACGACTTATTTACGACTCATTTACGATTAATTCCCATAGGAAACTATTTTAAGGAGTGTGGTTACTGACTTACAGCCAAATAGAGGCTTTTTGAGAAACAGGGGCCAACGATGCGTTTAGTGTTTTATTCTTTATCGATTTGTTTTGGTTTAGGGGAATTCACTTAGGTGCAAATCGCTTATCGCAAGTGTTTTTGAAGATTATAAGTAAAGTAGTAATTATTGCGAACTGCTCTTAGGAAATAAAAAAAGGTGAAAATAAAAAGGGTTATTACCGTTTGGACTGACCCCAAAAAGTTGGACGAAGTTATGCAATCTTTTTAATATAATGAGCTCGGTATTCTACCGGGCTCATTCCATTTAAATTAATGCGA
>NZ_FNDQ01000005.1 GCF_900099675.1 Myroides phaeus
AATATTTCCGAGCGTATTTCCATCATAATATAATTCACTAACTCCCATACCACAAGCCCAAGCACGTTTATTTAGAATATCTAATTGACCTCCAGATAGAACTGTTAAGACATTATCGTAAACACTATTTACATTAGCACTTAACTCACTTGCCCCTGTGAACATAGCAAGTCCAATTTGTTCTGAAATATCTGAAATATGATTTACAACTGCACCGCTGGTATTTTTATTACCTATGGTAAATAAAATATCAAAAGGGTTTTCTGTAACAGGAATTATTTGTTGATTTAGATTGATTGATAACCCGAAGTTATGTACATCTTTACTCATTAAATAATCTAAGTCCATTAAAGCTCCATAACTATTAGGTCTTGTATTTGCCATAGAAATACCTTGTTGCATTGCATTAAATACATCTGGTAACACTGCAAATCCGATAGACTTAATATTATCATTACCTCTTAAAGCGTGCTTAACTAAATAAACCGTATCAATAAAAGTTCCGCTTCCAGTACCACCTGCAATAGAAAAGACAAAGTTAATTTCAATTCCTGCATCTTTAGGAATGAACTTGTTTTGGTTTGCTATATCTATATTTTGAATAGCATTAATTTTAGTTTGAACAGCATTCATAATGTTGTTTTGGTTGAAATATGTACCAAAACGACCATTTGTTCTTACCTGACCAGCACCTTGCCATAAATTTCTTAAAGCGTACTCATTTTCTTGTGGCATCCAATCAAAAATGGTGTCTTTGTTTATTTGATATGCAGAAGCTGCACCTTGTACACCAATGTGAATAATTTCAGAAGGAGTAAAAGAGACTTTATTATCTTTATTAGAGTGAACATCTAATATATTATCTCTCATAATTGTTTTCTCTCCTGTGCTTATATCTGTGTCAATTGCTAAAAAGCCAATCATAGGTGGTACTTCACCATAAGTATCTAAAAATCTCTTTTTAGTATGTAATAATGCTTGTGCTCCAGTTCCTCCTAATCCAATGAATAAACTTCTTTTTAAAGTATGTGCCATAGTCTATAAATATGTAATAGTTATTTTTTCTTTAGTGTTATTATTTGTTATCTCATAAATAATTCCCTTTTCAAAAGTTGTGGTAAAGGGCTCTATACTATAATGACCTCCTGTTCTAATTCTAATTTTACTTTTTACACTCGGAGTAAAGTAAATAGGATTGGTGAAGAAATTATTAGTGATTGTTGTTCGTTTTCCTTGAAATATTTTATTAAAGAATCCTTGTTTATGTTTTTTATTAGTAAAAACTAATTCAATGTTATTTTTAACATTTATGTTTTTAAAGAAAGGTTGTTGAATAGTAATTTGTCCTTTTCCCATTCTTTTAAAAATAATAGGTCTCAGGATTAACAAATAAATAAATAGGCAAGTAGCTGTTATGGCTAATACCCAAAGTAATATAACTTTCAAGGGATTCATTTGAATTTCTTGTGTAGCTGACCATTTATAAATATTAGTATTATTAGGGTTTTCGATATCATTTACACGATCAAGATTGTGGTCAGCAATTGTAATGTATCCAAAAAAATCAGTATTAATTTGGGTTGGAATAACTAACTTTAAGTTGATTGTATCTCCAGTTTTATTAGTTGATTTTAAAATTATTTTGCCATCAGGAATAGGAGTGTCATTCACTAAAAAATGGTAAGGAACCTTATTTTTAATTAACTCGTTTTCTCCATTATTTAAAGTGATTGTAACGGATGAGTTAGCTTCAGCTGCCCAATTATTAAATGAATACACAAAAGATTTTTGTAAAGTATCATTTCGAGCATCTTTCCATAGAAATTTTTCATAAGAAATAGACTTCCCAAAATGTGAGGTAGATAAATTTTCATCTTCTTTTGGTTTATTACAACTATATAAAGTTGTAACAAGAAGTAGAATGCAAACAAGTTTATGTTTGTATATAGTCATAATTAACTTTATTTAATTATTATAAAGTTAGTAAAATTACTTCGTGTAATTTTTGAAATATTAGTGAGTGTCTTGTTTTTTTGAGTGAGTAGTGTTTATTATAATATGTTAAAAGGTAATTAAATATTCGTTAGTGTTGTTTTTTTATAAAACTGAGAATATTATTTGATAGACAATTTTTTGTATAAGCTCAAAAATGATGCCTTAACTAAGTGTGAGTTTCTTTAAGTCATTTCATCGAGAACGGTTGTAGCTTTCATCGGGACTTCTTCGGAAAAGGCCCCTGTTTTGCAAGCAAGACTACCATTTATGCAAAGCGATGCTAAATAAAAGGTGGTGTAAAATATCTATCTGTTTGTTTTACAGTAGTTTGTGGTTTTCTATGTTTGCAGGTAAAAACAAGAGGGATGCGTAGAAATGGGAATAGGACAAAAGTGGAAAAAAAGAGAAAAGAAAGGAAAAAAAGAGAAAAGAAAGGACAAAAGTGGAAGGGTGAAGAAAAGATAGTAAATTATAAAATAGCTTTGTAATGAGGTTAAAATCAATTGGTTCGTAAAAAAAACAAAAGCTATGAAAAAAAATAATGAATGTTTACAAGTGGATGTGGAGGTTAAAAAAGCCAAGCAAAATGTGCTAAACCACACGGAGGTTCGTCATCAAGGTACTAAAGAAGAGAAGGATTTCTTTTATGAAAAAACGTATGTAAGTGTAAATCCAGGCGAAGAAGAGGAATATTTGACTAACTTTTTTACCAATTTAGAAGAGTTCACAAATCCTTTTTACAGGCTTAATTCTCTGAAAAAAATGGTAACCCCTTTTTTGGTTGAAAAAGGAATGAAAGAAGCAACTTTTCAATATGGAAATCGCGTGTATATTGATATGAGTAAGTTGGGATTTACTACAGGTCGTGGTAAAAAACGGAAGTTACATAGTTTAAAAATGATGTCAAATCTTCAATTATCAATGCAATGGAGAAGGTTTAAATCAAGTGAAGATTCAGATAAAAAGAACATACTGGTAGTTTATTTGTTCAATCCGATAGTACATGAGTCCACTATTTACGAATATGAAGCTGAAGAGATGCATTACAAATTAGTTCTTCCAATATTTAAAAGCTGGGAAAATCACCGGGTTCACGTATGGGCTTTTTGGTATCAAGTTTGTGCAGATGAGATACAAAGTAACTCTAAAAGTCAGTATGTAGGTGAGATTACAATTTTGAAGAAGTAAAGAGATAATATTAGAAAAGAGAATCAGATATATAAATGATATAGTTTGAATTAAATACAAAATAATGCGGTTTTTTATTCAAAATTTAATAGTTTACATTTTTGTTGAATTTCATGAAAGGACTTGCCTAAGTTTGTAACTACTTTTACATATTTTCTTTTAGATCCAATTAGACAAGTGTTATATTTACATAAATTAAGCTCTATAAACCTGGACTGATATTAAAAAGTAGTCTATTTTTAGCTATAATAGATGAAAGTGTGTAAAAGTTTGATAGTAATTAATATAAATACATAGCTTTAAGAAGCAATGTTATAGTATATTTTTGTGAAGTTCACCCTAACCCTAAAACAATTATGAAAGAGTTTATTTATCCTCTTGCACATATATTTTCGACGAAATTTTTACTGAAAGATTTAAATGTGTCGCATTATTATATAGCGTCATATCAACGAGGATATAAATGGAAATCATTTTCAAAAAGTGATCAAGTTCCTATGTTGCTTGCTGATATTTATGAAGCTTTTAAAATGCAGGCATCTGAATATTACTTGCAATATATAACTGTGAAAAAGAATTATCTGAATCCCTCTTTACTTGAAGTTATTGATGGACAACAGCGCTTAACTACTCTAAGTTTAATGTTTTATGTATCTGAAGCTTTTGGAGGAATTAATTATGCTAAAGATATAGTAGTACATCAACGGTATAAATCTAATGTTAAGTTTAAAGATGTATTTGCAAGTGTTTTAGAACTTGGTTTAGAGAACGATGTTATACAAAATCATCAAGATATTTATTACTTATTTCATGCAAAAGAATGTATTTTTCGTTTTTTTAAGTCATTAGGAGATGAGTTAAATGCCTATTTAGACTATCTTTTATGTAAAGTGAAAATTATTGTTAATATTGAAGATGAATTAACTTCTCCAGAAGAAGTATTTTCAAATTTAAATGACAATAAAGTAGATTTAACGAATTACTATCTTGTTAAGGGGTTGTTGTTTACACAATCTACACGCAGAGAAAATACTTATACAAGCTTCTTAGAAATTCAAGAAAACAGGAGTCGTTTGGCGCGTAATTGGGATCAATTGAATCAATGGTTTTTGAACGAAAAGCAAAGTCAATTGTTTTTTTATAAATATAACATTATTAATAAAAGAGACGAGAATATAGGAATCAACTCTATTTTAAATTTAGCGAAACCAAAGAATTTAGAAAGACAATATTTAGATGTGCTACAGGTTTTCTTTTCTGAAATGAAGCATAAAGGGGATAGTACTGTTTTTCAGTACGATGATATGGCTTTGTTTAATCTATATTTGGAAGAAATAAATGATTCACATCAAGCAGAACAAAAGTTGGAAGAAGTACAGAATTTAGCAAAACGTTTTATAAACTGGTATGCAGATGATGAGTTGTATCATTTGATAGGCTATTATATTGTAACTGGTCAGTCCATAGAAACGATTAAAGATTTGGGTAAAACTGAGTTAAAAAAAGTTTTGTATAAATGGTTATATAAATCTTTGCAGCTAAAAGAAGACCAAAGGATTAATAGTTTAGAATATGGTACAGATAATAGTATCTTAAATCGCATATTTTTAGCTATAAATGCTTTTCCAATGATATTTGATAATGGAAAATATAAAATCGAGTTTTTAAATAGATTTAATTTTTACACCTATACAACTAACAAATGGAGTATTGAGCATATTTATCCTCAAACTCCTAAAGTTGAACCAAAAGATGTTGTTCACTATAGAAATTGGTTTTTAAATAAAACTTCTAATCATGTATTGAAAGCGAAAATTAATGCAGTTAGTTTGGAGGATGATAACATTGAAGAAGAAATCTCTAATTTAGGTTTATTAAATATTAATGAGAATTTTATAGGGAATTTGGCCTTGTTAGAGCAGGGGAATAATAGTACATTAAGTAATAATGTTTTTCCAAGAAAAAGAGAGTTGTTACTAAGTATGTTGGCGCAAGGTGATTTCGTTCCTCAGCATACAATTAATGCTGTATGTAAAAACTTAGCACTTTTAAAAAACCCAGATGTAGAAATAAGGTTTTCAACTCATCTGATTGATTGGGCAGAAGAAGATATGCACGCAAATGCATTATGGCTCGAATATACTTATAAGTTATTAATAGATTTTATAAAAGAAAATATATGAGAACAGGAAGATATGTATTAAAGGATTTGTTTTTAAACAATGAAGTAGATCAGTTTATTATTCCTGAGTTGCAGCGTGATTATGTTTGGTCTCAAGTAGAAGTTAATAAATTTTGGAATAGTATTCAAAAGAAATACAAAGAAAAAAAAGAACAATTTTCTCAAATCTCTATTTTAGAAGATGGAGTTGAGATGAATGATAACGTAATAATTGAACATTTAAAAAGGCAATTGAATATAGTAAAGCATAAACAAAAGTTTGGTTTTATTTATGCTTATCACGATAAAGAATTCCCCGGAAAGTTCTATCTGATTGATGGACAGCAACGTTTGACTACTTTTTATGTACTTTTAATTGCTTTATATGATAAGTTAGACTTACAAGAGGAGTTTATTAGAAATTATTTTGTAAATAAATCTTCTAAATTAGATTATAAAGTTCGTGAATCCGCTCATGTGTTTTTGAAATTATTTTTGAACAATATTTTATCTAAAAAAGATTTTAGGGAAGATCCGAATTTCTTTGAACAAGAGTATATATTTGATGTAACTGTAAAAAATATAATTAAAAACTATGATTTTTTTAAATTAAAAATTAATCAAGAAAGTGATATAGAATGGCTTGATTTTTTAGATTATATCGAGAACTATATAGAGTTTAATTATTTTGATACAAATTTAAGTGAGCAGGGTGAGCGATTGTATTTGTATATGAATAGTAGAGGTTTTAAACTTTCATCACAAGAGATTTTAAGAGCTAAAATAATAGAAAAATGTAGTATAGAAAATAAAATTATAGCTGGTGAAAAATGGGAAGAATGGCAAGATTTCTTTTTTAAAAATAGAAATGGAAATCCTGATTCAGATTTTGGTTTTGAGGCGTTTTTATTGCATATTTCTTATCTGAAAAAGCAAACTGAAGGGAATTTAAAAAAAGATTTGTTTGATGAATTTAAAGATCTTAAAAATTATCAGATAGACCATTTAGATATTGATTTTATAGAACTTTCCCAGAAAACTTTGCAACGATTACTTTTTGAAAATCAGCGTGAAGAGCTGTATTATAAAGGATATTTTGATAATAAATCATTGTCAAAAAAATTACTATTTAGATATTTATCTGCGTGGTATTATTTGATAAGATTTAAAAATGAAGTTTCTGATTCTGAATTAGAATTGATTAGATTATTTTCCTTAAATCAATCGCATACTCGAGATGTAGGAAATGAGCCAATTGAGGAATTGTTGCGTTTTTTTGCATTCGTAGATTCTATGAAAACTTCAAATATACTAGATATAAATAATATTGATTTGGTGAGTCAATGTTTTGATAAATCTTCTGAAGAACACTTACAACATGAAAAGCATAAACTTCTTTGGTTAAAAAATGAGTCTCATAAAAGTGAGTTACTGCCATTTTTAAAAGAAATATATTTTGATGAAGTATTAAATGATTTAATTGAAGGAAAAACAGGATGTTTCTTTTATTGGTCAGAAAGTATTAAGGAGACACTTTTTGATTTTTCGTTTATGTATAGGTGTATTCTTATATTAAAAGAGTTAGCGTTTAAAAAGAAGGAGTTAAATGAATATTCAAGTAATTTTACATCTAAGACACTTAGGAGATTTATTCTTAGTAATTTTGATTTTTCAGAGCAAAAGGGCAAAATGAATAGCTTAGCTAAAGTGAATTTGGTAAATGATGAGCGAGCTTTGTTTTCAAGAATATTTCTGAATACACATTTTCTTTATATAATTAAAGATTTAGAGAATGAATCAATAAATTTAAAGGAATTGGATTTTGACCAAATAGCATCTAAATTGGATCCTTATGATTGGAAATATTATTTTGTTAAGTATCCTAATGTACTATTGCATAGTAAAAATAATTTATTTGCTAAAGATGATTGCCTTTCAGAATATATTGTCATTCGAAATTCACATCAATCAGTTCAAAATCACTATTTGATTTGTTTAATAACACAATATTTATTACAAGAAAAAATAGTTACTGAAACAAATAGCAAAATAGTGTTTAATTTATATGATTTAGGTATTATTTATTTTGATTTTATAATTGAAAATGGTAGGGTCATTTGTACTGAGGAACATTCAAATAGGTATGCTATAGATTTTATATACAATAAGGAGACTAAAAAATGGTTTTATAAATTATTTATGAGAGAGAGTGGAGAAGAATTAGTAAAAGAAGGTACTATTTTCTTTTTATATCAATCAGAGTATTCTTTAGAAAAAAACTCCAAAATTCTAAGAGATAAAATACTCTCTATTGTTGAGGATTTACCTCAAATAGTTGATTTAGTGATTGGTAAAAAATATAAATAATTGAAATAAATAATGAAAATTATTTTTTTATATAAAAAAGTTGTTCAAAATACAAAACAAAAAAATGCCACCTAATCAGGTGGCATTTTTTAGTTATATATAATCTATGTTATTTAATATCAGTAGTATATTCACCTAACACAATATCTTTTGTAAAAGAAAGGTTGTCATACTGGTCTTTGATAAAGTGTGCCCCTTTAAGTGTTACTTTATGAACCAATTTTGCTGGTCCTTCAATAGGATTTGTCTTACGTGTTTCAATAACAATTTGCCCTTTAGTAGCAGTCCACAGTTCTTCTAACTTGTTTACGTTTGCTTCAGATGAACCAGGAATATCTCCTTCATATTTACATACGTTAGGAAGGTTAATTCCCGTGCGACTGTAATATCTAAATGTAGCTACTCTTTCATTGTCTAAGTTAATCGTTTTAACAGTTTCTTCATTAGGTAATTCATCAATTGATAAACCAACTAAAACAGCCTCTCTGTTAGAAAGCGTAACAGTGCGTCCCTCACATTCATTTAATACTTTTAAGACTCCGTCTGTTCCAGCAAACTTAAATTCTAAAGTACGGTTAGCATAATTATTCGTTCCAAATAACATTTTATCGTACTTAATGTTCGTGTCTCCCTCTTTGAAGTTGATGTTCTGTAAGTAAAACGCGTATTGGTAAGTCAACGATACAGAGTTGTTTGTTTCAGAAGTATTGTTGTTTAAAGCAATTTCTCTATTGATAACTACTGTTCCCCCTGGTGATGCAGGAATGCTTTGAACCACCGATGGTGAAGCAGGAGGTGGTAAGTTACAGATAGATTTACTATCTACTTTATCTGTATATTTTCTATAGTCTAATGATGTACTTTGTCCGTCAATCTCAACTGAAACTGCGTGTACACTTGGATCTTTCATTAGGTTTTCTGCATCCACTACAAGGATAAGTGCCTCGTCTTTCTGAAGTTTGTAGAATATCTTTTCTGCACCTACTGTGCTACATTTCTGTACAGAAGTTTCTTTACTGAAATCGATGTCTTTAAATACAAGATCACCGTCGTCACACGACGATAAAACAGTTAGCAAAGATATACTTGCAATGGCTAAAAACTTTTTCATATGAAGTTTAAAATTATTTTCAGTGACAAAAATAGTTTTTTTCTTGGGATAAAGTAAAAATACAGCGTAGTTAATCGTTTTTTAACGCTATTTTCTGTTGGTAAGACTAACTTTTTGAAGGTACAATGCTGGGTATTGCTTTTTGAGTTTAGGTTAAACAGGAGCATTTGTTTATTTTGATCTGATTATTTGCTTACTGCAAAGATGATTTATCTATATTTGAAAAACTTAATAAAATTGTAATCCAACAACTTATATATGAGTAAATCATCTGTAAAAACCAATTATCCAGCGTTGTATATATTGGTTACCGTTTTCTTCTTTTGGGGCTTTTTTGCTGCGGGTAATAGTATTTTTATTCCTTTCTGTAAAGCTTTCTTTCATTTAGACCAGTTTCAATCACAACTTATCGATTTTTCTTTTTATACAGCTTATTATTTTGGGGCGTTAATCTTGTTTTTAGTGAGTTCTTACAAGCGAAAAGATTTGATTGGTAATTGGGGCTTTAAACGCTCTATTGTTTATGGATTACTGTTTTCTGCTATCGGGGCAGCTGCAATGATATGGGCAGTACAGGTGAGTGTTTACGTAGCGTTGTTGGTTGGCTTGTTTGTCGTGGCTCTTGGGTTTTCACTACAGCAGATTGCCGCTAATCCGTTGGCTATTTCTCTGGGAGATCCTAAAACGGGAACGAGTAGAGTGAGTCTTGGAGGGGGAATTAATTCGTTGGGGACAACGGTAGGTCCGCTTTTAATGGCGTATGCGCTTTTTGGAAGTACGGAAGCGTTGACAGATGATCAAATTCAGCATTTAAGTTTGGATACGATGACCTTTTTATATGCCGCTGTTGGTGGACTATTTTTACTTGCGGCAGCGATGTTTTACTTTTCAAAGAAGATTCCAGCCGGAGTTAGCACAGAGGAGATTGAGCCTGCAAGTAAGTCGATTAAGTTATTGTTAATTATGACTGGCTTACTAATGGCATTGTTTATTCCTGTTTTTGGAACATATAGTAGTCAGGCGAGTAAAGATATTGAGCAATTAGAATCGGAACGTATCTTATTGGCTCAACGTTTAGAAAATGGTGATTTACCACAAGTTGCTTTGCTTGAAGGAGACCCTTTACAGAGAATAAATCAGGCAATTGAAGTACTAAAAGTGCCCTTAGAAAACAAGCGTATTTTGTTGCTTTGTGGTGCGTTAGTCGTTATTGCAGGGAGTATCGCTTTTGCTTATGTGAGCAGTAGAAAGAATAAAGAAGGATGGGGAGCTATGCAGTATCCGCAATTGTTATTGGGTATGTTTGCTATCTTCGCTTATGTAGGTGTTGAAGTTGGAATTGGGAGTAATTTGGGAGAATTATTAAAACTTGACGAGTTTGGTTCGTTGCAGTCGTCAGAGATTGCGCCTTATATTTCGATGTATTGGGGGAGTTTGATGATTGGTAGATGGGCAGGTGCTGTAAGCGTATTTAATTTAAGTAAAATAAAACGCGTATTAGCTTTAGTGGTAGTTCCTTTGTTAGCGTACGTTGTTGTACTGTTTGCCAATGTGTTAGCAGGAAATGATATTCAACATTTGTACTATTATATCATCTGTGTGGTTATTCAAATTTTATTCTCTTTTTGGAGTAAAAATAAATCTGCCAGAACAATGGTGTTATTTAGTACATTTGGACTCGTAGCAATGGTGATTGGATTGATGACAACAGGTATGACTGCTGTTTATGCTTTTTTAGCAGGTGGATTAGCTTGTAGTGTATTGTGGCCAGCTATTTTTAATATTGCAATTATTGGTCTTGGAAAATATACTGCACAAGGGTCTTCTTTCTTAATTATGATGATTTTAGGAGGAGGTATTATTCCACCTATACAAGGAAAAGTGGCTGATATAATAGGAATACACCAATCGTATATTGTTAGTTTATTGTGCTTTGTATATTTGCTTTTATTTGGAATCATTGCTAAAAAGGTCTTAAAAGAACAGGATATTATCATAGATAATGTCGAATAAATTAAAAATAACCATATAATATATAAAAACGTTAATATAGTTGTGTTCTTTTTTTGAGTTTTTATTATATTTGCTTATTGATTAACTAAAAAACACAACAACTGCTTTCTGTGTAAAGCATAGTATTAATACCAACAAATTATTAGGAAATGAAACAAGTATATCTTGACAGTGCAGCAACAACATCTGTGCGTCCTGAAGTAGTAGAGGAAATGATTAAAGTATTAAGAGATGATTATGGAAACCCGTCATCTACTTATTCTATTGGACGACACGCAAAGGCGTTAATTGAAAATGCACGAAAGATAATCGCAAAACAGTTTAACGTTAGTTCTTCTGAGATTATTTTTAACTCTTGTGGAACGGAAGGTAACAACTGGATTTTGCGCTCTGCTGTTAGAGATTTAGGAGTTAAGAGAATTATTAGTACAAAATTAGAACACCACGCTGTGTTAAACACAATTAAGCAATTAAATGCTGAGTATGGTGTGGAGATGGTGTTTTTAGATATAAAAGAAACAAGTGAAATTGATTACGAGCAACTTGAACAATTATTGAAAGAGGGTGATAAGCCAACTTTGGTGAGTTTAATGCACGTAAACAATGAGGTTGGTACTGAACTTGATTTGAAACGCGTGGCTACTATGTGTCAAGAAAATGATGCTTTGTTTCACTGCGATACAGTGCAATCGGTTGGTAAAACAAGAATTGATTTAGCTGAAATTCCTGTGGATTTTATTGTGGCAAGTGCTCATAAATTCCACGGACCAAAAGGGATTGGTTTTGCATTTATTCGCAAGAAAAACGTGTTGAGACCGGTAATGTTTGGAGGGGAGCAAGAAAAAGGACTTCGCGCAGGAACAGAGGGAACACACCAAGTAGTTGGTATGGCTAAAGCGTTAGAAATGGCGTACGAACTGTTGGATGAAGAACGCGCTCATATTACTTCGTTAAAAGAGTATTGTAGCAAGCGATTAGTTGAAGTGTATCCAGATGTACATTTTAATGGAAATAAAACAGGTTTTTACAATATTTTAAACGTGTTATTACCTTTGTCAGAAGAGAAAGCAGCAATGATGTTGTTTCAATTAGATATGAAGGGAATTGCTGTGTCAAGAGGTAGTGCTTGTCAATCAGGTAGCCAAAAACCGTCTCACGTATTGTCTCAGTTTTTATGTGCTGAGGATTTAAAGAAACCGAGTTTAAGACTTTCTTTTAGTCACGAAAATACAAAAGAAGATATTGATATTTTGATAGATGTATTAAAAACTATCTAACAGATTTATAGAAATCTACTGCTAAGGCGGTAGATTTTTTTTTGCTTTGTATTCAAGGCTATGGCTTTTTGAGAAATAAAAATAATGTTGCTCTAAAATAACATTGCTTTACATCAACAATAAGCTTAAATTTGCGCAAACAACACACTTTTTATGAATACTAACAATAGATACGCACTACGCGGAGTTTCTGCGGAAAAAGAAGATGTTCACAATGCTATTAAGAACATTGACAAAGGGTTATTTCCTAAAGCTTTTTGTAAGATTATTCCAGACCATTTAACAGGAGATGAAGATTACTGCTTGATTATGCACGCTGATGGAGCAGGTACAAAATCGTCTTTAGCTTATATGTATTGGAAAGAGACAGGAGATATTTCTGTTTGGAAAGGAATTGCTCAAGATGCGCTTATTATGAATATCGACGATTTATTGTGCGTTGGTGCAACGGATAATATCTTGTTGTCAAGTACAATTGGTCGTAATAAAAACTTGGTTCCAGGTGAGGTTATTTCTGCTATCATCAATGGTACTGAGGATTTGATTAAAGAATTGAAAGCATTTGGTGTAACGATCCATTCGACAGGAGGGGAAACAGCAGATGTGGGAGATTTAGTTCGCACAATTATTGTTGATTCGACTGTAACTGCTCGTATGAAACGCAGTGATGTGATTGATAATGCGAATATTCAACCTGGTGACGTAATCGTAGGATTAGAGTCATTCGGACAAGCAACGTATGAAAAAGAATACAATGGTGGAATGGGGAGTAATGGACTTACTTCAGCAAGACACGATGTGTTTGATCACTCGTTAGCAGCAAAATATCCAGAGAGTTTTGACTCGTCTGTACCAGAAGAATTAGTGTATTCAGGAAAGGTGAACTTAACTGATGCTGTGGAGGGTTCTCCAATAGACGCTGGTAAGTTGGTATTGTCTCCAACAAGAACGTATGCGCCAATTATCAAAGCTATTCTGTCTAAATACAAAGCGGATAGCGTACACGGAATGGTGCATTGTAGTGGGGGAGCACAAACGAAAATATTGCACTTTGTAGATAATTTACATATTGTAAAAGATAATTTATTTGCTGTGCCACCTTTGTTTAAGTTGATTCAGGAACAATCTAATACGGATTGGAGAGAAATGTATCAAGTGTTCAACTGTGGTCACAGAATGGAGCTTTATGTTAAGCCAGAAGTAGCAGCAGATATTATTGCTATTTCAGAATCGTTTAATGTAAAAGCACAAATTGTTGGTCGTGTAGAGGCTTCAGAAGAGAAGAAACTAACGATTACATCAGAATACGGAACATTTAATTATTAAAAAGAATACATATAAAAATGGCAAGATTACTATCTATCGACTTCGGTAAAAAACGCACAGGAATTGCGGTTACTGATGAATTTCAAATAATAGCTTCAGGCTTAACGACGGTTGATACATCGGAATTGTTGCCATTTTTAAAAGAATATTTTGCAAAGGAGAAGGTGGAAAAGGTGATTATAGGAGAACCTAAGCGCTTAAATAATGAACCATCTGAAGTAGTTCCTTTGTTAAATGAGTTTATTGGGAAGTTTGAAAAGAACTTTCCGGCAATGCCAGTAGAGCGTATTGACGAACGCTTTACTTCTAAGATGGCATTTCAAACAATGATAGACAGTGGGTTGAAGAAAAAGCAGCGACAAAATAAAGCGTTGATAGACGAAATAGCCGCGACTATAATCCTTCAAGATTATATGAATAAATTCTAAATTGTCTTTTTAAAATATTTTTTGAGAGATTCCTACAATTTCTCTATAATATAGATTAATTTTGCAAAAAAATAAATCCGATATAATGTCAAGTATACAAAAATCAGAGGCTGATGTTGTTTTGGTAGGTGCAGGAATTATGAGTGCTACACTCGGTGTCCTATTGAAAGAGCTGAAACCAAACTTAACCATTGAGGTTATTGAGCGTCTCGACAGTGCGGCTGCCGAAAGTTCTGATGCAATGAATAATGCCGGAACTGGACACTCTGCGTTTTGTGAATTAAATTATACGCCTGAAAAAGCAGACGGTACAATTGATGCTACTAAGGCAATCAATATTGTTGAACAATTTGAAGTGTCTCGACAATTTTGGTCTTATTTGGTGAAGAAAAATATTCTTAAAAAGCCAAATAGCTTTATTAATACTGTGCCTCATATGAGCTTTGTATGGGGAGAGAATAACGTTAACTTCTTGAGAAAACGTTATGCAGAACTGCAAAAATATCCGTTATTCCACGGAATGGAGTTTTCTGAAGATCCAAAACAAATTAAAGAGTGGGCTCCGTTATTAATGGACAACCGTAAAACTGATGATGTTTATGCTGCTACGCATATGCCGTTAGGAACAGATGTTAACTTTGGAGACTTAACTCGTCAGTTATTTGATCACTTAAAGAGCGAGAATGGTGTAAATATGAGTTTTAATACTCAAGTTACAGATATTAAACGCAAAGGTGATGTTTGGACGGTTTCTTCTACAGATCGCAAAACAGGGGCTAAGAAAGTAGTTAACTCTAAGTTTGTCTTTGTAGGTGCTGGTGGTGGAGCTATTTTGTTGTTACAAAAGGCTGATATTCCAGAGAGTAAAGGTTATGGTGGTTTCCCTGTAGGAGGTGAGTGGCTTGTATGTCGTAATCCTGAAGTAGTGAAAAAACACATGGCTAAAGTGTATGGTAAAGCATCTGTTGGAGCGCCTCCAATGTCTGTACCTCACTTAGATACTCGTTTTATCGACGGAAAGCATTCTTTGTTATTCGGTCCTTATGCTGGTTTCTCTACTAAGTTTTTAAAGCAAGGTTCTAATGCTGATTTATTCAAATCATTAGAGATGAATAATATTGGACCAATGCTTGGTGTGGGAATGCGTAATATGGATTTGACTAAATACTTGATCGGACAAGTATTACAGTCTGAAAAATCTCGTTACGAAGCGTTAAGAGCGTATTATCCAGACGCTAAAGATGAAGATTGGACATTAGAGAAAGCTGGACAACGTGTTCAGGTTATCAAAAAAGATAAAGACGGTAAAGGTATTTTACAGTTTGGTACAGAGGTCGTAAACTCTGCTGATGGGTCAATTGCTGCGTTATTAGGAGCTTCTCCTGGTGCGTCAACGGCTACACCTATTATGTTGAAATTACTTTCTCAGTGTTTTAAACAAGAGTTCCAATCTGCTGAATGGCAAGCGAAATTCAAAGAAATGATTCCTTCTTTTGGATTGAAATTGAATGAGCATCCTGAATTAGTAGCTGAGATTAGAGAGAATTGTTCTTCTGTATTGAAGATATTCCCTCATAATAAATAAGACGATTCTTACTTTATATAGAAAGCACTCCTTGATAAAAGGGGTGCTTTTTTTGTTTTTATTGTCTCATCGAAGTAGTCTTGTGTTAAAAATGTTTTTCAATTGTAAGTGTACTTATTGCATTTTCTTGATCTTTCAAATCGTAATATGTTTAGGTGAATAGTATGAATTATGTTGTTATTCATATAAACTATGACATATCATATTAGTATATGTTTAAATAATAGTAACTTCGCACAGTGTCAGAATAGCTTTTATCTTGTTATTTAATTATATGTATTTTAGAGACTTCATTAAAAGAATATTAATATTATTTACGTTACTAATAGCGTTGTATAGTTGTCAAAAGAGTAGACAGCAAACGTTTCGCTCAGATAATTTGACGATAAATACTTTTATAAAAGAATATGACTATTATAGACAAGATAGTATACAAGCAAAAAAGCTTGGAGATATACAATCAAAGGTTTTAGGTTTATCTAATACTAAAGAAAATAGAGAAATAATATATCGTTTTATATCGAAAACAAAAGCTGATAAACTTTTTTCACATCATCTTTTAAAATACGCAGAACAAGCAAAAGACTCTACTGATATGGCTCGTTCTTATATGTTATTAGGAAAGTTTTTTGAAAATAAATATAGTATGGATAGTTCTTATGCTTTCTTTACACGAGCAGAGGAAATATTTTTAAGAACCCAAGATTCTTTAGATTTAGAAGAAGTCTATATTCACAAGGCTGAACTTTTAGTAGGAAACTCTATATATGGAGAGGCAGAGAATCAAATGACTAAATCTATTGGTTATGGATTAAGTAATCGTGATGCTAAGAGACTATTTCAACAATATTGTATCATGGGAGAAATACTCGTTGGATTAGGACAAAACGACGAGGCAATAGGTTTATATGATCAAGCATATGAATTGTTAGACGTTAAAGAATTAATTAATTCTTCAACTGACTATTATAGAAGATTGAATCGTGCAAATATTCATAATAATATTGCTCGTATTTATATAAAGCAAGAGCTTTATGATTCAGCTATTACTTATTTACAACAAGCGATTGACAACTACATTAATTTTGATCACCCTATTGATAAACAAGTTTACTCTGCTTTAGCATTAAATTTAGCAATCGCCAAAATGAAAAATGGAGATCTATCTAATGTGAGTAGCTTAGTTAATAGGTCTATGGATATTTCGGTAAAGTTTGGAAATTATGTTTTAGAGAATTCTGCGAAATTATGTTTAGCAGAATATTATTATTTGAGCAATAAACCAAAAACCGCAGATAGTATTATTAAGGATGTAATAGACTATGCTGAGAAACACGATGATTTTCAAACAAATCTAAGTGCTATAGAATTGTTGTTAAAGTACGTAGAAGACAAATCTCCTGAGAATTTTAATACCTATTTGTCGTTAAGTAGACGTGTTATAGATGAGAATAATCTAACAAGAAATAAATTTTCAAGGATTAAGTATGAAACAGCTATTTTGGAAAAGTCTAATGCTGCTTTAAAACAAGAAAAGAGTAATATCGTATTAATTAGTGGTATTTTATTTTTGGTTTCTTTATTGATTTTGTTAATTGTTTTCTATGTACAAAGAAATAGAAAGTTATTTATTGCTCGTATGTTGCAAGGAGATACAGAAAGATACTATAATTCAATTATTGAAAGTCATAATCAAATGTCTGGGGCTCAAGAAAGTGAACGTAATGATATAGCAAAAGAACTGCATGATGGCGTGTTAAATAAACTATTTATAACGCGTTTTTCGCTAATCCAATTAAGTAGAAAAAACTTTAAAGAACAGAGGGATCTACTTGTAAGTGAAATAAAAGATATTGAAAAATATTTAAGAGATGTATCACATGCTTTAGCAAATGAAAATAGTATGCTTGTAGAACGATTTAGTCTATTATTGAAAGAATTGGTTGATTTACAGAATAGGAATTTGGCTATAAAGTTTATTTTCTACATTGAAGAGGAATTAAACTTAGATAAATTATCTCATCATTATAAGATTAATATATATAGAATTTTGCAGGAGTTATTGCAAAATGTACAAAAGCACTCACAAGCTACTAAGTGTTATGTTACTATAAGACCACAGAGTGAAGATATATTTCAAATAGAAGTTAATGATAACGGTAAAGGTTTTGATCAACGAGGGATTAAATATGGACAAGGGCTTCAGAATATAAAAGAACGAACGGAACTTGTAGGGGGACAGTTTATAATCAAAAGTAATTTAGGCGTTGGTACTACTATTTTATTAGTTTTTAGAAAAAAATAAGATTTCATTTAATATAGTAAGACTTGTTCTTTGAAAATATTTTTAAATAATTGTAAAATTGCAATAAGTAGTGTTTTTTTTGGATTAAAAAAATTAGCTATTCTTTTGTATGTAACATAAATTAATTTATAATGTTTATTTTTGATTAATGTTTTTAAGGTATCAAATTAATGGTTTGATATATTGTAGTTTAGATTTAAGTTAATTAGTGCTCGATGGATGTGTTGCTAGAAAAAATAAAAATAACGGTTGGTTATATTGTTTTTATTACACTGATTTGTGTGATGTGTGTTGCTTGTCAGAGAGAAAATAATACAGGTGATACTCAAGTAAATTTTATTAGAGAATCTGTAGATAAATATGATAGATTTACGGCGAATGATAGTAGTAAAGCATTTATTGATTCTGTTGGTCAGTTAATAAAGAAAATGCCTAATACCGAAGAAGCAAGAAGTTTATTAATCTATTATATACAAAAAGTCAATGCTGATATATCTTATATTGATTTATTATCAGAATTATCTATTAGTGTCAATGATGTTAATCATGAAGCTAAAAGTTATTATTTAAAGGGGACAAATTATGAGAATAAGTTTGTTCTGGATACAGCATTTTATTATTACACGAGGGCAGAGTATTTATATACTAATATAAATGATACGCTTGAGTTAAGGGATGTTTATCGTTCAAAGGCAGTTGTTTTACTTAATAATAGAATATTTACTGAAGCGCAAACGAATATTTTAAAATTAATACGTTTAAATAAATACCAAGATGATATAAAAGTCGATTATGTTTCAAAATTCCTTTTAGGAAGTATTTTAGTTGGACTTGATGAGGTTGATGAAGCAATTCTTACTTTGAATAGTGCTCTTGAGTATTTAAATGATCCTCGTATTGATCAGGTTTATAATGAAAATACAAAACGTTTGAATTTTGTAACAGTATATAAGAACTTAGTAGAGGCCTATCTTAAAAAAGAGGATTATAATAAGGTTTATTCGTTTGTAGATCAAACAATTAAAGAATATTTAGGAAAAGAAAGCTTATATGACGACTTACTAACAGCACAATTTATAGTTTTAAAAGCCAAAGCAAGTATTGGATTAAAGCAATTAGACGGTATTGAAGAGGAGTTACAAAAGGCAATTGCTCTATGTATAAAGCATAAGCATCATAAAGAAGAAAATACTACAAAAGTAGTTTTAGGTGAATTGCTTTTTTTAAAAGGAAATGTTGATAAAGCTATTGGCCTTTTGAATGAGGTTAAAGATTATTCTGTAAAGTTAAATGACCTTGCTTTAGAAAAAGAAGTTTTATCTAAATTGTTGAGATTTGATACGGTTTATCATCAAGAGTATTTTATTCGCTATGAGGAATTAGATCATGTATTGACAGATGAAAATAGAATGATAAAAAATACTTTTGCTCGTATTAGTTCTGAAGCTGATTATTTAATAAAAGCTAATAAAAAACTACAAAACCAAAAAGATGTCATAGCACAAGTAGGTAGTACAATGATAGGTTTAGCAATGCTTATCTTTTTTGTTATTTTATATAGACAGAAGTCACGAGAAATAAAAATGGTTAAGTTATTTCAACAAGATACAGAGAAGTATTATACTTCTATTTTAACGCTGCATGATAAAATGGGACAGGCTCGTTTTCAAGAAAGAAAAGAGGTCGCAAAAGAACTACACGATGGTGTGTTAAATAAGCTTTTTGTTACTCGTTTTTCATTAATGCAGATTACAAGAGATACATTGGATACGCAACGAAAGTTATTGGTTAATGAAGTAAAAGAAGTAGAAGAGTATATTAGAGGTGTATCTCATTCTCTTGATAATGAAGAAAGCTTTAAAATTAGCTTTTATAATCAACTTTTAGAAGACTTAGTAAATATACAAAATCGAAATGAGAACACAGAGTTTACATTAATTATTGCTCCTGAGATAGAGTTACAAAATCTTTGTCATCGTAATAAAATTCATTTATACAGAATAATACAAGAGGCTCTGCAAAACGTTCATAAATATGCAAAGGCAAGTAATTGTATTGTTATTTTTAGAAAACTTAATGAGGGAGGAATAGAATTATTGATTAAAGATAATGGAGTAGGTTTTGATGTAAAGAGAGTGAAACGTGGTTTAGGTCTAAACAATATTCAAGATCGATGTGATTTAATAAATGCTTATTTTAAAATCGAAAGTTTTAAAAATAGAGGAACAACACTTCGAATTATTCTTGGTTAACTTATTTTTATAGCCAGGGTAATCCTTGGCTATTTTACGTTTACAACTGTATTTAAAAGGTTATTGTTTTGTAAGCTATGTAATTATGTATTGGTGATAATTGTTTTACTTAGTTTTGTAATTATAAATAAATACTCTAATAAATACGATTATAACCTTATAACCTGTTCGTCAATTAATACTCCATTAGTGTCTGTAAGGCGAATGATAACAGCTATATAACTTGATTTGATTTGCGCTTTGTTGGCTTGTCTAAAGTTATAGCCGTAAACCATAGCAGACTCTTTACCCGCTTGTTTTGTGATGTGAATTTGATGCGTTAGTATAAGCGTATCGTTGTCAATGCTCTTTTCTTTAGATAACGACATTTTACTTACAGATAATCCAGATGATGGATACCACCCTTGTACAGTATAGCTCAACTGGTTTTCTTTAATACGTATCGCTACTATTTTGTTGTGGTTTACATCTTGTCGATAAGATACTAAACGCGTTGTAAAGCGCTCTTTGCCTGTTGTTTCGTCTATTCCGATTACTTCTCTTTTTGGTTCATACAACGTAGGTGTATAGGTAATACGCTCGTGCAAACTAACAATTTTATTGTTTTGACATCCTAAAAAAGAGAATAGGCTAAGTAATACAAGGTGTTTTTTCATCTAAAAAATATATAAGGCTAAAAATACACTTTATTTTTAACAAAATAAGCTGATTAACAATAGGTTGTAAAAGCATCTTACAGCGTGTAGATTAGAGGTTTTATAGAAAATAGTACAGTTTTCGAATTATTTATTGTTAAATTGACAATTATCATTTCTTAAACCCCGTAAAACTTCGTAATTTAACTCTTCGTAATAAAGACTAAAATCTACGCCCATGATAATGATTTATTTTCACGGATACGGGTCTGACCGTACTTCTCGTAAATTCCAAGACTTCAAAAAGTTGTTTAAAAGCTCGTCAAGCTATTGTGTTGAATGGACACCTGAATCGGACTTTAATGGTATTTTAAATATCGTTGAAGCGAGTATAGCTGAAGAGGAGCAAGTAATTCTTATGGGAGACTCATCCGGTGCTAATTTTGCCTATCAGTTGAGAGAACGTAGAAAGAAGAAAGGATTAGCGTCTGTACTTGTAATGGTTAGTCCACTTTTAGATTACAGCATGCGCAAAGGTTCAAATTTAGAGTTTCCAGACAATTTAAAGAATAGTTTGATTACTATAGACGATCCTAAAGATGCGTTTATCTTGATTGGTAAACAAGATGAAGTAATCGATTATAAAGGATTTCAAGAAAAAGAGTCTTACAACAGTGAAATATTATTTGTAGAGGACTCTCACCGTTTACCTAAATTCCGCGATTATTTAGGGTACATCAATTGTTATGTACAAAACAAATTAAGATTCGATTATTTTTAATAGTATAAAACGAGGTAGCAATACCTCGTTTTTTTATGTCTACTTTTAAGGGGTTACGCAATCAACTGATAGTTGGGCTACTGAAGTTATTAAGTATTATAGTGGCTTGTTTTCTTTGTGTTACCTTGTTTGTATGATTGTATATGAGGTTGCTATTCAGTGTCTTGTGAGTATGAATAAATTGTTTTGCTGACATATAACTATCTCTGTTGATTGAGGTTTTGGAGGGTTCCCTTGTATTATTCTTGTTTAGTTACTTTTTTAATATTCTGCTATTAAAACAAGATTTATAAGTGTTTTTCACGTATAAAAATGCCAAAACAGACACGCTATCTATGAAAAATGTAGTAAACTTGTAGTAAATACACAGGTTATGGCAGGTAATACATTTGGTAATCGTTTTCGAGTAACAACATTTGGCGAGTCGCACGGTGATGCGATTGGTGGTATCATTGACGGTTGTCCGGCGGGAATAGCATTGGATTTACAGGAAATTCAAGCAGAGTTGGATAGACGTAAACCAGGGCAATCGAAGATAGTAACGCAACGTAAAGAGGCTGATGAAGTGCGCTTTATGTCGGGTATTTTTGAGGGTAAAACAACGGGTACGCCAATTGGCTTTATCATTGAAAATACAAATCCAAAGTCTAAAGATTACGACCATATTAAGGATGTTTACCGCCCGAGCCACGCTGATTATGTGTACGACCAAAAGTACGGGCATAGAGATTACCGCGGAGGAGGACGTAGTTCTGCTCGTGAAACTGCTTGTAGGGTAGTAGCTGGGGCTATTGCTAAGCAGGTGTTGTCTTCTGTTAAGATTACTGCCTATGTGGCGTCTGTAGGTGATATTTCAATTGATAAGCCGTATCAGGAACTCGACTTTTCTACAATCGAACAAAACCCAGTGCGTTGTGCTGATCCTGCTATTGCAATTCAAATGGAGGAGTTAATCAAAGCGGTAAAGAAAGATGGGGACTCAATAGGGGGAACTATCTTCTGTGTGGTTCAAAACGTTCCTGTTGGTTTAGGCGAACCTGTTTTTGACCGTTTAGATGCGGAGTTGGCAAAGGCAATGTTAGGGATTAACGCTGTTAAGGGGGTTGAGTTCGGACGTGGGTTTGCTGGTACAACGATGCGTGGAAGTGAGCATAATGACGTTATCTTGCCTGATGGAAAAACAGCTACTAATAACGCAGGCGGAATAGTAGGTGGTATCAGTAATGGTATGGATATCTATTTTCGTGTAGCGTTTAAACCTACGGCTACTTTGATGAAGGACCAGCAGTCTATCAATAGCGCAAATGAAGTCGTTACAGTACAAGGGAAAGGTCGCCACGATGCTTGTGTGTTACCAAGGGCAGTGCCTATTGTTGAGGCAATGACCGCAATTACTTTAGCGGATATGTTTATCGAACAGTACGGTTATAAAAAACAAAAATAGGGGATTAAACGGACCTCTTTAGCTTTACTATTTTATTGTTGTTGTCAAGTAATGAATAGCTATTCTCCGTTATTCCTAATGGGGGAGTTGGTATAGAGAGGGTGTGCAGTATAGTTACGGATATAATGGCTTTAGATGTATGCGACAGCCTAAACTTTATATCAACTGAACTACGCTGCTTACAGGGATTGTTGTTTTCTAACTTACATAAAGCCTTCTCAATTAGTGTTGCATCATCAACTTATCCTTGTGGGGTTGGTTGTGATGAGATAGACTTGTTTGACAAAACGACAAAGCCTTATAAGGAAGACGTAATCGTTTTAAAATCAGATGGGAATCAATAGATGTCCTTTTGTTTGACTACCTAAAACGTCAATGTGATAACAGTACCATTCTTTAGAGACGACTGTATATCAAAGCCTATACTATGTTGGTCAAAGATAATCGTAGCAAGTGATAACCCAATACCACTTCCTTTGATATTTCCTACATTCTTACCGCGATAAAACGTTTGTTTGATAAAGGTTAAATCGTCAGGGGCAATACCCTTGCCGTGGTCTGTAACCACAACGTTTAGACGACTATTGACAGACTTTAATACAATCTCAACCGGATTGTTATTAGAGTATTTGATGGCATTTTCAATGATGTTGTACAATGCCAAGTGAATCAACGTTTCATTTCCTTTGAACTCTAACAACGAGAAGTCGTTTACCTGTATGTCAATGTGCAGTTGTGTTTTAAACTCCGTTAGCTTATTGTGCAATGCCTCATTAATATCCCATATCAATTCGTCTATACGCACAAGCTGTGACTGGTGTTCTGCATTTTTTAATCCCGATAACAACAGCAAGTTAGATAAGATACTTTCAATCTTATATACATTGTCTAAGGCCTCTTGGGTTACCTGTTTATACTCTTCAGGAGAGCGTTCTTTTTGTGCAAACACCTCTAAGCTACCGCTAATGGCCGTAAGCGGAGTTTTAAATTCGTGAGACACATAGTTGATGAAGTTCTTTTGTACAAGGAAACTTTCAGACAATCGAGCCAATAGCTTGTTGTACGTTGTGATAAGTTCTTCTAACTCATCATCTGTTTTAGGCACAGCAATTCCTTGCTCTAAGTTTGAGTAGTTTACTTCGTTTACCTGTTGTACTATATTCTTAATCGGCTTGTACGCCACATTAGAGATATAGCGACTTAATAAGTAAATAGCCAATAGTCCCAACAGTAAAACAATACCCAATATCAGTAGTAAACTCTTGATTTGAGAGGCATATTCAGCTCCGGGTTCTTTTGTAAAGACCACAAAATCACCTTGATTATCAGGGTAAAACATTCCGTAGTAAAAAGAGTTGTCCTTTTTAAAGTAGAAGGTTTCGTTCTTGCGTACTAACGACAGAATTTTATCTGTAATATTCGGGTCGTCAATTAGTTGACCAAACTCCACTGCGTTAGTAGCATTGATAACAGCCACGTTCTTACTTAGGATAGTAGTTCTAAACTGGTCGCGAATAACCGAATGCTCATTTTGAGGCAACTCGTCTTGTTCTAAATAGTAGATAGCCGAAAGCAGGGTTGTATTCTCAAGCTCACTAAAGATATTGTCTTGTGCTCGTTTGTAGTAAGCTAAAAATATCAGTAGAGAAGCCAAACAGAATACAATACCAAAGGTAATTGTACTATAAAGCGTCAAGCGGTTGCGTAAATTCATAATTATTCTTGTAACATATAACCCGTTCCTTTGATTGTGTGAATTATTTTGCCTTGTGATTCATCCAGTTTATTTCTCAAATAAGAGATATAAACATCTACTACATTAGTATTGGTGTCAAACTGAATACCCCACACGCGTTCCAGAATTTGCATTCTCGATACCACCTTGTCTTTGTTTTCCAACAAGAACAACAGCAATTTGTATTCACGAGGAGACAAGTCTATTTGTTTATCTCCTTGCACTACAAGGTGTTTTTCTGGGTCAAGCTTTAAATCGCGACATACATATACGTGTTCCCTTTTTTCGTAGTTAAACTTCGTACGTCTTGTCAGTGCATTAATACGAGAAATCAACTCGCTAAAGTGAAATGGTTTAGTCAAGTAATCATCAGCACCACCATCTAAAGCAGAGATTTTGTCTGAGGTTTCACTCAAAGCGCTCAACATTAGAATAGGCGTGTAGTTCTTCTTAAAACGAATCATTTTAGTCAACTGAATACCATCAATACCCGGCAGCATAATGTCCATCAAGATTAAGTCCCACTCTCCATTTAAGATAAGCTCTCTTGCTTGCTCACCCGTTTGTGCGAGTTCAACTCTCATTCCGTTTTCCTCTAAACCCTTTACGATGAAATCGCTAATGCGTGTGTCATCCTCAACTAATAGTATATTCACAATTAAATTCTTTCCATGTTTGATTTCATAAAATCAGTTACCAAATAAGCAATCAGTTTACCTACTAAGTGACTGTTCTGTTCAAAGTCTAACGACGGTGCTCCTTCACAAATGTGTAGGTAACTTGCATTGCGCGACTTTCCAAAGAAGTGGATGAATTGACGTAATCGCTCTGCCGAGAAACCTGTTGGTGTAATGGCACTACTTGCAATCATTGGAACTGCGTCTAAATCAATCTCAATTCCATAGTAATTATAGTCTATGTGCTTTTGAGCTGTAATTAACTCAGTGTCAAAAGACTTTTCTTTTCTAATGCGTATTTGCTCATACGTATTGTACTTCACACGGTCTGCATTCGCCTTTATATCAGCAAATATAGTCTTTGAAGTATAGTTTTCGTGTAGTCCAAAAATGAAGTAATTCTTCAAGAATCCCTCTTCAAAGGCATAAGAAAACCCATTACCACTATGGCGACCTTCTAAAGGACGGAAGTCAGAATGCGCGTCAAAGTTAATGACATTGATGTGCTTTCCTTTTGCCAAAGCAACTCCTTTGATATTACCATAAGCGTTATTGTGTCCTCCGCCAATAATAATCGGAATTTTACCAGCATTGACTATTTTGGTAATTGTATGAGAAACCTCTTTGTCAATACAAGAAACCAATTCACACAAGCGTTTTCTGTCCTCTTTACTTGTTGTGTCTAAGTTTCTCGCCTCAGCCATTTCTTGTTCAAAGTCTAAATGCCCAACAATAGTAGCCCAACTTCCCTTACAAAAGCGGTTGTGTTGAATATTGAGGAAACTGTTTAAAAACGATTGCCAAGCCGTAGCGGTTCCAGGGCGACCCAGGTTTGCTTTAACCCCAATGTCTTCCGGAATACCAATAATAGCGTACTTTGCGTCTATAGTTGCTAATTCGCTTTCCCAATTAGCATCTGATTCTAAGGTATGTATTCTCTCGCCAAACTTAATTTCGCCACTTCTAAACTTTGTAAGGGCGATTAAATCAGCTTTCTTGAATAATTTTATCTTTTGACTATTCATAGTTCAATTTTTTGTGGTGTGTAAAAAAGAGAAGTACCTCTGGCTTATTGCAACTTTCCGTTTAAGATAACTTGTTCAATGTTGTTACTACCAAATGCGTATGGCAATTCGTAAAAAGAGTGCAATGGCTTCGTGATAATCAAACTTGCCTTTTTCCCTTTTGTGATACTACCATAATCTTGTCCAACGCCCATAGCATAAGCCCCGTTTATTGTAGCGGCATTAATAGCCTCTTCTGGAGTCATTCTCATCTTAATACAAGCCGTAGATACTACAAAGTTCATATTACCTGAAGGTGTAGTTCCTGGGTTTGAGTCAGATGCTAAGGCAATTGGCAATCCAGCGTCAATCATTTTACGTGCGGGTGTGTACGGAATTGAAATAAAGAACGAACACGTAGGTAGGGCTACAGGCATTGTTTTACTCCCTTTTAAGACCGCAATATCTTCGTCAGTTACTATTTCCAAGTGGTCAACTGATAAAGCACCATTCTTCACACACATTTCAATTCCGCCAATAGCCGTAAATTGGTTAACGTGTACTTTTGCAATCATTCCGTGTTTTTGTCCTGCTTGAATAATGCGCTCTGTTTCTTCACAAGAGAAGTATCCAGTTTCTAAAAAAGCATCTACATATTCCGCCAACCCTTCTTTTGCGATAGCCGGAATCATCTCATCAACCAGTAAGTCGATGTATCCTTTGTGGTTGTCTTTATAGGCTGTTGGGAATGCGTGAGCCCCTAAAAACGTAGCTTTGATTTCAATAGGGTAGTTGTCTTTCAACTTCTTGATTACCCTAAGCATCTTTAGTTCCGCCTCTAATGTAAGTCCGTAACCAGACTTTATTTCAACCGCACCTGTACCTTGTTGGATAACCTCCTCTAAGCGTTTGCGCGATTGTTCGTATAATTCTTCTTCTGAAAGTTCTTGTAATTTCTTAGCCGAGTTTAAAATTCCCCCGCCGCGATTGAATATTTCCTCGTAACTCAATCCGTTGATTCTATCTACAAACTCCAATTCTCTGTTGCCAGCATATACTAAGTGAGTGTGGCTATCTACCCAAGTTGGTAAAACAGTTTTACCCGTAACATCAATTACCTCGTCAAAATCAGCAGTCGGACAATCGCTCATCGGACCAAAGTCTTTAATGATGTCGTTTTCAATTAAAAGGAAAGCGTTTTCAAGCACAGGTAGCGTTTTCATTTCTTGTCCTTCTAATTTGTCGATATGTTGATTTCTAACTTGTAGAATTTCCTTGATGTTTTTCAGTAGTATAGTCATTGTTTTTTGTTTTGTTATTAATCCTCAATATACTGTTTAATTGGAAAAACCAGTATATTTATTCAAAATTAAGAAATGTGAGGCGAGTTAAATATAATAAAATAAGAAAACTTCAGGGCAATTATTTAGAATATTCAGGTGATTTTCCGGATGTTCCTATTTCAATGCAGTTATTTGTCTATGACGAAAACAAATTTGAGGAGTACAATGATTTGAGTTTAAAGGAAATAGAGGATATTCTGAATGCGGCAAGTCCAACTGCTATCAAATGGTTTAATTTACACGGATTACACGATATTGAGTTGCTTCAAGAGATAGGGCGTTTCTTTAATATCGAATCTTATATTATGGCGGAGATACTGAACTTTTCAAGACGTACGCGTGTTGAGGAGTTGGATGATGTGATGTTTTTTAGTGTCAAGGCAATTTTACCGTTTAAAGAAACGGATGTAACAATAGATGTAGAACAAGTTAGCTTTATTTTGAAAAATGAGATATTGTTGTCGTTTCAAGAGAAGAAAGGCGATTTTTTCAATGTAATTAGAGAACGGATTCGCACAAAGACAGGTTTAGTGCGCAAGCGTGATTCGAGTTATTTGTTGTACGCTCTAATGGAGTCCTTGATGGACAGTTTCTTGACGGTGTTAGATGTAGTTGAAGATGGGGTAGAAGCGGTGTTAATAGATGCGAAGACGCAGTATCAAAGACGTACATTGGTTAATATTGAAGGATATACACAGGAGTTGCAAGACATCAAACGAGCTATTATTCCGCTGAGAGAGGTGTTGTACAGTCTTAAAACCCAACACGACAAAGGGAATACCGATTGTATTATCAGCAAGTCGAGTATGGTGTTTTTTGAGCGTTTACAGTTTAAATCGGTAGAGTTGTTAGACCAGATAGAGTATAACCTCAACAAATTAGACAGTGCTACAAACTTCTTCTTTTCAGCACAAAGCAACCGTATGAATGAGATTATGAAGGTATTGACAATAGTATCTGTCATCTTTATTCCCTTGACATTTATCGTTGGGGTGTACGGAATGAACTTTGAGAATATGCCAGAATTAAAGTTTGAGAATGGGTATTATTGGACATTAGGCGGAATGTTTGCCTTAGTTATTGTAATGATATTGTACTTCAAGTGGCGTAAATGGTTTTGATTAGAGAAATTGTTTCAAAGCAGAAGAAAAAAATAAAGCTCTATCAACAACAATAGAGCTTTAATTAGGAAACAACATATAACGTTATAGAAACGAGTTCTATATAGTTCGAATTTAGGGTTGACTTATAAATAATGTGTAAGATAACGCAACACAAAATATCAACATATAAATCAAGATTAATATTACAGTGCTTTATAACAACAAGAATACGTGTTTAAGCAGAAAATATTTTAGGTAATTAACGAGTTGATACCTATTAAATTGAAGAAGGTGCTTTAAAAGTAATTCGTTAGGTTGCGAATATATGCTTACTTGTAAAACGGTCTGCTTTAAATTAATCTAAAGTATTGTACTTATTATTACTTTCTTGAATTATTCTTGTACAAAAATAGATAAAATAGGTACTTCAAAGACTTAAAAAGTCGCTAAAACTTTGTGTATTATTGCTTTTTGCGAATAAATTATTGGGATTGTTAATCTTTGTTTTTTAAACCTTGAATTTTTACTAAAACAATTATTTTTAAAGAGAAATAAAGATAAAAAAATATAGCGTTTGACGCATTATGTCCTTTCTTTTTGACAGATTGTTATTATTTGGTCGATTTTGGTGTAAATAAATTAACATTTGACAGAATGTCAAGTAGGATAAAAGCGCGTAAATACAAGTATTAACCATAGTAAGGAAAGAAAAACTTATTGTGTATTATAGGGGGGTAAGTAAAAGAAGAGAAACTTGATTAGGGAGCCTGTTTTTTTATGTGATTGTCAATGTGGGCATAGAAAATATTTGCTTTTGTTCCTTTGAAGTTTTGTTGTAAACAGGAGGTAAATGGGAAAGACGTATTATCATTTTACACGTCTGTTTATAGCTGATGTTTCTTGTCTGTAAGAAGAACGCTTATAAATGACATACCCTTTGTCGATAACAAAGACAAAAGCAAAAGCACAGTTTAGACTAACTGTGCTTTTGGGTTGTTGTATTGCTATTTTAGAGGAATTATTTACTTGCCAAAAATAATTGTACTCGGATGATATAGTTTGTTGTTGTACAATTTTTTATTATCACCTTCAGTAGTATAGTAAAAGAGTAATTCTGCAATTATAATTGTAAAGTTTACTTGCTTAGGCAAATCAAAATAACAATGAAATTCTTCAGTTGTAGTCTTAGATGATGCAAATTCAAATATATGATTAGGCAAAAGTGTCTGTTTTTCTCCCTTTAACTCATCAGTGTATAGGCTAAATTTTAAACAAGCCACTGTGGCTATATCTGGAAATATTACAAATTTGCTTGGTTCAAATGACGAAACAGTAATATGTAGTTTATTGTCTTCTGATAATTCTGTTTTAATTTTCGCATAAAACGCTTTATCAAAGGGATGCGTTTCATTAAACTCAAATCCCTTTAAACTTTCCATTGAACTATTGAGTAGGTTGCGTTGTCCTTTGTCGAGTTCTTTATTGCTTTTCAGCGCATTGTACAATGCTCCAGTAAATCGTCTGTATAAGTATTTATCGTGTTTGTGATCTAATGCTTTTTCAATATTACTGCGAATTATTTTTCCGTTTGAACTTGCTATTTTAAACTCGTTAAAGTTTTCAAGCGACTGTTTATTCATTTTCCTTTTTTTCCCTTTAGATTGAATGATTTGCTTGCCTCCCATTTCTCTTGCGATAACAGTACCAACTAATCCGTGAAGTTTTCCTTTGTTGTCAAGTTTTGCCATAAGGTAGTGTAGTTATAAATTATTTGATTTTTTAAGTTTTAAAAAGCTGTAATTAATACAGTAGAGGTCGATTGGTATTGCTGATTGTCCTTGTTAATACAGCAATAAGCATAGCATATTCTTCTGCGTACTCTTGTAGTTGATACAATTTATTGAATGTTGCTTTGTCAGTTTTTTTCTTTGATTTTTGTCATAATTTTTTTATTTAAAGTATTGATTATGTGTTATTTATATCAATAACTGTGCCGTGGTGTATGTATATTTTATATAATGTATTTGTATATTCAATGTATCTTTTTACATAGATTTTATACATTGACTATACAAGCACTATACATACACTATACAAACACTCTGTATAAAACCTGTCTCGTCCTTGTCTCGTCCTACTATAGCTGTACAGTTATAGTTGATAATCCTGTTTTGTACTGTACAGTTATTTCAGTAATCCTATTACCAATAAAAAGCACCCTATTGTAAGGAAAAGGCATTGTTTTGAGGTTTGGTTTACAGCTGATAGGTAGAAACTTTATTCTGATTTTTATTTTTTAGAGTTTATTTTCTGGCAATGAGGCTGTTGGTCAATGCAGTTCATTCCATCTTGATGAGGATAGCACAGGTTTGAATGATGGGCTACGATGCAGTGGTTTGTGCCTATAATGAGGTAAGGGGTATTGATATAGCGAACCATTACTTTGTGTAAAAGGGTTGTAATGCTGTGTGTCGTTGTATTCGTTTGAAGATAATAGTTGTCTTTTATGTAGTTTATCGCTGTCGATTGCACTTGAATTGTATAGGGTACTATCGCTTGGTAATATTGTGTTAGCTCTTTTAGAAAGTCTTTTTCACCTGATAGATACGTATATGTCTGACTACCTTCTTTGTCAAGGTGTATTTTAGCGATGTTCTTTTGATCTAATGTTCGCGTGCGATAGGTAAGGGGACTGGCTTCTTGTTGTGCTAAGCAAGAAGTGGAAAATAACAAGCTGATTAACAGTGTTTTCATCGTGTTTTTTAGGCTTATGTATTACAATAATTATACCTAAAATACGGCTAAGTTAGTTAGTGTGTGAACCTACTTTTTTCTCAATACAAATATTCTTTCTGTTTGTAATTCAATGTGGTAGCCAAATTTGTTGGCAATGTATGTGATTGTTTGTGGGGTGTAGATAAACACGTGGGTTTGGTCTTTGCGATAATACCATTTGTCAAAGGGCTGCTGTCCGGTGTATTGGTGAGTCATAACTACTAATAATCCGCCCGAACGCAACAAATCGGTTAGTTTTACAATTTCTTCAAAAGGGTTGTAAAAGTGTTCAAATACCTCACAACTAAAGATGTAGTCATAGCGATGGTTAAGGTAATCTGTATCTGGATAAAAATAGGGGTCGTATAGTTTTACTTGGTACCCTTTGTCAACTAATTGCTTGGTGATAACTGGACCTTTACCACAGCCAAAGTCGAGTCCTAACATTGTTGTTGTGCACTGTTCTAAAATTGTATTGGTAATCGGTGAAGTGAATTTTTGGTATCCAATATCGTTTACATCGTTGTTGTGACACTCGTAGTGTTGTTTCTCTTTCTCTTGGTTAAAATAGAGTGTTTCGTCTTTTACATATGCCTTACAAGTAGAACATTGAAAGTATTCAGGATCGATTTTATCAACAAGCGGTGTGTTACACAAGGTGCAGTTCATATCAGTGTTTTTGAAGCGTAAAGTTAAGGAATATAGTGGGGATTTAGTGAGGATAGGAGGTTTTTGATTCAGGAGATGTTTTTTGTTTATTTGGTTGTTATAGTTTTTTATATTTCTTGTATCTTGTTAAAGGTTAGTACGTTGTTTTTTAATTTATAAAACAATTAACCCTTTAGGTAAATAAAAATTAATACATTTGCAGTGGAGATATCCTATAAAACTAAAAAGCTGAAGAATTCATTGACTACAGACAAAGAGTTGTCTAAAGAATATGGAGTATTAGCCAAAAAGATAAAACAAAGGTTGGCACAATTAGTAGCTGCAGATAATCTATCAGTAATTGCTAAGTTGCCCGCATTGCGACTTCATTCTTATAGTGGTAATAGAAAAGGGGAATGGTCAATAGATATCTTTAAAAATTGGCGAATTATTTTTGAAATAGACCAAGATCCTATTCCAAGGTTAGAAGATGGAGGAGTTAATCTTGTAGAGGTTATTAAAATAAAAGCTATATCGGTAGAAGATCCTCATTAAGACATTTATTTATGGAAGCACTTAGATTAAAAAAAGAATTATTGTCTGTTCCAGGAGATACAATTCAGGAACACATTGATTTTATTGGTATGTCGCAGGCAGAGCTTGCAGAACGTATAGGTAGGTCTGTTCCTAAATTGAATGAATTGATTAAGGGTAAATCTTCTATAACAAGAGATACTGCACAAAAATTAGAATTTGTTTTAGGAGTTCCGGCTTCTTTTTGGTTGAATTTAGAAAAGCAATACCAAGAAGAATTATTGGAGATTGAAAAGTTAGAGGAGTTATCTCAGTCAATTGAGTGGGTAAAGGGTTTTCCTTTGGAGTACTTGAAAAGTTTAGGGTTGTTACCTGATAGTAAAGATAAAATAACAATGAAAGAGGCTCTGTTAAAGTTTTTTAGAGTAGCTTCTGAAAATGAGTGGCATACTATTTATTCTGCAGAAGTATCGTTGTCTTATAAAATTGATTTAAGACATTCGACAGAACCTAAAGTTATTGCAACTTGGTTGAGATTAGGAGAGTTAGATGCTGAAAAAATAAACGTAAGTAATTTTGATAAAAAAGTATTGTCTGAAAGTATTACAAGATTACAGACATTAATGTATGAACATCCAGATGATTGGTTAATTCAATTACAGGAGATATGTGCTTCATTTGGTGTGGCATTAGTTTATTCGCAATGCTTGTCAAAGGCTCCTATATATGGAGCTGCGCGTTGGATTAGAAATAAGACACTTCCCTTGATTCAGATAACGGATAGACAGAAAGATTACAATGCTTTTTGGTTTAGTTTCTTTCACGAATTAGCCCATATTAAGTTGCATAATAAGTCTGAAGTTTTTATTGATGGTAAATCAATTGATTTTGATAGTAACTTATTGAAAGAGAAAGAGGCTGATAGTTTTGCAGCAAAGATTTTAATCGGTGATTCTATTCGCAAGTTAATGAAGCGTACAGAGAAATGGGATAAGAATACATTATTATTGTTCTCAGCAAAACATAAAGTACATCCGAGTATTTTAGTTTCTCAATTGCAAAGAGAAAAAAGAATTGGATATCATGAAATACAATTTAATGATTTGAAGTCTAAGGTTGTTTTCTCTTGTACAAATCAAAGAGATCATATGTTTGAAGAGGTAGAATAAGCTACCTTCATTCACAATAAAAAAGCCCTAAACAGGTTACTGTTTAGGGCTTTTATAATTATTAGTAACTCTAACGATAGCCTTTCTTTGTCCTTTTGCGGTGAAAAAAGCTTCTATTCACCGCATATTTTGCGGTGAATAAGGTGTATATTTACCGCATAAAAGAAAAAAAGCATGTCAAGTTATATACATAATCTGAAAAAATGGCCTGATTTCCAATGGGATGAAGAAGATTTAATTACTTTATTGAGTGAAGTTCGAAACTTGCAGGGCAAATTAATGGGTAAGATAGAATTATTAGGTTTTGAATTGCAAGATGAAGCTAATTTAGAAACCTTGATTCAAGATGTTGTTCAGTCGTCTGAAATTGAAGGAGAGGTGCTAAATCCTGAGCAAGTACGTTCTTCTATTGCAACTCGTCTAGGGCTTGAAAATTCAGGTATAGAACATTCCGATAGACATATTGATGGTATAGTTGATATGATGCTTGATGCCACTCAGAATGAGAGTAAAAAATTGACAGAAGAACGGTTGTTTGGCTGGCATTCAGCTTTGTTTTCAACAGGAAGAAGTGGTATGCATAAAATTAAAGTTGGTGACTGGCGAGAGGGAGATATGCAAGTTGTTTCAGGTGGTATGGGAAGAGAAATAATCCATTATGAAGCACCAAAACCTTCGCGTTTATCGATGGAGATGAGTGAGTTTATAGATTGGTTTAACAATTTTTCTGAGATAGATTCGATTATAAAAGCAAGCATCGCTCATTTATGGTTTTTGACAATACATCCATTTGACGATGGAAATGGTCGTATAGCTAGAGCAATAGCAGATATGCAGTTGTCTAAATCAGATGGTGTTAATCAACGATTTTATAGTATGTCTATGCAAATAAAGGATAAGAAAAAGTCTTACTATACAATATTAGAACGTACCCAGAGAGGCGACTTGGATATTACAGATTGGATAGTTTGGTTTTTAGAACGATTAAAAGAGGCGATAATTGACTCAAATGTAATTATTGATAAAGTAATAAGGAAACATCAATTTTGGATGAGAAATGCTATTAAAGTAGGCAATGATAGACAACGTTTGATGTTGAATAAGTTGATAGAAGGCTTTGAAGGTAATTTAACAACGAGTAAGTGGGCAAAAATAGCAAAGACATCACAAGATTCTGCTTTGAGGGATATTACGGATTTAGTAGAAAAAAACATTCTTATAAAAGCTGGGGCAGGAGGGAGAAGTACACATTATACTTTAAATTGGTAAGCTAAAACCACTTACCTCATCAAAAGAAAAAAGGGAATTACATTCAGTTGTAATTCCCTTTTTTAGAGTAAAATGAAAAAGTGTATATGTATAAATTAGGAAAAAGCTTTTAGTACAATCCTTTTATAAATTGGTATTTAGTATCTTCTTCAATTTCTTTATCCCATAGCTCTTTATCTTTAAAGACCAATAGGTAAACGCGCAGTACTCTGGAGATCATTGAGACACAAACCAATAGTATTGCAATAATAACGATAACACATAGGGCTATGATCATAACAATAAGTTTTATATTAAATGTTTAAAATAAATTCTGTTAAATCCTCCATATCCTGGTCGTTAATCTGTGGGAATGGTGGCATTTGAGGAGCATCAGGACGTTTTTTACCTGGTGATTTAATCCATTTGATTAAGTCTTTTTTATCTCCTTCATAAATACTTCTCATTTCAGTTACAGGAGGACCTACTAATTGCGAGTCAACTTTATGACAAGCAGCACAGTATGAGTTGAAAACAGCTTTACCTTTAGCGGTAGTATCTCCTGATTGTTCTGCTTCTGCAATAGCTTGCGCTTCTTCAGCCTCTTGGTTAGCTGCTTCTTCTCTCGCTTTTTTAGAGGCTTCTAAGAATTGCTCTGTTTTTTGAGCCATTAATTCACGGTGAGGGTTTAATGCATTAGCACGGTAAACGTGACGTCCACTACCCATAAACAAGACTACAATCCCCATTGAAATAACAATTTTATAGAAGTGTTTGTCTAAATCCTCATCTTTTCCTTTCAGTGTTTGCCACATCCAGTAAACAGAGTAAGCAGCAATAATAACACCAGGTAGAATAACTGCCATTAATCCCCAGTTAACCCCTTTTGAAGGTAATGTAGCTAATACAATAGGTCCGAATAAGAACTGAGCTCCAGAAGCACCGATTGCAATTTGGTAACCAATACGTTTTACTTTCGCTCTTGTAAATACTTGGAAGTATTCTTCAAAAGGATAGTTCTTACGTCCCATATACCACGCAATGAATAAACCAGTTAAGGCAAGCGAAGCACACAAGAAGTGGAAGTATCTTGGGAATACGTTAGGCAGAGTTAAAGCAGAAAGGAATCCGTGAATAGTAGTCCATTTCTCAGGGAACAACATTAAATTGATGTTTACTAAGAATATCAATGGAATGAAAAGGAAGATAAGAACCGCCAATGCCATAATAGCAATGTGTAAATACTTCATATTTTTCATAGCCTCCCACGCATATTTATGCAAATAAGTCAATAAGAAAGCGATAACTACTAACGGAATAATCAATATCCACATAATTCCTGTTAGGGAGTTAGCAGTATAAAAGTAGATAGTATATAAAGCGTTAATACTTAAAAGAGGCGCTACTCCAAGTACAACAGCCATACTTTTATTTACCGTAATTGTAGCGGCAATCTCTTTTGCTAATGTATCGTATTCTTTGTTTTTAAGTCCTTTTATTTCGGCCCATAACGTAGTTATAGAACCACCTACCATCAAATTGACAAATACAATGTGAGCTAAGAAAGAAACTACTAATAAAACGACAAGTAGCCATTCAGGTAGTGGTAAGTCTAAAGGAATATCTTTTGGTAATGGAGTATTCATATTATTCTTGTGTTTTTAATTCAATAAAATGTTCAACTGAGTGTTCTGGGTTTAGTTTAGCCCCAGCACTTTGTGCTCCTTGTACAGAAGTACCACTTAGTTGTAAGTAAAAAATGTAATGTGCTAAAGCGTCTAATTCCTCTGCATTTCCAGGATAAGGAGGCATATACGTTCTACCGTTGTGCATATTTGGGATATAAGCTTTCATCGAATTGATGTCTAACGGTTTGTCAAAACCGTACATTTTTTCGAATACATAAACGATTGAGTTTATCCCTTGACTTGTGTGACATCTTGAACACGCAATCATAAATACATCTCTACCAGCTTCTAATCTGTTTTCATCTGTAATCTCTGTAATACCAGTATAAGTAGCGTGTTTTAAAATACCTTCTTTTTGCAATAGCGGGTAGTCTTCTTCTCTAATTAAGTTAGAGTACATATAGTCTCCAATTACGTAAGGCTTACGGATAAATTCTCTCACACGTTCAAAAATTCCTAAGAAACCTAATGAAAGGATGAACGGAATTAACACCATAACAAAGTTTACGCGTTTTGGTTTCCACAAGATAAACACAGCTAAGAAAGCAAGTGAACTCGTAGCAATAAGTATGATGTATTTTAATAAGTTGTAATACTTCGCAAAGTCCATTGTACCAACAGCTGTACTCATATTAGCAGTCATTGCCTCAGGAATTACGTTGTAGTAATAAATAGACGCTAAGATTGAGAAAGGCAACCAAACTAAGATCCAGATAGCAGTAGTTTTTAGAGCAGGTCTGCGCACTAAGCTATCTTTTTTAGTAAATAGCATAATAAGCAATAGTCCAAAAGCACCACCAATAACCATAGCAGTAGGCGTTCTAAATAAAAGCTGAGGTAAGTAAATAGGGTTTGTTAAAGCGTTGAAGAACGAATGATGTGTTAACCAGTTACCCGGGTCCATCATAAATCCAAGAATTGCCACAATGATTGCCATTGTCAACCAAGAGAATCCTGATAAGAACCAACCGAAACGGATGTGTCTTTGTTTTGCTTTAAGCGATTTGTTTGAGTTTTTCCAAGTAAGGAAGTAAATCATAATGAATACAACTTCTGAAACGAAGACAATCCACTCTGTAAACCAGCCCCAATAAAATACTCGGATTAAACTCCCAATTGAGTTTGGACTAATCAAGGCAGCTGAGAACCAAATACCAACTCCGGTCATAGCACCAAGAGTAGTGGTAACTACAAACCCCACCATCATCATGCGGTGAACCGTAGCGTCCCAAGCTAAATCTGTGACCTCATTACGGCCACTTTTAACAACACCTTGTTGTTCTAATAATGTAATATACGGAATAAAACCTACGGCTAAACCGTGGTTAATGAATACGTGAATAATCGCTATCATCGCAATGAGGAAACGATCGTTCAACCAGTCTAAATGAAATAAAGGAAAATCCATGTAGTGTTATTTTTCAGCAAAGTTAGTAGGACATCTACTGAAAAATATTACACTAATCGTGGGGATGTTTACACTTTTCAACGCAATTGATGTAAGAAAAGCGGAATTTTATTTAGATTATTTGGCTTGCTTTCTGAACTCCTCTGGTGTAAGGCCTGTGTACTTTTTAAAGAAGCGAGATAAATAAGCTGTGTTTTTGAACTCTAATTCATAGGCAATTTCTAAAACCGAGACGTCTGCATTTACAAGTAAACGTTTACATTCTAAAATTACTCTATTTCGTATAACTTCCCCAGAGGTTAACCCGTGTACTTTTTTACACAGCGTATTTAAGTGGTTTGGAGTAATATTAAGCAAGTTTGCATACTCACCAGGAAGGCGCATTGTTTTAAAGTTTTGCTCTAACAGCTCTTCGAAGTTTCTAATAACAAACTGCGCATTATTTGTTTCGTGATGCTCTTCATTGTCAAACACTTTTTTAACCAAAAACAGCTGTGTTTCTAAGAACAATTCAAGCATTAATACCTTCATATAGTCCTTTTTTAAAGGGCTATCATCCATAGAGGCATAAAGAATTTTCTCAAATCGTTGGTGTAAAGTCTGGTGACACTTATGACAAGAAAACTTAGAATACTGAGCGTTGCCACTGAAAAAAGAAAACTGATTTAAGTAGCTTGGATTTACTAAAAACGTACGTAAGAAGTTGTCGTTAAAGTTGATAAGAAAACCTTCAGTGCCCGGTTCAAACTCCCATTTATGCACTTGAGAGGCATTTAGAAAGAACAAACACTTTTCTTCAATAGAGAATTTCTCAAAGTCAATAGAGTGAATACCCTTTCCTTTGCTTACAAAGAGGATTTGGTAAAAGGCGTGTCTATGAGGAGAAGATACAATATTAGGTCTATTCGAAATGTAATCCTCTAAGCGATAAACAACACAATCTTGAAAGTTGTTATTGGTATCAATTAAATTACAGATGTTGTAAACAGGTATATTCGCATTCTTTTCCATAAAGACATATTTTATCACAAAGATAGAAAAGGAGTAGAGTGATTTATAATTTTTGTCTGTTTTTTGTGAACGACACTGTAATTATAACCCCAAAAAGGTGTAATCCCTTGCGAGACTACACCTTTTTGAAAAAAACGAAAATAAATTTAATTAGTGTCCTGCACCTGCAATTATCTTCCCTGCACCTTTTTTAATTAGGATTAGAATAAAGGGAATACAGATTAAGAATAAAACACCTAAAAACATAAATACATCCATATACGTTAGTACTGTTGCCTGTTTGGTAACACCTAAATCCAATAGGGTATATGCTTTTTGTAGTGCCTCATCTACAGGATATCCTTTTGATATAAAGCTTTGTTGTAGAGCGTACACGCGATTTTGTACCTCAACAGAAGCTGTATCTAAATGACTCACCAAGGCAAGTCTATGGTTTACGGTCCATCTTGAAATAAACGTTGTAATTAAGGCAATTCCGAATGAACCTCCTAATTGACGCATCATTCCTGTAAAAGCAGCACCTTCTCCAATTTGTTTGTTTCTCAAATTAGAAAGCGATAGGGTAGTAATCGGAACGAATAATAGTCCTAAACCAACCCCTCTAACAACTAACGGCCAGAAGAAGTGTTCTTTCCCCGTATCAGGTGTCAATATATTATGTGCCCAGAAGCTGTACACGAAAAACACGAAGAACCCTGTGGCTACTAAGTATTTTGGAGGTACACCTCTTTGTAACATTCTTGCAATTAGCGGCATCATTAAAGCCGTCATCAGTGAACTCGGTACTAACAACATCCCCGCATCAGTAGCTGTCCACCCTAAGATAGACTGCGTGTAAATTGGAATGATAAATGTAGAACCATATAGTCCAAAACCAAGTACAAACGACAATACCGTACCAATAGCAAGGTTGGAGTCTTTTAATACACGTAGGTTTACAATTGGCTTATCACACGTTAGCTCTCTCCATACAAAGAAGAAGAAACCAAAGAAAGAAGTGATACTCAAGGTAAGAATTGTCGTGTTTTCAAACCAGTCGTCTTGCTGTCCGTGTTCTAACACATATTGCAACGAACCAACAGCAACAGCTAAGAAGATAATTCCCAAGAAGTCGATTTCACTTAACTTACTTTTCTCTGCATAACGCGGACTACGCACATATAATACGGTTAGTATTGTAGCCAGTATTCCAATCGGAATATTGATATAGAATATAAACGGCCAAGAGTAATTGTCAATGATATATCCACCTAAAGGGGGACCTAACGTTGGACCAACAATAACCCCCATTCCATAAATTGCCTGAGCCACTCCACGTTTTTCAATTGGGTAACTCTCCGTAATAATCGTTTGTGAGGTTACTAATAACGCCCCCCCACCAAGACCTTGTATAAAACGGAATAAGATAATTTCCCATAAAGTGGTAGAATAACCACATAAAAACGAGGCAACCGTAAAAATGATAATCGATGCCGCAAAGTAATTACGTCTTCCGAATTGTTGAGACAGCCAGCTCGTCATTGGTACTACTATTACATTGGCAATAGCATAGGCAGTAACCACCCAAGCAATGTCCGTTAGCGATACCCCCAAACTTCCCTTCATATCGTTCATTGCTACGTTTACAATCGTAGTATCAACAATTTCAAGTAAAGCACACAGGATAGCCGTAATAGTAATGATGACTCGTCTGTAGCCGTGTTCAACTAAGCTTTCTTCAGTCATACTATTTATTTTTAGCGAGCACTTTTAATGTTTACATCCACCTCCACGTTTAACCCAGCACGGATGTGGTCACGCAACTCGTCATTAGCATTAGTAAATACAATTTTAACAGGCACACGTTGTACTGTTTTCACGAAGTTACCAGAAGCATTATCAGGAGGTAATAAAGCAAATTTAGCCCCAGTAGCCGGAGAGATAGAGTTTATTTCCCCTTCAAACTTATGTTTAGGAAACGCGTCAACTCTAATTTCAACAGGTTGTCCTTCACGCATATATTGCATTTGCGTTTCTTTAAAGTTTGCTACAATCCAGATATTATCCTTTTGAACCGTGTTAAACAATCCTTGTCCCGGTTGAATTAACTGTCCGTTTTGCAAGTTTACTTTAGAAACTTGTCCGTCTTCTTTCGCTGTAATTACTGTATAAGACAAGTAAAGTTCCGCATTGTCTAAGTTTGCTTTCGCTTGTTCAACCATTGCTTTTGCAGCGTCGATTTGAGAAACAGAAGCCACCGATTGAGATTTGCTGATGTTTACCTGCTGGGCCACAGCAGACGCTTGTTTTTCACTTGCTTTATACTGTTCTTGTAAAACCTGCAACTGTTTCTCAGCCGTTTCCTTAGCAGCAACTGCCTGTTCAAACTGCTGTTTAGTGATTGACTGATTAGCAAACAACTTCTCATAACGGTTGTAATCATTAGTCGCTCTCCACAACTGTACTTTAGCTGTTTCAATGTTTGCTTTCGCTGTAGAAACATTAGCTAAAGCAGTACTTGCACCCGCTTGAGAAGAAGCCACAGTAGACTCTGTCGTATTCTTACCAGCTTCTGCAACTTTTAATTGACTCACAGAAGCGTCATAAGCAGCTTTAGCTTGTTGAACTTTAATAACGTATTCCGCGTCATCTAAAAGAATAAGCGTATCACCTTTTTTCACAACCTGGTTATCGTGAACCAATATCTCCTTAATATAACCTGGTATCTTAGAAACAACAGGAGTAATTCTCGATTCTACTTGTGCATCATCCGTTATCTCGTGAGAAAGAGAATGTACATATTTATATATTCCGTAACCACCACCTAAAATAACCAAGGCACTAAGGGCTACGATGAACTTTTTGTTAAGTGGTTTCTTTTGTACTTTATCGTTTGTTTCCATTGTTATTGTAATTCAATATTGTCTAATAATTTACCTGTTTTGTAAGCATATTGGTATAAAGACATTGTCTCGTCTGCCTTACCAATCATTTCGTTGATTTGCGCTTGTAGTTGTTGCACGTCAGCTTCAAGAAGTTGGTCTGTATCCGCCAAGCCATTGTCATATTTATCTTTTGTAATACGATAATTCTCATTTGCTTGTTCCAATGCCTGTGCCAATACGTTGTTTTTCTTCAACGCTAATTCGTAGGCATTGAATGCTTCCTTAATCTCGTAGTTTGCATTGTCTTCAACGATTTGCAACTGATACTCAGCTTCTATCTTTTTAGCCTTAGCAATTTTAACTTCCGTTCTATTTTTGAAGATAGACGACAAGTCGTATTTAAGACCAATACCGATATTGTTAGCATTTGTAATATCAATTACCTTGTCTAACTGCATAGCAGCATAACCACCGTGTACTGCGATAGAAGGGTAGTAGCCAGAACGCGCAACGCGAATAGACGATTGGGCTAACTCAGTATTTTTCTGTGCCCCTTGCAAGTCTTTTCTGCTTTCAATATCACTCTCACCAGTAGGGAATACATCAAGAGATTTAATCGGTTGAATAGCAAATGCCTCTTCCATAGGTAATCCTAAAAGGGTATTTAAACGCATATTTAGGTTTTTAAACGAAGTCAATGTTTCCTGTAATGACAGTTCCACATTAGACTCTTGTAATTGCGCTCTTAAAAAGTCATTACGAGCAATCAGTCCATTATCAAGAAAGTTTTGAAAATCAGTAACACGTTGGTGTGCTCTTTTCAAGTTTTCCTGTAATAAGTCGATTGACTGCTGTGTTTTATAAAGAGCAAAGTACAAGTTGATTGTTTGCCACACTGTATTTTCAGCTGTTGCACTTTCAGCAATCGTAGCCATTTCATACGCTTGTTGGCTTTGTTTTACAAGGTTTCTAATCTTAAACCCACTAAAAATAGGAATGATAGCATTCGCTTGTCCCATTAATAAGTGTTCTGGTTTAACAGGAGAAGCCCCATTTGCAGCTCCTTGCCCAGGTAAAGGCATTTTCAGTTTAACGTCTGTACCTTCAAATAAATGCATATATTGTCCGGAAACCTCCACAGTAGGGTATCTCAGGTTTTTAGCACTATTTACCTGTAATTTAGAGGCGTTTGTTTTAGCATTAGCCTTTTTGATTTCTTTACCATTTTGCATACTCAACCCAATTGCCTCATCAAGCGTTAGTGGTTTCTTATGAGGTTCTTGAGCAAACACGCTAAAGGCAAACAAAGAGGCAAGAAGGATATAATTACTTTTGCTCATTGTATTGTAAGATTGCTTTAAGTGAGTTTATTAAATAAGGATATATATGTTGTTTGATATACAAACTATATTCTTCGTGATTTTCTGTATTCCAATAACTTGAATACATCTTTTCGTGGTGTATTAAGTAACTGATACTACCAATTGTAATGATTACCAAAGCCTCAGGGTCTGGCTGTGCCTTAAAATACCCTTGTTGGTGTCCGTCTTGAATAAAGCCTCTGATGACCTTCATAATTTCGCGTTGCAGCAAAAAGATGTTATCACTAATTTCTTCATCTACGTTTTTCTTAGAAAACTGGCGAATCATAATAATATGGAAATCAGCATTCTTCATTAAAATAGTCAGCATATCTTCTACAAAGAAGACCAACTTTTCAAGAGGATTTAAGTCGTGGTTTTGCGTTAAGTTGGTTAGTTTCTCTCTAATACGCGTTAATCGAATTTCGAATAGCGCACTAATTAGTTGGTTTTTAGAACCAAAGTAGTAGCTTATCATTGCCACGTTAATTCCTGCAGCCTTAGAAATATCTCTGATGCTTGTTCCGTCAATTCCATTCATAGAAAATAGGTTTTCAGCAACTAATAATATCTCTTTTTGCTTCTCATTAAGTACCATTACTGTAGTTGTAAGTTTTAATTCTGTGACAAAATTAAACAAACGTTTAATTAGTTATTTGTTTTTTTCTCATTTTTTTCGTGTTAAAATTGTTTTAATGCAACATTAACAATGTATTATTGAATTAAATACAATTGTAACTTTTTGATATTCTTTTAGTTAGAAGAAAAGGGTATAAATAGCAAGAAATGGATTTTTTATGAGTTGATTATTGTTTTACTTTGTAGCAAAGCCATTAGTAATGAGTGAAGTAGTCGAAAGTCAAGATAATTATCGCCGCATAGCCCAAGCGATTACCTATTTAGTAGTTCATCATCAAGAGCAACCCTCTTTAGCAGATGTAGCAAAAGAAGTTTGTTTAAGTGAGGCCCATTTGCAGCGCTTGTTTACCCAATGGGTAGGGGCAAGTCCGAAGAAGTTTCTGCAATTTGTAAACATTAATTATGCGAAGTATTTAATACAGCAACAACAGACACCTACATTATTTGATTTAACCAATGAAGTGGGGTTAAGCAGTAGTAGTCGCTTGCACGATTTGTTTGTTTCCATAGAAGGGATGACTCCAGCAGAATATAGAGATGGAGGAAAGTACCTAACCTTTAAGTATTCTGTAGGCAATAGTATATTGGGCGATGTCTTGGTAATGTCAACAGATAAAGGCATTTGTAAAGTTGTCTTTATAGACGAAGGAAGTGATGAGTTAACTATTTTTAAACAACAATACCCTAAAGCGACTTTTGTACAAGAAGCTACAAAAGCACATCAGCAAGTAATGGCATTTTTACACGGAGAAAGAGATGTAGAGCAGATAAAATTACACCTAAAAGGTACTCCATTTCAAATGCAGATATGGCAAGCTTTATTACAGATTCCGGAAGGACAATTATCTACTTATGGAGCAATTGCTTCACAGATTGGTAATGACAAAGCCAGTAGAGCTGTAGGCACGGCTATTGGTGCTAATCCAATAGCGTATCTTATTCCTTGTCATAGAGTTATACAACAGTCAGGTGTTTTAGGAGGTTATAGATGGGGGGTAATACGCAAACAAGTATTACTAACTAAGGAGTTGTTAAAAAGAGAAGAATAGGAGTGTTTTTAAGAGTGATTTATATTAAATAATTGATTATGTTTGTGTTGAAAAACAAAATCTAAAACATACTTGTTTAATATTATGAAAAAACTGCAATTAATTACTTTTGGTGTAGCATTAATGAGCTTCGCTTCTGTTTCAGCACAAAAGGTTGAGGGAAAAGTGTTTAACCTAAAGACAAATGAGCCAATTAAAGGAAGTGAGATTACGTTTATGGACGAAGAGGAAAACAAGCTATTATCTTTGTATTCAAATGCAAAGGGAATATACTCGTTTGATGCGGATGAATTAGAAAATGTGCACAAAATAGTTACTTCTGCAAAAAACTATAATACAGCCGAAGTGTTGATTAGTGAAGTAAAAGAAGGCTTAATGGCTAACTTTGGATTGAATGAGATTGATACAGAGGAGCATGTGAAATATTCAATTAGTTATTCTAAAGGGAATGGTTTAAAGTTACCAATGAGTGAAATTGCAACTACTACTATTGCCAATGTACCTTATACGCAAGAAAAAGCACTAAATGTAAAGAGTAAAACTTCGAGTGGAGCAGGTGTAAATACGACGTTACCTTACTTTTATTATGATTTTAACAGCTCTTATTTAACCGATGCTAATAAGTACACCGTAGATCAAATTGTTAGCTTTATGAAGAATAGTCCAGACGCCAAAGTTAGGGTACATATATATTTAGAGACAAGATCTAACGTAAAGTATAATGAGTGGATATCTGAACGTAGAGCGGATAGGGTAATTGACTATATGATTAGCCAAGGAATACCAGCTTCACGTTTAGAGAAATGGGTAGAAAGAGTTAGTTCTAATGTAGCCCCAAGAGAAGGAGCAAGCAGAGGAAGTGCAGAATTTAGAAGATGTGATTTTGAAGTGAAGTAAAAAGTCTAGTGATTATTCTATTTTTTTAGAATAAATTGAAATAGGAGATCATAGGGTACTTGATTGTATAGTTTTTAATAATTACGACTATTTTACATTTATTGGATTAATATTAAGATTTTGTTATAAATAATATTTGTTACTCAACTGTTTTAGTAGGTGCTATACTTTTTAGTTGCGATTTTAGTTTAATATTTTAAGGGAAGTAGTACATATATATAGTAAAAAACAATTAATTATTTAATAATGTTATATAATTAACTATTTTTGTGGAAGTATAATTAGTAGTATTAGTTAAATAGATGTAAGACTATGAGAAAATTAAGGATATTTACGTTAGGGGTGGCATTATTAAATGTAATAAGTGTTTCTGCTCAAAAAATAGAAGGAAAAGTATTCGATAAAACTACAATGACTCCTATTAGTGATGGAGAGGTTACTTTTTTTAATGAACAAGGTGGTAGAATTTTAACTGTATATACTTCGGATAAAGGTATGTATTCATTTGAACCTAGAAGTTTAAAGGATATTTTTAAGGTATCTAGTTCTGCTAAAGGATATAATAGCGCAGAAGTATTAGTGAATCAAGTAGATAAAGGCTTTGTTGCGAATTTTGGGTTAGTAAATTCAAATGAAAAAACTGGCTCTCAAGCTGGTCAAACAATAGATAAAGTAGGAGCAAGTGCAGTGATGTCGTATTTCTACTATGATTTCAATAGCTCATTTCTTACAGATGCTAATAAAGTAGTAGTTGATGAGGTTATTTTTTTTATGAAGAATAATCCAGAAGCTAAAGTGAGAGTTCATGTGTATGTAGATGTCCGAGGGAATTTAAAATATGATGAATGGTTATCTGAAAGACGTGTAGATCGCGTTGTAAATTATATGGTCTTGAAAGGAATTTCACCTTCTAGACTTCTGAAGTGGGTTGAAAAAGTAAGTACAGATATTGCTCCTAAAAGCGGAGATGCTAAGGGAAGTAGTGAGTTACGACGTTGTGATTTTGATCTAATTATAGGTTAATTTAAAAGTTCTTAAACCGAAAAGGGTTTAAGTATTTTTTTATTGTAAGATTTCGTCATTAAGTTTAGGCAGTTACTACAATTGTGTTATTTTTGATGCTTAATAACAACACACACAAAATATGACACTAAAGTATCAAGGAAAGACTAAGGATGTATATAGTCTTTCAGACAATCAGGTTCTTTTAAAGTTTAAAGATGATGTAACAGGAGAGAATGGCGTATTCGATCCAGGAGCAAACACAGTTGGACTTACAATTGACGGAGCTGGAAAGAGTGGTTTAAAAATGACAAAGCACTTTTTTGAGGTATTAGTAGAAAAGGGAATTCCTACGCACTATGTTTCTGCTGATATAGAAGACGTTTCAATGGTAGTAAAAGAGGCTATTCCGTTTGGAAAGGGACTTGAGGTAATCTGCAGATACAGAGCTGTAGGTAGTTTCTTTAGAAGATACGGCGCTTATTGTACAGAAGGACAAGCTTTAGATAGCTTTGTTGAGGTTACTATTAAAGACGACGAGAGAGCAGATCCAACTATTTCTGACGACGCTTTAGCAATGTTGGGAATTCTTACAAAAGAAGAGTACAGTATTTTAAAAGACTTAACTAAAACTATTTGCGCAATTGTAAAAGAGGAGTTAGGTAAAAAAGGACTTGAACTTTATGATATTAAGTTAGAGTTTGGTAGAGATGCTGCGACAAACGACATCATTTTAATTGATGAAATTTCAGGAGGTAATATGCGTGTTTACAAAGACGGAGTTTATATTGCACCATTGGATTTAGAGAGAGAATTCTTACAATAATTGCTAATTTTAATAGCAATACAAATACCCCATAACAGCGATGTTTGGGGTATTTTTGTTTTTTAAAGAATCAATAGATGGAAAAAAAGGGAATGCATATCATTGGCCTTGCAGTAGAGACAACAAATCAGGGAGGGCAAGCAATGCGTGATTTAGGAGAATTGTGGCAACGTTTTATACAGGAGAATATCCCCCAAAAGATTGCTAATAAGGTAAACAACTGTGTTTATTGTATTTATACTGATTATGAAAGTGATTATACGGGGAATTACACAGCTATTATCGGGGTTGCTGTAAATTCGTTAGAACGCATACCAACTGGTTTAGTGGGCAGAACCTTTGAAGGAGGTAACTTTCTTATCTATGAGGCAATTGGGGAGATGCCACAAGCAGTAGGAGAGGTGTGGAATAACATCTGGTCAAAGGATGCGGCCTTAAATCGCTTATACACTTATGATTATGAAGTATATGGTGAAAATGAGAAGGGTGTGAATATTTACATTGCAGTCTAACTATTGCGTGTACACAAAGAATGCTTATATACTTGCGTATGTTGCAGTGTCAGCATATCATTACTATATAATGAAAGTTTGAGGGAGAACATCTACCAAGAGGATGTTCTCTTTTTTTATGAGTAAATCAGAAAGGCAAATGACAATAAAACAAAAGAGCTATCTCAATTGTGGTAGAGATAGCTCTTTCTCGCATTAAGATTGGGGAATATTACTATCCACACTCTCTTGTTTTACTACTGTAGGCTGAGTCTTTACAGGCGTTGCTGTATTCACTTCTCTTGTCGCTTCTTTAAATTCTCTAATTCCTGTTCCAAGTCCTCGCATTAATTCTGGAATCTTTTTTCCTCCAAAAAGTAATAGAGCGATTGCAACAACAACTATCAACTCTGAAGGTGCAACTACACCTAAGGGGATGTTTGTTGTAATCATATCGTATGATTGTTCTTGTTATAGAAAACAAATTTAATTAAGAGTATTGTTGTGTAAATATCTTTTAACATTCCTTTGGTATAGGTTTTTCTTAATGATGTGTTGGTGTGTTATAATAAAAAAGAGGAATACCAAGCCATAAACGCTTCGTATTCCTCTTTCTCAAGGTTTAGTTTGCTGTAATTTAGATAACCTTTTTATCTACATAATCAGAATTCATAATTCTCAATATCCCCATATAATTCATATGAAAGGCAATTGTATCACCTACTTTTAAGTTGTCAGGGTTATTCCCTAAGTCAATCACCATCATATCAGAACTCGACCCCACCATATCTAATTCGCTTTGAATAGGAGTAATGTGTTCAATATCAATATCCAAAAGCCCGAGGTCAATAATAGCTCTGTAATTCGTACTATCTTCCCATTCAGGGTTAAACGTTACTTTTTCTCCCGTCATATTCAAACCAATTTCACCGTCAGGCATCATTGGCTTTTCGTGTAATTCGATAATCTCTGCGTGAAGTTTAAACACATTTTGCTCACAACTCTCATAAGCCGAGCTATCATAGGCGTTTGTACCCATAAATAGCGTTTCTCCTATTCTAAAGTGATTAACAGCCTTAGGCATTGTATTATTTAATACAAGGGGAATAGTAACAGACGCACCACCAGATATGTACGGAATTTTTTTGTTGAACTTTAATTCAAGCAGTTCTTTATAAAGCGACAACTGAATTAGCTTATCACTATTAGGAAGTACCCCATACATACAAGTAAGATTTGTTCCTAAACCAATAATTTCAATATTCGGAAGGTTGAACACTTGCTCATAGAAGTCGATCAAGTCGTCTCTTAAAACGCCTTCTCTCAATTCTCCCAGCTCAACCATAATCACAATTCTGTGGGTTTTATCTTGTTTAACAGCCTCGGTAGAAAGCAATTTGATAGTTTCCAGTTCAGTGTTAAAGCTGATATCTGCATACTCTACAATCTCGTCAATACTCCCATTAGGAGCAGGTTTGATGTAAATAGTCTCGATATCAGGGTCAATTCGCTTGATACTCTTTAAGTTAGAAACCCTTGAGTCGCAAATTTGTTTCGGGTTAAGACTTAGTAATTCTCTTAAAAACAAGTCGTTACCACACAATAGTTTTCCAACTACTGCCCATTCTATTTGATTTTCGTCAAATAGTTCAGATAATTTTGTAAAGTTGTGTTTAAGTTTATTTTTATTTAATGTTATAAAAGCCATGCTTATTTTGTTAATCTCATTTCAATATACTTCTTCTCAAAACCTTTTCTTTCATATAAGTTTTGTGCAGGATTATCTCTATCCACGTGCAAAGCAATAGAACCAGGAGCTTCTTCTTTAATACGGTCAATCAATTGACCACCAATACCTTTTCCTCTCACCTTAGCATCTGCAGCCAAGTAAACAAGGATGTGTTCCGGAATAAATCCGTCCATTAACGTGTCTAACACAACGGCAATTCCCACGATGTCCTGTTTTTCATCCTTAGCAATTAAAACAAAGCCACCAGGCTTATTGTTACGCGCTAAAGCATAGTTAAGTGCCTTTGTAATGTCCTCTTGTTTATCACCATACTGCTCAAGGTGTTGAAATAAGAAAGCAGTATATGTAGCTATCTCTTCATTTGTGATAGGAGTTTCTTTATTTTTCTTTAAAATAGTAAGCATAAAATAGATGTTTTTAGCGCATTATTCGCGTTAATAATAAAAACCATTGAATGTAAATATAGAATAAAAGTCGATGTACAAAGGACTCTTATATAAAATGGAATGACCAAAGAATAATGCAAATTATAACAATGTCATTTTTAAAAAAAGCTTAATAAGCTTGGTTAGATTTCAAATCTGATGAGTACAAATTTACTGAAAGATAGCAGTATAGGCAAATGGAGTATGTTTTTTGCTAACAAAATAGACGAATAATTGCATTAATTCTAAAATGTGTAAAATATTTTGTTAATAAAGAAAAGAGGGGCTATGTTCCCAAGTATAAAGGGAATACACCAACTAAGATGTCGTTTTTAAAGATGAAAAAGAGAGGAGATTGTTGTAAACCTTATTTTTTTGTTAAAATAAATAAAGTAGTGGATTTGAAGGGAGATATAAGTAGTTGATTATGAATTTAGAAAAGGAAAAAAGGTAAAAAAAAGCAGATAACCACTTTTAAAAAGAGTTATCTGCCTAAGTATATTGTAGTGAAAAGTTAGATATCCATACGGTATGTCTTTCTTTCTTTGTGAATAATCGGATTTAGATTTTTCCACAATTGTTGAATCTTATTATTTTCAACTAAAAGCGGATTAGTTTCGATGATACTAATATTGTGTTTCGTGAAACACTTGTAAATTTCTTCAAAAATAAGTGCTGTTACCCCCTTATTTCTGTACTCCGGATCCACACCAATTAAGTAATACTCTGCGTGGTTGTTCTTTTTCATAGCCTGTAACAAGTGCCAGAAACCAAATGGGAATAATTTGCCATTCGCCTTTTGAAAAGCACGTGAGAAAGAAGGCATTGTAATAGCAAATGCCACCATTTTATTGTTTTCATCCATGACACAAGTAATGAAATCAGGATGTATGAATTGCAAGTATTTCTTTTTATAATGCTCAACTTGGAACGGCTGAATTGGCACAAAACTCTGTAAATCAGCATAGGTTTTGTTTAATAAAGCAAACATCTCATCAACATAAGGCATTAACTCCTTAATTGTTTTAAACTCCAATACTTTGACATTATATCTATTTTTAACAATAGCAGACATCTTTTCAATCTTCTCTTTGTTGTAAGCCTTTAAGTCAAGTAAGTACTCAATCCACTCTGCCTCAGGTTTAAAACCTAACTGTTGTAAATGAGTAGGGTAGTATTCAAAATTGTAAATACCAATCATTGTAGCGATATAATCAAACCCCTTTGTTAGCATTCCCGCCTTATCCATATTAGAGAACCCCATTGGACCTTCGATATACTCCATACCGTGTTCTTTCCCAAAAGCAATTACAGCGTCTATAAGCGCCTTAGTTACCTCTACGTCATCAATCATCTCTAACCATCCAAAGCGTACCTTAGGCTTGTGCAAATCCTTTACTTCAGTCCAATTGACACAACACGCAACTCTACCGACAAGTTCGTTATTTTTATACGCTAAGTAAAAGCGCACATCCACTGTTTTGAAAATATCGTTGTTTTTATCAAAGCTCTTGATTTCCTCTTTAATCATTGGAGGAACCCAATACGCATTGTTCTTGTATAATTTAAAAGGAAATTTAACAAACTCTGTCATTTGCTGGTTTGTCTTCGCTTCTCTAATTTCTACCATTTTAATTCAAGTATTTTTCTTTCCACTAAGTCTAATGCAAATATAAATAAAAGCAGTGCGATATCTATTTTTATCCCATAGAAGTGTTTACACTATTATCTTATTGCAATTTTTTAATAGTTAATATTTCGTTGTATTTCTGTAGTTTTGGGTGACTTCTAACGGAGTATTCTTCTGGTTGAAATAAAGCACAATACTCCTTGTTTCTTCTTTTTTCTAATTCGTTTAATGTAATGGTATTAAATAGTATAAAGCCATTTATATTAAGTATTCGTTTAAGTCTTTCTGCAAAGTAATTTTCAAACAAAAACGTTGGCATATTAGCATCTTGAAAGATATCTATAACGATTAAGTCATAGCGTTTTTGACACCTTAAAACATACTCAAAAGCATCCATTTGGTGTATTGTATGTAACTCTGAATACTTGTCTAAATCAAAGTATTTTTGTCCGATATAGATAATAGCAGGGTCTAATTCTACACTATCAATTTGCTTGTTAAACTTGACTTCTTCCCTTAAAAGAGCGATAATATTACCAGCTCCCAGTCCGAGCACAAGGACATTGTTCATTGCTCTTACTTTCTCGTAACCAACGAATTGTAAGCCTTTTTTAAGCACTTTCTCCAAGTTTCCATAAGAATAGTTGGTATGTTCAGTATCCACTACTAATTGACCGCTATTCCACGTTACTTCAAGCTGCTTGCTAACTTTAGACGGAATCTTCTTTTCGATAATAGGGGTAAAATAACTAAGAAATCTTTTAATCATCACATTTTACTTGCTAAAAGTCAAAGATAGTTTAAATAAATATTTAGTCATTCTCAAACTTAAAATAAAGCTAATAAGATCGTGTATTTACAGGGCTTTTTCTCTCTTTAAAGAACAACTAAAAGTAGGCTTTGGCTATTTACGAAAAGTTAAGAGAAAAGAGAATAGCCTTTTTTTAAAAACAGAAAAAGTGCCTTTAAAGGCATATGAAGCCGATTTTAAAAAATAGCTGAGCCCAGTAACGGTGGGGGAGGGGAGGTGTTTTGTCTTTTTAGCAAGAAGATACAAGAACTGTTTTAGGAGAAAAAGTCAAGGGAAAATTAGTGTCTTTTTATGGAAAAAATGGCGTTTTTATTAATTGATGTCTAAAACTAAGGAAAACCGCGGAATTAGCTATATGAAGACTTCAAATGATAGCCGTAAGCAGTTGTATACACGTATTATATATGTTTTCATTGTATCATGTTCGAGACATACTCGAGACAAGTACCACATTTGCTCGGAAATAAGCCTTTTTTCCGAAGGTGTGTGGTACTAATGTGGTACTTGTTCCGAACTTGATCGCATTAAAACCCTGACAAGTCTTGAAAATAAAGGGAAAATGAAAGACAATACAATTAGAAATAGTCCCCATTATTTGGATAAATAAGGGGTGTAAATTAGCTGTATATAAGAAAGAAAAACTTTTTTCAAGGCAATTTAGAGTATAAGAAGAGTCAAGAAAGCATCTTATTGACGTGGTTTAAATTGCTTAAAAGTACCGTCTTTATAGAAAACAACGATCTGATCTACATTGGAATTTACGTGTAGAGGGAATTGGTTTAAGATAGAATTACTATTGTTAAGTGCAGCGTTATCTTCTTGTTTTTGAACTGTGTTACTATCGCTTTCTTGTGTTTTAGTACCCGTTTGATCATCTTCTTTCGAAGTAATTATATGACCCGTTAGCGGGTCAATAGGAGGGGCAATTGTAGGGACAGGTTGCTGTATAATTTTAGTAATAGAAGTAACATTTTCACTCTCAATATAATTCCCTTTTCCCTTCAATAACCAGGTTAAACTGATCTCAGGAAAGGCATCATTTATCTTCATAACAAAGTCTAAACTCGGCTTGTTTCTACCCGACAATAGGTGAGACAAACTTGACCTTTGAACCCCAATTTTATCAGCAAAAGCAGAGGCAGTATAGTCTAAGTTTTCAAGAAGAAAAGCAAGCCTGTTTACAAAATGTTCCATAGTAAATTGTTTAAGAAAGTGAATAAATCAACTGTTTACAAATGTAATAAAAATAATGATATTACAAATATATACAGCTGTAATATTGTAAATAGCATTAAACCTAATCTTTAGGTTAGTTAGTTTTGTTAGTTGGTAATCAATTGATTAAGAATATTAATTTAAAAATGTAAACTTCTAAAGGTTACGTTACAGCTGTAAATAGGATAATTGTTTACAATTGTAATTAAAACACTTTTTAAAATTGTTTACAAATGTAAAAAATAAGTTGTTTACATTTGTAATTGTAAAAAAATAGCAGATATGAACTATCAATATTTAGTAGAAAAATACACCTATCATAAAATAAGTGGTCGATATATTACGAGTGAAAAAATAGCTTCTTTTTTGAGTGACTTAAAGGATTACTTTAAGGTAGGAGTCAAAGGAAAATCAGTTGAAGGGAGAGACATAAAAACGGTCACTTGGGGAGAAGGTCCAACGAAGATTTTTATGTGGTCACAGATGCACGGAAATGAATCGACAACAACAAAAGCAGTGATCGATTTATTAAACTTATTGAATGATGAAAAGGAGTCTTTTATAGCAGATTGGAAAAAGCGTTTTACCTTTTTAATTGTTCCGATATTAAATCCGGATGGAGCACATTATTATACGCGAGTAAACGCAAATCAAGTGGACCTAAATAGAGACTCAATTAATTTGACTCAACCCGAAAGTCAGTTGTTGCGAAAACTCTTTGAAGAGTTTAAACCTGATTATGCATTTAACCTTCACGATCAAAGAACTATTTTTGGTGTAGGAGATCAACCAATGCCAGCAACGATTTCTTTTTTAGCTCCCTCTTATAATGAAGAAAGAGAAATAAATGCCAATAGGGAAGAAGCTATAAAGTTAATTGTAGCTATGAATAAAGAAGTTCAGAAAGTAATTCCAGGACAAGTAGGAAGATTTGATGACGGATTTAATATTAACTGTATTGGGGATTATTTTCAAAATCAAGGAGTTCCGACTATTTTGTTTGAAGCAGGGCATTATCAAAATGATTATAATAGAGAAAAAACCAGAGAAATTGTATTTTTAAGTTTATTATCTGTAATTTGTAGTATATTTACTAAGAATTATGAGAATAATACTATAGAATCTTATTTAAGCATTCCAGAGAATCAGAAAAGCTTTAATGATGTGGCAATTGGCCCCGTTTCTTTAGCTGGTAGTAAAGAAGCATATATTGTGAAAATTCAGTATTTAGAGCAATTAAAAAATAATAATGTTAAATTTTGTCCCATTATCGTGGATATTATTAAAAAAGAAAGTAAATTTGCCCATCATTATATAAAAGAGAGCATATTTTTTAAGAACTCTTTGGTTAAAATAGAAGATGCTTTAGATAAGAATTATCTTGAGCTTGTAGATTCTGGCTTCTCTCAAGATAATGGATTATTAAATAAATAATAAAATTTGTTGTTTTTTAGAAAATAAGAATTTTATTTAGTATTATTGTACAGAATTATAGATTATAATAAGATAAATAATTGTTTTATGAGTAAATTTCGTTTAGATGAAATCGATCACCAAATCTTAGATATGTTGATTGACAATACGAGAGTTCCTTTCACAGATATTGCAAAAAAATTACTGATTTCTGCAGGTACTGTTCACGTTCGTGTTAAGAAAATGGAAGATGCAGGAATTATCCAAGGTTCTTCATTGACATTAGATTACGAAAAATTAGGATATGCTTTTATAGCTTATATTGGTATTTTCCTACACAATACTTCGCAAACTAAATTTGTATTAGAGCGTATTAACGAAATTCCTTTCGTAACTGTAGCACACGTTACAACTGGTAAATTCAATGTTTTTTGTAAAATTAGAGCGAAAAACACGCGTCATGCAAAAGAGGTTATTTATATGATTGATGATATTGAAGGAGTTTACAGAACTGAATCAATGATTTCTTTAGAAGAAAGCATCAACGATAAAAAACGTTTAATGCACACGATTTTTAAAGAATTATAAGAAATAGAACACTTATAAGAAGAAATAATAAAAACTGCCGTATGGCAGTTTTTTTTTTATTTGTATTTTTGAAAAAAAAGTTAATGGATTCTTTAACACAAATTGTATTAGGGGGAGCTGTAGGGAATGCGATAGCTGGACGTAAGATTGGTAATAGGGCCGTTCTTTATGGGGCGATAGCTGGTACTATTCCTGACTTAGATGTTCTATCTGTATTTTTTACTGATCCAATATCTGCTGTAGAAATGCATCGTGGGATTACGCATTCTATTTTGTTTGCCGTTTTAGCGTCTATTTTGTTTGGCTATATTGTGTACAAATTAGAAAAGAAAAATGGCGTTACCTATGAAGAAGGATATTGGTTGTTTTTTTGGGGATTGTTTACACACGCCTTGTTAGATATGTTTACGACTTGGGGTACGCGATTACTATGGCCTTTTGATTATGCTTTTGCTTTTAAGTCTATTTTCGTCATTGACCCTCTATATACTATTCCGTTTATCTATTTTTTGGTTCGCTCTATGCGGGAGAAAAAAGATATAGAAAAAAGGATACACTTGAATAGATTGGGTATTTATGTTAGTAGCTCCTATTTGGCTTTGACATTGCTTTTAAAAGCGGTGGCTTTTTATGAGTTTACAGACGCTTTGGATAAACAAGGTATTAAGTATAAAGAGATGTCTGTAAAACCAACAGTGATGAACACTATTTTGTGGAACGCAATGGTTGAAACAGAAGATGCTTTTTTAATAGGTGAGTATTCCTTTTTTGATCATTCAGATATTGCATTCCAACGTTTTGAAAAGAATGAATATTTTATTAACAATATAGCTAATCACAATTTGTTTAATCGATTAGTGAAAATATCAGAAGGTTATTATACTTTTTCTGAATACAACGACGAGATTCACTTTAATGATTTGCGCTTTGGTTTGTTGAAGAATGAAGGGGAAGATGTTCAGTTTGCTTTTAGCTATCGATTTGTTGTTAATGAAGATGGTGAGTTGCAGGCAGAAGAGGTTAAGAAAGAACGAAAAGATGGGTTAAAGTTGTTAAAACGAATATGGATTAGATTGCAAGGAATATAAACAAAAAAAAGGAGCTAATAGGCTCCTTTTTTTTGTTTTAAAGCGATTTGAGCAACTTTAAACAGAAAAATAGGAGTTAGTATGTCTTAGGTATAAAATAGCTTTTAAAAAGTTTTTATGAAGTAAATATGTCTGTAATAGCTATTGTATTCGTGAATTTTAAAATACTTTTGTGCACAAGTTATTTTTATAACTGATAAAAGGAGTGTTTAATAGTTCAAATAGTTTTTAATTTAAAAGTATTTGAAATCATTATTTAGAAGATGGAAATATTTAAAAGAAATATCATTTCTATCCAAAGTTTAGTTTCAGCAGGTTATGTTGGAAACAGTGTTGCTGGTTTAGCAATTCAACTACACGGTATAAATCCTATTATTTTGCCGACCGTAATGCTGTCGAGCCATGCAGAACAAAATATATATTACGGAGATGTTGTTTCTCCAGATTTATTCAAGAAATTAATAAGAGGAATTTGCGAGGTAGGACTTCGAGAAGAAACCAAGTTTGCTGTCAGTGGTTATATCAATACGGCCGAGTTGATAGATTTAACAGCCGAATTTATAACGGGGTGGAAAAAGGTTCAGAAAGAGGCTATCTATATATACGATCCTGTATTGGGGGACACTCGCGCAAATGGACTGTATATTCCAGAAGCTATTGCAAAGCATTCTGTGGCTACATTACTTCCTTTATGTGATGTATTGACTCCAAATCAGTTTGAATTAGAGTTTATAGTAGGTCAAAAAATAACGACTGAACGTGAATTGGTCTCTTTAATAACAGGTCATCCGATTTTAAGTAGTAAACAAGTTATACTTACAAGTGCTGTGTTGGCAGATACAATAGCTGGTCAAATTGAAGTAATAGTTGTAGAAAATGGTCAGATTTCGAGATTTAGCACAGAAAATATACACATTGAGGTAGTGGGAACAGGAGATTTGTTTACAGCAATTATGACTTCTCAATTAGCTAATGGTAGAAAGGCAAGTGAAGCTATACAAAATGCAATGAATTTTGTTTGTAGAGTATTGACATTTACTAAGGAAAAGGGATTAACATCAATGAGTGCTTCAGCTATTATGCAAGCATATCCTTCGTTATTGTTGTAGTTTTTTGAATTATACGTAACTAACTGACTGTTAACATTAATAATAGTTTAAAAATTGATATAATTATATTTTTGTCCTCATATTTTTATTACTTTTGAAAATGTGTAAGTTTAGTTAATTTTGCTTTAATAGCGTATTTTAATTCTTTTATTTTGTGTTTATTTTAGATTAAAGTACTTTAATTAACTAAAAATAGTTTTTTTTATTTAAAATAAATAAGGGCGATGTTATGAGGAAAATTATATTTTTTTTATTTATTAGTTTACTAATAATGTCATGTACAAGTAATGATATTCAAATAATAAATGAAGACAAACTACATTTATCAGTAGAGCATTCAACTTCAATAGAAGGGGATTTAGTATATTTTACTGTTTTAGATAATTCTTCAGTAGAAGTAAATGCTCAGCTATATACAGATGACAACTTGATTAGTAATCCATTTAAGTTTACTAAAAAGGGTACATACAAGATAACGGCAAAGAAAAAAGGATATGAAAATAGTAATTCTATTGAAGTAACAGTGATTAAAAAGCCGAGAAAGAACAATGTAAGTACTACTAAGCAACACTACGATATAAAAAGTGTTTCAATGTCTGTTGAACAGATAAGTAAAATAGATTATGAAGCGAGCAAGGAGTATTATGTTGATAAGGCGATAAGATTACCAAATGGGAAATGGTATAATATTTACCATATCGATATTAGAATTAATGGAAATACAGGATACGAAAGATTTGAAGTTTGTTATTATGTCCCAAACAAGACAATTGTTGCTAAAGACAATGAAATTATAGATTACGGGCAGCGTGTTTTGCCAAATGAGGTAGATAGTAAGGAGATTATCTATCACGACTCTTGGATAGTAATAGATGATTATGATGCAACAAGAAATTGGGAAACAGCCAAATCAGAAATAGACATAGAAGTAGACGATTTTGAAAACAAGGGAATTGGTGCTGGTTATTTGGGATTAGATATTATAGCTTCGTTTGAAATAGTATATAAAGACGGTAATACTCCTATCAATATCGTTTATGAGGGAGTTGTTAGATTTTGTGAGAAAACTGAAAATGTAAATAATTTTTAGAAAAAAAGGTATTGATCGGTAAGTGATTTAAAATAAAAGAACTCCATAGGTGTAAAACTTATGGAGTTTCTTTTTCATAGCATTTTAGTAATTTTAATAAGAAGTGGTAATTGTTCTACATCTTACAGATACAAATATAAGTTAGAACGTTTCTAAATTCATATTTTATGTTGTTTTTTAACAAATGTTATCCTAAAGGGATAAGAGTTATGTGGTTTACTATGCGTTTTTATGATATTAATAAAAATATTGTCTATTAAAATTGATTTAAGGGATAATTATAGAGTGGGTTTTCATAAATTTAGCAAAGTTTAAACTCATATTGTGATGAATGATAAAATAAAATCAGCAATACCAAGTGGTATTTTAGTACAAATAGCATTCTTACTTGTTATTGTTTTCGTTTTCTTTCTATTGGTAAAGAATTTAGTTGTGTTTTTGCCAGGTTTCTTAGGAGCTATCTGTCTGTTTGTTTTGTTGATCAATCCATTCAGATGGCTAACAGAAAAAAAAGGGTGGAAAAAAATCTGGTCCATTGTAGTCTTGATATTAGGAAGTGCTTGTTTAATCTTAGGTCCGATGTATTTGTTAATTCAAACATTAACTAAGAAAATATTAGTTATGTTAGACGATAAAGACAAGATAAAAACAGGAATTACCAGTGTAGTAGATTTGCTACATACCAAATACAATATAGATATTTTTGACCAAAGTAATTTAGAGAAGGCTACAGAATTAGGAGGTAAGGTGTTACAGTCAATTGTCAATACCTCAGTGAATGGGCTAATGGAAATAGGAGTTGCTTATTTATTACTCTATTTTATGCTGGTTGATTATAAATCAATAGAACGTTGGTTTAATAAGTACATTCCCCTTGGTAGAGCAAATATGGACAATATGAAGATCGATATGAAGAAATTAGTAGTTTCTAATACGATAGGTGTTCCGTTAACTGCTTTTTGTCAAGCTGTGGTTGCTTATGTAGGATATTTGATATTTGGCGTAGATGACGCTTTTGTATTTTTTGTATTAACAGGATTTGCTGCTATGATACCGGTAGTTGGAGCAGCGCTAATTTATATTCCTTTAGTTGGTATGTTGATAGCACAAGGCGACACTACAAGTGCAATTGGGTTATTACTTTACAGCTTAATTCTTGTTGGGTTATCTGACAATTTAATTCGCTTTATGTTACAAAAGCGAATGGCTGATGTACATCCATTAATTACTATATTTGGTGTAATTGTAGGAGTTAATCTATTTGGATTTATAGGAATAATCTTTGGTCCAATCTTATTTTCATTATTCTTCTGGTTAATTAAGATATACCGTAATGAGTTTGTAATTCCAAGTGAAAATAAACAAGCGTAGTAAAGTTGATTATCTTTATACGCAGTAAAAAATGAAAGAAATGCTTAAAGTTTGCTGTGCAATAATAGAACATCAAGACAAGATATTAGTTGCTCAAAGAAGTGAAACAATGTTGCTTCCACTGCAATGGGAATTTCCAGGAGGGAAATTAGAAGTAGGGGAAACAGTTGAGGAGTGTATTGTTAGAGAAATAAAAGAAGAATTAGTTATGGATATTGCTGTAGTAAAGCCACTTACCCCAGTAGTACATCACTATGATACTTTTTCTCTTGAATTAATTCCGTTTGTTTGTAGCTGTAAATCAGTACATTTTGAAAGAAAAGAACACAAGAATATTGTTTGGAGTGATAAACAAAGGTTAATGGATTTTGAATGGGCAGCAGCAGATATTCCGATTGTTCAAGAGTATTTGAAACTGTGCAATTAGAGTAAAACTTATATTTTATAATTGCTTAATAGCATTGGGATCTTGACTTGGTGAACAAGAGGTTTAGAAGTAAGCTTAGTTTAGAAGAGTACACTAATTGAAGGATGTAAAATAAGACAAGGGGGCTATTTGATAGCCCCTTTTATACTTATTTTGATGCTTTACTAATTAATCTTACTTCAGTACGAAAGATTATTCTTCTTTTAATCGAATAGCTAAAAGTTCTCCAGTGGCACATACAACATCATTGGCGCTAAGCGTCATATCTACCCATACTTTACGGCCTTCTATGTTGCGCAGTTTGCCTTTTAATAGCAATGGGACCCCCATTGGAGTAGCGGCTTTAAAGTCAACTTTTAAAGAGGCAGTAACGCAACGTACAGGAATAGGGCTTACTTCAAGAGAAATACCTTCTTGTTTACATAAAAAAGCCGCAGCAGAACCAGTACCGTGGCAATCTAATAAAGAAGCTATTAATCCGCCATATACACTTCCTGGTAATGCTGTATATTTAGAGTCTGGAGTAAACTCAGCAGTAGTTTCCTCCCCAATTAAATAGGTTTTGAGTTGATAACCATTAGGATTATTTTTTCCACAACCATAGCAATGCGCTAAATTTTCAGGGTATAAGTCTTGAATTGCTTTTGTCATATGTCTTTGTTTTATAGGTTCGTTTTTGTAAATATCAACAATCGAGTTTAGAATGACAAACAATTGTATTTAATAGTATCACCTGAATATTCTATTCATTAAAAAGTAATGAAAGCTCTTAATAAGAATATAAATATGTGAAATTATGTACTCAGTAAGTTTTATTTTCTTAAATTCGAATAAGTAACACCTTAAAATATGAAAGGATAGTATATGTCAAGTCAGTTTATAGATGAAAAAAAGAAAACTTAGTAGTAATGTTTTATAATAAAAGTTAAGTTTATCTGTTATATAAAAATAGAAAGCATGTAAGAATAAAGTTATTTAAATTATAATAACTTGTATTTACTATAAATGAATATAGAATAGTGAGAAAGAAATGAACTTTTTAGAAAAAAGCAATGTTTTTCACAGGTTCTATTCAATTAAATATTATACTAAGAAATGATTAAAAAAGGTTTATTATTAGTTACCTTATTAGTGAGTCAATGTTTTGTTTTTGGTCAAAAGAAATATTCGGAATTAACACAAGAAGATTATCTTGAAGACTTCGACATTTTAATCAATATCGTAAAAAATCAACATCCCAATCCATATCGCGTAATATCAGAGAAAGACTTTGATAAGAAAGTTGCGAGTATAAGAAAGAATTTAGAAGAGCATCCGAGCTATGCTACGTTTTTACTCTCAAATCCTATACCTTACATTCACGACGCACATTCTTCTTTGTCTACAGATACAACTATTTTTGAAGATTTTACTAAGGAGACTCATTTCTTTCCTTTAGCTACGCTTGTATTTAATAGTAAAGTGTTTGTTAATCAGCACAATCCGTACATTCCACCAGGGAGTATAATTAAGAGTGTCAACGGAATTGAAGCGAGTAAGATATTAAGTCGTATAAATGTGAGTAGTGATGGAGAGATCAAAGCTGATGATGCTAAGGATTTTACGTTTTATATATCGCTAATGTTTCCAGACGCTAAGGAATACGTTATTGCTTATCAAGAAGGTTTAGAAAGTGAAGAGATAAAAGAAGTTACAATCAACACGGTGAGTTATTTCCGAAACTTTTACAATGTTCAAAAGTCGATTTTACCTTTGGATTTAATTACGTATTCTTATGGTATTTATGGTAGAGAAGTAAATGAGGATACTTATATATTAACTATAAAGACATTTGCCTTTTCTGAAGAGTTTGCTTATCAGAAGTTAAGTGCGTTTTTTGAGAAATTGAATCAAAAAGGAATTAAAAACCTAATCATTGATATTCGTAGCAATGGAGGAGGGCTTTTAAGTAATATTCCATTATTTTATTCTTTTATTTCAAAAGATAAGGTGTTTAAGAATAGCTATCGTTATGCAACAAAAGTTGTTGATATAAAAGTTCGAGAGAATTTAATAGATGGTAGTGGACGTCAGTATTCTGATTTAGATATCAAGAATATGAACAATTTTATGTTACAGCGTTATGATAAAAGTGAGGATGATGAGTACTATTATGGTAACAATCGCTTAGATGAATCGTATGTAGAGAATTATCCACGAGATAGAAATGTGTTTGAAGGGAATACCATATTATTGATAGATAATAACACTGTTTCCGCAGCAGCTTATTTTGCAGCTTTGTTTAAGGAAAACAAGAGAGGAGTGGTGATAGGACAAGAAACACGTACTTGTAGTAATTTTACAACAGCTTCGTGGTTTATAAACTATAAGTTGCCAAATACACAGACAATTGTTGATCTGCCTCGTTCGGAAGTGTTTTTTAATAATTCAGCAAGTAAAAGCGGTGCTTGTAGAGGGGTGATACCTGATTATGTCGTAGACGAGACGATGTTTCACGCTGGTTTAGTGGAAGAAAAAGATCCAGAGTTAACAATGGCATTGGATCTAATTAAAAGACAAATTGGTCTTAATGTAGCGGAGTTAAGCAAGAAAGTAACAGGGAAAAAACAGAAAAAATAATCTGTGCTATAGATATAAAAGTAAGGAGGTTGTCTTAATAAAAGACAGCCTCTTTTTATTTATCTGTTTTTAAGTGGCAAAGAAGAAAGGTTTTAAAAGGTATATACCCTCTGTTTAAAAGGGGTGGGTAGAAATTAAAAGAAGTACTTATTAATAGCATATTTTTCGATTATTTAAAAGGTTATTAAAAGAGAGGTATATAAATATTACACTACTTTTTGTAAGTTTGCTTTTGCAATAAAATATTATTGTTAATTATCAATGTTACAGACCCTTTCACATTTATCGTGGTTCCAATTATTATTGTTGAGTTTAGCAATAAATATCGTGCTTTTTGCAAGCTCGGTTGGCTTGTACGCATTGGTAAAAATGTTTTCAACACAAGAATTAATTCAAGAGCAAGAACAGAAGTTCTCTAAGGGGGATTTACAGCTTGCAATATTGGTCTTAGTTTGTCATTCTGCTGTATTTCTGTTAGGAGAATATCTTTGGGAACGTGGTTTTATCATTGTTTCAGAGAAGGAGTCAGTCTTTACCATTTTACTGCAAATAGGTGTTTTAGTTGGTGGAATGGATTTCCTGATGTATGTTTTTCATCGCATAGCACATTTACCTGGGCTTTATGGTTTAGTGCATGGAAAGCATCACGAGCATAGTAGTGTCAATTTTTTAAGCTTATTTGTATTACACCCTGTTGAAGCGATTGGTTTTGGGATGCTCTTTATTGTTCTCTTACTAATATATCCTTTTAATGTATGGGCAATCACAGCATACTTAGCAATTAATCTCATTTGGGGTACAATTGGACATCTAAATCAAGAGGTTTTAAAGGAAACGAGATTTAAACAATGGATAAGTACAGTGTTGTGTTTAAGTGTTTTTCATAATCGCCATCATCAATACCCAGATTGTAATTACGGGTTTTATACTTTATTATGGGATAAAATATTTAAGACCTACAGAACTGAAAGCTAATATATTATTACAAGCATATACCTTATATAAATGGAATATAAAATTATAGAATTATTGCGAGAAAGTGAATTGTTTAGTTTTAACAAGTTACAAGAAGGAGATAAGGTATTTGTTGACCAATTTTACAATTGGGTTACAGATGTAAAAGAATTGATTGTAAGCTCCTATGTTGAAAGTAGTGAGCCTTTTATATTAATAAATGAGGTTGATCTTTTACAATTTTCAGTTAATGAAGATAGTTTTATAGTAGAAAAATCGAAAGTAGAGATGGCTTTAAAGAAATGTTTGTATGAACAACAAGCAGTTAAGAGTCATTCTGCAACATTTTTAGAGAAAATAGTCTATGCTATTATGAATTTATTTAAATGATAGTTATTTGAAAATTAACAAGTTGATTGCTTTTGTCGGACTTTGTAAGCAGTTGAAAAGAGGTTCGCATTGAAAAGACAAGTAACTTTCCTTTGAAATTCGTAAATTTGGGTAGATGCCCTTGTGAGTAGTTTTACTGTTTTTAAAAATTACTTGTTTAAAAGGGATTATTGTTATAAAAAGAAGAAATATGAAAAAGATAACCTTACTATACTTACTAACTCTAACTGCTTCAGTACAAGCGCAAGAGGTTGTGGATTCTCTGCCAAATTGTAAACAAGAAAAAGTATTGTTTTTCAATCAGGAGTTTAGTGCAGAAAACTGTATAGTAAATGATAGTTTAGCGATTGAAGAGAGAGTTGTTTCTTTTCCTCAAGAGGCTAAGCAAATGTACAATAGCTTGAAGTTTATTGAACAGCACGATGAACTGTTACAATCGTTTGTTACGGTTAATGATAGTGTTGCAACGGCTAAGGCTACATACACTGCTAATGAGTTGATACAAGGTGTTGTATTGGAACCAATTCAGTCAAACGACTTTAGTTTTGTTTATTACAACGAAGGACAACCTGTGTATCGCTATGTTTTAGATACGGATAATCATTTTTACACGTATGTCAAAGCTGAAATCGAGAAAGATGAAAAGGTACGTGATTTGTTTTACGATATAGAGGAAGGAGAGATATTACCTACTAAGGAAGTGTATGTAAATGGTGATTGGAGTAAATGGGACAAACAAGCAGAGAGAGAAACAATCAACTTAGGAGGTAGAGAAGGAGAGTTAATTAGCATAAATAATCAAGAGGCTAAAGCAGAGCAATTAATCTTTAAAGTAGGTGACGACCAAGGTGTATTACATTACGTATATCTTGAAAAACAAGGGCATGCTATTTATGTGTATGAACAGCAATTTTCTGTTGATGATGGTATTGTAAAAGGAGGTTTTGTCAATAATGCTTTAGTTCAGAATATGGGATTAGACAGAAAACGTATAACTGCACGTACAGAAAAAGGTAATTCTATTTCAGATATTTACTTTGAGAACTTTGCTCCAAGTAATTGGAATCAGCCTAATCAGTATATTTTTGATTACGTAAAGAACTCAAACAAAAAGGTGTTAAGAGCGAGGGTGGTATTAGATAAGTCTATAGAGAAAGAGAGTATCTTTTTTGACGTTTTAGTGGCCTTAGCTAATAATCCTGAATTATTTAGAATTGATGTGAAATTAGCAGACTTTTCTTTTGACCAATTGTTGTCTACACACGTAATACATTTGAAAGGAGATAAGAAAAACCTGTTTACCTTAAAGTAAGCATTAAACAAAATAGAAAAATCGAAGCCAGCTTAGTGAAGTTGGCTTTTTTATTTATGGGGGTATTAGGCTTCTGTATATAAGCTTGAAAATGTGATTATTAAGGAAGTAATTTATAGGTAAATAGTTTTAAAAGGCTTTTTAACAAAAATATCTTCTAATACTTATTGCCATTTTGTACCTTTAGCTTGAAAAACTTATTGAAAAAATGACAAATTTAGAAAAGTTATCAGAGATCCGTTTCTTGATGAAAGAAAAGGGAATTGACGGATATATCATTCCTTCATCTGACCCACATATTAGTGAATATTTACCTGATTTTTATAAATGTATTGCGTGGACATCTGGGTTTACAGGTTCTGCAGGAACACTTGTGATTACACAAGATTTTGCTGGACTATGGACAGACTCTCGTTATTTTGTACAGGCAAATGAACAATTAGCAGGTACTGGTTTTGAGCTTGTGAAGTTGAAAGTACAACACGCACCAGAATATGTAACTTGGTTAGGAGAGAAATTGTCTGAAGGAGCTACGGTAGCTTTTGACGGTAATCTTGCTTCATTAGCTGTTGCTAATTCAGTGAACAGTATTTTAAACCCATTGGGAATTAAAGTGAATGGACACGTGGATCTACTTGATCCAGTGTGGAAAGGACGTCCTGCATTGCCAACAGAAAAAGCATATACATTACCAACGACAATCACAGGACAAGCAACTGTTGATAAAATTGAAGCTGTTCGTAAAGCATTGAAACAAAAAAGAGCAACAGCTCATTTAGTTTCTTCTTTAGACGATTTAGCGTGGTTGTTAAATATCAGAGGAACAGACGTTAAGTGTAATCCTGTTACTTTAGGATTTGCTTTTATTGATCACAAACAAGTGATTTTGTTTATTGACGCTGTAAAACTTGACGCTGCAACAAGAGCAGAATTAGAAAGCTACGGTATTACAATTAAGCCGTATGAAGAAGTAAAAGCTTATTTACAAGGATTAGGTAAAGAAGAGGTTATCTTGTTAGATCCTAAACGTACTTGTTTTGCTACGTATGATTCAGTAGCGGATGGAGTGAAGATTATTGAAGATATGAATCCTTCTACGCTGCTTAAGGCGATTAAGAACGAAGTAGAGATTAACCACGAAAGACAAGCGATGGTTAATGATGGTATTGCGTTGACTAAATTCTTTAAGTGGATTGAAGAGAACGTAGCCAAAGGAGAATTGACAGAGATGAATATCGCTGATCATTTGAGAGGACTTCGCGCAGAACAACCTGGTTTCAAAGACATCAGTTTTGATACAATTGCAGGATATAAAGATCACGGAGCGTTACCACACTACAAAGCAGAGGAACATAGTAACTATAAGTTAGAAACAACAGGATTATTATTAGTTGATTCAGGAGGTCAGTATGAAACTGGAACTACTGATATTACTCGTGTTATTGCATTAGGTACACCAACGCAAGAAGAGAAAGAGGATTATACAATTGTTTTAAAAGGAACAATTGAGGGGTCTATGGCTATTTATACTAAGGGAACAAGAGGATATCAGATAGATGCAATTACGCGTCGTCCTATTTGGGCTACAATGCGTAACTACGGACACGGTACAGGACACGGAGTAGGCTTTTTCTTAAACGTACACGAAGGTCCACAAGTGCTTAATGGTACGGCAACTGATATTGCTATTGAGCCAGGGATGATTACGTCAATTGAGCCAGGATTATATAGAGAAGGTAAACACGGTATTCGTATTGAAAACCTTGTGTTATCTAAGGACTTAGCATCAAATCAGTTTGGTGACTTTATGGATTTTGAAACATTGACTATTTGCTATATCGCTACAGACTTAGTTGAGAAATCATTGTTAGGACAAGAACATATTGATTGGTTAAATAACTATAACCAATGGGTCTATGATTCTATTTCTTCTAAGTTATCTGATGATGAAGCAGCTTGGTTAAAAGAGAAAACAAAAGCTATCTAATAGATTAGATAAGTTGTAGATATTAAAAGGGCGATACATTTGGTGATGTATCGCCCTTTTTAATTTAATAAGCGAGAAATTAGTGTTTAAAACAATCGGTTAGTGTAAGGCGATTATTTTATAAGGTGTGTATTCTAAATACTATTTACATCATATTAGAATAACGTATAAGCGAATGTTTCTTTAAGTGATTAGCTCTAATATATTTCACATACATCGGACGAATAGATTTAAAACCACATTGTGTAGCAATTTCATAGAGAGAATCTTTCGTAAAAAACAATAATTGTAAACCTCTAATATATCTTTCTTTGTTGTAAAAGTTCCAAAAGGTGTCTCCGTAGAAGTACATAAAATCATCGTTAAATGTAGTTTTAGAAATGCCTTTATTTTCTAAGATAGTATATAATTTATTTTCATTTATATTATTAATACTGATAAGCTCGTGATATAAGTCGTTATATTTTTTCTTGTCTTTAGTATAGTAGTCAATTTCTAATAAAACATCATTTAGATTTGTTTTAATATTAATATAGAAAAGATTGAATATAAACTTATTATTACGTACGTCTTTTAATACAGTACCACTAATAGTGCAAAGTTTATTTTTTCTATTAAGGCAATTAAATTTAATAAAGTGATATTTGTTTTCTTGCCAATTGTCGCGTTGGCCTTTACATTCTGCAATAACTACATCCATTACATTATACTGGGTAGTTTTATCAATTGTATCAAAGTCAATTGTATTGATAATATTATAATTACTATCTACAACGATACTAAATGCTTGGGCATATTGAATTTCTTTCTTTTGGTTCAATAAAGTAGCATAGTTTAGGTGTAACATCGATTCAAATAGGCTTGTTGTCATCGACTTAAAAAAGTTGTAGTGAAATCTTTGCCAAGCAATGCTATACTTATTTGCAGAGCTTGGAATATCGACAAATTCATTAATGAATTTTGCCAAGGTATCTGAGACCTCTTCAAAAAGTTCAAGTTTCATAATTTAAGAGTGGTTTGTTAGTTGTCTTGTTAGAATTCGAAATTTATATAATTTTTTTTAAAATACACTATCTTGAAAAACTTTTTTCGTTATTATTATTCATTATAATTAGTTATGATGTTGTTATTTGTTGTAATTATTGAGTTTTTAGCAATTAAGTGGTTTTAGGTATAAGCTGATAATCATTTTTTAGAGTGTTTTTTTGCTTTTTTTTATGAATTATATAAAAATGTCCTTTTGAAGTTTAATGGCACAAGACAGATGTGATATATCAATAGGGTAGTCTTATTAAGATATAATTATTAATACTATATTTATAATTAGATAATGATTTGATTTTATAGGAGTTGTGTATAATTTGTTTGCAATATTGATTATTTTACTATATTGCTACTCTACAAAAACTAAAAAACTATATTATGCAACAAAATACACCGTATGTACCTAAGAATAAGGTGCGTATAGTTACGGCGGCGGCGTTATTTGACGGCCATGACGCAGCTATAAATATTATGCGTCGTATTATTCAAGCAACTGGATGTGAGGTAATTCACCTTGGACACGATAAAAGTGTTGAGGAGGTCGTGAATACTGCTATACAAGAAGATGCTAATGCTATTGCAATGACGTCATATCAAGGAGGACACAATGAGTACTTCAAGTATATGTACGATCTATTACAAGAAAAAGGGGCTGGTCATATTCGAATTGTTGGAGGCGGTGGGGGAGTAATCCTTCCGAGTGAGATCAAGGAATTGATGGATTATGGAATTACCCGATTATACTCTCCAGATGATGGTCGCGCTATGGGACTACAAGGAATGATTAACGATATGGTGCAAGGGGCTGACTATCCTACGATGGACTTGCAATTGCCTGAAGGGAAAGATGTTTATCAATCTCTTGCCGATAAAGACATTACTACAATTTCACGCTTAATTTCATTAGCAGAAAATAGAGAAGAAGATTTTTTGAAACTATTTAAGTTTGATGAAGCGAAACATAAAAATACTCCGGTATTAGGGATTACAGGAACGGGAGGTGCTGGTAAGTCTTCAATGGTGGACGAATTAGTACGTCGTTTCCTTATCGACTTCCCTGAGAAAACAGTAGCCTTAGTATCTGTTGATCCTTCTAAACGTAAGACTGGAGGGGCGCTATTAGGTGATAGAATTCGTATGAACTCTATCAATAATCCTCGTGTATATATGCGTTCGTTGGCTACCCGCCAATCGAATTTAGCACTGTCTCGTTATGTTGAGGAAACGCTACAAGTACTTCAAGTGGCTAATTATGATCTTATAATCTTAGAAACTTCCGGTATTGGTCAGTCTGACACAGAGATTTTAGACCATTCAGATGCGTCTTTGTACATTATGACACCAGAATTTGGTGCAGCTACTCAGTTAGAAAAGATTGATATGCTTGACTTTGCTGACATTGTAGCAATCAACAAATTTGACAAAAGAGGGGCTCTTGATGCTATTCGCGATGTAAAGAAGCAGTATCAACGCAACCACAACTTATGGGATGTAAACCCTGATGAGATGCCTGTATTCGGTACGATTGCTTCTCAGTTTAACGATCCTGGTACCAATGCGCTATACAAAGCAATTATGGATAAGGTGGTTGAAAAAACAGGGGCTGACTTAAAAACAGGCTTTGAGATTACCAAAGAAATGAGTGAGAAGGTTTACGTTATTCCACCAAACCGCACGCGTTACTTGTCTGAAATTGCAGAGAATAACCGCAAATATGACGATACGGTATTAACGCAAAAAGAGGTAGCTCAAAAGTTATACGGTATTTTCAAAACATTACACAGTGTAGCGGGGAAGCAACCTGAAATAGATAAGTCTGGTATTGTAGAGGCAAGTGTTGCTTCTAAAGACGAGGACACACAATTGTTTGTTAACCTACTTATTAAGGAGTTTGACAAGGTTAAGATGAACTTAGATCCGTACAATTGGGAGGTTATCCTAATGTGGGATGAAAAGGTTAATAAATATAAGAATCCGGTGTACTCCTTTAAAGTGCGCGATAAGGAGATTAAGATAGCTACTCATTCAGAGAGTTTGTCTCATTTGCAAATTCCCAAGATAGCGCTGCCTAAATATGAGGCGTGGGGAGACATCTTGCGTTGGTCGTTGCAAGAAAACGTACCAGGGGAGTTTCCGTTTACATCAGGACTATATCCGTTTAAGCGAGAGGGAGAAGACCCAACGCGTATGTTTGCGGGAGAAGGTGGACCAGAACGTACGAATAGACGTTTTCACTATGTTTCCTTGGGAATGCCTGCTAAGCGACTATCGACTGCCTTTGACTCGGTTACCCTATATGGAAACGATCCGGGACATCGTCCTGATATTTACGGGAAAATTGGTAATGCGGGAGTGTCTATTTGTTGTTTAGACGATGCAAAGAAGTTGTACTCTGGTTTTAACTTGGCACACGCACTTACTTCTGTATCGATGACAATCAACGGGCCTGCGCCAATGTTATTAGGGTTCTTTATGAATGCGGCAATTGACCAACAATGTGAATTGTACATTAAAGAACACGATTTAGTAGATGAGGTAGAAGCTAAGATTGCTGAGATTTACAAGAAAAAAGGCGTAGAAAGACCGCGTTACAATGGCGAACTGCCAGAGGGAAATGACGGTTTAGGACTGATGCTATTAGGGGTAACGGGAGATCAAGTGTTGCCAAAAGAGGTATATGACGAAATTAAGAAGAATACCCTATCACAAGTACGCGGTACTGTACAAGCGGATATTTTAAAAGAAGACCAAGCACAAAATACGTGTATCTTCTCTACAGAGTTTGCTCTGCGCTTGATGGGAGACGTGCAAGAGTACTTTATCAATAAGAATGTGCGTAACTTCTATTCTGTGTCTATTTCAGGTTATCACATTGCAGAAGCGGGTGCTAATCCAATTACACAGTTGGCATTTACTCTTGCTAACGGGTTTACGTATGTAGAGTATTATTTGAGTAGAGGAATGGATATCAATGCATTTGGACCAAACTTGTCGTTTTTCTTTTCTAACGGTATTGATCCGGAATATGCTGTGATAGGGCGTGTAGCACGTCGTATTTGGGCTAAGGCATTGAAAAATAAGTACGGCGCTAATGAACGTGCACAAATGTTGAAATACCACATTCAAACTTCAGGGCGTTCGCTTCACGCACAAGAGATTGATTTTAACGATATCCGTACAACTTTACAAGCGTTGTATGCTATTTATGACAACTGTAACTCATTACACACAAATGCATATGATGAAGCAATTACAACACCAACAGAAGAGTCTGTACGTCGTGCAATGGCAATTCAGTTGATTATCAACAAGGAGTTAGGTCTCGCTAAGAATGAAAACCCAATACAAGGATCATTTATCATAGAAGAGCTAACAGATTTAGTTGAGGAAGCTGTGTTACAAGAGTTTGATAGAATTACTGAAAGAGGTGGAGTACTTGGAGCGATGGAAACAATGTACCAGCGCTCTAAAATTCAGGAAGAGTCGCTGTATTACGAGACATTAAAACACGACGGTCGTTTCCCAATTATTGGTGTAAACACTTTCTTGAGTTCTAAAGGATCACCTACAGTAGTTCCTGCTGAGGTAATTCGCGCAACAGAAGAAGAGAAACTGTTCCAAATTCAAACAAAGGAGAATTTGAATAAAGCTAACGAAGCTTTGGTAGCTCAGCAATTGGCGCATATCCAAGAAGTGGCTATTCAGAATGGCAATATTTTCGAAGCGTTGATGGATGCTACAAAAGTGTGTTCATTAGGACAAATTACCTCTGCTTTGTTTGAAGTAGGCGGACAATACAGACGAAATATGTAGGTTTTTTTTGAATAAAATAATGTTTAAAAAGGTTTAAAGATGTATTTCTTTAAACCTTTTTTGTTGAAAAGTATTCAAAATATCTATTTTAAAAAATATATCATATTTTTTTAATGTTAAAATAAAAAGAATAGTGTAATTTAACTCTTAACGGGAATGTTTTATTTTTTAATATCTCGGATATTTTATTTAAATATTGTATAAATTTTAAGTTGCTTGCAAGTGAATAAAAAAGTTGTGTATATTGGAACACTTTAAAAAACGAAATAGAAAGACAAAAGATGAGGCAATAGATTTTGCGTTTTTAAAAGAGATTAAAACAGACTTGCAAGAGAGTCATTAGATACGAAACCCTAACCAAACTATAACTATAACAATTGAAAGATTGTTTTATTTCTGAAAGAGACTTTTTAAGTCTCTTTTTTTATTGTTTTTTTTGCATAGTATAGAAACAACAAGAGGCTGTCCATTTAGACAGCCTCTTGTTGTTTTATCTCGTATTGAGTTCTTCAAAACGAACATCAATCTTAAGTGTATGCTTATAATTGTTTTTCTATTAAGTGTAGATAAGCAGGAGGTAAGTGATGTGTCATAATACTCTCCGGTTTGTGAAACTCCCTTTGGTATTCAGGATCAGCTTGTCCGTCCAATATAATAGGATTACTACAACGAGCGTAGTTGTTATTTGAACTATAAGTAGGTTCTTTTAACTCAGGTAAATGTGTTTGCACCATAGAGAAAACAAACGAACCCAAGTATTTTTTACTTCGTTTAACGCTTTTTTCAGGAGGGTTCTTAATCTTGTTGAATATTGCTTTTGCAAAGATGCGCTTTGGCCAAGAAAGCTTTTTAAGCGCTTGTTTCACTTCACCTTCAGAAAGAGGACTAATCTCATTAAAGTCGCGCAAGGTCTGTGTTGTTGGAGGAACTTCCGGAACCCAGTCTTGTGTATTGATAATTGCGTAACTCCAGTTTTTGGTCATCTTCTCATATTGGTAAGCAAAATACATATTACCCGGTTTAGGAGGAGCAATAGCGTAAACTTTAAACTGAATATCTTGAGGTAACAGTCCTTGTTGTTGCATCTGAATTAAGTTGGCAGTTAGCAAAAAAGCAATCGCCGCACCTTGACTGTGTCCTGATATAATAAGTTCCTTTACATTATTTTTATACAAGCTGTCTATCTTTGGTTTGATGTCTTGTAATAAGTATAACGAAGCAATTGTCCACCCAGCGTGTACCGTAGCTCTTTCATCATCAGATAATTTGTAATCAACAGTTGTTTCGTTATCCAACTGTATTTTTCCCTGACTCGGAATCATTGCCGCATAGTAGTTTGCTAACCAGCTACTGCCTTTGTTGACAGAACCACGTATAACAACCTCGTGCACGTTAGATGCAGTGTTTTTGTAAAGTCCCCACATATTAGTTAGTCCGACTTCAGGAGATCTATATATATTAGTATATCCTGTCATCTGACGAAGTGAGTCAACGCTGTATGCCTTGTGAATATCATTAGCCAATATAGCACTGTTTAATACCTCTTGTTTTTCAAACTGAGGCTTTAATGTCTGCCCGTAAGACAGTGAAGAAACAAATAAACAAGCCAGTAGAATTTTTCTAATCATAAAATGTAATATTTAAACACACATATAAGTAAAAGTCCTGTAAAAAGAAACTTTTTCAAAGTTAATGCTTAAAATTTTTACCTGCGGCATAAAAGTTGTAATTTAGAATAATATATAAAAATCAAACAATTATGACTAATTCATTTGTAAAAACTGTCAAAGACAGAGTTAAAAACTGGTATATTCCCGCAATTGTTGGGGCACTATTTGTAGTTGGTGGAATCTATATATTTATGACGCCGTTAGCTTCTTATTTCTCCCTTACGGTATTGTTCAGTTGTATGTTTTTAATATCAGGGATATTTGAAATAGCCTTTGCATTTTCTAACCGTGATCAGTTAGACGGTTGGGGATGGATGTTATTTTCGGGTATTGTTGATTTAATCTTAGGTACAATCTTGATTGGTAATCCTTCATTATCAGCGGTTGTCTTACCTATTTTTGTAGGATTTGGATTGATGTTCCGTTCTATGAGAGGAATGGGAATTGCATTTGACTTAAAGAATTACGGTGTTAAATCGTGGACAGGTCTATTTGTATTTGCTTTATTGGGAATGATTTTCGCTTTCTTTATGTTGTGGAATCTTGAATTTGGAGCATTTACAATTGTGTATTGGACTGCCTTCTCATTTATATTATTAGGTGTTTATGGAATTATGTATGGTTTCTTCTTGAGAAGAATTAAGAAACACGCAGGAGAGATAGACCAAGAATTAGTAGAAAAGTATGAAGCGATTAAAGAAGAGATGAGAAAAAGACTTCACGGAGATCGTTAATATCTAAAAAAAAATATAAAATTGATACTTGCAATTTAATAATTCTTATTTTGCATAGAATATAAATATGTAAAGTATGAAAAAGTTAAGTTTAATAGTTGCATTTATTACAAGTGCATTGTTTTTAGGAAGTTGTGAAGGACCTACGGGGCCTGCAGGACCAGCGATTTATCCTTCAATATTTGAATATACCTTCAGTTTTGATGGAGACTTAGATAAAAATGTAGTTGGGCATTTACAGCAAGCGCCTGTAAAGGTTTACGACGGAGATATTGTCTTAGCCTATATATTGACTGGGGTAACTAATGATAATAAACGAATTTGGACACCAATGCCTCATCGTTATTTTGTAACAGATATAGATACAAATAAAGAAGAGGAGTTAGAGTTTAGCTATAACTTTAGTCCATACGATATTGAGATTACTGCAAGTGCTTCAACTAAATTGAGATTATTTAATGGAGATGCTCAAGGAAAAAATGGTTTACTAAAAGGCAGAACTTTTAGAGTAGCTTATATTCCAGCGCAAGACCCAAGACAAGTAAATAAATCTGTTGAAGGTAAAAATGTAAGAACACCATTAAGTTATGAAGAAGCAGTAGCGAAGTATAACTTACAAAATGTAGTAGTGAAAAAGCAAAATTAGTTGCTATTCCACAAATAAACCGAAAAGGCGAAATAGAGATATTTCGCCTTTTTTATTTTTTAACCTCTAAATTATAGGGGGTCAGTTCTCAAAAAGTGCTGTTTTGAATTTTTTTTCAAAAAAAATAGGGGGTGTGTGTCGAAAATAAGATGAAATACCATAAATTTGTTGTCTATAACAAAGGGGTTAACCTCAAAAAACAATATTATGTCAACATTTCGTTTTCGAGCAATTGAAAAAGCAGCTTCAAGAGAAACTGTACAAGTAGAAGAACTGGGTAGAAAATCATTAATTTTTGGCGATAATGTATTTAACGATAAGTCTATGCGTCAATTTCTTACGCCAGAAGCTTATCAAGCAGTTAAAAACGCTCAATTAGGTATTAAGATTGACCGTAAACTTGCAGAATACATAGCATTAGGTATGAAAGAGTGGGCTCTGTCAAGAGGAGTTACTCATTATACACACTGGTTTCAACCATTGACCGGTACTACTGCAGAAAAGCACGATGCTTTCTTTGAAACACAATTCGATGGTGATCCATTAGAACAATTTAACGGTAGTCAGTTAGTTCAACAAGAATCTGACGCGTCAAGTTTTCCTAACGGAGGTATTCGTAACACTTTTGAAGCACGAGGGTACACAGCTTGGGATCCAACATCTCCGGCGTTTATCTTTAACTCGGCTTTGTGTATTCCAACTGTATTTATTTCTTATACAGGAGAAGCATTGGACAACAAAACACCTTTGTTAAAAGCAATTACTGCTATTGATGACGCTGCAACTGAAGTGGCTAAATTATTTGACAAAAACGTACGTAAAGTAACTCCAACTTTAGGGTGGGAGCAAGAATACTTCTTAGTGGACTCTGCTTTGGCAGCATCTCGTCCTGATATTTTGACTACTGGTAGAACTTTATTAGGGCATACAGCGGCAAAAGGACAACAATTAGATGACCACTATTTTGGTTCTATTCCTACACGTGTATTGAATTATATGCACGATTTAGAGAACCAATGTATTTTATTGGGTATTCCAGTAAAAACAAGACACAATGAGGTAGCACCAAACCAATTTGAGTTAGCGCCAATCTTTGAAGAAACAAACTTAGCAGTGGACCACAACTCCTTGTTAATGGATGTAATGAGAAAAGTGGCTGAAAGACACCATTTTAAAGTGCTTTTTCACGAAAAACCATTCAAAGGTGTTAACGGATCAGGTAAACATAACAACTGGTCTTTGGCAACAGATACTGGGGTTAACTTATTAAGCCCAAGTAAAACACCAAAGAGCAACTTACAATTCTTAACATTCTTTATCAATACAATTAAAGCTGTAAACGATAACGAAGAGTTATTAAGATCGTCAATTGCATCTGCAAGTAATGATCACCGTTTAGGGGCAAATGAAGCACCACCAGCAATTGTATCTATCTTTATTGGGCAACAATTGACTAAAGTGTTGAACGAGCTTAAAGATGTTACTGATGGTAAGTTATCTCCAGAAGAGAAAACAGATTTAAAATTAAACGTAGTAGGAAAAATTCCAGATGTATTATTAGACAATACAGACCGCAACAGAACTTCTCCATTTGCGTTTACAGGAAATAAGTTTGAGTTTAGAGCTGTTGGTTCTACAGCAAACTGTGCTGGACCGATGACTGTATTAAACACAATCGTAGCTAAACAGTTGAGAGACTTCAAAGCAGAGGTTGACAGCTTAATTGGAAACGATGGTTTAAAACGCGACGAGGCTATTTTCAACGTTTTACGTGAGTACATCAAGCAAAGTGAAAGAATTCTTTTTGAAGGAGATGGATACAGTGATGAATGGGAAAAAGAAGCTGAGGCAAGAGGATTGAGTAATAATAAAAACACGCCAAGTGCTTTAAAAATTAAGAAAGATCCTAAGTCAATTGCGCTATTTGAAGAAATGGGAGTAATGACAGGAGTAGAGATGGAAGCGAGATATGAAATTGAGTTGGAAGAATACGTTAAACGTATCCAAATCGAAGGACGTGTGTTAGGTGATATCGCTAAAAACCACGTAATTCCAACAGCAATTAAGTATCAAAACTTAGTAATCGAAAACGTAAAAGGATTAAAAGAGATTTTTGGTGAAAATGATTTTGCATCTGTTGCGACAGAACAAATCCACATCATCAAAAAAATATCACACCATATTGAGCAAATAAACGTGAAAGTAATAGAAATGACTAATGAGCGTAAAAAAGCAAACAATATTGATGATATTGAATTACAAGCGGAAGTTTACTGCAACAATGTGAAACCTTATTTTGACGTAATTCGCTACCACAGTGATAAGTTAGAAATGATGGTTGACAATGAATTGTGGACTTTGACAAAGTACAGAGAGTTACTTTTTACTAATTAGGATACACACTATCACTATACAACACAGCACTTATTGAAAAAGGTCTTATCGTTTTGATAAGGCCTTTTTTATTGTCCTAAAAGCACTCTATACTGAAGTTTTTGGGGTATAAGAAGAAACTGTTTTTCACTGCACTATTGTCAACCTATTGGTTTGAATAGCTAATTTGTTATTTATGCTGTACTTCGTAGCCGATAGGAAGTAAGTAAGTAAAATTTAGCCTGTACGTATGTTAAGCATTTGATAGCGTTGTAATTAGGCTTGATTTTTTTTGTGTAATAATTATTGTTGTTCGTCATAGCAAACAAGGTGCCTTTTTGTTTGTGTTTTGTAGGGACCAAGTACCACATTGGTACCACATTCGTTCTAAAGACCTTCGGGAAATAGCCCCTATTTCCGGCTAAATGTGGTACTAATGTGGTACGAATGTCGAACAAGGTATAATTAAAACTCGTATAAGTCTCGTCGTTGCTGGGTTTGAAGCGTGTATAAAAAAGAGAGACCGTTACTAAAAAGCAACGGTCTCTCAAAAAAAAGGAATATGAACTTTATTTTTTCTCTTTGTCTTTATATGCCCAGTAGAAAACCTGTGGCAAGACAGTAAAGGATAATATCATACAAATAATCAATCCACCTACAATCATAATTGCTAATGGTTTCTGAATTTCAGACCCCATACCATTTGACAATGCAGCCGGTAATAATCCCATAGATCCCATTAGGGCAATCATAATAACAGGTCGGATTCTACTTTTAACCCCTTCGTGAATAGCTTCTTTCAGAGGCATTCTACTGCGTAGGTTTTCTCGCATTTCACCAATCAGTACAATACCATCAATTGTAGCTACACCGAATAAGATAATAAATCCGATACCCGCAGAAATACCAAAGATAGTTCCCGTAGCCCAAAGAGATATAAATCCACCGATGAAGGCAAACGGAATTGTCAAGGCTGAAATAGCGGTGTCTTTTACATTTCCGAAGTTAAAGTAAAGTAATACAAGAATTAAGATTAGCGATACTGGAACCACTAACATCAATTGATTTGCAGCACGTTCTTTACTTTCAAACTCACCAGCCCATTCCATTTTGTTAGCCGTAGGTAAGTGTACTTCTTTCTCAACTTTTGCTTTTGCTTCAGCAATTGTGCTTCCTAAATCACGTCCCTCAATACTGAAACCAACACCGATATATCTGCTACTTCCTTCTCTATAAATAAAAGCGGGACCAGTGTGGTAGTCAATCGTTGCAATCTCTTTCAGAGGCACTTGTTTTCCGTCTAATGTCGGAATTAAAATATCTTCAATTTTTTCAGCAGAATCTCTGTAATCTTTTTCAAAACGCAAGACAACATCAAACATTCTTTCATTTTCATAGAAAGTTGTAGCTGCTTGTCCTCCAATTGTCATTGCAATTACCGCTTGAGCATCAGCAGTAGTAACGGCATATTTAGCCATTTTATGATCGTGTAGTGCAATGCGAAGCTCAGGTAATCCAATATTTTTAAACACATTCAAATCAGTAATCCCCTCAACATCTTTTATACTACTTGCCACTTGATTAGCATATTTCTCAAGTTCAAATAAATCGTCACCGAATATTTTGATAACAAGCGAACTCTTAACACCCGCTACATACTCCTCAACGTTATCTTGTATTGGCTGACTAAACCCAAAGTTTACACCAGGGTATTTCTCTAAAGAAACACGTATTTCCTCTAATAATTCGTCTTTTGAAATATGGCGTTTCCACTCATCTTGCGGTTTAAGCTCTGTGTGGAATTCAATATTAAAGAATCCAGTAGGGTCCGTACCATCATTAGGACGACCAGTTTGCGTTAACACAAAATCAACTTCATCGTATTCGCGAATAATCGCTTTCATTTCTTTTGTCAAGCGAACAGACTCGTCTAAGTTGATACTACTTGGTAATGTAGCACGGATATATAAAGCCCCTTCGTTTAGTTTAGGTAAGAATTCAGAACCATAATAATGAAATCTAACCCCACAAACAACAAGGATAACTGCGAAGATTGAAATCGTTAGTTTCTTGTGCATATAACTCCAGTTGAACATTCTGTAAATATTCTTTTTGAAGAATCTTGAAATAACGTTTTCGCGCTCGCGTATATTTTTAGTTAATAGTAATTTACACATTGCAGGCACATACGTTAAGCTCAAGATCAACGATCCTAATAAAGCATAACCTAAGGTGAATGCAAGAGGTGAGAACATTTTACCTTCCACTTTTTGGAAAGAGAAGATAGGCATTAAAGCAACAATCAAAATAAGAAGCGCAAAGAATATATATCCTGCTACGCTACTCGCACTTTTCTTAATAGTACCTAATTTAGACATACGATTAAAGCGTTGCATACCAACCGTTTCAGCACGTTTTTCGAGCCCCACAAACACGTGTTCTACAATCACCAATGTTCCTTCTAATAGCAAACCAAAGTCTAAAGCCCCCATAGAAATAAGGTTGGCAGGAAGACCTTGTATTTTAAGCATTACAATAGCAAATAAGAAAGCTAAAGGAATAACAGAAGCAACAATAAATGTAGTTCTCCAATTGTATAAAAAGATAAATACAATAAGCGACACTAAGATAATTCCCTCTACAAGGTTTTTAGTTACCGTGTGAACCGTTGTATTTACTAAGTCAGTTCTATCAACAATCGGAATAATCTCTACATTCTTAGGTAAAATACGCTCATTCAAGTCTGCAATTTTCTCTTTTAAACTTGCGATTACAGCACTTGGATTTTCACCACGTAACATAACTACAATTCCCTGTACCACATCATCTTCATCTTGAAAACCAACTTGACCTAAACGCGGTTTAGCAGCAATAGACACATTAGCAACGTGTTTAACTAAAATAGGTGTATTACCTTTTACCTCAATTAAGATATTCTCGATATCTTCTAAATTATCCAAAAGGCCAACACCTCTAACCACATACGCTTGGTCTCCACGTTGAATAACATCACCACCTACGTTGATATTACTCTTTTCAACGGCTTCATACACATCTAAAGGAGACAAGTCATAATTCACTAACTCCGTAGGGTTAATCTGAATTTCATAGATTTTCTCTTCCCCACCAAAACTTACAACATCTGCAATACCAGGTACTGAAAGAAGTTCTCTTTCAATCACCCAATCCTGAATAGCTGTAACCTCCTTGATAGGTAAGTCACTCTTAATGATATATCTAAATATTTCCCCCGTAGCCCCAGACGGAGCCTCAATTTCAAAGTCAGCTCCCTCAGGTAAGTCCACACTTCCCATACGGTTAGACGCATATTGTTGGGCGTAAAAATCGTCAATTTCATCATTAAACAATACAGTAACCACAGACAAACCAAAAAGCGATATAGATCGAACCTCTGCTTTGTTAGGAATTGTATTCATTTCTTTAGAAATAGGCAGTGTAATAAACTTTTCTATTTCCTCTGCACTACGACCAGGCCACTGAGTGATAATACGAGCTCTTGTATTCGTAACATCCGGAAAGGCTTCAATTGGTGTGTGTATATAACTATAGATTCCCCCAAAAAGCAATAAGAGTACTCCAAAAATTACAATAAATGTATTCTTAAGAGAAAAGGAAACTATATTCTGTACAAATTTTCGCATAATTAGCTAAGCTTTAGAGATTATAAACTATTGTTTAATTGCTCATACAATAGCAACTCGTTAGTAGTTACTACTGTTTCATTTTCTTCAACACCCTCGCTGATGTATGTATATAAGTTGTTTTTAGACGTAGGAGTTATCTTGCGTATCTCATAGTTACATTCATCTTTATAAACAACTACATAGTTTTGATTGTTGTCAAAAACAATAGCGTTATTAGGAACAGCAAGTGCTTGTCCTTTATCTGTTTTAAGTTGGATAATAATATCAGCCGCCATACCTGGTTTTAGCTTCATTTCTTTGTTTTCAAGTACAATACGCGCCTTTAATACACGTTCTTCACTATCAAAAACTTGAGACATTTTAGATACCTTACCAGAGAAATATTCATCAGGGTAGGCAAGTGTTGCAACTTTTACCTCTAAATTTGGTTCAATGTGTCTCATATTCGTAGCATACACATTCGCCATAATCCAAACATCCTCTAAGTTTGCAATCGTAAACAAAGGTTCCTCACCACCAGCAATCGGCATTCCTGCTGCAATAGCCTTTGTAACTATATAACCCGCTTGAGGGGCAACAACTTTAAATACCCCAGAGTGGTCAGCATTATTGAAAACAGCTAAATTATTCTTAGCTGAGTTTAATTTACTCTTCAATACATTAACATCCTCTTGCGCCTCAATTAGTTCTTTTTGAGAAGCGATACCATCTTTAAACATAGATTCAACAGATTGGAGTTCGCGTTGCGCTACTTTCAATTCCGCTTCAGTTGATTTTAGTTCGTCATAGAACTCGTTTAAATCCGTACTCTTTATCTCAGCTAACAATTGTCCTTTTTTCACATAATCACCTAAAGAGAAGTAAGTGTTTGTAACCACCCCATCAACAAGACTTGTAAAAGGAATTGTTTTATCTTGATTATAATCGACATAACCATTTAAGGTTAAACTCTTTTCAATAGGTTTAAGTGTTACTTTTTCAAAAGTAAGTCCCTCCTTAATACTTGCAGTGATGCAGTTAGAAGTACTTTCAGTCTGTTCAGCACTTTTAGGTTCTTTATTGCAACTCACAAGGAATGCGCTAAAAAGAGCAGCAGTTAATAAGGTATATCTTGGCATAATTTTGATTGTTTTCATTTTATAATTCTTTTCCAATAGCAAACTGTAGTTTTTCGTAGTGATCCGTTAAGTCTTTTTTCGTTTCAAGTAATATTGTTTTGTTGTCGATATACGCTTCTACAAAATCTAAATATTCGATTAAGCTCACATTTCTCTTTTGAAAGTTTTTGTTGTAAGCCTCTAATAGGTTGTCTAACTGCAATTCGTAATCACTATCAATATCTTTATACAACTCATTGGCGTGGTAGTAATTTCTAAAAGCCTCAACAATATCGTTTGCCAGTTCATTCATCTTATTCTGCGTTTCTAACTTAGCAATTTCAATATCCAGTTTAGCCTCCTTAATATTTCCTTTATTTCTGTCGAAAATTGGTAAATCAAAAGAAATTCCGAAACCAACAAAATCAGTCATAATTCCACCACCTCGATCATAATCAACACCCAAAGTGATATCAGGAACACGCTCTGCTTTTTCAATCTCAAGCTTTTTAAGCGATTGTTGCTCTAAGTTTTTACTCAACAAAGCATCAGGATGTTGCTCTTGGGCCGTAATGATCCAGTTCTCTAATTCGATTTCCGAAAGTTCCTTTTCAGGAACAGAAAGCGGATCAGTAATGATAATATTAGTATATCGACCAATGTTGATGAAGTTCTTCAGGTCCTTTAAAGCTTCTTCTAAGTCGTTATTAATAGACATCAGTTCCTTTTTAAACTGAAGTTCAGCTGCTTTAAGACGGATAAATTCAGCCTGGCTGATATTTCCGTGATCCAATTGATTCTTATAAGCAACGATAAGCGATTTAGTATTGTTAATTTGTTTTTCAAAGATTAACTTCTGTTGTTGAAGCACTTGAAGCTGTGAGAATGTATTTCTCAATTCAAGCTTAGCCGCTCTTAATACACTTTCAAATTCCTGTGTTTTTTCTTCAATCGTTAATTTTTGAAGAGCAATATTCTTACGGCGTTTACCACCTGTTTGTATCAGTTGTTCTAAATGGAAAGCAAACTGTTGAGATTCCCCCCAATTTCCAAATAAGATAGGTTGTTCTTCTATATTTCTTGTTTTCCAAAGATTAACTTCTGCAATTTCAAAAGTTGGGTTGGGCCATAATCTCGCTTGCAGGAGTTGTGCTTCAGCTTGAGAAATCTCCATTCTCTTAGCAAGGATATCTAAGTTTTGTTCTAAGAATAAAGCTTCAGCTTGCTCTTTAGAGAGCTGTAGTGTAGTGTTATCAGTTTGTTGTCCGTAAGACATCGTTGAGATAACACAGGTTAATGTAAAAAAAATCTTCTTAAACATAGTAATGACTAATTTGAATGACAAAATTATTATCTGGTTGTTATAAGCTAATTTGAGTTTGATTAAATACAGATTAGAGCAAGATTAGAATTCGGTTAGAGAATTAGAAATAGTTGCTCTTTCTTAAATAAAGCTACTACAATAATTAGATTAAATACTTTTTTTAAAATGTGTTAGTCAATAAATATGCCAAATAGTGATTATTTTTTTGTTATTAAATGATGTTTTTATCCAATAAATAGAGGGGGATTTATTTATATAATATTTAAAATACTTTAAAAGTGATATTTTATTAACAATAAAGGAAGTTTGTAAAATATGTAAAAAATTAGATAAAAATAGTAAGATAATCACCATATACTTAAATGGGGGAGTTGTTCATTGGTTTTATTTATTTTAAAGCCCTTTTATTATTGGTCAGAAATAATAAGCAATCGATTTTAGATAGTTATATATAGGAGTATAAAGTTTGTGATACTGCGTTAAATTTTTGCTTTTTTTAGGAGTAGTTTACCTTGCTATTTTTGAGATTAAAACTCTCATTTTTTAGAAAAGAAATAGATTTTAGGCTTTTATTTTGTTTAATACACGAAAAGTAGGATTACAGAAACAACTCAGATCGTGTGTTTTTTAATTTTTTTATTGTTAATGAAAAAAAAATATGAGTAAGAAAATAGTGAATGATAAGTTTTGTTGATTCTTAAGTGGTTAAAGCTTCGATTAGTATATGTTTTGACTATCGCAAGTTGTAATTATATTTTATCAAGTCGCTTTCCATAAAGGAAGCGAGCGTATTGCTATGTGTTCATAAAAACTTGTTATAGTTGAAAATATCTTTGAATGTTATTAAAAAAAAGCGGTTGGTGGTTTCTAAATAGGAAAGGTTTTGTTGAGTTTTTTATAATTACGCTAATTGTGAAATGTTAAAATTTTGTATGCCCAGTTAAAGATTTAGGTCTTGGCAAGATAATTGATTTGTGTGTATAAAATTTATTATTGCGAACTTTTATTAGTAATAAGTGTTTAATTGTATCACTATTAAGGATTATTAGTATGGAAAGTTTGTTTTGTTAAATAATTAGATAAGGATGTTTTATCCTTAAAACAAATAGATGTCTAAAAAAAAAACTATGAGCTATGCAAAACGCAACTACTGTAATTAAGAAACTTAAGAAATTACTTGAGATTAAAACGGATTTGGAATTATCTGATATTTTGAAGGTAAAGCCTAATACTATATCTTCTTGGAAGAAGAGAAATAGTTTGCAATATGAAGGAATTATTGAAATATGTAAAGAGCATCGTATTGATTTAAATGAATTGTTTTTAAAGGAGTCTACTATTGTAAAGAGTAATTCTTTTTTAAAAAAACAAGTAAAGATGATTTCATTAGATCATCAATTTGAATATTTTTTAGATTCAGAGAAAGTATTAAAAGACGCACCAAAGTTTGTATTTCCTACAACTGAAGAAGTAGATATGGCTTTTCAAGTTGCTTCTGAAAATATGTATCCTACTTTAAAAGTTTCATCTTATGTTATTACTAAAAAAATAGATATAAAAGATATTCAGCCCTGGCATTTATACCTATTTGTTTTAAAAGGTAGGGGACTGATGACGTATAGGTTTAAACGTGTTTTAGAAAATAATCATTTACTATTTGTTAGTGATAATTCGAGCTATGAAAACTTAGATGTTGCTCCATCGGATATCATAGAGATTTTCTGTATTAGAGGAGCTTTTTTGCCAAATTTTAAAGGGATTGGTGATTTGTAGGCTCTATTAGTTAAAGTGTTTTTACAAAGCAATTAAAGCTATCTATTGTAAGCATTGAGTGAGTTCATTATCTTTGAATAAATTATAGAAAAATGAAACTTACATCCTCAAGTTGGAATAAATATTTAAAAGCAGAATTCGAAAAAGACTATTTTAAGAATTTAGAAGAAACAGTAAACTTAGCGTATGAAACTGCCGTAGTTTTTCCTCCAAAAGAAGAGGTGTTTAAAGCACTTGAGATGATTAATTTTAACGATGTACGTGTTGTTATCTTAGGGCAAGATCCTTACCATGGTATGTTTCAGGCTAATGGATTGTCTTTTTCTGTTAATAGAGGGGTGAAATTACCTCCGAGTTTAGTTAATATTTACAAAGAATTAGAGACAGACTTAGGTATTAAAAATCGCTGTGGAGATTTGACTGCTTGGGCAGAACAAGGAGTGTTATTGTTAAATGCAACATTGACTGTAGAGCAAAAAAGGGCAGGTTCACATCAAAAGATGGGCTGGGAAATTTTTACAGATAAGGTTATAGAATGTTTGTCAGAAAAAAGAGATGGTATTGTTTTTATTTTATGGGGTAGTTATGCTCAGAAAAAAGGGAAGAATATAGATAGGAATAAACATTTGGTTATAGAAACTGCGCATCCATCGCCTTTGTCGGTGTATCGTGGATTTTATGGGAGTAAACCTTTTTCTAAAACGAATGATTACTTAGTGTCAAGAGGTTTAAAAGCAATTAATTGGGAGGTTAAATAAGTAGCTTATTTCTCTTATTTAAAGGCAATTTTAATGCTGTAAAATAAGGAAGGATAATATAAAAAAAAAGCACTACTGAAATTTCAGTAGTGCTTTTTTTATGAAGTATATCAAGCGCTATTTAAGCTTTCTACGTTTTAATTCTGTTGTAATTAAATCTAACTCTCTATTCGTTTGTCCTGCAACAGAAGTGTTTTCTTCTGCTCTACGAATTAAGTAAGGAATAACGTCACGTACTGGTCCGAAAGGTAAGTATTTTGCTACGTTATAGTTTTCTTTAGCTAAGTTAAAACTGATATTATCACTCATTCCATATAATTGTCCGAAAAACAACTTTTTGTCATTGTGAGCGATATTGTGTTTTTTCATTAAGTCCATGATTAAGTAAGAACTCTTTTCGTTGTGAGTTCCTGCAAATAATGCCATAACATCTGCATTTTCAATCATAAAAGTAACTGCTGCATCATAGTTAACATCAGTAGCCGCTTTATCAACACAAATAGGAGATTTATATCCTTTTTGAGCAGCGCGTTCTCTTTCAACTTCCATATATGCACCACGAACTACTTTCATACCAACGTGGAAACCTTCAGCTTTAGCTATTTGGTGTAAATCTTTAAGATATTGTAAACGATCCCAACGATATAATTGTGCTGTATTGTAAATAAGTGCTTTTTCTTTGTTGTATTTACGCATCATATCTAAACAAATCTCGTCAGCAGCATCTTGCATCCAACTATGTTCAGCATCGATTAAAAGTAATACATCATTGTCATAAGCAAATTTACAAGCCATATTGAAACGGTAAACGATACGTTCCCATTCTTTTTCTTCATCAGGAGTAAACTTTACATTTTCACCTTTTTTAACGAACATATCAAATCTACCGAAACCAGTAGGTTTGAAAACAGCAAAAGGAATAGCATCAGGACGTTGTTTTCCAAATTCAATCGTCTTAATCGTCATATTCAATGCCGCATCAAATTGCTCTTCAGTTTCTTTACCTTCAACCGAATAGTCTAAAACAGAGGCAACTCTACCTTTGTTGTACATATTATCAACAACGGTTAAGCAATCATCTTCGCTAATTCCACCACAAAAATGGTCAAATACAGTTGAACGAATTAAACCTGTAACAGGAAGGTGTGTTTTAATTGCAAAATTTGCAAGAGCAGAACCCATTTTTACAAGTGTAGGTTTGCTGATCATATTAAAAAGAAAGTGTGCTCTTTTTAATTCTTTGTTGTTTTTTAGTGCAAAAGCAACTTCTGTATTGTTAAATAATTTTTCCATTATAAAAACTAAAATCGTTACGCAAATATAAAGACTCTTTTAGTAATTATTTAGGATATTTTTATTTTAAGTTGTGATTTTAAAAAAAACAAAGCGTAAGAGGTATTTGAAATGATTTTAATTTAAGGAAATATATAGTTGAAAAGGGATATTTGTGTTGTGTTTTGTCGTCTTTTTAAATTTTTATTCTTTAGTTTGTGTAAGATAAAAGGACAGAAATGAAAAGAGTAGAAGCAGAAAACTATGATATTCTATTTGGTATGGAAGCCTACCAGGAATTAGGAGACTATTTGAATAAAAAAGAGTATTCTAAAATATTTATCTTAACTGATACGAATTGTTATGATCATTGTTTGCCCTATTTTTTAGGCAACTTACCTACGGAGATTCCTTTTGAAATTATTGAAGTTGAAGCAGGAGAGGAGTATAAAACTTTAGAAACCTGTTCTGGTGTTATACAAACAATGCTTGAGCTTGGAGGAGATAGAAGAAGTATTGTTATTACTTTAGGAGGAGGAGTTATCACTGATATGGGAGGTTTTATTGCTTCTATATATATGAGAGGTATTGACTTTGTAAATATACCCACTACGCTATTATCTATGGTTGACGCCTCAGTAGGAGGAAAAACAGGAGTGGATTTAGAGGGGATTAAAAATTGCATCGGTAGTTTTGTAATGCCTAAGATGGTAGTAGTTGATGTGAAGTATTTAGAGACATTAGAAGCACGTCAGATAAAGTCAGGATATGCAGAAATGTTGAAACACGGACTTATCTTTGATGCAAAGTATTACGATTATCTAAAAGATATTGCGAATATTGATTTTAATGACATAGAGATTTTAATTCATCATTCTGTTGTTATCAAGAATTCAGTTGTTCAACAAGACCCTAAAGAAGCAGGTTTGCGTAAAATATTAAACTTTGGGCATACTGTAGGACACGCAATTGAAAGTTATTATTTAACACAAGAAGATAAAAAGACTTTATTACACGGAGAAGCAATAGCAATCGGTATGGTAGTTGAAGCATATTTGTCTACGCAATTGACAGGGTTGTCTTTTGAAGAATACCAAGATATTAAGAATTGTATTCACAGCATTTATGGAATTGAAAATATTGACGAAGAAGATTATGTAGGGATATTAGATTGGTTGAAGTTTGATAAAAAGAATTCTGGAGGAAGTATTCGCTGTGTTTTATTGTGTGAAATAGGTCAGGCAGAATACAATTTAGAAATCGATAAGGAGTTGGTAGAGAGGGGATTGATGGAATATTCTAAATAAGTTCTAAATTCATTTAGTTTTTCTTATTTCATTGCAATATTTTGCTACATTTGCGCTCGTGAAAATAGATGTTTTATATATTAGATTTTGTGTGCAATCAAAGCACAAAGTAAGACGTTTCGTTCGAAGGCAAAGAACGAATTTCGTATATAGCATAATTAAATATCTAAAGGAAACTTGTAAGTTTTTTATTCATAGTTACAAGTTGCCAATAGTATTTGCTAATATAAGAGTTTGAAAAGCGGATTAAATTTCGTATAATCAAATTTGTTAACCTATATTATTAAAGTTATTTTACCATGAATACAAAATACGCTGATTTAATCAATCAAACTTTTTACTTCCCGCAAGAGGAATTCAAATTAAATAAAGACAATTTACAGTTTCACAATATAGATTTAATGGGATTAGTTGAAAAATACGGTACTCCATTAAAATTTACTTATTTACCAAAAATTTCTGAAAATATCAATAAAGCAAAAGGGATGTTCAGAAAAGCAATGGAGAAAAATAAGTATAAAGCAAATTATTACTATTGTTATTGTACTAAGAGTTCTCACTTTTCATACGTATTAGATGAGGCTTTTAAAAATGACATCCACGTAGAGACTTCATCTGCTTTTGACGTTAATATCGTAGAGAAATTAATTGATGCTGGTAAGATTACAAAAGATACATTTGTAATTTGTAACGGTTTTAAACGTGATCAGTACATTGACAATATTGCTCGTTTAATCAATACAAGACACGAAAATACTGTGCCAATTATTGATAACTACGAAGAGCTTGATTTACTTCAAGAACAGATAGAAAAGAAATTTAAGATCGGTATTCGTATCGCATCAGAAGAAGAACCTAAGTTTGAGTTTTACACATCTCGTTTAGGTATTGGATATAAAAGTATCTTACCTTTCTACAGAAAGCAGATTGCAGAAAATCCTAATGTAGAATTGAAGATGTTACACTTCTTCATTAATACAGGAATTAGAGATACGTCATATTACTGGAATGAATTATTGAAGTGTTTAAAAGTGTACATTTCTTTGAAAAAAGAATGTCCTACATTAGACAGCTTGAATATTGGTGGAGGTTTTCCTATTAAAAATTCATTAGCATTTGAATTTGATTATCAGTATATGGTTGATGAGATTATTAACCAGATTAAAATCGCTTGTGAAGAAGCAGAAGTTGATGTTCCAAACATCTTTACTGAATTCGGATCTTATACTGTTGGAGAGAGTGGAGGAGCTATTTATGAAATTTTGTATCAAAAACAACAAAATGATAGAGAGAAGTGGAATATGATTGATTCATCTTTCATTACAACTTTACCAGATTCTTGGGCTATTAATAAAAAATTTATTATGTTGCCTGTAAATAGATGGAATGATTCATATGAACGTATTTTGTTAGGAGGTTTAACTTGTGATAGTGATGACTACTACAACTCAGAGCAAAACTTGAATGCAATCTATTTACCTAAGTATAATAAAGAAAAACCGTTGTATATCGGATTCTTTAATACAGGAGCTTACCAAGATACTATTGGAGGTTTTGGAGGATTGCACCACTGCTTAATTCCACAACCAAGACACATTTTAATCGATAAAGATGAGAATGGAATTATTGGTACAGAATTATTCTCAGAACAACAAACAGCTGAGGATGTATTAAATATTTTAGGGTATAACAAATAAGAATTATAAATAAAAATATAAATAAAATGAGTAAAGGACCGATTAGTCAGTTTATTGAGCATAATTACAGACACTTTAATGCTGCTGCTTTAGTTGATGCTGCAAAAGGATACGAAGCACATCTTGATGCTGGAGGGAAAATGTTAATTTCTATGGGTGGTGCAATGAGTACTGCTGAATTAGGAATTTCTTTAGCGGAAATGATCCGTCAAGATAAAGTTCAAATTATTTCTTGTACAGGAGCAAACTTGGAAGAAGATGTAATGAACTTAGTAGCTCATTCACACTATAAAAGAGTACCTAACTATAGAGATTTAACTCCAGAGCAAGAAAGAGAGTTATTAGATAATCACTATAATAGAGTTACAGATACATGTATTCCAGAAGAGGAAGCATTCCGTAGATTACAAAAACACTTAGAAGATGTTTGGCATGCTGCAGAAGCAAAAGGAGAGCGTTATTTCCCACACGAATTTTTATACCAAGTTGTAAATTCAGGTGTGTTAGAGCAATACTATGAAATTGATCCAAAAGATTCTTGGATTGTAGCTGCTGCTGAAAGAAACATTCCAATCGTTTGTCCAGGATGGGAAGATTCTACTTGTGGAAACATCTTTACTTCAAACGTAATTAAAGGAAATTTAAACGTGCATACAGTTAAATCTGGTATTGAATACATGATTTATTTGACTGAGTGGTACCGTGCAAATTCAGGAGGACATGGAGTAGGTTTCTTCCAAATTGGAGGAGGTATTTCTGGAGATTTCCCTATCTGTGTTGTTCCAATGATGTACCAAGATTTAGAGTGGGAAGATGTTCCATTCTGGTCATATTTCTGTCAAATTTCTGATTCAACTACTTCTTATGGATCTTACTCTGGAGCTGTTCCAAACGAGAAGATTACATGGGGTAAATTAGATGTTGATACACCTAAGTTCATTGTTGAGTCTGATGCTACTATCGTTGCACCATTGATTTTTGCATATATCCTTGGAAACTAAACAAATAACTGATAGTAAATTAAATTAATTTTTTATTTGTTAATTTCGATTTTGCTATTACATTTGAAACAGAAATAAAGCAATAACAAAGAATGAAAAGAGTAATTGTTGATTACGCAAAATTGACGAACGAAATCTTGACACTATTAGTGGAGAAATTTCCTGATGGATATGATGACGCAGATATAGTTCGTTTTAAAAACGTTAAAAACGAAACAGTGGAAGCAGTTGAAGTAAGAACTGAAGATACTATATATTTGGTAAAAGTTAGTACTAAGTTAGCTGACAGAATCGAAAACTTTGATGACGAAGAAGATGATTTTGTAGACGCTGCAGATGACTCGTTAGACGCATTGAAAGACTTAGAAATTGCTGACGAAGAAGATTAACAAGAAATCGATATAAAAAAACCACTCGCAAGAGTGGTTTTTTTATTTGTATTAACAAATAGATATTAAACTTCTATTATTTTGAATATATTTGCAGACGTTTAAAAATGACAATAGAATCAAAAATATGAAAGCAGGTATTGTAGGATTGCCAAATGTGGGGAAATCAACGCTATTTAATTGTTTATCTAATGCAAAGGCTCAAAGTGCAAACTTTCCTTTCTGTACGATAGAACCAAATATTGGAGTGGTAAATGTACCAGATCCAAGATTATTGAAGTTAGAGGAATTGGTTAATCCAGAACGTGTATTACCTGCAACTGTTGATATTGTAGATATCGCTGGTCTTGTTAAAGGAGCAAGTAAAGGAGAAGGATTAGGAAACCAGTTTTTAGGTAACATTCGCGAGTGTAATGCTATTATTCACGTTTTACGTTGTTTTGACAATGATAATATCGTTCACGTTGATGGGAATGTAAATCCAATTCGCGACAAAGAAACGATTGATATCGAATTACAATTAAAAGATTTAGATACAGTTGAAAAGCGTTTAGAGAAAGCTAAAAAAGCTGGTAAAACAGGAAATAAAGAAGCTTTAGCTGAAGCAGATCTATTAGAGCGTATCAGAGAAGTATTATTGACAGGTAAATCTGCACGTGTAATTGAACCAAAAAATCAGGATGAAGAAGAATTAATGGAAGCTTTTCAATTAATTACAGCTAAACCTGTATTATATGTTTGTAACGTTGATGAGGGGTCTGCAGTTAATGGTAATTCTTATGTTGAGCAAGTAAAAGAATTAGTTAAAGATGAAAATGCTGAAGTAATTGTTTTAGCAGTAGGTACTGAAGCTGATATTACAGAGTTAGAAAGCTACGAAGAGCGTCAAATGTTTTTAGAAGACTTAGGGTTAACTGAGCCAGGTGTTTCTAAATTAATTCGCTCAGCTTATAAATTATTAAACTTACAGACTTATTTTACTGCAGGTGTAAAAGAAGTAAGAGCGTGGACTATTAAAGTAGGAGATACAGCGCCACAAGCAGCTGGTGTAATTCACTCTGACTTTGAGAAAGGGTTCATTAGAGCAGAGGTAATTGCTTACGATGATTATGTTGCTTTTGGTTCTGAAGCTAAAGTTAAAGAAGCTGGTAAATTAAGAGTAGAAGGTAAAGAGTATATTGTTAAAGATGGAGATGTAATGCACTTCCGTTTCAACGTATAATTTTTATTATAAAGATATTTTTAAAAAAGAGAAGCATAGCGCTTCTCTTTTTTTTTCTTCAGTGTTATGTCAAAAGATTTATTGGATTATTGTAGATAATATTTTATTTTCTATATAAATGTGTTAGATTCTTTTGTGTAATTTTGAAGGAGATTTCAGAAATTAGGGTAAATAAGTATTGTGTAATTGATGCTGTTTTTGCTTTTATTTATTGAATAATTGACGTTTTTACTTTACTTAATTGACAAATAATAATTTAGACACTTTATGGGGGCTGTGAATATAACGCTTATGAAAAAGATATTTGAACTTTTAAAGAAGTCGGTATTTGACTTTTTAGATGATAACGCAATGAAATTTAGTGCGGCATTGTCTTATTATACCATTTTTGCCTTGCCTCCGTTAATGATCTTAATTATTTCAGCCAGTAGTTTTTTTGTTGAGCAGAACGATGTAGCTAATTTTTTTTATGATCAGTTGACCGATTTAGTAGGCCCTAATGCTACGGAAGAAGTGAAAGGGGCAATGGCTAATGTGCAATTGAGTAAGAAAGGTAATATCGCTACTATTGTTGGGGTAGTGATGTTGCTATTTAGTGCTTCAGGAGTTTTTGCAGAGATTCAGAGTTCGATAAATTATATTTGGGGTATTGCAGCCAAACCAGATAAAAGTGTTGTTAGATTGGTTAAAAACAGGCTTTTGTCTTTTGCGATGATTGCTTCAGTTGGATTTGTTTTATTGGTGAGTTTATTCGTCAATTCAATGGTAAGTCTGTTATATGGTTTTTTGGGAGAGTTTTTCGCAGAAGAGACGATTTACTTGGTTTACGTATTAAACAACATCGTCGTGTTTTTAGTAATTACAGTGTTATTTATGTTGATTTTTAAGACATTGCCTAATGGAAAGATTAGATGGAAAGATACTTTTGTAGGTGCAGGATTTACAGCCATTTTATTTATGATAGGTAAGTTTGGAATAGGTTTGTATTTAGGTAATACGGCATCAATGTCATTATATGGAGCAGCAGGATCGATAATCGTTATGTTAGTTTGGGTATATTACTCAGCGATGATACTATATTTCGGGGCAGAATTCACTAAAAATTATACAGAATTATTTGGAAGAAAGATTATTCCTGGTGAATATTCTGTAGAAATTCGTAAAAATGTTGTAAAAGATTCTTCAGATATCTCAGGAGGCGTATAATTCCTCAAAAACTGTAGATAGACAATTTTTATTTTAAGCTAAATAGTAGTATTTTAGCGCAAATTCCTATGTTTTTTATGCAAGATCAAAATCAATATACTGAAGATAATATTCGTTCTTTAGATTGGAAAGAACATATCCGTATGAGACCGGGTATGTATATCGGTAAATTAGGTGATGGTTCATCTCCTGATGACGGTATCTATATCTTAATCAAAGAGGTAATCGATAATAGTATCGATGAGTTCGTGATGGGAACTGGAAAAACTATTGAAGTTACGTTAAAGGATAAGCTGGTAACAGTGCGCGATTATGGACGTGGTATCCCTTTAGGGAAAGTAGTCGATGTAGTTTCTAAAATGAATACGGGAGGTAAATATGATTCAAGAGCATTTAAGAAATCCGTTGGACTTAACGGAGTAGGTACAAAGGCAGTCAATGCACTGTCAAACTATTTCCGTGTAGAATCGGTTAGAGATGGACAATTAAAAGGAGCTGAGTTCTCTGGAGGGGATCTTGTAGAGGAAGAAGAATTACAAGAAACTTCAAGACGCAAGGGAACTAAAGTTTCATTTATTGCAGATGAGTCTATTTTTAAAAACTATAAATACCGTAAAGAGTACGTAGAGCGTATGCTTAAAAATTATTGTTACCTGAATAGAGGGTTGACAATAATTTTTAACGGTGAGAAGTTTTACTCAGAAAATGGATTAAAAGATTTATTAGAAGAGAACATTGATGTAGAGGATCAGGTATATCCAATCATTCATTTGAGTGGTGATGATATTGAGATTGCTATGACGCATAGTAGAACTCAGTATTCAGAAGAGTATTACTCATTTGTGAACGGACAGAATACAACGCAAGGAGGAACGCATTTAGGTGCTTTTAGAGAGGCGATTGTGCGTACATTGAAAGAGTTTTACAACAAGAACTTTGAAGCATCTGATATTCGTAAGTCTATCGTAGCAAGTATTTCGGTAAAAGTAGAAGAGCCAGTTTTTGAATCTCAAACCAAAACAAAATTAGGGTCTACAGATATGGGACCTAATCTTCCAACCGTTAGAACATTTGTAAATGACTTTGTTAAAAATCAATTAGATAACTTTTTACATAAGAATCCAGAGATTGCTGATGCTTTATTAAGAAAGATATTGCAAGCAGAGAGAGAGCGTAAAGAGTTGTCAGGTATTCGTAAGATTGCTAAAGAGCGAGCTAAGAAAGCAAGTTTACACAACAAGAAATTAAGAGATTGTAGAGTTCATTTTACAGATATAAAAAATCCAAGGTATTTAGATAGTACGTTGTTTATTACGGAGGGTGATTCGGCATCTGGGTCGATTACTAAATCGAGAGATGTGAATACACAAGCTGTATTTAGCTTGCGTGGTAAGCCTTTGAATTCTTATGGAATGACAAAGAAAATTGTTTATGAGAATGAAGAGTTTAACTTATTACAAGCGGCTTTAAATATTGAAGAAGATTTTGAAAGTTTAAGATATAATAACATTGTTATTGCAACCGATGCCGATGTGGATGGTATGCACATTAGATTGTTATTGATTACTTTCTTTTTACAATTTTTCCCTGAGTTAATTAAAGAAGGGCATTTATATATTCTGCAAACACCATTATTCCGTGTTAGAAATAAGAAGGAAACGATTTACTGTTATAGCGAAGAAGAACGTGTAGCGGCAATTGAGAAATTAAAACCAAAACCTGAGATCACTCGATTTAAAGGTCTTGGAGAGATTTCACCAGATGAGTTTAAGTATTTTATTGGAGAAGATATACGTCTGGATCCAGTGATGTTGGATAAGACAATGTCAATCGAAAAGATGCTTGAGTTTTATATGGGAAAAAATACACCTGATAGACAAGAGTTTATCATTGATAATTTGAAAGTAGAACTTGATGTTGTAGAATAATAGAGGATATGATACACGAAGATAATTTTGATGCAGAATTAGATAAGAATAATAGCGACTTACCCATTGATGAACATATCGAGGCTCCTGTAGAAGAAGAGAAAGAAACGATTACCAAGGTAACGGGAATGTATAAGGATTGGTTTCTTGACTATGCTTCTTATGTTATTTTGGAAAGAGCTGTTCCTGCAATAGAAGATGGTTTTAAACCAGTACAACGTCGTATTATGCACTCTATTAAAGAGTTGGATGATGGTCGTTACAACAAGGTGGCAAATATCGTAGGTCATACTATGCAGTATCACCCACACGGAGATGCGAGTATTGCTGATGCTATGGTGCAGCTTGGACAGAAGGAATTGCTGATTGATATGCAGGGTAACTGGGGTAATATCCTTACAGGGGATAGTGCAGCAGCATCAAGGTATATTGAGGCTCGTTTAAGTAAGTTTGCATTAGACGTATTGTATTCACCTAAGATTACTACGTGGCAATTGTCATACGATGGAAGAAGAAATGAACCGGTTAATTTACCAGTGAAATTTCCATTGTTATTAGCGCAAGGAGCAGAGGGAATTGCAGTAGGGTTATCTACAAAAGTATTGCCACATAACTTTAATGAATTGATCGATGCATCAATCAAAATATTAAAAGGAAAACCATTTACCTTGTATCCAGATTTTCCTACACAAGGTATTGCTGATGTGTCAAATTATAACGACGGTTTACGAGGTGGGCGTGTGCGTGTGCGTGCGCGTATTTCTCAATTAGACAAGAATACATTAGTTATTACACAAATACCTTTTTCAACAACAACGACTTCTTTAATTGAAAGTGTGTTGAAAGCAAATGAGAAAGGGAAGATTAAGATTAAGAAAATTGAAGATAATACTGCAGCTGAAGTTGAGATTTTAGTTCACTTGCCTGCAGGTACTTCACCAGATAAAACGATTGATGCTTTATATGCGTTTACAGCTTGTGAAACATCAATTGCGCCATTGGGGTGTGTTATTGAAAATAATCGTCCTTTATTCATTGGAGTTTCAGAAATGTTGAAGATTTCAACACATCAAACAGTTGATTTGTTGCGTAGAGAATTAGAGATTGAACTTCACGAATTAGAAGAGAAATGGCACTTCTTATCACTTGAGCGTATATTTATAGAGAATAGAATATACCGTCATATTGAGGAAGAAGAAACGTGGGAAGGTGTTTTAAATGCAATTGATGAAGGGTTAAAACCATTTATTACTAATTTAAAACGCGCTATAACACAAGAAGATTTAGCACGTTTAACGGAGATTAAGATTAAGCGTATTTCTCGTTTCGACATTGATAAAGCAAATCAAAATATTGAGGCTTTAGAAGGTGATATAGAGAAAGTTAAGTTCAATTTAGCTAATCTAATTGACTTTGCTATTAACTATTTTACAACGTTAAAAGAGAAGTATGGTAAAGGAAAAGAACGTAAAACAGAACTGAAAAGTTTTGATACAATTGAAGCAACGAAAGTTGTCTTGAGAAATACAAAACTGTACGTTAATAAAGCAGAAGGATTCTTTGGTACCAGTCTTAAGAAAGATGAGTATGTCTGTGATTGTTCCGATATTGATGATATTATTGTATTCTTAAGAGACGGATCTGTTATGGTTTCAAGAGTTGATGAGAAGAAGTTTGTTGGGAAAGATATTATTCATATCGCAGTATGGGATAAGAATGATAAGCGAACAATCTACAATATGATTTACCGTGATGGTAAGTCTGGATCATCTTTCGTAAAACGATTCAATATTATGGGGGTTACTCGTGATAAGATGTATCAATTAACACAGGGTAAAGCAGGTTCTCAAGTATTGTATTTCTCAGCTAATCCAAATGGAGAAGCAGAGGTGGTTAATATCTTATTGCGTCAATTGGCGAATGTTAAGAAATTGAAGTTTGATTTAGACTTTGCAGAACTACTTATTAAAGGGAGAGCTGCAAAAGGAAATGTCGTTACTAAATATGCGATTAAGAAAATAGAATTAAAAGAGAAGGGTATTTCAACGTTAAGACCACGTAAGATTTGGTTCGACAATACAGTTAATCGTCTAAATGTTGACGGCAGAGGAGATTTATTAGGAGAGTTTAAAGCTGACGATAGATTATTGATTATTAATCAATCAGGTAAGGTTAAGACAATAGTGCCTGAATTGACTACACATTTTGATGAGGATATGATTGTTCTTGAAAAATGGAAGCCAACTAAGCCTATTTCAGCAATATACTTTGATGGAGAAAAAGCAAGATATTTTGCTAAACGTTTCTTAGTGGAGAATGAGAACAAGGAAGAGGTATTTATTTCAGAACACGAAGGATCTAAATTAGAGATCGTTTCTACTGATTATCGTCCAGTGTTTGAGGTAGTATTTAGTAAAGTAAAAGGTGTTCAAAAAGAGAATTTAGTTCTTGATTTAGAGCAATTTATTGTTGTGAAGGGAATTAAAGCTTTAGGAAATCAAGTTACAACAGATAAAGTAAGACAAATAAATGCTTTAGAATCATTGCCTTATGTAGAAGTAGAAGAAGAGGAGGAAGAAGAAGAAGAGATAATGCCTGAATTAAATGGAGATATGCCTAATATTGGTATAGATGAAGATGGACAATCAACACTTTTATTTTAATATGAAAAAGGTATATCTTATAGTATCAGTACTTTTTATGTGCTCTTTGACTTCGGTATTTGGTCAGGTTCAAGATGATACGCTTTTTGATGAAAATAGAAAAGCACAAGGATTGAATGAACGTTGGGATTTAACTCCAGAAACAAGAAAGAAGACTTTTACGATTACGCCTTATAAACCTATTTATTTGTTGCCTGCAAAATGGTATAGTAAACCAAATGAACAGCCGACAAGTTTAAACCCTAATAATAGTTCTACGGAACCGATTGATTATGACAATTGGGAGATTAAGTTTCAATTAAGTTTTAAAACTAAAGTTGTACAAGGACTTTTTGATGGAAAAGGAGATGTATGGTTGGCATTTACCCAAACTGCCAATTGGCAAGCGTATAATGGACAAGAATCAAGACCTTTTCGTGAGTTAAATTACGAGCCTGAAATAATCTTTAATTATCCATTAGATTTTTCAATTAACGATTTTAAGTTTAAAATGGTTGGTTTAGGATTTAATCACCAATCAAATGGGAAAAGTTTACCTACTTCAAGAAGTTGGAATAGGTTTACAATGCATTTAGGAATGGAATATAATAAATGGACATTTATGTTGCGTCCTTGGATTAAATTCCATGAAACATATGGAAAAGAAGATAATCCAAGAATTGAAGAGTATATTGGAAAGGGAGAACTAAATGTAATTTATAGTAGAGATAATGGTCAAATGTTTACCTTCTTAATGAGAAGCAATATGCGTTTGAATAGTAGGTATAAAGGGTTTACTGAATTAACTTGGGCTTATCCAATCAAACATAATTTGAAAGCATTTGTCGTTGTTAATAACGGATATGGAGATTCTATGATAGACTATAACTGGAATCAAACGACTGTTGGTGTGGGAATTACCTTAATGGAATGGTTATAATAGACTATTAATTTAAGTAGATATAATGAACTATTTATTATGCTACGTTAAATTTATAAAATAAAAAGAGGCTATCTAATTATATAGATAGCCTCTTTCTTTATTAATATTACTGCTGTAAAGCAATAAAAACAAATGACAATTCAGTTTGTAAATCCTTGTATTAAGAGTTTTCGATGTCTTGTTGTTTAGCAGCTTTCTTTAGAGAATATGCTAAATAAGCAATGAATGCTATGAACCCAAGAAAAGAGAACCAATTATCTTTTATAGACCATAAGTTCTCGCTATTTAAATTGAAAATTCCGTAAACTAACCATAGTAAAACTATAAAAGTAGCTCCTTTTTCAAGATTTTTTTTATTCATTTTTAGTTGTTTAAATAGTCATTGAGAAAAGCTGTCTTTGTGGTTTATTTCTCTGAAGGCGTAAATCGAAAGCCATACAAATATTTCTTACAAAAGCTCTTCCTTTTTTAGATATCTTAATTTTACTTCCTGTAATACTGATAAGCTGATCTTCTTCAAACTCCTTTAATTCTTGCAAGATAGGAGTGAAGTTAATTTTATCAATATCCTTATCTAAATCAGTAGATAAAGAACACATTAAATTTAAGATATGTTTTCGGATTATCAAATCTTCTTCCGTCAAAATATGACCTTTAGTAACAGGTATTATATTTTCTTCTAATAAGTTATAATAAGTATCAATATCTTTTTCATTTTGTGCAAAAGAATACCAACTATCACTTATAGAAGAAACTCCTAAACCAATCATTACTTGTGTTTTAGACGAAGTATAGCCCATAAAGTTTCTATGTATACTATGCGAATTTAGAGCTTTGTACAATGAATCAGATTTCAAAGCAAAGTGATCCATTCCAATTTCTACGTAGTCATTCTTTAACAAAAGCTCTTTGCCTTTTTCGTAAAGTTCACGTTTTTCGTTGTCTTTTGGTACGTCTTCATCATTAAAACCTCTTTGGCCATTACCTTTAATCCACGGCACGTGTGCATAGCTATAAAAAGCAAGTCTATCAGGAGATAACGACTTTGTTTTTTCGATTGTATCTATAACGTGTGATAAATTTTGAAAAGGCAAACCATAAATAATATCGTGCGATATAGAAGTGTAACCAAGTTCTTTAGCCCAAAGAGTAACTTTAGCAACATTGTGAAAACTCTGTTCTCTATGTATCGCTTTTTGAACTTCTGGGTTATAATCTTGTACGCCAAAGCTAACACGTCTAAAACCTAAGTTGTACAACGTAGCTAAGTGTTCTTTCGTTGTGTTATTAGGGTGTCCCTCAAAACTAAATTCGTGGTTATTAGCAATGATGGCATTATTTGTTATTCCTTCTATCAACATTGTTAGATTCTCTGGAGAGAAGAAGGTAGGAGTACCACCACCTAAGTGAATTTCCTTAATCTTTGGTTTAGCACCAAAAAGAGTACAATACAATTGCCATTCTTTTAGTACAGCTTGTATATAAGGATTTTCTACTTCGTGTCTTTTTGTGATTCTTTTATGGCAACCACAAAAAGTACAAAGACTTTCACAAAAAGGCAAATGGATATATATACTTATACCCTCACTATCATTAGACTCTATGAAGGATCTTTTACACGATTCAAGCCAACTTTCTCTGGTAAATGTTTCTTGTTCCCAATAAGGTACAGTAGGGTAACTGGTATATCTTGGACCAGGTACATTGTATTTTTGAATAAGAGAAAGTGACATATTTATTATATATTTGAAAACAAAAGTAGAGTTTAAAAATAGTGCATAATATGATAATTGTCATTTTAGCCTATCAAATCAAACAAATTATGAGAACAAAAAATGTAATGAAATTCTTTTTAGTACTATGTATGGGAATTTCTACTGTAGCTTGTGCACAGGAAAAACAAGATCATTTAATGTCTAATGAAACGTTTAAAGAAGTAATTGAGACGAATAAGGTTCAGTTATTAGATGTAAGAACTGAGAAAGAGTTTAATGAAGGAACAATTGAGTACGCTAAAAATATTGATGTATTACAAGATAATTTTTTAGAAGAAGCTAATAAATTAGATAAGTCGCAACCGTTATATATTTTCTGTAAATCAGGTAAGAGAAGTGCCAAAGCGAGAAATATGCTATTAGAACAAGGTTTTGAAAAAGTATATGAATTAAAAGAAGGATATTCTAAATGGAATACTACTTCTGTTGAGAATTAGTAGGATACCTTGCGGAATTGAGAATATGACTCTTGTAACGAAATTGATTTTATCAATTATTTAAGATTTATTATTCTTTATGAGAACGAAGTTTTGTTATTTTTGAAAAAAACAGTGAGATTATGGATACAGCATCATTTGGAGGATTTATAAAGACTTTACTGATTATAGTATTAGTCTATTATGCGTTCAAGTTTGCTATGCGTTATTTATTTCCTTTGCTATTAATGAAGGTAGCAAAAAAGGCAGGGCAGAACTTTCAAGAAAGACAACAACAACAATATAACCAGTATAGAGAGAATCAAAGTCAACAAGCGAAACCAAACAATTCGTCAGACAATCAGGTTCCTCGATCAACAAAGGTTGTTGGTGAATATATTGAGTTTGAAGAAATAGATACAAAATAATAAGAAGACCCCAGTGTGGGTCTTTTTTTATGCTCTTATATTTCTGTAATGTTCTCTTTAGTGCGTGATTAAATTTACTTACTTTAGCGTATTCAATAAAAAAGTAAATGCCACGCAAAGGATGAATACGTTAAAGAAATTTTTACCCCATTTTTTAGTTGTTATAGGTTTTGCTATAGTAGCCTTGTTATATTTTTCTCCTGTCTTATCAGGAAAGGTTATCCACCAGTCTGATATCGTACAATACACCGGTATGGCTAAAGAACAAATAGACTATCGTTTACAATCAGGAGATGAACCATATTGGACTAATAGTGCTTTTGGAGGAATGCCAACCTATCAATTGGGGGCAAAGTATCCGCATAACTACGTGAAGGCATTGGATAGTGCTATTCGCTTTTTACCGCGACCAGCAGATTATTTATTTGTTTACTTCATTGGTTTTTACATTTTATTAATTTCGTTAGGAATGAAACCTTTAAGGTCTTTTATCGGAGCCTTAGCCTTTGGTTTTTCAACCTATTTGATTATTATATTAGGCGTTGGACACAATGCGAAAGCACACGCTATTGCTTATATGCCAATGGTTGTGGCTGGTGTCTTATTAGTCTTTAGAAAGCATTATATCAAGGGAGGTATACTTACTTTAGTTGCCGCGGCATTAGAAATTAGTGCTAACCATTTTCAGATGACGTATTATCTACTATTACTATTGTTGGTGATAGGCATTTATTACACAGTTATTTATATTAAAAATAAGGAGTTTAAGGAATTAGGAACTGCCATAGGTATTTTTATTGTAGCCGGTATTTTAAGTATAGGAGCAAATGCAACTAATTTAATGGCAACGTCTGAATATACGAAGTTTAGTACTCGTAGTAATAGTGAATTGTCTTTTCAAGCAGATGGTTCGCCAAAGACTTCTTCAAATGCAATGAGTTATGAGTATATCACTGAATATAGTTATGGTTTATTTGAAAGTTTTAACTTACTTGTTCCTCGTTTAACGGGGGGAGCTAATAATGAGAAACTTGATAGCAAATCGAATGTTTATAATTATTTTGGCTCGTTAGGAGCATCACATCAACAAGCTGCAGAAATGGCTGAACACTCGCCAACGTATTGGGGAGACCAACCAATTGTAGCAGCACCAGCTTATATAGGAATTGTTGTTTTCTTCTTATTTGTGGTTGGAATGTTTGCTGAAAAGCGAAACGTAAAGTATGCCTTTCTTATTGGGGCAGTTCTGTCATTATTACTTTCTTGGGGTAAGAACTTTCCTTTATTAACCGACTTTTTCATTGATTATGTGCCTTTATACAACAAGTTTAGAGCTGTATCATCAATACAAGTAATCTTAGAATTGTGTATCCCTGCTTTAGCAATAATGGGATTATACGCATATAGTAAAATTGAGAAAGAAGAGCAGATGGCTGTACTTAAGAAGTCTGCTATTATTACTGTTTTACTTTTCGCTTTCTTGTTTGTCATCAAAGGAACATTAAGCTTTATTGGTTTAAACGATGATTACTACAGAAGTGCTTACGGAGAAATCGGACCTGGTTATATCAAAGCGTTGATAGATGATAGAAAATCTCTTTATACAGCAGACTTGATTAGAGCATTTATCTTAGTATTGTTTACGGCTGTTACTTTATTCTTTACAGCAAAGGAGAAAATATCAGCAAAAATATCAGTGATTATTATTGGTGTTTTGATGGTGGGAGACTTGGTATTAGTTGACAGAAGATATGTAAATGATTCTAATTTTGTATTAGCCACACAAATGACTAATCCATTCCAAGCAACTCAAGCAGATAAAGTTATTTTAAATGACCCGAGCCACTTTAGAGTTTATGAAGTAGCAGGTGGATTTAACAGTGCGCGTTCATCATTTTTCCATAATTCGTTAGGAGGATACCACGCTGCTAAGCCACGTAGAATGCAAGAATTAGCAGAGTACCAATTGAACGGAAAGAACAATATGGAAGTTCTGAATATGATGAATGTTCGCTATGTAATTCAAAAAGATGAGCAAGGACAAGATATTCCAATGCTAAACGAAAATGCGAATGGCAATGCTTGGTTTGTTTCAAGAATCAAAAAAGTAAGTACTGCTGATGATGAAATGAAAGCGTTTGACCAATTAAAAACTAAAACAGAAGCTGTAGTAAATACAACACAATTTTCAAATATTAGCTTAGAAGATAATTATACAGTTGATTCGGCTACTATTTCATTGCGTAGTTATGCCCCAAATAAAGTGGTATATGACTATACAAGTGAGGAAGATGCAGTAGCTGTATTCTCAGAAATATATTATCCAAAAGGATGGATTGCAAAGATTGATGGGGTAACAGAAACGCCAATTTTTGCAGCTGATTATGTATTAAGAGCAGTAGTGTTACCAAAAGGGAAACACACTATAGAGTTTACATTTGAACCAGAAGTTATTAAGAAAGGAGGAATGATTTCATTAATTTCATCATTCTTAATCCTGTTAGTTATTGTTGGGGGAGTTCTTTATGTAGTAAGAATGGAAAAAGAAAAAAGAGCGTAAAACTGTGTTATGACAGAGAAAAAGAAAGTTTTAATCATTAGTTATTATTGGCCACCAGCAGGAGGACCAGGCGTACAGCGTTGGTTAAAGTTTGTGAAATACCTTCCAGACTTTGCTATTGAGCCTATTTTATATATACCTGATAATGCTACCTATCCCTTAGTGGATAATAACCTTATTAAAGAAGTTAACCCTAATCTTACAATACTTAGAAATAAGATTAGTGAACCCTATAAGTTTGCTAAAGTTTTCTCGTCAAACAAGACGAGTTCTCTTAGTGCTGGTATGATTCCAAATCAAAAGAAGCAGACTTTTATAGACAAGTTGTTATTATGGGTCAGAGGTAATTGCTTTATTCCAGATGCACGTGTGAAGTGGGTAAAACCCTCTGTAGTCTATCTTACAAAATATTTGAAGGATAATCCGGATGTGAAGACAATCATTACAACCGGGCCTCCTCATAGTATGCACTTGATTGGTATGGTGTTGAAAGAGAAGTTAGGAGTAAATTGGATTGCTGATTTTAGAGATCCTTGGACAACCATTGGTTACCACAAAGAACTGAAATTGACAGAAAAGTCTAAGCAAGCTCATTTAAATTTAGAAAAGCAGGTATTGAATAATGCAGATGAGATTATTGTAACAAGTAAGACTACTAAATGCGAATTTGAAGAGAAGACGAGTACTCCTATAACAGTAATTACCAATGGATATGATATTACCAATGTAGGAAAAGTCAGTTTAGATGATAAGTTTACTTTAGCTCATATTGGTTCATTTCTTGCTAACAGAAACCCACGTGTTTTATGGAAGGCAATTAGCGAATTGAGAAAAGAAAATAAAGAGTTCAAAGCGCAGTTTCAATTAAAATTAATCGGAAAGGTCAGCCAAGAAATCTTAGATACAATCAAGGAGTTTAAATTAGAGGGATGTACGCTAAATATGGGCTATATAGATCATATAGATTCTTTAAAGCAAATGCGTGCCTCTCAAGTATTATTATTAGTTGAAATTGATTCAGATGATACTAAAGCAATTATTCCAGGAAAGTTATTTGAGTATATGGCCTCTGAACGACCAATATTGGGGATAGGACCAGAGGAATCTGATTTCTTTGAGATAATTCAACAGACCAATACTGGAAAAGTAGCTTTATATAGCGAAAAGGATAAGATAATGGACATCTTGTCTGAGTACTTTGAATTGTATAAAAGCAAGCAATTAAATGTACACGGAATGGGATTACAATATTACAGTCGCAAGCGCTTAACAGAGAAATTAGCAAGTGTAATTAAGAAGTTTTAAGATTACGGAAATATAAACAAAAAAGGGTAACGCATCGCGTTACCCTTTTTTGTTATAATTTATCTTTCAAGTATTTACCTGTAATAGATTTTTTGTTTTTACAAATCTCCTCAGGAGTTCCAAAAGCAACAAGTTCACCACCATTTTCACCTCCTTCAGGACCAATATCAATGATGTAATCAGCACATTTAATAAGGTCTAAATTATGTTCAATTACAATAATAGAATGCCCTTTAGCAATCAATGCCTCAAATGATTTAAGCAATTTCTGAATATCGTGAAAATGAAGACCCGTAGTAGGTTCATCAAAAACAAATAATACCTTATCTCTTGTTGTACCTGCCAATAAGAAAGACGCCAACTTAATACGTTGAGCCTCACCACCAGAAAGTGTTGAAGATGACTGTCCTAATTGCACATACCCCAAACCAACCTCGTGTAAAGGTCTTAATCGTTGTGCTATTTTTGTTTGATTATGCGTTTCAAAGAATTGTAAAGCATCATCAATTGTCATTGTTAAGATGTCATCAATATTCTTCCCTTCAAAATTTACTTCAAGAATTTCCTTTTTAAATCGTTTACCATGACAAGTTTCACATTCTAAGTGAACATCAGCCATAAACTGCATTTCTACCGTTACAGTACCTTCCCCTTTACAAGTTTCACATCTTCCACCATCTACGTTAAAAGAGAAGTGTTTTGGTTGGTAATTGCGCAATTTAGACAACTGTTGTTTAGAATATAAATCTCTAATTTCATCATAGGCTTTGATATACGTAACAGGATTAGATCGCGAACTTCTACCTATTGGGTTTTGATCTACATATTCCACCGCTTTGATATTGGCAAACTCACCACGCATTTCTGTAAATTGGCCTGGCTTATCACTAAGTCCAGTCAGCTTTTTCTGTAAGGCAGGATGTAGTATCTTTTTAACCAGTGTACTCTTTCCTGAACCAGAAACCCCTGTGATTACAGTCAAACAATCAAGCGGAAAAATAACATCTATATTTTTCAAGTTATTTTCTCTCGCACCAACAATCTCGATGTAATTCTTATACTCACGTCTTGACTTTGGCACTTCAATTTTCATTTTACCACTTAGGTATTGACCTGTCAAAGAATCTGACTTTAAAATATCCTCATAAGTACCCTGAGCTACAAGTTCTCCACCATACGTACCCGCTTCCGGACCAATATCAATAATTTGGTCAGCCGATTTCATAATATCCTCATCGTGCTCTACTACAATCACTGTATTACCAAGAGCCTTTAAGTTATTAAGCACATCAATAAGTTTTTCTGTATCCTTAGGATGTAAACCAATACTCGGTTCGTCTAAGATATACATAGAGCCCACTAAACTACTACCAAGAGAAGTAGCCAAGTTAATACGCTGAGATTCCCCACCCGACAAGGTAGAGGAATTACGATTTAGTGTGAGGTAGTCTAAACCAACATTCGTTAAGAACTCCAAGCGATTATTGATTTCAATCAATAGTCGATTAGCAACCTTAGCGTCGTATTTATTCAGTTCTAATTGATTAAAAAATGTTTTAATATGTTTAATTGGCAAATCAACCAATTCAGATACCGTTTTACCGCCTACTAAAACGTAGTTTGCCTCTTTTCTAAGTCTTTTACCTTTACAAGTAGGACATTTAGTTTTACCTCTATAACGAGAAAGTAAAACCCTATTTTGTATTTTATAATTCTTTTCCTCCAGTTCCTCAAAGAAGCCATTTAAACCAGTAAAGAACTTATTACCCTCCCAAAGTAGTGTTTTTTGTTCTTCTGTAAGTTCAAAGATAGGTTTGTGAATAGGGAAGTCAAATTTATAAGCATTATTGACTAACTGGTCTCTATACCAGCTCATTGATTCACCTCTCCAAGGAAAAACAGCATTTTCATAAACAGAAAGTCCTGTATTAGGAATTACTAATTCCTCATCAATACCTATAATATTACCATAACCATCACAAGAAGGGCAGGCTCCATAAGGATTGTTGAAGCTAAATAAATGCACATTTGGTTCTAAAAAGGTAATACCATCTAATGTAAAGTTATTACTAAACTCTACTCTTGAATTATCAGAAAGATCTTGTAAATAACAATAACCTTTACCCTCAAAGAAAGCATTCTCAATAGAATCTCCCAGACGATTAAAAAATTCCTCTGTGTCATTTACAACAATTCGGTCAACGATAAGCATAATATCCTTGACGTTCATTTTTGCAATATCCTCTGGCGTATTCTCGTCTAAGAAAGAATCTAAACGTGTTGTTTCATTTTTGTAAAGAATTCTTGCATATCCCTGTTGTAACAAAATATGTAAGAGAATATGCAATTCTCTATCCTCATCCAATTGTATAGGAGCAAGTAGTAACCATTTAGATTTAAGTTCTAATTCTTTTATATAATCCAAAACATCACTCACAGTATCTTTTTTAACTTCCTTTCCAGAAATTGGAGAGAAAGTTTTTCCAATACGAGCATAAAGAAGTTTGATATAGTCATAGATTTCAGTTGACGTACCTACTGTAGATCGAGCATTTGTTGTATTTACCTTTTGCTCAATAGCAATAGCAGGCGCAATACCCTTGATGTATTCAACTTTTGGTTTATCAATTCTACCAAGGAATTGACGTGCATAAGCAGACAAACTTTCCACATACCTTCTTTGCCCTTCAGCATAAAGGGTATCAAAAGCTAAACTTGATTTTCCAGAACCAGACAAACCGGTAACAACAACAAAATTGTTTCGAGGAATAACAACGTCTATATTTTTAAGATTGTGCAACTGAGCACCTTTAATAATAATATTCTTTTTGGGATCTATTTTAGAGAAATCTGTTTTTTTCATTTTGCCTACAAAGGTTGAAAAACAAAGGTAGTGCTTTCTTTGTTTCTTTAAAACTTAGACTACTTTGTTTTTAATACAATTCGCAAATAAGAAGGTAGGAGGGAGTAGTTCTACTAACTTTAAGGTATATATGTGATAGAAGCAGAATTGAATTGTGAAATATTATAAAGATCAGCTTTTGATTATCAGAATAATAAAAAAAGCATAAAATTATTTTAACACAATATTTTGTGTATATTTGTCCCACAAAACTATCAAAAATAAAAAGGCCTATACAACAAAAATACTTTATTAATATAATTATTTCTATTAAAAGAATTTTGTTATGGTATATGTAGATATGCCTGATGCTATGTTAGTTAAATACTATATAGCTGGTGGCGAAGAAGCGCTTGAAGTTTTGATAAAAAGACATCAATCGAAGATTTATGGGTTTATTTTTTCTAAACTTCCAGACTCAGATCTTACGAATGATATATTCCAAGAGACTTTTATTAAAGTTATAAACACACTTAAATCAGGACGATATAACGAAGAGGGTAAGTTTTTACCTTGGGTAATTCGCATTGCTCATAATTTGGTAATGGATCATTACCGAAAAGAAAAACGTTTGAATATTCAGTATGATTCAGAAGAATTACCTTTATTTTCATTTTTAAAAGATGATTCTCAAACAATGGAAGGGTTTATGATTAAAGAGCAAATAGAAGAAGACTTGCGTACGTTAATCAAAGAGCTTCCAGACGATCAGCGTCAAGTTGTTATGATGCGTATGTATCAAGATTTAAGTTTTAAAGAAATAGCAGAGATTACTGACGTAAGTATTAATACTGCATTAGGAAGAATGCGTTACGCTTTGTTGAATTTGAGAAAGTTGATAGATGATAATCAAATTGTATTGACAGATATGTAATAATATTGAAACTTGTTCGTTATAATGGTACAAAATAACAAAACAGCCCATATATGAAGAACAACTACAATGCAAAACACCTTGAATTTTCTTTACCAAAAAAAGAAACAATTGAATTTCTTTTAAACTATTCAAAAAGACTATCTAAGTTAGAATTAAATGGTTTGATGAATAAGAAATCGCTTAAATTAAAAGAAAACTAAAAATAAAAAAGCACGTAAATTATTTACGTGCTTTTTTCTTATAGTACTCGTTGATAACAGATTTTCTACCGATTACACTCGTTATAATATCTATTTCTAAATTCCATCCTCTTGCTGGAGAATACTGTCGTCCATACCACACTAATTGTAAGTGTAGTTTATTCCATCTGTCTTTAGGAAACAACCTTTTAGCATCTTTTTCGGTTTGCTCAACACTCTTACCATTTGTAAAATTCCAACGATACATCAAGCGGTGTATATGTGTATCAACAGGAAATGCAGGTATTCCGAAAGCTTGAGAAATTACAACACTGGCTGTTTTATGACCAACAGCAGGCATTTCTTTTAGTGCTTCCAAATCAGCAGGAACTTCTCCGTTATACTTTTCAATCAGGATTTGAGAAAGTCCGTAAATCCCTTTTGATTTCATTGGCGATAATCCACAAGGTCTGATGATTTCTTGAATTTCTTCAACTGTCATCTTTACCATATCATACGGATTATCAGCTTTAGCAAATAGAATAGGTGTAATTTTATTTACACGTTCATCTGTACATTGTGCAGAAAGCAACACTGCTATAAGTAGAGTATATGGGTCTTTATGGTCTAATGGTACTGGTATTTCAGGGTAAATTGCGTCTAATGTATCAAGAACAAACTGAACTTTTTCACTTTTCGTCATTGTCATTTTCTTTTTATACCTGCGAATATACTTAAAAAAGAAGGTTTTGTTAAGGCATTGCTATAAATGTTATTGATGCCTATATAATCAAATAAGTAAGTTTCATTATTGAACAAGAAAGCAGGGAAAGCAGCAAAGAAAGGGGTGTTTTTTTCTCACATAAGAAGATCCTTTATAAGTATTCTCGTATATAATTAGCTCGTTTTAAGTGAAAAAATAGGTAAAAAAGGGGGTTTTTAAATCGGTTTTTAGTCAAAAAAGCTAAAAATTGAGCTGTTTTTTAGCTAAAAAGGGCTTCTTTTGACAGATTTACTATCGTTTTTAAATTGTATAAAACCAAGTGTTTTTTATTATAAGTAATTGTTTGTCAGTTACTTAATTGTAGTTTTTAAATGGTTTTATCAATGTTTTATTTTAGTGTCGTAAGTAAATTCTCTGACAATAGAGGGACAATTCTCCGAGAATACTGGGCTGAGGGGCATTTTGTCGGACAATTGTCAGAGGAGTATCGGATAAAGGTCAATTAAGCGTAGTTATAGTACGTGATAAAAGTAAGATTTGAAGACAAATAAATTGTATTAACAGAGGAGAGGTAAAGTAAAAATATTTGTTATTTCCGTATTGCATTTAGTTAAGGAGTATTTAATTTTGTAGCTGTTCGGGGAGATAGACTTTTAAAATTTCCCTTAAACATGTTAAAGTGTAGTATTATTCTGTGAATAACCAATATATTTATCCTTAGAAAAATTAGTACAATGAAAAAAATAGGAGTTTCCTTATTAGTGTTGCTTTTGACTTCAGTTGCCAGTTTTGGACAAACACAAGAAAAGCGTCCTTTAATTGATGTATTTGTCAAGGATTACAACGCTAATGATTATGATGATATTTATAGTTTCTTCTCAGCTTCTTTACAGCAAGAATTGCCCCGCGCACAGGCAAAGTCGTTCTTTGTAGAGATGAAAGAGAAGTTGGGAAACATCAAGAATATGGAGTTTTACGGGTTAGATAATAATCAGTTAGCACTTTATAAAACGGAGTTTGAGAATAATGAAGTAGCCTTGCTTAACCTTGCAATGAATGAAGAAGGAGAGGTTGTGGGGTTTCGTATCCTAAATATGCCAGATGAAAGAGTAGATAATGCTTTTAAAGCAATGTCTGTTGAACAAATTTTGGAGGAAGAAACAAGTAATTTGCCTAATAAAGGACAATTTGCGGTTGCAATGATAGATGGTAAAGATGTTACTTATTACGGATTTAAGAAAAATGGAGAAAAGATTGCAAAAGAAGACAATGCAACTAAGCAGTTTTCTTTGGCAAATTTAAGTACAATATTTACCTCGGTTGCTTTGGCAAATGCTTCTGTTAATAAGGGCGTTGATATTACCTCGATGATAAATCAGTACTATGATTTTCCGTTGTATAAGGATACACAGGTGAGTTTAATAAAATTAGCAAATCATTCTGCTTTTGTACCTATGTTACCACCTGTAACTGATGAGGCTTTGCAAAGTGAAGACGATTATTTAGGTAACTATTCAAATAAACAGTTAGAAGAATATTTGAAAAATCAATTTGTTTTGGATTCTGTTGATAATACTAAGAGACAAAGCTTTTCCTTTCTTGGATATGCTGTATTAGGTAATACATTGAGCAGGATATACAACAAACCGTTTATTACTATGATAAATGATGTTGTATTTAGAAAATATGGAATGCATAATTCATCTATGGAAATTCCTAAAAAGAAGAAGAATTTGGTCAAGGGAATTCGAATAGATAACAAAGAGATGTATCCGCCAAAGGTTGAAGCGTTATTACCATCGAGTGGTGGTGTAACTACTTTGCAAGATATGACAAAGTTTGTACAAGCACAGTTTAACAAAGAAGATAAAGTTTTACAATTAACGCAGAAGCCAACCCTAATTGTTTCACCCAATTATTGGATCGGTTTAGGATGGAAGATAGGATCGCCTTTTAATTCGCCAAATCCTTTATATTTTAGTAGGGGTATAGACGGTGGATATTCAAATTATGTAGCTTTTGATCCAATAGCTAAAAAAGGGTTGATAATTTTATCTAATAGTTCGTCTGAGGACGCATTAGCAACGTTAGATGAGTTAAGCTATAAATTGGTTGTCAAATTATTAGACGAATAAGCATTACTTTTTGTATAAGACTAAAAAAGGAGATACTTCTGAAGTATCTCCTTTTTCATTTTACTTAGTGCTTTCTGTTGAGGGTTTATTCGCTTTTTTTGGTCGTCTTACGCCATTAGATTTGTTAACGATTTTACCTCTTTTTGTTTTTAGATCACCTTTTCCCATAATTGCTTAACGGTTTTAAATTAATAAATTATTTGACTTCTCTTCTGAAAACAACAGAATATCACAATATACAAAAAAAGAGGGATATAAGCGTTAAAATTTAGAGTAATAGCTTTGTAATTGGAGTTTATAGGAAGTAAATATCCTTACTGCTTGGGTGATTATAAGCCTGTGGGGGGAGAGATAATTTTTTATTTTGCAACAAAAAAAGTTACATTTACTTAAAATCTAAAATATCAAGAAATGACTACATTACAAATAGGAGATAAAGCACCAGATTTTAAAGGAGTTGATCAAACAGGAAAAATACATCAGTTAGGAGATTATAAAGGAAAAAAACTAATTGTTTTCTTTTATCCAAAAGCAAGTACACCGGGTTGTACAGCTGAGGCTTGTAACTTGAGAGATAATTACGAGATACTAAAAGAAAAAGGATACGAGTTATTAGGTGTAAGTGCAGATTCTGCTGAGAGACAACAGAAGTTTATCGATAAGAATAGCTTGCCTTTTCCATTGCTTGCCGATGAAAATAAAGAGGTGCTAAATGCTTTTGGGGTTTGGGGACCTAAGAAATTTATGGGGCGTACCTATGATGGTATTCACCGCAGTACTTTTGTTATTGATGAAAATGGTGTTCTAACCGATGTAATTACTAAGGTTAAAACAAAGGATCACGCTACACAGATTTTAGAAAAATAAGTGAATTTTAGAGAGGCGTTTTTTTAAATGCCTCTTTTTTTTGCTCAAAAAAGTAGGGGTCATCGTACGTTAAGGTGTATGATTGACGTTATCAATTGATTAGTAGGTTAGTTGGGGAAAAGTAGCTTGCAATTATAATCGAATTACTATGGAAAAGAAAATAAATAAAGACGAGTTATATCTCTTGAAAGAGTGTAGTTCTATTAGTGATACTAAGTTGAATGAGCTCTTAGAGGAGCATAGTTATGCTAAGGTGAGTGAGTGGAGAATGTTTATTTCTTACTTTATACTTGCTTTAGGAGCAGGTTTAGCCTTAAGCGGTGTGGTGTTCTTTTTTGCGTACAATTGGACAGAGATGTCGAGTTTTGTAAAGTTTGCTGTTATTATTTTGTTGCTTATAGCGGCTATTGGTTTATCAGTTGTAAAAGGAATGGATTCCTTAATCGGAAAAGTAGCTCTTTTGGGAGGGTCAGTTTTAATAGGCGTACTTTTTGCTGTTTTTGGACAAGTATATCAGACGGGAGCTAATGCTTATGACTTGTTTTTAATGTGGGTTTTAGCCATTACAGCGTGGACTTTCGTTTCTAAGTTTACACCACAATGGTTACTGTATGCTGTATTAGCAAATACCACCTTATCTTTATATTTTATACAAGCAGTAAAGGGGAGTAATGCCTTTTATGTGTTATTATCCTTATTGGTTTTAAACCTGTTGTTGTTAGGATTGCCATATGTCATTGGCAAATTCCAAGAATTTAAAGCAGCTATTTACTACAAAGTCATAATGACTTTTGCTTGCTATGTTATAGGTGTTGTTGGTATAGCGTTTATTGTCTTTACAAATAACTTAAAATATTCGAAAAGCGAATTGACAGGGATGATTCCTTTGTCAGTTATTACGATAGCTGGAATAATCTTAGGATACGTACAAAGTGAAAGACGAAAAGACATCTTGTTGTATAGTTACTCATTATTAGCTATTGTTTCTATTGGTTTTATAGTGCTACTTCGCTTATTCGATATTGGCATAGGGTCTTTATTGGTTTATGCTATTTATATAGTTGGCGCAACAATGGGGATGATAAAGATGATTACGGGCAAATTAAAAATGTGGAAAGATGAAAGAGCATAATTCGTTAGATAAAGTAATCAATAATCTTGAGAGTCAAGGTGTGGTTATAGATAGAGCAAAGCTTACAGAATTACAGCATACAAACTCTGTTAAAACAGTTTTTATCAAGGTTATTGCTATTATAGGAGGATTATTAGGAATGACGATGTTTATGGGCTTTTTGTTTATGTTGTTTGAACGTAGTTTGTCTGAAGATGTCCCTTTGTTTATTATTAGTGTATTGCTATTAGGAATAACATATTTTATTAATAAAAGTAATGCAAGTGCTATTAAAGATGGTTTAGCTGTAGCAACTTTTATATCTGGTTTTGCCTTGTTTGAAACAGCAATTGCAGTAGGTGATTACGGTAAAGTTGATGTAATACTTGCTTCGGTGGGATTGATATTGTCAGTTATTTCTCTGCTTATTTATAGAAATCAGCTTATTGCGTTCTTAGCATCAGCAGGGGTATTGATCAGTATTAACTGCCTACTTGTTTTTAAAGGACTGTATGTTGTATTGCCAATTTATATGAGTTTATTAATCCTATTGACGGTTTATTTATTCTACAAAGAAGAGGTGATCAGGTGTAAGAATACATTGATGAGTCAAATGTACACACCAGTATTTACAGCAACTTTCTGTTATACTTTATTTATGAGTGTAATGGGGTCAACAATGCGTTATTTTCACTATTTCAATACTGTTTCAGTGATGTCAAGAGTTGTTTTGACACTTGTGTTTATAGGGGCAACAGCCCTGACTGTACAGCAATTGATGAAAAAATTACAAATAGTGTCTGTGGTTACAAAAGGAATTATTTACGCATTATTGCTGTTCTTTTTGTATTACGTAGGATTTGATTATCCAGCTTTTGCAGTAAGTGTTTTATTTATCTTATGGTCGTTTAAGAAACAGTATAAAGTAGGATTTGTTTTATCTGTTTTCGCTTTAATTTGGTCGATGGGAATGTTTTATTATGATTTGAGAATGACCTTATTAATAAAGTCTATTTCACTTCTATTAAGTGGTATATTCTTTTTAGCAATGTATTGGTTAATTCAAAAAAATTGGAAGAAAGATGAAACAGTCTAAAACAACAATAATCATCATTGCTACTTTGGTAGTAGTGCTTTTATTATTTGTAAAAGCGGTGATGAACAAGGAGAATACAATTAAAGAAGGTAAGTTTGTTTTGTTAGAACTTGCACCAGTTGACCCACGATCATTGATGCAAGGGGATTATATGGAGTTAAATTACGCTATTACTCGTGAAGGTAGAAGTTGGCAAGCAGTTCAAGTTGCAACTGAGGCATTTTTTGCTAATGATTCAATAGGTAACAATAGTATAGCACTCGATGAAGCGATAGCGTTACAAGAGAAGAAAATTAAGGAGTCGAAAGAGATTGGCGTGCGAGGCTATGTGTTATTAGATATTGATGCCAATCAAGTAGGACATTATATAAAGATGACAGACCAAATAGGAGAGATTAAAGAAGGACAAGTTTACATTAAATTTTTCAACAATACAGATTGGAGTTATAATATTGGAGCAGAGAGTTTCTTTTTTCAAGAAGGAGAGGCAGAGAAGTATGAAAAGGCAAAATACGGAGGTCTTCGGGTAGATGATAAAGGAAATAGTATTTTGATAGGGATGTATGACGAGTCCTTACAATTAATAAAATAGTAAAAAAGCGAACTGTGAGGTTCGCTTTTTTTATGGATAAATGGAATGATTTAATTTGAGACATTAAGAACGAATTGTTTTTGAAAAATACGCTTTTATAAGATAAATTCTCGTTTTGGCTATAATTTGTTTATAGTTATACTATATGGTGCTGAGCCATAATTTGAAGTTAAACCAATATTTGTAACATCATCTCCCGCTGGGATATCTTTAGAAGTCGTTGTTCTATGGAATTGTATTGATAATTTATCGCCTTTTTTAAGAGTTCTCGTAACAGTTGGAAGAGTAATTAAATTTGCTTGACTACCTAATACGCTTGTAAGAATGGGTCTTGTACCTGCAATTTTTGTCTTATTATTTAATGATAAGTAGGCATATATAAATATAACTTTATAATAATTAGTAAGTTCCACGTAAGTTTCATTGTTTTTTTCTTGTATTGGCAATTTTTTTTCAGTGCTACTTGTACTTGTCGCAACATTTATATAAGAGGATATTTGATAAGTACCATCTTCAGATATGACTATGTTATAGGTATCTTCAACAGTTAAATTTAGATTATTTGGAGAAGCATCATTAATGCTAATAGGGATTTTAATCTCTGTTTCTCCTTGATTAAATAAATTAGCATTGTCTACGTTGTGAGGAACAATATTAGAGCTTTTCGCTGTGAAAACAGAAATAGGTGCTGTTGCTTTTGTTGGAGCTACTGTTCCTATTAATCCATTCTCTGAATCTACATACAAGGCTTTTAATTTACCTTCAGACGGTAAGTTTCCAGTATCTCTAACTGTTAGTTTACCATTTACATCAAGTGTTGTACGAGGTAAATTGGTATTAATTCCGATCGCTTCTTGAGCATAAGAAAAAGTATAGCTTCCTAAAATAAGTAATGTAACTAATAATGTTCTTTTTGTCATGATTTTATTTTTTGTAAATATAATGTTTTAAATAATGTATGCTAATTTTATGCTTTACTTTTCGTTATTTTGTTAATTTACGTATGTTTTTGTTTTTATTTAAGTTTTTTAGCTATTTGTTTAATTGAAGCTTGAAGTTAATTTGTTTTTTAGCAATACTTATTTAGAAGTTTGTATGTAATAATATATCTATATCTACTTATTGCGGGTAATAACTTTGGTTTTAAGGCTTATGGTGTGTAATACATCAATAGATAATTACAGATTGTGATTTTTTTACATTATATTTATTTGGTTATAAATGGATTAGTTGATTTTTGTGTTGAAGTATTTATAGCGGTGATGGGATTAAATTATTTGTGAGAAACCAAAATAAAAATAGATATGAAAAACCAAGTAATTTTAGGCTTATTATTGTCAGGTACGATAGTCGTAGGTTGTAATAAAAAAGGAGATAGTGTTGATGTAAAAGCTTTGGAAGGTATTGAAAGTACTAATTTAGAAACACATCCAGAGATTTTAAGTACAGAGGAGATAGATATTGGAGCAGAGGAAATTGACGAGGTAAAGTTGAATATGATCTATGAGCAGACAGTAGAGATGTATAAAGATAACCTTGGTGAAAAAAAGCAAGAGGTTAAGAAAATGACTTCTAAGGAGGTAGATGCTGTTATTGATGAGTATATGGCAATATGCAACAAACAAAGCGAATATATTGCTGTAGATGGACTTGAAGATGCAAAAGTATTTCAAGAAATGGGAGAAAATGTTACAAAAATGGGACAAATAATAGAGAAGATGTCTTATGCTTTGCCAAAGATGGACAAAGAGGATGGAAAGAAGTGGGTAAAGGCTTGGTTAAAAGGGATTGAAATAGCCGAAAAATAAAAAGGGCATCCTAATAGGACTATATCTCACAAAAGTATATTTAACCTTATATCTATTGTTTACCTTGTTAGACAGACTTTTTTTGGCATAATAAATGTAAATTGCAAAGAATATTTATAACAACGAGAAATGAAGGTTTTTGGTTATCTATTTATTTTTATCGGTATAGTTGCTGTATTTGTAACACTTAATGGTATTGGAGAAGATATGCCACAAGAGATATTTGTAGTCATTAGTTTCTTGGCAATTATTCTTGGGGCTTATTTTTTATATAAAGACAAACAAAAAGGGAATGGTTTGTAGGTGAAGTTCACTATTTAAGATAGATAAATTAGAAAAAAAGTGATGAGTTAGTACATAATGTTGTGTGAACTGATTTATTATTGTTTTACGAAACTACAAGTAACTTATACAAACAAAGCTTTGAGCGTTTGACTATTGTTTTAAAAGTTTTCATAAGAACTCTACTTACCATAAGTTACGATGTTACTTTAATAAAAAAGAGGCTTAATCTGATAAATGGCTTTACTTTATGGTATAGCGCATAACAGTATGTACAGGTTCAAATGCTTCACGTAAGTAAAGTTCATATGCTTGTACATTCTGTTTTAAAACCAATAATTCGATGTAATCTACTTTTTTAGTAGCAGCCCATCTTTTTACCTCAGCAATTAACTGTCTGCCTATGGCTTGATTTCTATAAGACGGTACTACGTAAATATCTGCAAAGTTTAAGTAACGGTGAGGTACAAAACATTCGTAAGGAAGGGTTTCTTCAATAAACAAGGCAACCATACCAATTATAATACCCTTATCTTCAGCGATGATAAACTCACAGTCATCAGCATCAATAGTTTCTTGTAAAAAATCAATAGCTGGTAAATCAGCTTTAAAATAGTCTGGTTGGTATGCTTGTAAGGCTTGAAATTGTTGTTGGTAAATCAACTGTAATTGAGGTATATCGGCAGATACAGCATTTCTGATAGTCATAATTTATTGTATTTATAAACGAAAATACTAAGTTATTTATAAATGTTATAAATAAAAGTTTTGAAAAGTAGTAAATTTGAGATTCAAACAACAATTATATGTCCACTTTACTATATAAAAAAGCCACAATAGCAGATTGTGATTTGCTGACAGAAACAGCTATAACTGCAAAAAAACATTGGGGATATGCAGATGAGCTTATTCGCCAATGGATTGATTTATTAACAATTACAGAAGAGAATTTTAAACGAGGTAATCTTTATAAATGCTTCTTAGCAAACGAATTCATCGGTTTCTTTGCCTTAGTTTCTAAAGGAGATTATGTAGGATTAGAACACCTTTGGTTTTTACCGGATTATTTAAATAAAGGCTATGGTACACAGGTTATTAAAGAAATTAAACGTATCAGTAGAGAAGAAGGTTATAAATATATTGAAGTATTTGCTGATCCTAATACGGATGGATTTTATCAAAGAGTAGGAGGGACCGTAGTTAGGAGTGTATTGACAAATGTTCCTGGACGTATGATGAGTATTTTTCACGTTACTGTTACAGACGAACAATGGATTGATTTGCCTACCGTAGGATTGGTTGTAGTTAAAAAAGGTCAATTATTATTAGCTTATAGCAACAATAAGAAAGCGTGGTATTTGCCAGGAGGAAAGGTTGATCAAGGAGAAAATAAGCAAGAAGCATTGATTAGAGAAGTTGAAGAAGAATTAGCTGTTGCGTTAGACCCTTCTAAAATGAGAGCTCTTTTACACGTATCAGCGCCTGCTTATGGAGAAAAGTTAAACATTATGATGCGTCAAGAATGTTTTCTTTATGACTTAGGCGAGCAGGAAATACACCCAACAAATGAAATAGGAGCCGTTAAGTATTTTAGCTATAGCGACTATAAACAAGAGTCTGTTTTAGTTCCAGGCGTTTTAATGGTTTATGACTTTTTGAAGAAAGAAAGATTTTTATAAGTAAAAAGGCTATCCCTGTAAAGGATAGCCTTTCTTATTTTAGATACTAATTTGATTAGAATTTGTAACCAACAGAAATTTGGAATACACTATTCTTAGTGTCTGATTTTACTCCAGCTTGGCTTTTGAAAGTGTCAGTTAAACCAAAATTGTAACGAGCATCAAAGAATACACCTACTGGTAATTCATACCCTAAACCAAGGTTCAAACCAAAGTCAAATCCTTTAGTCATATCTTTAATATCCTTACCATCTAATTCAGATTTTACATTAAATCCAAACTGTGGACCAGCTTGTATGTTTAAACCTTCATAAACGTAATATTTAGCCATTACAGGTACATTGATATAATGTAATTCAGCTTTAATGTCCTTCTTAAAAATTGAGTATTCAGCTCCTTGTGTAGAATATAAAATCTCAGGTTGAACAGAGAATTTCTCGTTTACAAAGATTTCAGCAACTCCACCAATATTGAAACCAGTTAATGATGAAGAACCTTCACCAGTTAAAGTTGCAATATTTAAACCTCCTTTAACACCTATTTTTACATCTGGTGTCTGTGCATTAGCTGTGAAACTAAAAGCTAACGCAGCTAATAATGATAGTGTGATCTTTTTCATTTTTCTTATGTTTTATATTTTTTCAAATGTAGTTAAATTTTAATAATTCGCATTTTGTTGATGTTTATTTAACAGTTCCTATTCTTTAGTAGTAGCGTGATTTTGTGTTTTATTGATGTAGGTCAAATACTTATATAAGTAACATAGCTATCTTTGTACTATGAATTTATTTAAGATATTAAAGAAGATTAAACCCTTTGTAGCTAATTATAAACGGTTAATTATAGGAACGCTCGTTCTTACTGCAGTGGGTTCTTTTGCGGTTCAAGTAAATGCTATTGTTCTCCGTCGTTTGGTAGACGAATTGACCAATGTAATAAATGGTTTACACGATTTGAACTATGGCTATAAGATGTTGCTGATTTGTAGTGCTATTTTAATTAGCAAGGAGGTTATACTTGCGTTTATTCAGTTCGGACAGAAATTTTTTGGGGAGAAATTGCGTATTTATGTGTCAAGAGATATATCGCAATTGGTCGTAGATCGCATCTTGACGTATCGTATGGCATTTTATACTTCGGACGACAATGATAGTGGAAAATTACAAACTCGTATTGATCAAGGTATCAGTAGTATTACGCGATTAATACAGAATTTCTTTATAGATATATTACCTCTTTTTGCCAACGCTATTGTTGCCTTGATATTTATTTATAGTGCCAATGTTTATGTGGGACTGGTAAGTACGGCTATGATACCTTTATATTTTTATGTTAGCCAGCGACAAGCAACAAAACTAAAGGGGTATAGACGTAAAATGCGTAGCTATCGAGAGAATAAGAACAACGGAATAATCTCACTAATCAACTCAATTACTGTTATCAAGTCTTTTGTGCGTGAACCATTAGAAGCCCAAAAGCACGAAGTAATTCAGTATGATATGACGGAAAATCAATTGCAAACAAGACGTACGAGTTTTGTATTTGATGCCGTGAAAGGATTTATAGAGCAATTCGGATTAGTAATTATTATTTTATTAACTGCTTATTTTGTGTTGAAGGGAGAAATGACTGTTGGTGCTATTATGTTTCACGTTCTATTGTTTAATAATGTTACAGCGCCTATACGTCAGTTACACCGTATTTATGACGATGTAAATGATGCGATGATTTATTCGGAAAGCTTTTTTGAAATTGTAGATGCAGAAGATGAGGTTGAATCTACCGGATCGTATATTCCAAAAGAGGTTAAAGGGAAAATAGAAATTAAAGATGTTAGTTTTGACTACCCTAATGGTACTACGGCATTGAAAGATGTGTCGATGACTATTGTACCCAATGAAACTACGGCTTTAGTAGGGCTAAGTGGAGCAGGAAAGAGTACAGTTATCAATCTCTTAGACAAGTTTTACGCGCCTACTAAAGGCCAAATATTTTTAGACGGTATTGACTTAGCAGAGTACGATACCAAAGAGCTCCGTAAACATATTGGCTTGGTGCTTCAAAAGAATCACATCTTCCAAGGAAGTATTGAAGAGAATATTCGCTATGGTAATCCACAAGCCAGTTTTGAGGAAGTAGAGCAAGCGGCTAAACAAGCGTATATACACGAGCAGATTATAGATTTGCCGAAAGGGTATCAAGCTGACGCCCGTTTGCTATCAGGAGGGCAACAACAGCGCATTGCTATTGCACGACTGTTTCTAAAAAATCCTGCTATTATCTTTTTAGATGAACCAACCGCAAGTTTAGATGCTATTGCTACTGAACAGATAAAAATGAGTTTAGATGCGATAAAGGAAAACCGTACAGTAATTATTGTATCACATAGTATTTCTCAGATCATAGATGCCCATAATATTATTGTAATGGAAAAAGGGCAAGTGGTTGAAAGTGGTACACACGAAGTTTTATATGATAATAAACAAACGTATTACGATATATTCTCAGCGATGGCAAATAGCTTGAACTTAGATAAAATATCACATACGTTAAACCAAGACGAATAAGTCTTTCCCTAACGTTAGATGTCAAAAGACCTGCATTTATTTGTAGGTCTTTTTTTGTGGATGTAATTTATTGACCTACATCAATGTTTCTACTTTGGTGATAATAGACCTTTGGCGTTTAAACTAAAAGAGATGAAAACATTAGAAAATACACTTAACCAGTTTGGTTGGGATAGTCAGGAAAGGGTTGAAAATGCATTGAGCTTTTTAAAAAGCGGCAAGGGAATATTGTTGTTAGACGATCAAGACCGGGAGAATGAAGGGGATATTATTTTTTCTGCTCATTTGATGTCAGAGCAAGATATGGCTCTATTAATACGCTATTGCAGTGGGGTTATTTGCTTATGTCTGACCAATGAAAAGGCAGATGAGTTAGCCTTGCCTTATATGGTGGAGGAGAATAGTAGTCGTTTTCAAACGCCGTTTACGATTACAATTGAAGCCGCTAAGGGAGTTACAACAGGACTATCTGCAGCTGATCGATTAACAACAGTTCGCGCTGCGAGTAACAAAGAGGCTGTTATAGCTGATTTAGCGCGTCCTGGACACATATTTCCTCTTCGTGCTAAGAATGGTGGTGTACTTGAGAGAAACGGGCATACAGAAGGCGCAATTGATTTAATGAAATTGGCAGGACTACCTCCGCAGGCAGTTTTATGTGAGTTGATGAATGACGATGGAACTATGGCGCGTTTAGCTGAGGTAGTTGATTTTGCCAAAGAGCATAAGATGACTGTGCTTAGTATAGCAGATTTAGTTTATTACCGTACTTTTGTAATTGACAAATAAGCACTATGTATGAAACAGTTGATTGCCTATATCCAAGAGCGAATAAACGTATCAGAAGCGGATTTAGACCTAATTCTTTCTCGTTTTCACTATGAGAAGTTGGCAAAGGGAACACAATTGACCTCGTCTGGACTTAGTACACAGAAGTTGTATTTTGTTTGTAAAGGATGTTTGCGTATTTTCTATATCAATGAAGCAGGACAAGATGCCACTCGTTTCTTTGCTTTTGAGAACCAGTTTGCAACTGCTTTAGTTAGCTTTATCAATACCTCTCCGTCGTCTGAATATTTACAGGCATTAGAAGAGAGTGAGGTGTTTGCAATTACACATAATGATTTTTACAATTTATTAGAAGAAGTACCTCAATGGGAGAAGTTTTATCGTCAGTACCTTGAGTTTGCTTATGTGAACAATACAAATAGACTGTTTGCAATGGTTACTATGGATGCGTCTGAACGTTATAGTGAATTGTTGAAGCAAAACCCGTTGATTGTACAGCGATTGCCTAATAAGATTGTTGCTTCCTATTTGAATATTTCTCAGGAAACCCTAAGTAGGATAAAAGCAAAGGTTATAATGTCATAAGTGTTTAAGCTATCTACTACAATTGAGCATATTCAAAAGAGTATAGGTGTTTAAGACAAGATCGAAAAGAAAAAGCCACCCGTGTTGAGGTGGCTTTTATATTGTAAGATCGCTTTCGTGTGTAAGATGTATTAGAATCTGTATCTAATTGCAAGACCTAAGTCAGCACGGATACCGTCTCTATAGCTATCGTTTAAATAAACCTCAGGACGTAAGTCAAGAGAAATTTGCAATGGAATATCGAAGTTGTACTCAATACCAACTGTACCAGTTACAAGTCCGAATGCACCACTATCAGAATGTCTTTTCCCTTTGTGAGTTTCGCTATAATTCCAAGTTCCCACAGCCGCACCAGCACCAGCGTACCAGTTAAAGCCACCTTCTATATTCCATACCCATTCATAGATACCCGTTACCTTTACAGCATCATAATGATTATGAGATCTCCAACCTAAGTCTAATTCAAGACGGTTGTTTTTACTTAAGTCTCTTTGGTAAGAAATTTCTGTTCCTAATCCACTGTTTCCTCCGAAGCGCAATCCAATAGCATTTTTAGGACTGTTTTGTGCCTGAGCAGAGAATGCAAACCCTGCGATAAGGGCTGCCGAAAGCAATAATTTTTTCATTGTATTTTATTTTTTGTACGGTTTCAAATGTAGTATAAATAGAATTAGTTCGCAAAAAAAGAATTTTTGTATTCTATATTTTGTTGATTAATTGATAGATAGTTTTGTTATTTCTTATTTTTTTATATATTTGCGGTATTATTATCAAGAATTTGACTGAATGACCTTCAGGAAAATAGCAACCTGCAACAACAAGCAAGGTGCTGCAATCGATAAGCCAGAAATGGAAAAAATGTTGTAACAGCTTCTTTATAAGAAGGACTATTTCTACGTTTCTGGCGAATAAAATAATTTTAAACTTTTAAATTAAGTTATGTCAGAAAACAAATTTTACTCCCTAATTCCCTTTTTAGTATTTATTGCTGTGTTCTTAGGATGTGGTATTGCCTTAGGTGATTTCTACAAACTTCCATCGCCTGTTGCTATCTGTATTGGTATTGTAACAGCATTTATCCTTTTTTATAAAACGCCCTTACAAGACAAAGTTGTTTCTTTAGTGGAAGGTTGTGGTGATAGTAAGATTATCACAATGTGTTTGATCTATTTGTTAGCTGGAGCATTTGCTACAGTAACGAAAGCTATAGGAGGAGTAGATATGATGGTAAACATAGGATTAAGTTATATACCTGTTGCTTATCTTGGCGTTGGAATCTTTATTATAGCAAGTTTCTTATCATTGTCTATTGGTACCTCAGTAGGAACTATTGTTGCCTTAGGACCAATTGTTATAGGTTTAGCAGAGAAAACAGGAAGTTCAATGGGGTTATTATGCGGTTCGTTGTTAGGAGGAGCAATGTTTGGAGATAACCTATCTATCATTTCAGATACAACTATTACGGCAACGCAAACATTAGGATGTCAGATGAAAGATAAGTTTAGAGCGAACTTTAAATTGGCATTACCAGCTGCGATTCTAACGATTGTTGTATTGTTATTTATGAAAAGTAACGACGCAGGTGTGAGTTTAGACTTAGATCCTAATCACAATTACTGGGTGGTTATTCCGTATATATTAATCATTGTATTAGCGCTATCTGGCGTACAGGTATTTGTTGCCTTGTTTATTGGTATAGTTGTAGCAGGTATTGTAGGATTAGTTCAAATGAATTATGACTTGTTTGGCTTTGCTAACCTTATATACCAAGGTTTTTTATCAATGACAGAAATCTTTTTACTATCTATGCTAACAGGTGGAATGGCTCGTATGGTAGAGAAAGAAGGCGGAATACAATGGTTATTAACTAAAATGAAGAGTCGTATGAAAACACCTAAGAGTGCTGAGTACGGTATTGCAGCATTAGTTTCTGGTGTTGCTGTATGTTTAGCTAATAATACGGTATCTATTCTTGTAGCGGGTAATCTTGCAAATGATGTTGCTAAGGAGTATAAATTAGACAGACCACACGTAGCATCAATCTTAGATATCTTTGCTTGTGTAGTTCAAGGTATATTGCCCTATGGAGCACAAATCTTAATCTTATTGAGTTTTTCAAATGGAAACTTAGATTATCTTGATTTACTAAAACACGCTTATTACTTTGGTTTACTGTTTATTGTAACATTAATTTATATGACTTTCTTTAGAAAACAAGGACAAACTGCGTAAAAAAAAGTACAACAAAATACAAATTGTTTATATTTGCGTCTAGTTCAAAATATAAAATTGGATTTACAAATGAAATTATTAGAAGGTAAAATCGCTATTATCACAGGTGCTACAAGAGGAATCGGTAGAGGAGTAGCTATGGCATTTGCACAACACGGAGCAAGTGTTGCGTTCACTTATAGTTCATCTGCACAAGCAGCAATTGAACTTGAACAAGAATTAGCTGCTATGGGAGTTCAAGCTAAAGGATATCAATCTAATGCAGCTGAGTTTTCAGCAGCAGAAAAATTGGTTGAAGAGATTTTAAAAGATTTTGGTAATATTGACATTTTAATTAATAATGCAGGTATTACAAAAGATAATTTGTTGATGAGAATGTCAGAAGCAGATTTCGATGCTGTAATCGAAGTAAATCTTAAGTCTGTATTTAATATGACCAAAGCAGTGCAACGTACAATGTTGAAAAATAGAAAAGGTTCTATTATCAATATGAGTTCTGTTGTGGGTGTGAAAGGTAATGCAGGACAAGCTAACTATGCTGCTTCTAAAGCGGGTGTAATTGGATTCTCTAAATCTATTGCATTAGAGTTAGGTTCAAGAAATATTCGTTGTAACGTAATTGCACCAGGATTTATTGAAACTGAAATGACAGGTAAATTACCAGAAGATGTTGTAAAAGGATGGAGAGATGCTATTCCTTTAAAACGAGGAGGTACTCCTGAGGATGTTGCTAATGCTTGTGTATTCTTAGCATCTGATATGTCTGCTTATATCAGTGGACAGGTTATTAATGTTGATGGAGGAATGTTGACATAAGATATCTTAGTATATCATAACTTATATATAAAGGCTATATCTACGGGTATAGCCTTTTGTTTTTTATAAAGAAGGTATAAAAAATTAATTGTATTTTTATTCTATTGTAATACGTAAGTAAAATGAAAGAGTTTATAGAGAAGGGAAAGAATTTAGGTAATGAGGGAATAAAGTCGTTTAAGATTGTTTTTATTTGTTTGTTGCGCTGGTTGGGAATTATGCTTGTTGGTATATTCTTGTCACTGTGGATTATAATTTATTCAATGACCAAGATTTACATTATACGAGAAGGTTTAGAAGCTAATGGCTTCTTCGCTAATGTTGGAGCGTTCTTTAAAGATATAAACTATTCAGTGGCTCTTATCTTTATTGTACAGATATTGATGTTAATAGGTTATTTTATAATTGCAAATAAATATGCAATTCAGAAAGCCATTGCGATGTTGTGGGAAAGACAAGGAAGCGAGTATATATCGTCTTATATTGCTCAATTATTAGGGTATTTACAGGCTAAGCAACCTGCCTTGTTTACTGATTCGTTGGATAAGCAAACTATAAAACAAGAATTGATTAATATGAATGCTACGAATGCTGTAGCAAGTAATCTTCAAAGACGTACTACAAACTATATTTTGTCCAAAGCGAAGGTTGGCGGTAAGGGAAACTTACTTCAGCAATTAACGACACTGCGTTTTAATCCTATGGCATTTTTACCGGCTTTATGGGGATTTTATGCACTTGTAGTTTTACAAATATTGTTTATCGTTTATTTAAGGGTATTTGTCTAAGTGATTATAATATAAAGGGCGAACTATTAGATTAGTTCGCCCTTTATATTATATAATTACTATTGTTGCATTAACAATTTAAAGTGATTAATCATTCGCATATAGTTATCAATTGTAATAGACTCATTATCATTGTGAATTTGTCTTTGTTCGTATTGATTTATCTCAATAGGCATAAAACGGAATACATTGTCAGAAACTAATTCATATTTGTAAGCATCCGTACCAGCAATTGTCAAGTAAGGCGTAATAATAGCATTAGGATAATTGACAGCTATTGTTTGTTCTAACTTTTTGAATTGCTCACTTGTATGTGAAGATAAGTGGGATGGTTCACGTGCAGAAACTACATTGAACTCCACATCGTAACCTTGGCATATTTTCTTTGCGTGATTTAAAACATCCTCAACTGTATTTCCTTGTAAAATGCGGAAATTCACTGTAATCTCTGTTGAAGCTGAAAGCACATTAGGCGCATCACTCGAATGAGCCATAGTAATTGCTGTGGTTGTTCTAATAAGTGCATTTGACCCAGGGTTTTTAGAAAGTGATTTAAGTAAAGCACTTCCCAATAACCATTTGTTTGAAATAGCCATTCTCGATTTAAAATCCATAGCTCCTCCGATATTGTGTAAAAAGTTTTCAATAGGAGGAATCAATGTTGCTGGCATCTGCTCTGTATTAAGTTTATCAATAATTTCAGCTGCTAATACCAGAGATCCTTTTGTTGGAGGCATAGAAGAATGTCCTCCTGTACCATTAACCTTAATCTCTAAAGTTAAGAATCCTTTTTCTGCAACACCAATTAACGCAATGGCTTTATCCACTTGTGGTAAGACAGATTTAGGACTTGTTACAAAACCTCCTTCGTCATATACTGCATCAAAGCGAATTCCTTTATTGTTGAAATATTCTGCTATTTTAACTGCACCGTGTCTACCGCTTACTTCCTCATCTTGTCCAAATGCAAAGTATATATCTTGATTAGGAACATATCCTTTTGCTAGCAATGTATCAGCAGCTTCCATAATCGAAATAAGCATAGATTTCATATCAATTGTTCCTCTACCATAGATACGTCCATTTTTAATATCTCCACTAAATGGATATCCTTCCCAACCTTCTTGGTAATTAGCTAAAGGAGTAGATGTGGTGCTTAGTTCTACAATCGCTTCTTTTGGCACTGGATTAGCATCAAAATCAAAGTTATTAATTGGAACTACGTCATAATGAGATAAAAACAAAAGTGGCTTTTTAGTACTATCTTTTCCCTTCCAATGAAACACCAGTCCGTATGTATTTATAGTAGTTACATCCAAAGATTCATAAACCTGTGGATATGCTTCCTGTAAAAAAGTTTTAAAATCGTCAAAAGGCTTGAAGTTTGTTTCTTCGTAGTTTACAGCACTTACCGTAGGTATCTGTATAGCTTGTGATAATCTTAGTAGAGCTATTTTATTGGTAGGATGTTCCATTGCTTTGCTATTTATATTTTCTTTAGTTTGGAAATCAAATGTAAGTGTTTTTATGATCACAATGATTGCGATGGCAAGAATTGCGAGCATTCCAAATATAATTGTCTTCTTCATAATTCCGAGTTTTTTAGTATCATATTACAATAACCGAGCCTTTTTGAAAGGATAAAAGGATATAACTTCTTGAGCTTAAAATTAATAATAATTTATTAAATATTTAATGATAATTATAGTAAGTTATGATAAAGTATTTTGATACAATAATTTATGTTATACGAGTAGATTTCATAAAAAGGTTGTTTAAACAGAGTATCCCGTCAATAAAAACAGTATTTTAGCTACTTAATTTTTTAATAAAGCAGATGAATAGATTTACAGCTATAGATTTTGAAACAGCACAAGCAGATCGCTCAAGTATATGTCAAGTTGGTCTTGTTGTTTTTGAAGACAATCAAATAGTAGATACACTTAATGTATTAGTTCAACCGCCTCAAAATTTATACTGGTCTAAGTTTGTAGATATTCACGGGATTTCTCCTGAAGATACGCAGTTTTCTCCTACATTTGATGAGGTATGGCACCAAATAGAACCTTTTGTGAAAGATCAAAATGTTGTAGCTCATAACGGATTTGCATTCGACTTTCCTGTTTTGGCAAAAACATTAGGTTACTACAACTTAGCTGTGCCTGAATATAATAAGTTTTGTACGTATCGTATCTATAAAAAAGGGTTAGCTGTATTAGCTGAAGAATATGCTATAAAATTAAATCACCACGATGCATTAAGTGATGCGAATGCTTGTGGACAATTATTTAATCAGTATTTGTCAGAGGAGAATATCTTTCTTTAATAGTTTTTTCGTTGAGGTAGTACTTTAAGCACTATTGCTATAAATTATCTCTAAGGAATGTATTTTTAATTACATAAAGAATATTAACTTGTATATAATATTAAATTTAGAAATATGAATAAGCATATTACCTGGATTGGAGAAGAACATTTGTCGATAGAGAAATGTCATATTATTGAGAAAGAACAAAGTTTTCACAGTAGAGGGGAAGTTGTAGGGAATAAAAATAATCAAGTATATGGATTAGAATATCAAATTGTTCTTGATGAGCATTGGCATACACGATTTTTTTCAATTGAAAGTAAACAGGGACATAAACATTATTCTGTAAATGCACATAAGATTAATAATCTTTGGGTAATTGATGGAGTAGAGTATCCAGAATTTAATGATTGTTTAGATATTTATGTCGATAGAACAGCTTTTTCTAATGCATTGCCAATTAATAGATTGAAATTAGAAATAGGAGAGTCGAAAGAAGTAAGTGTACTTTACATAAGTCCTTTTGAGGAACGAATAGCTTTAATGGTGCAACGCTACGAACGTCTTTCTGAGGATACTTACTATTATGAAAATTTATGGAATGACCTTAAAGTTACAATTACTATTGATGAAGATGGAATTGTAACAGATTATTCCGGAATTTACAAAGCAATTTAACTTAGTAAGATTGTTGTATGAAGTCGTATCTTCTTAAAGAATTATGTAACAAGGTAGTAAAAGAAATACAGTTACCTCTAATATTAAAGAAATTAAGCTTAATAGTCTTAAGGGGTATATTAAAAAAGCTCACTTTAACAGTGAGCTTTTTTAATATTATTTGATAGTCTTTTTATTTTCTTCAATAAGCTTTAATTCTTCAGCTTCCATAGGGTTAGCAGGTTCAGACGGAACAACCTCTCGTCTGTCAATTAAATTACCTTCTAAATCATATTTAGCGCCATCTTCTTCTGTAGGCATTATAAATTTATTTTTTTTAGACTTGTAAAAAGGAATAAAATACGAAACAGAGTAGTTAAAACCAACTCCGATAGCCCCGCTGTGTTTTTTGTTGAAACCAGGAATATATAAATTCTCAAAGTCTTCAGGTTGTTTCTGTGTCAGCAAACCATTAAGTCGTAAAGAGAATCCCATAAACACATTATTAAATACTCTTGTTTTAATACCAGCAACAAACTCAACCCAATGTGCTGAAAGTCCGTTTGTTTTTCTATCAACATCAACGCGTTGCGTAGGAAAGTAAGGATCCGTTGTGTATGGTTTATACCAATTTAATGTTTGTGAAAAAGAAGCAATACCATATCTAAAACCAACATATATAAGATCTTCTCTATCCATCCAGTTGATATTAAGGTTGTAGTTAGCTCCTAATCTAAGATAGTTACCATTGGTCGTAAAACCGTAATTGTTTTCATCTCGATCCATTTTATCGTGACCTATTTCAGCAGCAGCATACCAGTTTTTTGATAAACGGTAATCACCTGTAATTTCAAAGCCTGAATACGTTTTATCATATAAAGACCTTGTTGTTCTAAATAAATCAACCCCTACACGTAAGCCATATCGTTGAGGGTAGAAATGTATCTCCTTGTCAATAGAATCTCTTTGAGCTCCAAAGTCCTTCTTTGATGTTTCTTGAGCGACAGCAGAAAAAGCAAAAAAGAATAAACTACAACTAATAAAATATTTTAAAGTGTGCTTCATCTTCATTTACTATTTCGTTTGTTTCAGTTATATATTGTTTTATCCAATTTCCTGTTGTACTTGTTGCATCACCATTTAATTGAGGAGAAGTTCCGTCTTGACTTAATGAAAATGTAGAAACATAACCACAAGCCTTATTTAAGTACTTAGTTGTAATTTTATACTTAAAGGTTAAAGTATCGTATAATACAACATTTTCATTATTAACTTTTTGTGTAGATTTTAATATCCAAGCAGTTTCAGGTTGGTCTAAGCGAAGAGGTAATGTTAGCTTGTTACCACTATTAACAATTACTTCTTTTTCACGTCCAGCTACAAAAGCTTCAACTCTCTCATTTCTTGGAATATCTTGATCCTCATAGTTATAGAACTCTACGCGGAAGCTTGGAGTTGTAGGTTCTGTCTCTGCACAGATATCGTCTTTTTCACAAGCTACAAAAGCTATGCTACCTATACATAATAGTACACCTGCTAATATTAATTTTTTCATATAGAATCTTTACACTGTCTTATATAAGTTGTCAAAAATACTAAAACTAATTCATAAGTCTCTAATAAAATAGTGGTATAGTTTGGTGCAGAAAACCTCAAAATTTATAACATAAAATTAAGTTAAACAAGCTTATTAGTGTTTAATCATTCTAAATTAGCCTATAATTTGCGATTGTTCTATTGATTATGCGTAAAAAAAGTGTTTTTGCCCTTACCTTTAAGGGGCTAAAAAATAAATAAAATAATAATGTTAGAATCTATTTCCTCAGGATTGATACTGCTTGCAGCTACTCCTGTTGTACTCTTGATTGTTTTGCTTGGCTTCTTAAAAATGCCAGGAGAGAAAAGTGCTTTTATCACATTGGTTGTCACAATTTTAATCGCCATATTTGGTTTTGAATTATCAGTAAACGATACAGCATTGTCTGTTCTTTATGGAGTAATTAAAGCAGTTTTTCCGATACTTATCATCATTTTAATGGCTATTTATAGCTACAATGTTCAAGTACAAACAGAGAAAATAGAAGTAATAAAACAGCAGTTTTCTGCGATTTCTGAAGACAAAGCGATTCAAGTTTTGCTATTAACGTGGGGATTTGGAGGATTATTAGAAGGTATGGCAGGTTTTGGAACTGCTGTAGCTATTCCAGCAGCTATTTTAATTAGCTTAGGATTTAAACCAATGTTTTCTGCAGTTGTAAGTTTAGTCGCAAATAGTGTTCCTACAGCTTTTGGTGCAGTTGGTATCCCTGTTATTGTATTAGCGAGAGAGGTTGATATGGCAGACCAAATTACTACGATTAGTGCAAATGTAGTTTGGCAATTGGCTATTTTAATGTTCTTAATTCCATTTGTAATCTTAACATTAACGAGTAAATCAGTTAAGTCAATTCCAAGAAATATTATATTAGGTGGGGTAACTGGAGCAGTAACTTTAGCTGTTCAATATTACTCAGCTGTTTATATTGGCGCAGAAACTCCTGCAATTTTAGGTAGTATAGCGTCAATTTTTGTTATTATTGCATTCGGAAAAATTACAGCTAAAAAGAATACTGAGAAAAAAGAGGCAATTAGCTTCTCAGCAAAAGAAATATTCCAAGCGTGGAGTGTTTACGGTCTGATCTTAATCTTAGTATTATTGACAAGTCCACTTTTCCCAATTACAGCTTGGTTAAAAGAAAATGTTACTATTTTTCAAACTGTCTTTAGCTTTGATATAGCAGGGGCGGCGAGAAAAGTAGGAATCTACTGGTTGACAGATACAGGTGTATTAATCTTTGTGAGTTCAATAGTAGGAGGATTAATTCAAGGTAGTTCATTGTCTAAATTATTCAAGTTATTAGGTAAGACAACTTTGCAATTGAAAAAGACTGTAATAACAGTTAGCTGTTTAATCGCTTTATCTACATTGATGGATTTCTCAGGTATGATCTCTGTATTAGGATTAGCGTTAGCAGCAGGTACAGGAGCGTTTTATCCTTTCTTCGCACCAGCTATTGGTGCATTAGGAACGTTCTTAACAGGTAGTGATACCTCTTCAAACATCTTATTTGGTAAGTTACAAGCAACTGTTGCCGATCAAATCGGGGCAGATAAAGGTTGGTTAGCAGCAGCTAATACAGCAGGTGCAACGGGTGGTAAGATTATTTCTCCACAGAGTATTGCAGTAGCTACAACAGCTTGTAATCAACAAGGTCAAGAAGGTGTTATTTTAAAAAGAGCAATTGTTTTCGCGTTAGTGTATATTATTATCGCAGGAATCGTTGTTTATATTGGTAGTTAAAATATATAAAAACAAATATATGAGAGTTGGATTATTTATTCCTTGCTACGTGAATGCGGCATATCCGGAAGTAGGTGTAGCAAGTTATAAGCTATTAACACATTTTGGTGTAGAGGTTGATTATCCTGTAGATCAAACATGTTGTGGGCAGCCTATGGCTAATGCGGGTTTTGAAGATAAAGCATTACCATTGGCAAATCAATTTAATAAATTATTTGATCAATATGATTATATAGTTGCTCCTTCAGGAAGTTGCGTTGGGTTCGTAAAAGATTCTTACCCGCGTATTATGGAGAAAGAAGGATGTACAAGTAAGGTTAGCGGTAAAGTATATGATATGTGTGAGTTTTTACACGACATTTTAAAAGTTGAAGCACTTCCAGGTGTTTTCCCACATAAAGTGAGCTTACATAATAGTTGCCACGGTTTAAGAGAGCTTAAATTAGGGTCGGCAAGTGAGCTAAATATTAAACCTTACTCTAAAGTAAAAGATTTATTAAGATTAGTAAAAGGTGTAGAAGTTGTAGAGCCAGAAAGAGTAGATGAGTGTTGTGGTTTTGGTGGAATGTTTTCTATCGAGGAGCCTGCTGTATCTATTAGAATGGGGAATGATAAGGTTTCTTGTCATACTGCAACTGGTGCTGAATATATTACAGGACCAGACAGTTCTTGTTTGATGCATATGGGGGGAATTGTAGACAAAAAAGGTCTGCCAATTAAAACCATTCACGTAGTAGAAATATTCGCAGCTGGATTATAAGATTATGGGTAGTACAAAACATTCACAGAATGCTGGCGTTTTTCAGCAGGATTCAGAAAAGGCTGCTTGGCATAATAATGCCTTGTGGTTTGTAAGAGAAAAAAGAGACCGTATATCTAAGACAATTCCTGAATGGGAAGAACTTAGAGCTATGGGAGAGAAAATAAAGTTACACAGTGTTAGTAATTTAGATGTTTATTTGGAAGAGTTTTCAACGAACGCTGAAGCTAACGGAGTAATTGTACACTGGGCTAAAGATGCTGAAGAGCACAATGCTATTGTACATTCAATTCTTGAAAAGCACAATGCTAAGAAAATGGTGAAAAGTAAGTCTATGCTTACTGAAGAGTGTGAGCTTAACCATTACTTAGAGGCTAAGGGAATTGATGTTATTGAAAGTGACTTAGGAGAGCGTATTTTACAGTTAAATGGTACTGCGCCTTCACATATCGTACTTCCTGCTATTCATATGAAAAGAGAGGAAGTAGGGGAATTATTCAGTGAGAAATTAAATACTGAAAAAGGAAATAGTGATCCTACGTACTTAACACGTGCTGCAAGAGCGTCATTGAGAAATGATTTCTTAACTGCTGATGTTGCTATGACTGGAGTTAACTTCGGTGTAGCTTCTACAGGAGAGGTGGTTGTGTGTACTAATGAAGGGAATGCCGATATGGGTACTTCATTAGCTAAGGTGCACATCGCTTCTATGGGACTTGAAAAAGTTATTCCTAACAGAGAGTGTTTAGCGGTATTTACACGTTTATTAGCGCGTTCTGCTACAGGACAACCGACAACAACTTATACGTCTCATTTTCAAAAACCTGTTGAAGGTGGAGAATTTCATATCATCATTGTAGATAATGGGCGTAGTGATATTCTTACAAATGAAGATCACATTAAATCATTAAACTGTATCCGTTGTGGTGCGTGTATGAATACGTGTCCGGTTTACAGACGTAGTGGTGGATATTCATATACTTACTTTATTCCTGGACCTATTGGTATTAACTTAGGGATGCTTAAAGATCCTGTGAAACACAGTGAAAATCTTTCTGCTTGTTCGCTTTGTTATTCTTGTAATAACGTATGTCCAGTGCGTATTGATTTGGCAGATCAAATTTATAAATGGCGTCAAGATTTAGATTCTTTAGGAAAAGCAAATGCTTCTAAGAAACTTATATCTTCTGGTATGCAGTTTTTATTTACACATCCAGCGTTGTTTAGAACAAGTTTGAAATTCTCGTCATTAGCAAAATATGCGCCTCGTTCGTTGACTTTTGGATTGAAAGAATGGGAAGATGGTCGTTCGTTACCTCCTTTTGCAAAAGAGTCTTTTACAGAAATGTGGAAGAAAGGTAAGGTTCAAAAAAAATAGTAGAGTTATGAGTAGCAAAAATTACATATTAGAAAAGATAACAAGAAACATACAGAAAAGACATGATAGACCCGTTGTGAAATTGGATGCTATCAGTTTTGATAACTTGTTGACACAGTTTGTTGAAATTTCTCAAGCTGTTGGTGGACACGCTGTAGTTTTAGAAGAAGGACAAGATATCAATGCTGTTATTCGTGACTTATATCCGGATGCAAAGGAGATTTCTTCTGCTTTAAAGGATATTACATTGAGTACTTTAGATCCTAATTCTGTTGCAGAAGCAGCTGACTTAAAGGATGTAGACTTAGCAATAATCGAAGGAGAATTAGGTGTGGCTGAGAATGGATGTATCTGGATCCCTCAAGAGATTAAGCACAAAGCATTGTACTTTATTACACAATACTTAGTTATCGTTTTAGATAAGAATAAGATTGTCAATAATATGCACGAGGCTTATGCTAAGATTGGAACAAATGATAAAGGTTTTGGAGTGTTTATTTCGGGGCCTTCTAAAACAGCAGATATTGAACAAGCTTTAGTAGTGGGAGCCCACGGTCCTAAAGGATTAACAGTTATTTTAAAATAATTAAGAAAAGTTTAATATTGCTTAGAATATAATGAAAAAGAGACGTATAATTGCGTCTCTTTTTTTATACTTAAAAACCAAGCAATATGAGATACCTATCTATCTTATTTATTAGTGCATTATTGTGCAGTTGTTCTACTTCTATTAGGACAAAAGTATCTGGAACGAACCACAATCCGTTAGCAGACTCTACCAAAGTTTATTTAGTTAATGATGTTCGTCAATTGCCAGAAGCGACAGAATTGGTGGGAACAGTCAAAATTGGCGATTCAGGATTTACAACTCGTTGCGATTATGAAACTGTAATAACAGATTTTGAGAATGCTGCGCGTAAAGTAGGGGCCAATATTATAATGGTAACAGAGGTGAAGACACCTACTTCGTTGGGAAGTACTTGTTATAGAATACAAGGAAAAGCCTTCCGTAATCTAAATACGGAACAATTAAAAAACATAAAATCTAACGATTATAATTCGTACGCTAAGAAATTAGAGGGAGATCCAGATTATGCTATTGTTCACTTTTACAGACCAACAGGTGGGCCTGGTCATTTGTTAGGATATAAAGTAAAGGATGAGAATAATGGAAATATTGGAAGAATGCGTACAGGAGAAACATTTAGTCACAAAACAACAGCATACGGAGACAGAGTGTTTAAAGGAAGCTTAGAAACTACAGAAGAAGTAAAGCTTACTTTAGAGAAAGGGTATGAGTACTATGTTAAGTGTAGTGTAGGTTTTGGAATTATGATGGGACGCCCTATTATCAAGCAAATGCGCATTGATATTGGAGAAGAAGAGTATAATATACTATCCAATAAACAAAAGAAAAAATAACTAATCAAAAGCAATAAAAAAGCCCTTGTATTTTATACAAGGGCTTTCTTTTTAGTATATTATTTTAATTCAAGTAATACTACGTTTTCAACGTGGTGTGTCTGTGGGAACATATCCACTGGTCTTACTTTAATTACTTTATATTTTTCATCCATTAAAGCTAAGTCACGTGCTTGTGTTGCAGAGTTACAACTTACGTAAACTACGCGTTTAGGAGCAATCTTTAAGATCATTTCTACTACATCTTTGTGCATTCCATCACGAGGAGGGTCAGTGATAATTACATCAGGATGCCCGTGTGTACCGATAAACTCATCGTTAAACACATTCTTCATATCTCCTACAAAGAAATCACAGTTTGTAATATTATTGCGTTCAGCGTTTAATTTAGCATCCTCAATCGCTTCCGGAACTGCCTCTACACCAATTACTTTTTTAGCTGCTTTAGAAACGAATTGAGCAATAGTTCCTGTACCTGTATAAAGGTCATATACTAACTCATTTCCTGTTAATCCAGCGTAATCTCTTGTAATTTTGTATAATTCGTAAGCTTGAGCAGAGTTTGTTTGGTAGAATGATTTAGCGTTGATGCTAAATTTAAGTCCTTCCATCTCTTCTAAGATATAATCACGTCCTTTGTATAATACTACATCTTGATCGTAGATTGTATCATTTGCCTTTCCGTTTACAACATATTGTAATGAAGTAATCATAGGGAAGCGCTCAGCTAAGAAGTTAAGTAATAACTCTCTCTTTTCTTGATCTTCGTGGAAGAATTGGATTAATACCATTACTTCTCCAGTAGATGCAGTACGAATCATTAACGTACGCAATAAACCTTCTTGTTCACGAGGATTAAAGAATGAAAGGCCATTCTCGTTAGCAAATCTTCTGATTTCATTACGAATATCATTAGAAGGGTCTTCTTGTAAATGACATTTCTTGATATCTAAGATTTTATCCCACATTTTAGGGATGTGAAATCCAAGAGCATTTTCTTTACCCATTTCTTCTCCACTTGCTACTTCTTCAGGTGTTAACCAACGAGCATTAGAGAAAGAGAACTCCATTTTATTTCTGTAAAATAAAGTTTCTTCAGAACCTAAAATAGGCTCGAATTCAGGTAATTCAATTTTACCAATACGCTTCAAGTTGTTAAAAACCTCCTGGTTTTTGTAAAACAACTGTTGGCTGTATTTCATATTTTGCCATTTACATCCACCACAAGCTCCGAAGTGCTCACAAACGGCGTCAATTCTGTGTTCAGAAAATTTATGGATCTTGATAGCACGACCTTCATAATACGCTTTGCGTTTTTTTACAGTCTGCACATCTACCACATCTCCCGGAACTACGTTAGGAATAAATATTACTTTCCCATCTGGAGCTTTAGCTACCGAAACGCCTTTTGCACCTGCATCAAGGACTTCTACGTTTTCGAATACGATTCTTTCTGTTCTTTTTCTTGTCATGCCGCAAAAATAAACTTAATTTCAATTTGAAAATCATTTTTATTTGAATTTTGCTAATTAGGAAACATTCTAAAGAAGGGATGTAATTACGAGTTCTTTTATATTATACATAGTGGTAATTAAAAAGCGGTATTATTCTTTTTAAGGTGCTGTATTAATTAGATTAAATACTATTTTAGTACTTCATAAAAAAAACACCACTATGTCTTTAAAAAAGATTGTATTAGCTTGTTTTGTACTCTTTAGTACATTGTCTTCTGCTCAAACAATTCGCTTGCCTTATACGGATGAATCGGGTTGGATGTTGGTTAATTTGACCGTAAATGATAAAGAGATGACTTTTCTGTTTGACACCGGTTGGGATGGATTGTCTATTCGCGGTAGTTTATTAGAAGAATATAAAAAATCGGGGAGTATAGTTGCTGTTGATGCGAACAATGTATTACAAGATGTAGCGAAACTGCGTGTAGATAGCCTAAAAGTTGGTAATTATGTTTTTCACAATTTACCTTTTACAGATTTAGAACAATTTCCAATGGTAAAAGACCCCATATTTGATTGTTATAAGATCGATGGTATTTTAGGAAATGTGATTTATAAAGACAAGGTATTGGAAATAGATCCAATTAAGAAGGAAATTATATTGGAAGACTTTACAACGGCTTTAGAGTTGCGTATATTAAGCGATGATTTTATGCACGTGGCGAGTTTAAATGATCAAAATCCAACACGTATAGTTATTCCAATGGCTGTCGGAGATATGTATCGTCCGTTCTTAGTGGATACCGGAGATAATGGGTATTTATCAGTGTCACAAGATAAGGATATGTTGAAATACATTGAAACGTTAGCTGTCAAAAGTTTTCTAAGCTATGGAAGTGTAGGGGCATTTGGTTTGAATAAAGGCTTAGCAAAGACACAGATTAGTTTAGGGGGGAGTGTTCAGCTTGCAAATCGCGTATTTGATAAGCAGGAGCTATCATTTAGTCCTTCTGAAGGTGTTTATCAAATAGGAGTGGAGTTTATCAAGCAATTTCACTTGATTTATATAGCTGACTTGCAATTGTTATTTTTAAAGCAAGTAAAGCAGTATGAAGGTGAGTCTAATTTGAATAAGTTTGGCTATGGAATTGCTTATAAAGACGGAAAGTATATTATAGCTGCAATTGGTGAAAATGAGAAGGTTTTAAAAATAGGTGATGAAGTTTTAACTATTGATGGTGTTGCAATTGCTAAAAAATGTGGTTTTAGAAAATATTTCCAAACAGCAAAACATACGCCTATGTTGGGATTGAAAAGAGGGAAAAAAGAATTTACATATTGATGAAAGGCAACGTAAAGAGTAAAGAAGCTCAGAATTGATTGATAAGATTAATTCTGGGCTTTTTTTATATTTCAGAGCAATATACGTAAAGGTTAATTATTAAAAGAGTCTTCTTTGTTACATCCTTCGGAAAACATCGTGGATTGTTCGGAAAACAGGCCTGTTTTCCGAAGGGTTCCCGAACAAGTCTCGAATCGTTTCCGAACAAGGTACGTTTAAAAAAGCGTTATATTGGATCAAGCACAAAAGTTGGGGAGGAAGTTGTAAAATAATATATTTGCACCATGATGGATAGCACAGAAATACTAAAACTAATCCTACCTGAGTACTTGGTAGAGCATTTCAATATTACAAAAGTTGAAGAATTAAATAGTCGTTTAGATATTTACTTCG
>NZ_FNDQ01000042.1 GCF_900099675.1 Myroides phaeus
TAAAGTATAATCTCGTTGACTACGCTTTTCCCTTGTGTTTTCTGTCTCTTTCATAAATAAGTCTATTTTGTGTAAACCTATTTTAGGACGGGACAATCATAAGACTTTAGCCTCATATTTAGAGTATGAGGCTCTTTTTACTTAAATCTCGGATACTAATATAGAAATGTAAACTTTGTATGATGATAAAAACAAATATGAAGTATTATAGAGTTTAGTTCTGAGGCTTTTTTTTACTAATAATTATAATTGAATGAAAGAAGTAGCATTATCTGATTTGAATTTATACGAAAATGACAATCAACTTTATATAGGTCATGGAGATGGCTTTTTATCGAGAATAGAAGGAGAAGATGTTAAATATATTAAGGAAATATTAAATAGTCTAATAGAGAATGATAGTAAAGGTAGGATTGATGATTTGTTTAATAATGTTCTTGTTAATTTAGAATTAGAAAAGGATTATTTTGTCTTGTTAATAGAATGGTTAAAATCCAATGGAATAATTTATTACATAGAGGAAAGTTCTAAAGATGATAAAAGATTGTTGAAGACTTATCTGTTAGGAGTTTTGGATGAAGAAAAAGAACAATTTATTAATGATTTAAATAAATTGCTTGAAGATAGTAATTTTCAAATAACATTAGAAGAATCTATCGATGACATAGATTTTTGTTTAGTTTTTTCGCCAATATTGAGTAAAAAAATAAATCAGGAGATCCTTACTAAAATGTATAAAAGTAATATTCCTCATATTTATATTGATTATGCTCCTTTTACAGCAACTTTAGGGCCAGCTATTAACCCTGCACTAAAAATGCACTGTATGAGTTGCTTTTTTAATAGAAGAATTTCTAATACCGTAAATCCAGATGTCTATTTAAGACTTATTCGTTTAGACAATAAACAATTTAGACAAGTTTCATTAATGAAAAGTAGTATATATAATACACTTATTGAATGGTTAAGTAATGAATTATTGAGACTTTTAAATTCTGATTGGGAGGATGGAGGAATTTTAGGGAAGTCAAAAACTATTAACTTTATTACAGATGAATTTGATGTAGCAAGAATATTAAAAACTGTTGGTTGTAATATTTGTAATGAACGTCATGTTTACAGACCTTTAAATGGCTAAATAATGAACGGAAAAACTATATATAGAGAAATTACAAAAAACTTATCTGGGACCCATGCTTCATTTATTCCGGGAGATTTTCATTTTTTACCTAACAGGTTTTTTGTACCTAAAGGAATATTTCAGACAACATGTGAAGGTAAAAACCTTAACTATTTAGGGGCTCAAACGAATCAAATAACAGCAGGTTCGATTTCCTTTGATAAGGAGGAAGCAATAATATCGACTTTTGGGGAATTTGTAGAACGTTATTGTGCGTCTTTCCAATTACAACAAAGTCATAATATTATTGAAAATATATCACATAAAGAAATTTCAAAAACGCATAATGTAATTAATTTTGGATATTTGAAACTTTATAAAGACGAACAATTTGATGAGAACTTTCCTTATATTAAGATAACTAAAGAAACCCCTATTGATTGGGTAAAAGGTTATTGCCATATTACTCAAAGAGAAATTTATCTCCCGTGTGAGTTTGTTTTCTTACCATATAAATATAGTGAGAATAATAGAAGTTATTGGAATCAAACATCTACTGGATTAGCTGCTCATACAGATAGATTAAAGGCGATTCAAGGTGGATACTTGGAAAGTGAAGAGAGAAATGCTTTTAGTAAATGGTGGTATTTACAAAATAAAGAAATAAATAGACAAATAAAATATAACCAAAAGACAGTAATTGAATACTACAAAGAGAATAATAGAATCAATCAACTTTATAATAATGATAGGGTTGAAATAATTACATATGATTTAGGAAACTACTCAAATGTAGAGACAATTGTCTGTTTTACTATTTTTACTTATAAAGAAAAAGAATATATTTCAATAGGATGTTCTTCAAGATTTAATAAAGAGGAAGCACTTATAAAAGCATGTATGGAGTCTTATCAGGGAATTGATTATGCAATTTTATTATGTGGTAAAAAAAATTGGATTGATGGTGCTGATAAAGATTTTAATTTAATTGATGGTTTTGATAAGCATTTTGCTTTTTATAATCTTCATCCTGAGTTTAGAACCAAAATTCCTTTATATCAAAACCTAAAGAATGATGATTATTCTGATATAAAAATATTTAATAAGGTCAGATCCTTTGATTTAAAGGGTTTAAAAGACAATCATAACGATATTAAGCATATTATTTCAGTAGACTTGACTACAGAGGATGTACGGACATTAGGATTTGAAGTTTATAGGGTTTCAGTTCCTGGGTTTCATCTTTTGACAGGAACACATAAAACGCCTTTTTTAGGATTTTTTGAAGAGAAAGAGTTGTTTTTAGATTATCCACATCCTTTTCCTTAAAAAATATAAATATGAAGTATACAAACAGTTTTTATGAAGACTATATATCAGAAAATGCTAGAGATTTTTTAGAAGCATCTAAGCTTCATTATTATGATATAAAAGATTACGCTATTCAAGTAAGCAGTATTATGAATAGTCCGTATTATATGAAAGAAGTTTTTAATCACTCTATAGAATTAGGGAATGTTAAAACAATTGATTTACCTCCTCTAAATAATGCAAAGAATAGCGATATTGACGCTTTACATAGGATAAATAAGGAAAGAAAAAGCACTAGGAATTTTAAAAATGAGGGATTAACTATTCAGGAGCTATCATCTTTTTTGAGAAATGCCTTTTTTCTTAGTAAAAGTAAGGAAGAGACAAATAATAATTTAGAACATAAGAATATTGCATCACCAGGAAGCTTGTATCCTATTGAGTTATATTATATTAATTTAAAAGCTACTGAAGAATTAGAAACTGGTTCTTATTACTATGATGAAAAAAATGCAAAACTAAAACTTGTTTCAACATTAGAAGAAGAGGGTTTTATAAAAGCCGTTTATAAGGCTTTTGCTGTGGAAGGAAAGATGGATATTGATATAAAGGGAGCAAGTGGGATAATTATTTTGGGAGCTACTTTAAATAGACTTACTTTTAAGTATTTAGATAGAGGAATTAGATGGGCATTTACTGAAGCTGGAGCGATATTACATAATCTCCAGCTTTCGGCAACTGCAAATGAAGGAATTGGAACATGTCCTTGCGCTGGTTTTTTTGATGATTTTGTGGGTGAACTTATAGGATATAAGACTTCTGATCAAACACCTATTATTAGTTTAGTTGTTGGAAAAATTTAAGATGTGATATATGAATTTTGTTTTAAATAAAGAATTTATAGTTATAGGAGATATTGAGAATGATGAAGAAATACTATTAAAAAACATTTCGTCAAACAGGGTTTTTAAAATCTCTCTTGTTGAATACAAAATTATATCAACATTTACTGAGAACAACTCTATTCATAAAACATATGAGTTATTTGCAAAAGAATACGATATTTCCGTGGAACTGATAAGTAAAATAGTTTCTTTCGCTAAAGAATATGATTTTATAAATGATACTGAAAACGAAAAAGATAAGAAACGTAGAGGTAAAGTTTATTATTCAAACAAGTTTTTCTATATATTCATATGTATATATACTTTTTTAAGACTGTATAAAATGCGCTTAAGAATAGATATGAATAGTAATTTCAACCTTTTAAAGGTAGTTAATTGGAGGGTCAAGAATTTTGGCACACGATTTTATTCTACATATAAAAAGCTTCAGTATATTTTATTAATACTATCTTTAATTGGCTTGTTTTTTTCTTTAAATAAAATTGAGATTCCATATATCTTTTACAATATTGGTCAAATAAGCCCTTTTCTATTGGTTTTATCAGTTTTACCAATTTCATTATTTGTCTCTTTTTTACATGAGTTTTCTCATTTTTCTACTTACAAATCTTTTGGAGGAAAACAAAATGAGATGGGCTTTGCTTTGATGTATAAAATCTTGCCTGTTTTTTATACAGCTACTGAGGATATGATATTATGGAAAGATAAGAATAAAAAAATTTCTGTTGCTCTTGCAGGTATCTTTAACGATTTGTTTTTTTTATTCACATTATTAGCGATTCACCCTTACTTGAATGGTGGATTTTTAAATTCTTTAGTATCTTTTCTAATATTTAATTTAGTGATTAAATTTTTATATAATGCGAATCCTTTTGCACCTGGATCAGATATGTATTTTGTTTTGAGTGATTTTTGTAATCTTAATTCTCCTTTTCTGAAAGTTCATGAAATGTTTAAGAGCCTATTTAAAAAAGGAATTAAATCGACTTTTAAGTTGGGATTATTTTTTTATGGTTTGTTATGTTACTTGAGTATTATTACATATATTCTCACTTTTCTAAGTTTAATAACCCTTCCTTTTTGGATTAATCGAATTGCATAAGACAATGAAAAAGTATTATATATTCTCGTTTTTTTTATGTTATATTTTATTGAGTTCTTCTCTATTTGCTCAAAATAATCTTCTTTTTGATAGAAGTAATATATCTGAAGATATCTATGATTCGTTGTCTTCTTGTTATGAGAAGGTCTCACAAGCTCCATTAGAGTCAATATATAAAAGTTTGGAAGTTAACTATGCAAAACAACCAGATAAAAAATATAAGTATTGGCAAGCCTATGTAAAAATGTATGAGTATATCTATACTGAAAATATTATGGATTTGGAAAAAAGTATTGAAATTATTAACTCTTTAGAATCAAAAACTTCAGAAGAACTTGCATTCCTAGCTTTTCTTAAATCATTTAAGATGTCTTCATTTAGTGATGAAATGGAGTTAAAAAGAACATCTAATGAGGTTAAAAACCTTGCAAATGAAGCATTAAAAATGAATAGCAATAATTTGAGAGCCTATTATGTATTGGCTGTATTAGAATACTATGATCCTAAAGATGATATAAAAAAAACAAAAAGGTATTTAGAAGAGGGGTTAAAAATCGTTGAGAAATCAAAAGATTACTATGACATCACTTGGGGTCGAAATCTACTTTATGAATTATATATCAAGTATTATTTAGAAAATAAGAAGATAAATAAAGCCAAAAGTATGTATGAACGTGCAATATCAGAATTTCCTAATGATTATATAATTAATAAATATTATGAACTTGGTAGAAAATAGTTATTCGAGCATAAATAATTTATGTTATAAGAAAGATGAAAACCTTATTTTAGAGAATTTGAACTTAGTTATTCCGTTAAATAAAAAAACCTTTATTTTAGGAAACAATGGTGCTGGAAAAAGCACATTATTAGATATTATTACAGAAAACATTAAAAATTATAAAGGAACTGTACATCTAAAGAGTATACCTAAAGGAAGTTCAGGAGTTCTTTTTGATTCTATACCTTTTTCTCCTACGCTTAGGGTTAAGGAACTTATTAAGTTATTTGAGTTAGTTTTTAATGTCTCTCAATATCAGAGTTCTGTATTTATAGAAAAATTGAATCTGACTAAGTTACTTTATAAGCAGTTTAAGGTGCTATCACTAGGAGAACAAAAGAGAGTAGGTCTTTTTTTTGCTTTATTTCATAAGCCCCAATTGTTAATTTTGGATGAACCATTCGGAGGCATAGATCCTAATAGTAAGAATATTATTAGTTCATTACTTTTTGCAGAAGACAGAACAGTAATTATATCGTCTCATGATTGGAATCTGGCAAGGGATAATGCTGATTGTATTTTGTTTATGCATCAGGGAAAGCAATTATTGGATACATTGAGCTCTCCTAGTGAATTATTATCTGATAGATATATTCCATATTCAAAAAAGATTATTGTAGACTTTGAATATGAAAATTTAGTTAAGAACATATTTTTTCATAAATACTTAGTACTTAAGTATGACAATAGTTTTCATATTTTTATAGGAGATGATGAATTAAAGAAAAAACTAGAGAATTGCCATATTCCATACTCGGTTGGTGTTAAAAATCTAAATGATATTTATAATTATTTAATCATAAAGAATAGACGATGAGACTTGTTAGAACATTTTTATATAGCACATATTTAGACTTCTTATCTTTTTTTAGAATAAAGATTGCAGTTTTTTTTTCACTAGTATTTCCTTTAATGCTGTTTGTTATATTTTCTAGCATTTGGGGAAATGAAAATAAGAGTTACGTATTCTTTATACTTACAGGGATGATATGTTTGATGACAATTAGTGAGGGACTTTTCTCAGTTGGCCCTGTGATAAGAGAATATCATTCTTCTGGAATGGTCAAATACTTAAGGCAGTTACCGTTAGATATGTTATTTTTTTTTATGACATTTATTGTAAGTAGACTGATATTTTTTCAATTTATTATAATACTTCTTATTACTATTTCTTATCTTGTTTTTAGAGTAAATGCTATTCCTTTCTATGGGAGTATATTTATGGGTAGTATTTTAGGCTTTTTTTTGTTCTCCTTTTTAGGTTTATGCGTTTCTTTTTTATCAAAAAAAAGCTCAGGAAGAACATTATCAAATATTGTTTATTTTATTTTAATTTTTGTTAGTGATATTTTTTATTCAATTAGCTATGAAGGTAGGATTATAAATAATTTTAATTCCTTTTTACCAGTTAATGATATTGTTTATTTAATGAGGGGAGAAGATTATAGGCTATACATTATATTAATTTGGCTAATAGGACTAATAGTTATTTTTAGAATGTTGTTTCAAAAAATACGATTTGGAAGGTAAAATTAAATGTATCTCCGTTTAGTATCATAAGTGTATATTTTTAGTCTAAAGAAGAAAAGCCTCTATGAATATATTCACCTTTACCGCAGAATTTACA
>NZ_FNDQ01000014.1 GCF_900099675.1 Myroides phaeus
AACGACTATTTAATTCTTCAACTTTTGTAATATTGAAATGCTCTACCAAGTACTCAGGTAGGATTAGTTTTAGTATTTCTTTGCTATCCATCATGGTGCAAATATATTATTTTACAACTTCCTCCCCAACTTTTGTGCTTGATCCAAAACAAATATTACTTTACTGTTAATCAACATATTTAAACGCGAAAACCATCTCCTAAACTTTCGGGTTATTTAAAAAAACAAGTAACTTTAAGAAATTCGCCTTTACTAAGGCATAATTAATGCATATAATTAATTAACCTTAAAAGTGATTAATATGTTTTATTTACTTTCAAATGTATACAGTCCTCTTCTTTTTTACCACGCTATTTTAAACGTGCAACAAGAAGTAGATTTAGCCCCTTTAAAATTGGTATTACACATATCATTTTTAATAGCGCTTTCAGTGGTACTAATTCGTTTGTTAAGAGATATGTTGAAACATAGGCAATCCTTTAAAAATGCTATTCTTAAACGCAGTGGTGCCTTATTCATCATTATCATAACATACATTATCATATTTGCGCTAATTAGTTTCTCTTATGAATAAAAAAAGGGGATTGCTTACACAATCCCCTAAATCATTATTTAATGCTTTTAAAAAGCTTATTCTTCTTCATCTTCTTCGTAGAAATCAAACCACTCAACATCTTCTGTCATTGTTTTGTCAACAAACATATCAATCTGCTCTACGTAATCTTTCATAAAGTAAACACGTTGTGTTTTACCAATACTATCAGACAATCTGAACAAACGTGGTTCTAAGCGATTTCTCAATTGAACATCTACATCATCAATGATGTACATTTGAAGTTGATTTACATCAAAACCAGCACTACTAAACATCTCGTTTAAACGGTTACAAGTACCAATTAAAATATCATTTCCTAAAGACATCTGATTTTTATCCTCATCCAAGTCTGTAAAGTCGTGAACCCCATAAACTTCAAGATCCATCCCTTTTCCATAAAGCTCAAACACTTCCATTAAGCGCTCTACTTCAAACTTATCCTTTACAACAATCAAAACTCTTGTTGCAATTTCTCCTTCAATTGGTCTTTGTAATTTCTGAAGTGCAGCAATAACCATAGCGGTTGTTTTCCCCTCCTCTTTAGGACCTGCGATTACAACATCAATCCCACTTTTAATCTGACCAAAAGTTTTCTTTTGAAGAGTCGTTGGCTCCACTAATCCATTAGCTACCAAGTTCCCTTGTAAAATCTCATTTATCTTTTTTAACTTCATATGCTATTTGTTTGCAAACATCTCAACATCTTGTTTTGAAACCTCTTTGCCTCCTAAAATAATTAATCTTTCTATTACGTTTCTTAACTCACGAATATTACCTGTCCAATCGTACTCTTGCAAAAGACTAATAGCTTCTGCTGAGAATGTTTTCGGACTTGTACCTTGTTCTTTTGCTATCTGACTTACGAAGTGATTTACCAATAAGGGAATATCATCACGTCTATCATTTAGCCCTGGAACCTCAATTAAGATAACTGCTAATCGGTGATATAAATCTTCTCTAAATCTACCTTCTGCAATTTCTTTTCGCAAGTCTTTATTTGTTGCAGCAATTACGCGTACATCTACTTTTAAATCCTTTTCTGCCCCTACTCTTGTAATCATATTCTCTTGTAATGCTCTTAACACTTTTGCCTGAGCAGACAAACTCATATCTCCAATTTCGTCTAAGAAAATAGTTCCTTTATTAGCAAGTTCAAATTTACCTGGTCTATCTTTCACAGCAGAAGTAAATGCTCCTTTGACGTGACCAAATAATTCACTTTCTATTAATTCAGAAGGAATAGCAGCACAGTTTACTTCAATCAAAGGGTTTTGTGATCTTGTACTTTGTAAGTGTAATTGATGAGCTACTAACTCTTTTCCTGTTCCATTAGGACCAGTAATCAATACTCTCGCTTCAGTTGGAGCTACCTTCTCAATCATATCTTTTATAAGGTTGATAGGCTCACTATTCCCTATCATCTCATATTTCTTACTCACTTTCTTTTTCAAGATTGTGTTTTCAACAACCAATTTACTCGTATCTAAAGCATTTCTAACAGTTGTTAATAATCTATTCAAATCTGGTGGTTTTGATATATAATCAAAGGCTCCAAGACGCATTGTATTAACTGCTGTCTCTAAGTCCCCGTGACCGGATATCATTACAAAAACCACTTCTGGTTTTATTTTCTTTGCCTCAACTAACAGTTCCTCACCGTCCATCTTTGGCATTTTTATATCTGAAATAACTAAATCATAATCTTCACTTACGATTTTCTTCAAAGCCTCTTCTCCGTTTTCTGCTGAATCAACAACATAATCAGACGACTCTTCTTCTAATATTTTAACTAAGACTCTGCGAATTGACGCTTCATCTTCAACTATTAAAATCTTTGACATTTTCCCCATAATGCACTACAAATTTCTAAACTTCAATTAATATTTAAGCCATTTATATAGCTCTTTCCACGAAGGTCGCTTACCATACATTAATATTCCAATACGGTAAATCTTCGCTGCTATCCAAACAACAAGAATAAATGTACCAAATAATAAAGCAATAGACAATAAAACTTCCCACATTGGTACACCAAAAGGAATACGCATAAGCATTACAATCGGCGATGTAAATGGAATCATTGAAAATATTGTAGCAATCGAACCGTGGGGGTCTTTTATTACAGTAAAGAATCCAATATACACTCCAAGCATTAAAGGCAATAAAATTGGAAATAAAAACTGTTGTGTATCTGTTTCATTATCAACTGCAGCTCCAATTGCTGCATACAAAGAACTATATAAAAAGTACCCTCCTATAAAGAATACTAAGAAATAAACAAACAAAGAAACTAAAGGTAAAGTCAAAATCTCACCTACATAGTTTTGTACATCAACCATTAACTCTGGAGACATCATAGAAGTAGCTTGTAAAGCTTCTGCTGATGCTACTCCTGGTGTAGCATTTATTCCTAAAACAACACTCGCTATCGTCAATAATACAGCACCAATTACTCCCCAAATTAAAAACTGCAATAAACCAGCCATTGAAGTACCGATGATTTTACCCATCATTAATTGGAATGGTTTCACTGATGAAACAATGATCTCTATAATTCTATTTGTTTTCTCTTCAATTACAGAACGCATTACCATATTTCCATAAATAATAATGAACATCATAATAAAGTAACCAAACAAACCGCCAATAACAATTTTTATTTCATTTAACCCTTTAACAGTAGCTTCTCCTGATGCTTTCGTAAGGTTTAAATTCACATTCGCTTTAGCCTCATCAATTACTTTTAAGTCAATACCACTATCTTTCAGGTTAATGTGTGTTAACTTATCCTCTAATAGTAGTTCTACTTTACTCACAAAGCTTAAACTCGGACTATCATTAGATATATAAGTTATATTTTTTTGGTAATCACCTATACTTTCTGCTTTTGGAATATAGATAATCCCTTCGTATTTTTCTTCGTTTACACTATCTTTCAAGATAGATACATCAACGGCAGATAAATCTTGATACTCAAACTCCTCGTTGCTGACGAATTGATTAACAAATAAACCGCTCTCATCGTGAATAGCTACTTTTTTTGTGTCTCCTTTCAATGTACTTAAGTACCCTACAAATAAAGTTAAGGCTACAAAGAAAAGTGGACTTGCAAAAGTCATTACGATAAATGATTTATTGCGAACTTTTGCAATAAACTCTCTTTTTATAATTAAGGATAATATGCTCATTTTACTTACTTACAGTTTGAATAAAAATATCGTTTACAGTTGGCAACTTCTCTACGAAATGTGTTACCTGACCATTTTGAGATAAAATATACAACAGTTCGTTTGGCATTCTTTCTCCTAAATTAATCTCTAACTGTACCTCATCATTTAAAGACTTAAAAGCTGTTGATTGAAAACTGAACTTATTTTTCAACTCATCGTGTAAGCGTTGTTTATTATCTGTAAGAATTCCAACTTGATACAAATGTGTTCTATATTGACGCTTAACATCAACTAACTTACCTTCAATTAATTTATTTGATTTATTAATCAAAGCGATGTAATCACACATTTCTTCTACACTCTCCATTCTGTGTGTAGAAAAAATAATTGTACTCCCCTTTTCCTTTAACTCAATAATCTCATCTTTAATAATATTCGCATTGACTGGGTCAAAACCAGAAAAAGGTTCGTCTAAGATTAACAACTTAGGTTCGTGAAGTACAGTAACAACAAACTGAATCTTCTGTGCCATCCCTTTAGACAACTCTTGAATTTTCTTGTCCCACCATCCTTTGATATCTAATTTATCAAACCAGTAGTCTAATTGTTTTTTTGCTTCTGCTTTAGACAATCCTTTTAATTGTGCTAAATACATTGCCTGTTCACCAACCTTCATCGTTTTATACAACCCTCTTTCTTCAGGCATATAACCGATATCTTTAATATGGCTTGGATTCAAAACCTGACCATCTAACAAGATTTGTCCTGCGTCAGGATAAGTAATTTGATTTATAATACGGATTAACGATGTCTTACCTGCACCATTTGGACCTAAAAGTCCATATATAGTACCTTTTGGTACAGTTAGCGACACGTTATTTAATGCTATTTTATCGGAGTATTTTTTTACTACATCCTTAACTTCTAATATAGGTTGCATTCGGTCAAGTCTATTAATTTGTGTAAAAATAGTTATTTATTTTATAACTATCAGAGGGAAGAAAAGCAATTTCGATATTATATAAAAAAACCCAACCTTATTTGGAAAAATAAGGTTGGGAAAAATTGCTATGAAAAAGAAAATCCACTGTTTAATAAGTGTCCTGCAAATGTATAAATATTTCTCAGACTAAGAAAACATTTCCTTTACTTTTTCAAAAAAAGATTTTTCACTCTTCGAAGGAGCTGGTTGGAAGTTCTCATCTTCCTTCATACTCTCGAAAAATGCACGTTGTTCTTTTGTAAGTTTTTTAGGAGTCCATACATTCACGTGTACTAACAAGTCTCCGTTACCATAGCTATTCAAGCTTGGTAGTCCCTTACCTTTCAAACGCAATATTTTACCAGATTGAATTCCTTCTTCTAACTTAATGCGCACTCTTCCATTAACAGCATCAATCTCTTTTGATCCTCCTAATGCAGCTTCAGCAAAGCTAATATATAAGTCATAATGAAGATTTTCACCTTCTCTTTTTAATGTTTCGTGTTCTAATTCTTCAATCACAACAAGTAAATCACCTGGTACATTATTTTTACCTGGTGCTTCATTACCTTTTCCTGAAACTTTCAATTGCATTCCTTCAGATACCCCTGCTGGAATTTTGATTGATACTGTTTCTTCATTAAGAATTAAACCATCTGCATCAGCACCTGCTGGTTTGTGATCCATAATCTGACCACTTCCGTGACAAGCACCACAAGGAGATGCAGTTTGCATACGTCCAAATACAGTATTCGCAATCTTAGTTACCTGACCAGAACCATTACAAGTTGGACAAGTTTTATAAGTTACTCCTTGTGCTTGAACTTTGCGTTTAACTTTTATTTTCTTTTCAACACCATTAGCGATGTCTTCTATAGTTAACTTCACCTTAATTCTAAGGTTAGCTCCTTTCACTCTACGTTGACCTCCGCCTCCGCCGAAACCTCCAAAGCCACCTCCGCCTCCGAAAGCACCTCCAAAAATATCACCGAATTGGCTAAAGATGTCATCCATATTCATATGGCCTCCGCCGAAGCCTCCGCCACCGCCAAATCCGCCATCAAATGCAGCGTGACCATATTGGTCGTATTTAGCTTTCTTATCAGCATCACTTAATACTTCATAAGCTTCTGCAGCTTCTTTAAATTTCTCCTCAGCTTCTTTATCACCTGGATTTTTGTCTGGGTGAAATTCAATCGCTTTTTTGCGGTAAGCCTTTTTAATTGCTGCCGCATCTGCACTTTTATCTACACCAAGTATTTCGTAATAATCTTTTTTCATCGTTGTAAACTCTTTATATATTTTGCTTTTGAAAGATTATTGTCCAATTACAACTTTAGGGAAACGAATAATCTTCTCTCCTAATTTATATCCTCTTTCAATTACATCAACAATTTTCCCTTTCATATCATCTCCTGCCGGAATTTGTGTCACTGCTTCTGCCACATCTGCATCAAAGTTATCTCCTGCTTTCAAAGCTACTTCTTCTAATCCTTTGCTTGACAATGTATCTTTGAACTTGTTTGAGATTAATTTAATTCCTGTTAAATGATCACTTTCTCCGTGTTTTTCTAACTCAGTTACTGCACGATCAAAGTCATCCATTACAGGTAATAAAGCTGACATAACTTCTTCTCCTGCTGTTTTAAACAACTCAATACGCTCTTTAGCAGTTCGTCTCTTATAATTCTCAAATTCAGCAAATAAGCGAATAAATTTATCTTTTTCTTCAGCCAATTTTATAGTCATTTCTTCTTCAGCGCTTAATTGCTCAGTTGTACCTTCTGCAGCTGCTCCTTCAGTCGTTTGATCTACATCTTGTTGAATTTCCTCTTGCTCTTTGTTTATATCTTTGTTCTCAGTATTCATAGTTTAGACAAATTAAATTTTATAATTTACACTCACTAAATAGCAAATCCTTTGCCAACTTGCTTTCTCTGTCATAATGACATTTTTTAGTCAGTTAGTAAAATTCTATCCTACTGCTATTTACTCTTCTTTCTTCCTAAAAACAACTACCTATGAAACAAAAAAATGTGCCTAAGCACATTTCTCTATTTATATATGTCTTGCAAAGCAGTCTTTAATTCGCAATAGTTAAACACATATCCTGCTTTTTCAATTTTTGCACTACTTACGCGTTGTCCTTCTACAACAAGTACTGCTTTTTCTCCAATTACCATTTTTAAAACCCATTTAGGTACTGCTGGTAACAAAATCTTTTTATTCAAAACCTTTGACAAGCGAATGGTAAATGATTTATTTGTTTCTGGTTTTGGAGCAACGGCATTGTAAACACCTTCTTTTTCGTGTTTTGTCAAAAACAAAAATATACCTACTAAGTCTTTAATATGTATCCACGAATAAAACTGCTTTCCATCTCCTAATACACTTCCCATATACCAATTAGTCATCTTGGCAATTTGAGGTAAAGCTCCTCCTTCTTTAGCAAGAACCAAACCTATGCGTACTAAGCTCACTTTAACTCCTATTTCTTGAAATTTCAAATTAGCAGCCTCCCATTGAGAAACAACACTTCCCAAGAAATTATCTGCTTCAAAATACTGTTCTTCACTTTGCCACTTACTACTATTTGCATAAAGGCCAACAGCAGATGAACAAACAATCTGTTTAACAGAATGTGTTTTTTTAGCCAACTGCTCGTAAATAAAATTACTGGGAACAATACGGCTTTCTACTATCTTCGCTTTTCCCGTTTTTGACCACGATTCCGAAATATTTGACCCCGCTAAATGTATGATGGTATATACCTCATCAAAAGCCTTTTCTTCTATCTCTCCTTTGTAAGGATTCCAATAAAAGCCTTTTGCTCCAATAAACACACCTTCTTTCTTCTCTTTATTAGTTGTTAGGTAATTGACTTCATATCCCTCTTCTAATAGTTTATGCACCAATTGCTTTCCTATCAATCCAGTCGCACCTGTAACTAAAATACGCATAGTCTCTTATTTTTTAACCTTCAATGTCCACTCAAAGTTCATAACAGAAACTTGCTCTCCTTTCTCATTTTTACCAATAGATTTCATCCATACTGTAACACCTTCCCCAGTAGCAATCGCCTTAGCAATCGCTTCGTCTAATAACGCTCCATCAACGCATTCAAAGTAAATACGACCGGTTGCTTTTTTGGTAAACGAACTATTGTTGTTAGCAACTAACATCGATATCTTCTGTCCGCTCTCTTGTATTTTTCTCATTACTAAAGCTCCAGTTGATAATTCTGCCGCCATAGCTTGTACTGCAAAATACATTGATCTAAACGGATTTTGATTTACCCATTTATGCTTAACTGTAGTAACAGCAGTAGTGTTACTAATCTCTTTCATACGCACTCCTGTCCAATAAGCAGAAGGCAATTTGAAAAATAAAAACTTATTTATGTTTGAAACTGTAAACTCCATTCTTTTAGATTTTTACTAAATATACAAAAAAAGTTGAATGATTTACTTTCTTCATTTTTTCCTGTAAATACACTTTTTTAGACTTATATATCTTCTTTTAAAAGGGGGTAAATTACTTTCAAACCAAAATATATATATCTAATATTCTACTTGACACAAAATAATCTTCTTAATCCTGAAATAATTAAAACTGCCTAAAACAAAAGACAATACAAAAACAAAATATTAATAACCAACAAGTTATAACCTAAAAACACTCCTTACAGAAGTATATTCCTTTTTTTACAACTGTTAAATACTTGTTAATTTACAGTACTATGTAATACAAAGTACCTGCTTTTAGATATATCTTTGCATAAGAAACAAAGACCAAGAAGTAATTATGAATATAGAAAACACTAAAGCACAAATGCGCAAGGGAATTTTAGAGTTTTGTATTCTTTCTATTTTAAAACAGAAAGATTGCTATACCTCTGAAATACTGGATGAACTAAAAAGCGTAAAGCTGGTTGTTGTTGAAGGAACTGTTTATCCTTTACTAACACGACTTAAAAACGACGATTACTTGTCTTATCGATGGGAAGAATCTGTCTCTGGTCCTCCTCGCAAGTATTACAAACTAACAGAAAAGGGAGAAGAGTTTTTAAACGAACTTGCTAAAACCTGGTCTGAACTTGCAAATGCAGTAGAAGCTATAACCTCAAAAAACTAACACGATGAACAAAACATTAACTGTAAATATAGGTGGATTAGTATTCCACATTGACGAGAATGCTTACCACAAATTAGACCGCTACTTACAAGCGATCAGACGTACCTTCGCTCAGGAAGAACAAGATGAAATTATTCACGATATCGAAATAAGAATAGCTGAATTATTCAATGAGAAAATTACAGATACTAATCAAGTAATTACAGAGAGCAACGTAGAGGAAGTTATCAATATTATGGGAAAACCTGAAGATTATATCCTTGACGATGAAGAAACTATAAAAACAGAATACATCTACACTGGACAAAAAAAGCTATACAGAGATACAGATAGAGGTGTTATCGGAGGTGTATTAGCTGGTTTAGGACATTACTTCAAAATTGATGTTGTTTGGATTAGAATTTTATTCGCTTTTTTATTGGTATTCTACGGAACAGGTGTATTACTATACTTAATCTTATGGATTATAATTCCTGCTGCAAGGACTACTTCTCAACGTTTAGAAATGGAGAGAGAACCTATCAATATTGAGACTATTGAAAGAAAAGTTAAAGAGAATGTTTCTTATGTTACTAATAAAATCAACGATATTGATTATGATAACATCAAAAGGCAAACTCAAGTAGCAGGGGAAAAAAGTGGTAAGTGGATTAGATATATATTTGGTATTGGGTTCATCGCTTTTAGTGCAATTAATTTATTAACGATTATAATTGCTGCCATTGGAGTGTGGGTAAACAAAGATTATATCTTAGCTGAAACAGCTGCTGAAGGGGTTCCATTCTTTTTATTCTCTGAAGCAAACTATGGTAGAACAATAGCATTAGCATTTATGTTAGTTACCTTGCCATTTATTGGATTATTAATTATTGGATTGCGTTTAATCTACACCAATATCAAATATGTAGCGGCTACAATTATCTCGTTAATTATTATCTGGTTTATTACATTAGGACTATTTGCTATTCCGTTTGCCAATGCTAAGAACTGGGAAGATTTAGGCAATCAAATGGACAGACAACGCGTGGAGAGACAAACTAACTTTACCTTTTACGATACAGATAGTTTAAACATCAAATTTGTTGACGCTGCTTACTTTAATTCAAATCGCACTACTACTGATGGCTTTGAAGTAATAGACACAGCAAACACATTGCCAATTGAAATAGAATTACTACCTTCTTTTCAAGATGAAATCTACGGAAAAGTATCGGGTACTAACTTTGCTGAGGCAAGATATACAAAGAAAGGAAGACAGTCTGAATTAGTCTATTCTAATGAAATACAAGCTATTCAGTTTGAACAAAAAGACAATGTACTATTAATAGCAAGTAGTTTCAATAATAACAAAACATCAGAGGCTAAACTAAAATACTCTATTTACATCCCACAAGGAAAAAGTGTTTATATCAATGAGGTAGTGAAAGCAGCTTTGATTGACCAACAACAAGTAAATGAAGCTAATCATTGGTATAAAATGCAAGAAGACCAAACCTTAACTTGTGTTGATTGCTCCCTTTAAAAGGAAACCAACACGTGTTATGATAAAATATTTTTCAATTATTACCCGTAGTTTTTACAAACTATAAACCACAAAAAAAGGGAAAGAAGTACAGTACTTCTTTCCCTTTTTACTTTATGAGAAAACTCAATTAACGAACACCAGATTCGTTTTGAGCATCTTGAATCATTTTTTCGTTAGCACGAATACCAAACTCTACACGTCTATTAAGAGCTTGTCCTGCTTTAGTCTCGTTAGAAGCAATTGGATCAGCAATACCAAAACCATCTGCAACCATACGATTAGCAGCAATACCTTGTTGAATTAAGTATTGTTTTACAGAAGCAGCTCTCTTTTTAGATAAACTTAAGTTGTACTCTTCTCTCCCTGTAATATCAGTATATCCGTAGATATCAATATATGTATCTGGGTTTTCTTTAAATACTTTAACTAATTTATCAAGATTTGCTTTTGCTTTTGTAGTCAATGTAGCAGAGTTAATATCAAAGTTTACAGAGTTTTCACCCAATACTAATTTGATACCCTCTCCAACTCTTTCAACTTGTGCACCTGGAACAGTTTGCTCAATTTGACGAGCTTGTTTATCCATTTTGTTTCCGATTACTCCTCCTGCAGATCCACCGATAACTCCACCTAAAACAGCACCAAGAGCTCCGTTTCCACCTTTACCAATGTTATTTCCTAAAATACCACCAATAATAGCTCCACCAGCTGCCCCAATTGCAGCACCTCTTTGTGTCTTGTTTGAATTCTGTACAGCTTCACATCCAGTGAAAGTAAAAGAAGTTGCAAGCAATGTACCTGCTAATACAAACGTGGTTACTTTTTTCATCTTACTTATTTTTTATTTTTTTAGTTTTTTTCGAAATGATATGTCACATCATAAGTTTGTCCTCCTGCGTAGAATTTATCCACAAGTTCAAACGAATTTGCGGTTTGATTTCTCACTTGCATCGAGTATCCTGTAGTAACGTGTTTCGCTTTTACACCCTCATCTACAAACTTAAATTCGAAACTTCCGTTTGGTGTTACTGTCCATTTGAACGAGCTTTCAAAGCTTGGACAATTTCCTCCTTGAGTTAAAGCTACGTTTCCTGAATTATTGTTTGAAACAAACTTCCACTGACTACCAATAAAACATTGAGAGTCTGCAATATTGAAAGAGTTTACTTTCACAAATTCACCACCAATATGTTTGATATTTGTCAATGTCCAATTCCCCTTAATTCCAACTTGTGATTTTGTATCCATTGTTGGTTTACAAGACGCCATTGCTAACGCTACAGCTCCAAATAATAATACTTTTTTCATATCTCTTTTTTTTACATTAAATACATAGTTACAAAATGTATACCCAAAAATAGTGAATATTTAAACACTCTGACTTAAATCTGACAAAATGACACTCTAAATCCTTTGGTATCTTTTTTGTCCTAAGTACATCACAAAAATATTAAAAATTCAAATACTAAATAAACATACAATTATGACATCTGGAAAAATTAACGTTACAGTGGAGAATATATTCCCACTTATTAAAAAGTTCTTGTACAGTGACCATGAAATTTTTTTAAGAGAGTTAATATCTAATGCTACTGATGCTACTTTAAAATTAAAGCATTTAACAAGCATTGGAGAAGCAAGCGTTGAGTATGGAAACCCTATTATTGAGGTAAAAATCGACAAAGAAAACAAGAAACTTCACATTATCGACCAAGGTATTGGTATGACGAAAGAGGAAGTTGAAAAATATATCAATCAAGTTGCTTTCTCAGGTGCTGAAGAATTCCTTGAAAAATACAAAGATTCTGCTAAAGACACAGGAATTATCGGACACTTTGGTTTAGGTTTCTACTCTGCTTTTATGGTAGCTGATAAAGTTGAAATTTTAACTAAATCTTTCAAAGATGAGCCTGCTGCACATTGGACTTGTGATGGTAGCCCTGAGTACACTTTAGAGGATTGTGATAAAACGTCAAGAGGTACTGAAATTATTTTACACATTGCTGAGGATTCTTTAGACTTCTTAGAAGAGTCTAAAATCAGCGGACTTTTAACGAAGTACAACAAATTTATGCCTGTGCCAATTAAATTTGGTACACACGAAGAAGGTGAAGGTGATGATAAAGTTGTAGTAGATACAATTATCAACAACCCTAACCCAGCTTGGACAAAACAACCATCTGAATTAACGGATGAGGATTACAAAAACTTCTACCGTGAGTTATATCCAATGCAATTTGAAGAGCCATTGTTCCACATTCACTTGAATGTTGACTTCCCATTTAACTTAACGGGTATTCTTTACTTCCCTAAGTTGAGTGCTGATCTTCAAATGCAAAAAGACAAAATCCAGTTATACCAAAACCAAGTGTTTGTAACGGATAACGTAGAAGGTATTGTTCCTGAATTCTTGACAATGTTAAAAGGAGTAATTGACTCTCCAGATATTCCATTGAACGTATCAAGATCTTACTTACAAGCAGACGGAAACGTGAAAAAGATTTCTAACTACATCACACGTAAAGTAGCTGATAAGTTGAAATCTTTATTCAACGAAAACAGAGCTGACTTTGAAGCAAAATGGAACGACATTAAAATCGTTTTAGAGTACGGAATGTTATCTGAAGATAAATTCTATGAAAAAGCTGGTGCTTTTGCTCTTTACCCAACGGTAGATAACAAATACTATACTTTAGAAGAATTAAAAGAAGCTACTAAAGCCAACCAAACTGACAAGGATGGCAACTTAGTAATTCTTTATGCTTCTAATAAAGATGCACAACACAGCTATATTGCTGCTGCAAAAGATAAAGGATACGAAGTAGTGTTACTTGACTCTCCTATCGTTTCTCACTTAATCCAAAAGTTAGAAAGCGATAATGAGAAAATGACTTTTGCTCGTGTAGATGCTGACCACATCAGCAACTTAATCAAAAAAGAAGAAACAGAGATTTCTAAACTTTCTGAAGATGAACAAAAATCATTACAAGAAATCGTAGAAAACATCGTTCCTAAAGATAAATATACAGTGAAGTTACAAGCTATGGATAGCACAGCTGAACCATTTATCATCACACAACCTGAGTTCATGAGAAGAATGAAAGAAATGAGCCAATCAGGTGGTGGCGGTATGTTCGGTATGGGTAACTTGCCTGAAATGTACAATGTAGTTGTAAATACAAACTCTGAGTTGGCAAGTAACATTATCAACAATACTAATGAGGAAGAAAGAACAACAAACATTAAACAAGCAATGGATTTAGCTAAACTTTCTCAAGGTTTATTAAAAGGAGAAGAACTTACTGAATTCGTAAAAAGAAATTTCAACAAATTGAAATAAGAGTTAACGCACTTCAAATCAAAAGCCTATAGATTCATTTCTATAGGCTTTTTTTGTTAGACAATTGTCCTAATTCGCTCAAAAAATATTAAGTACCTTTGCACAGCAAAATAATAAAAGATGAAAGAACAGAATATAGTAAAAGGAGTTTTCTTAGTAGCTATTGGGGCTTCAAGTTTTGGAATGCTGGCCTCGTTTGTAAAATTAGCTTATCAACACGGATACACAACTGCTGAAGTTACCTTATCGCAAGTTGTATTAGGTTTAGTGGGAATGTTAATCATTAATATGATTCGCAAAAAACAACCTACTGATCTTAAACCTACCAAAAAAGATATCAAACAGTTAATGCTTGCTGGTACATCAATGGGGTTCACTTCTGTGTTATACTATATGGCAGTAAGTTATATCGACGCTTCAATTGCGGTAGTACTATTAATGCAATCTGTTTGGATTGGTGTTGTAATCGAAAGTGTTATTACAAAGACCTTCCCAAGTTTATTAAAAATCGTTGCTGTTTGTTTAATTTTATTCGGAACAGTCTTAGCGACTAATGTATTAGCAAACGAAATTAACTTAGACATTAGAGGGGTAATCTTTGGTTTCTTAGCTTCTTGTTCATTCGCAACTACAATGTTTGCGTCTAACGTAGTGGCAAACCACCTTCCTGCTCCTAAGCGTAGTTTATTTATGTTATGTGGTGCATTTATCATTGTGGCGATTTTCGTAATCCTTACACAAGTAGGTCCAAATAACTCTGACGCAATGATGGGATTGTTTAAGCAATTCTCTGACAATACTACTGGTATTAGAGATTTCAATTGGAATATTTTCTATACGTGGGGATTATTGTTAGCCTTGTTTGGTACAATCTTACCTCCTATCTTCTTAAATATGGGATTCCCTCATACTGGAGTAGGACTTGGAAGTATTATCTCTTCTTTAGAGCTTCCGGTTTCGGTGAGTGTTGCCTTTTTAGTATTAGGAGAGCAAGTAATCTTAATCCAATGGGTTGGAATTATCTTAATCTTAAGTGCTATCTTCTTAATGAATAGTTCACTTATCTTTAAAAGTAAAAAAGTAGAAGCTTAACCAAAAGCTCAAAACATATCAAATAGCAAAAGCCTCCCTATTCAGGAGGCTTTTGTTATTTCACCCCTATTTTTCACACTTACTTCTTACTATTTTTAATCTTTTACCTCCCTATCCCCCTTTTATTTTATTTCTTTTCTAAGATTTACCCCGCCTTTTTTAAGTACAATTGGCGAATATAAAACACTGTTACAAAAGATTTTATCTATCATTAAAAATATTACTATCAAATTATCTTATACTTAAATAAGGACAATCATTGACAAATACTACTTATCCCCTGCTTAGCGAGATACATTTGCAGTGTACAAAATTACTTGTACTACTAAATATATTACACAATGATAAAACAAACTATAGCATTAGGATTATTTGCAATGGCAACTTGTTCTTATGGACAAACACTAACAACAAACTCTGGTGCTCCAGTAGGAGATAACCAAAACTCAAAAACAATCGGAAACAACGGACAAGTGTTGTTAGAAGATATTCACTTAATTGACAAATTGGCTGCTTTTGACAGAGAGCGTATTCCTGAAAGAGTTGTACACGCAAGAGGTGCTGGAGCATTTGGAGAATTCGTAGCTGCAGCAGATTTTTCTGATGTTACAATGGCCGACTTCTTAAGTCAAGCTGGTAAAACAACACAATTAGTTGCTCGTTTCTCAACGGTAACTCACCAACAAGGTTCACCTGAAACGTATAGAGACCCACGTGGTTTTGCTGTTAAGTTCTATACAGAACAAGGAAACTGCGACTTAGTTGGAAACAATTTACCTGTGTTCTTTATTCGTGATGCTATCAAATTCCCTGATATGGTTCACGCTTTTAAACCATCTCCTTTAACAAATGGTGTGTCTGACCCTAACCGTGTGTTTGACTTCTTTTCAAACTTACCTGAGTCTACACATATGCTAACTTGGTTATTCTCTGACTACGGTATTCCTGCTAACTTCCGTCAAATGGAAGGTAATGGTGTACACGCATACAAATGGGTGAATGCAGAAGGTGAAGTAACGTATGTAAAATACAAATGGGTACCTCAACAAGAAAGAAAAAACCTAACACAAGAAGAGGCTGATAAAATTCAATCTAAAAGTGTAGAACACGCTACATTGGATTTATACAACAACATCCAAGCTGGTAACTTCCCTAAATGGGATTTATACGTTCAAATGTTGAAAAGAGAAGACTTTGATGCTTTAGATTTCAACCCAACTGACGTTACTAAAATCTGGCCTGAGTCTGTTGCAAAACTGATTAAAGTAGGTACAATGACGTTAAATCAAACTCCAACTAACTATTTCCAACAAGTAGAACAAGCGGCTTTTGCTCCTTCTAACCTTGTTCCTGGTATTGAAGCATCTGAAGATAAATTATTACAAGGTAGATTATTCTCTTATGCAGATACACAACGTCACCGTCTTACAGGTAACTTCCAACAAATTCCTGTAAACCAACCTAAAAATCAAGTAACTACGTATAACCAAAACGGGTATATGTCATTACGTCCACAATCAGGAGATGTGAATTACCAACCATCTACAAACAAACCAGAGGTTGTTGATAATGCGAAATTCAAATACTCTAAATCTGTTTTCACTGCTAATACAAGTACAACACAACACGTAATTGACAAGGAAAACAACTTTAAACAAGCGGGTGAATTATACAATTCTTTCTCTAAACAAGATAAAGAAAACTTAATCAAAAACTTAAGTGGAGCATTAAATAGTGTTCACAACAAAGTGATTGTTAAGAAAATGATTGCATTTTTCTACCAAGCAGATAAAAACTACGGTAACTCTTTATTGAAAGCAACTAATTTAAAACTTGCGGATATTCAAGAATACATCAAATAAAATTATTTACTAACAAGGGAGCATCCCCACACTCCCTTGTTTTTTACATCAACTAAATTGCTATGAAAAAACTCATTACTACACTTCTATTTTCACTATTGTGTTTTGCTGCACAAGCGCAAGACCTATTTTCTGCTGCTCGCACAAATAACGTGGCTGAAATAGAAAGTTATATCACACAAAAAATAGATATAAATCAGGCTGACGAAAGAGGAAATACTCCTTTAACACTGGCTTGTTATTACAATAATTACGACGTTGCACTTTTACTATTGCAAAACGGAGCTAATCCAAACGCACAAGATTCGTCAGGAAATAGTGCTCTAATGGGAGCTATTTTTAAAGGATACAACACAATTGTTGCCTTATTACTTGAGCAAAAAGCATCAGTTAATCAATCGAATTACAACGGAGCAACTGCTTTGATTTTTGCTGCTACTTTCGGTAAAGCCGAAGTAACAAACCTACTCCTACAAGCTGGTGCGGATAAAGAGATAAAGGATAATAGAGGTAAAACAGCCTTAGATTATGCTTTAATTCAAGAAAATAAAGAGGTAATCGCTCTTTTGCAATAAAAGTTCAGTGTCAAATATTTTCTTTTTTGTTAGAAGTTATAGTTTGCTGTTTGTAAACTACTGATTTCAACCTCAATGCCCTTACATTTCTGTAAGGGCATTTTTATTTTTAGCATAAATAAAACCTCTAAAATAGACCTTGTTTACGCTATTATTGTTTATTTCTGAATGCTATAAAATGTCGCAATTCACGAATATTAGGTAAATAAAAGCCAAAATATTCAAATATTATAAATGACTTTTTTACATTTACCCTTGAGAAAAACACACAAAATCAATTTAATAAACAACCTATGCTGAAAAAAATATTTCCATTGGCATTACTTTTTACTTCGTCAATGTTTGGCCAAGTTGCAAAAGACACACTTTGGGTAGATTCTTTCGACTACAAAGTAGCTAAAAAAGAAGCGAAAGCGTTTAAACTTATCAAGCCAATCAAAGGTCAAGAGTTAAGCATCATTGAAACATTTGACGCGAAAACTAAAAAAATTCAAACGAAAGGAAAAGGTATTGTTCAAGATGATTCAAGCATACTTTATAGTGGTAATGTAGAAAACTTCTCTCCTCAAGGAAAGTTAGAATCTACTTATGTATATGACAACAACGGTCAATTGATCAAAATAAACTCTATCAACCAATTTACAGGAGAAAAATACGAAGGTACTTTCCAAGATGGTTCATTATACAATGGTGAAGTATTCCAAAGATGGTCTAATGTATTCATCAAAATGAAAGCTGTAGATGGTCTTTTCAGAGAATATGAAATCATCAATCCTGCAAACGCTAAAAATCGCCAAGCATTTATATTTGACGAAGAAAACGTAATTACTGAAGAGCAATTCTATGATGTAAATGGTGCATTAACGCATAGTGCTTCTTACGAAAATGGTAGCCCTTATAACGGTACTGCATCTGCTATTAACTACGAGAAATTCGGTGTTAAAGAGATCAATATTTACGAAGATGGAAACTTAGTTGGTAATAAATCTTTCTACTCAACTGGTCAGACAAAGTCTGAAGCGGTAATTAATAGCGACCTACGTGTAGAGAACTTCTTTGCTAAAAATGGACAAAAACTTGGGGAATATAAACTTCGTTATAGTGATGCAGAGTATGTAGGTGAACAAGAAGGAATTATTTACTACTTTAACTACAACGGAAACGAAGATGATATTGCTTCTGCTTATCACTTTGAAAATAATACTATTCGCAAAGTTGATGAGTATTACGTAAATACTAAAAACAACTCTCTTAAAGCGGTTACTAACTACAAAGAAGACGGTTCTATAGAGAAAACGGTTTATTATAACGAAAACGGAACTGTAAAAGGTCAGTTGACATATGATGAATATGGTTATAATCCGTATGAAGGATTGTATGTAGAAGACAATGCAACGACACTTTATAAAGAAGGTAAAATTGTAGAGAGAACATCTTTCTACGAAAATGGAAAAGTGTTTGAAAAACGCAAAGGAGATACTACTGTTTTTTACGACAAAAAAGGAAAAGAATTAGGACGTGTTACACAAGGAATTGACCCGTATTACGAATTAGAAACGTATATAGATGGTTCTGTATATACCTTATTTGATGACGAAATTTCACAAATTACTTCATACAAAAAAGGTGAAATGACGTATTCTGCAACTTTTGATGTTGAAAACGGAAAATCAGTAATGTTGTCTGAAACTTTCTATGCTTTTGGAAGCATTTCTAAAATTGTTTCTTACTACCCTACTGGTGGAAAATACAAAGTTTCTAACTACAATACGCAAGCTTTTTCTATTGAGCCTGCTACAGAAACGTACTATGACAAAGCTGGTAAAGAAATTGGTGCTTACAACTTTGATACAAAAACAGGTACTTATTACGAGTTTAGCGATAAAGGAGTGATTACTCAAATTGCTAAATTCAACGCTGGAACTCCTGTTTACAGCAAAAAATATGCTCCTGTAACAAGAGATATGTTTGAAACAAATCCTAAATACTACTTACAAAGTGAGATTGATTACACTAAACAAGGTAAGTTTTATGATGTTAAAGGAAAATTAGTTTCTACTGTTACTTACAAAAATAATGCTCCTTATAACGGAACTACTTATGTAATTGACGAATACACAATGACTGAAACTGTTTATAAAAACGGACAAAAAGTTGGTGTAGAAAGCGTTTACTATTATAGCTACGATTCTGAAAATGAAGGAAACACTATTGCAAGTAAAACATATTACGAAAACGGAGAGAAAGTGAAAATTGAAGAGTTTCTTCAAGGAGAACTTCAATCTTCAGGAGAATACAAAGATGATGTATTACACGGAATGTACTACTCTTATGACGAGGAAGGTAATGAAGTTTCACGTGTGCAATATAGTGAAGGTATGCCTTACCAAGGAGTCTTAACTGAGCAAACGTGGAATGCGGTTACAACAAGTACGTATAGCAATGGAGAATTAAAAGAGATTATCTACAATGACCTAACCACAGGTGTAGTTTTAGCAACTGATACGTATGTTAATGCAGAAACGCTTAATCGTACTATTGTTGATGCGGAAGGAAATACTGTTTACAAATACACGCTAAAAGAAAACAACCTTGATGGTTTATGCCAATACTTTGAAAAGGGTAAAGTAAAATACAAAGCCACTTTTAAAGAGGGAATCTTACAAGAAGGAACTGTAGCGGTACAAGATTTGAATTATGCTACTGACAGTTACACTTATGCTGAAGAAGCAAAAGATAACTTTACGGTTCTTGATCTGAAAAAGAACAAACTGAAAGTGACTATTTATAAGCAAGAGTCTAATGAGAAAATCTACGATATGGAGGTTAAGATTAAAAAAGCCGACATCAGTGTAGATCCTATCTTATCTAAAAAAATAGACCCTACTAATTTATATCCAGCAAATGAATTATTTTCAACTGCTACTTATTGGTAGTAAATAAACGAATAATTCAATTGAATTTATACAACACAGCTATCTTAGGATAGCTGTGTTTTTTTATGCCTATATCTGATTGTTTCAACTGGCAATAATGCCAACGAGATGTAAGGTATAAACCTATTTTGTTTTTTGTGCTCTCGCCTTTATAACAACAAACTACTTGTTATTTTCCACTTAAAGATAGTTTTTTAGTGTACAAAGGCTATTTTCTGTATCATAGTAAACACGAGGCTTACACGAGTTTTGTTTATACCATGTTCGACACAAGTTCGACACAACGCCCACATTCGCTCGGAAACAGGGGGTGTTTTCCGAACATCTCTCGAATTTGTGTGGTGTCAGTGTCGAACATGGTACGACTATGATTAAAACCATAGTTGCGTAATAATAAACGAATGCTACTGTTTTACAAAAATATCAAAGAATTTAGCCAGCTTGTATTGGGTTGATAAGCAGAACAAATGTCTGTTATATCTAATGCAAAAGTAGGAATAGCTCAAACATAGAAATTGACAAAGCGGTTATTCTGACATCATTTGCTATCATCTGCTATCAAATGACATCATCTGCACTATAAACTCCGTCCCACTTTTGTACATAATTTTCTCCAAACCCTTATGAACAAAGGGATTGAAAGGGTTTTAAATGACATTTAGTCGTAAATAAGCCGTAAATAAGTCGTAATTACCTCACCTAAAGGCCTTTTTCGCGAACGAATTACGACTTAATTCCGAGGTAATTCCGACTTAATGCCGTATGAGATAGTGATAAGATAATCTTCTTATCATCTGCTTTTGTTTTTTATTCCGAAAGATTACAAGCAAGCTTCGTTACATATTAGCACTTGGTTTTTATTGCCGAATGCCTTTTCTATACCCCCCATTCAATATGAAGAAATTATTGATTTTAATTCTGAAAATAACCTTGTAGAAGAACACCTGTGGCACAACATTTGTCCTATGAATAATGTATTAACTTTTTTAATTGTTGAAATACGATTTTATGATACTGATGCCAAAGGTGTAAAATTGTTACTCAACTCTAAAGCATACAACCCAAGTATGCTTGTTGCGATAAAGTAACCTACTTTTTATTTACAAACGAGAAAAGCCTGTAATCTTCATTATGGGCTTTTTGTTTTCTTATTGCCAGTTAGTTTATTATTGTTTATTTTTAAAAACTACTAATAGCTAATCTATTGGTAGCAACTAACCTAACCAACTATGAAAAAACTACTACACACACTTATCTTGTGTTTAGCAATTGCACCTGCTTTTGCCCAAACACAAACCATCGATATTGATGCAGAATTACAAGGCGATTTATACAAAGCAAAATCAGAAAGCAAGCAGTTAGCTATTATCATTGCAGGTTCTGGACCTACTGATAGAAATGGAAATAGCCTTCCTTCTTTGAATGCTAATTCCTACAAACTATTAGCTGAGGGGTTACAACAAGAGGGTATTAATGTCTTTACTTTTGACAAACGCATTATCGCTAAATTGAAGAATAATACCATTAAAGACTATACACCCGACTTTGACGAAAATGTAAAAGACGTAAACCTCATCATTGCTCATTTTAAAAATCAATACCCTTCTATCACTTTAATCGGACATAGTGAAGGTGCGTTGGTGGCAAATCTGGCTACTATTCAAAATAAAGAAGTAACACATTTTGTTTCTCTACAAGGTGCGGGAGAGTCGATAGACCAAATAATGGATTGGCAATTGATAAAACAAATGCCTTTTTTCGAAACACAGATTAAAGCGATTCACGCACAACTGAAAAGTGGTAAACCTGCTACTGATATTCCGCCAATGCTACAAGGATTGTATAATCCAGGCAATCAAGCGTATTTAATTTCGTGGATGAAATACAATCCGACAGAAGAAATTAAAAAAGTAAAAGTACCCGTACTTATTGTTCAAGGAGATAAAGATTTGCAAGTGGTTACTGAACAAGGAGAACTCCTTAAAAAAGCGTTACCAACAGCTACTTTAACAACCATAAAAGGGATGAATCACGTATTGAAAACAGTAGAGAAGGACGAAGAAAACTTAGCTACTTATAGCAAACCATTGCTACCGTTACACAAAGAGATTGTACCACTTATTGCTAACTTTATTAAACAGTAAATAAATGATTCCGTTTATAGTTACCGCAGCAATATTATTTGCACTTAGCTTCATTTTAACTGTTGATAATGCCGACGGATTATTATCTGGTTATAATACGTTATCAGATGAGCGAAAAGCAAAGTATGACATTCATAAAATTGTTCCGTTTACAAATAACTTACTAAGAATTTCGGCTGGCTTTATTTTACTGGGAGGAGCACTTGCTAATTTTTTTGATAGCGGAATTATAGGGATAATTTCGATTATATACCTTCCTGTGCTAATTCTTATTGGAGGTGGAATTTACAGTAGATTCCAACATACGACTGACCCGATTCGTCTGTATGAAAAAATCTTATATACAGCAATTATTGCTTTAATGATTTATCTAACTGTCACTATTCAATGGAGTGAAGTAACCTTAGAATCATTGACAACAGCTAATTAAATACGTATGATTATTTTAATAATAACATCTGTTATCTTTATTCTGTTAGGACTTATTTGTCCACAAATTAAAACGATAAATGGTTTTATAGGTTATAAAACTTATCGTGCTATGAAAAACCAACGCAATTGGGAGTTTGCACAAAAATATAGTGGTAAACTAATGCTTTATTTTGGTGCTACCTCAGCTATTTATACTGTCTTAGCCTATCTATTTCCAATGTTATATATTGGCGAGAGTTTGTATTTTGTAGTACTCACACTTTATATGGCATTCCTTATTTACAAAACAGAAACTGCTTTAAAAAAGATAGAACAAGAAGGTAATGATTATAAAGACTTTTAATAGATATCTATTTCACCAACGTTATTATAAAATATCGTATTAAAAAAATATTACATTTAACATAAATTTAAAACAATAAAAGATATTTTTACATCAGATATTTTTACATCAGATAATTTATTAACACTCCAAAAAAGTAAAACAATAACTATTAATTATGAACAAAAAATCATTAATCCCTATACTGAGTCTTGTTATTCTATATAGCTTTTACAACCTATATTTCGTAGAAAATGAGATCAGCCTTTTAGATTATAAATTCTATTTAAAAGACCTCAATTTTTATGTCTATTTTCTAATCTCTTTATTCTTTGATTTAATTCTAATCTACTCTTTAGTATTTAGAAAAAATAAGAAAACAACGACTATTTAATAGCATTATCCAAAAAGACATTCCTCAAAAACATATACAGAAAAAGCCGCTATATAGCGGCTTTTTTATATCATTCAATCTCTATTTATAACACCAATAAGGCCATATCTCTCAAGGCTTGTGCTGGTTTTGAATACCAAAATGGTTCAAAGTCTTCATTGGTAAACTCCTCAAAACTCTTCTTCATTTCTTGATATGTCATCGTTTGTGATGCTTTTTCTTTTAGCTGTTCAACAAACTGTACAAACCAATCTCCTACTACTCTATCAACATCTACTGTTACTGTTTCTTTCTTAGTGTAAAAAATCAACTGTGCCATTTCAAATACTCTACCCTTCTTCTTTTTCTCGAAATATTCAACAAAAGGAAAAGTTCCCAACCAACATACTTTTTGATTTGGTTTAAACACAGGCAACGGCTCGTTATTCAAACAACTAAATATATAATCTGGCTGAATACTTGTACGGGGTACTTTGAAATCAAACCACTCGTTTAATGGCCAGTCAAAACACATACCGTGCATATAGTTAAACAGCGATTTCTTTAATCCAAATGAAAACTTATCGTGTATAGCACCACTCATTTCTTCGTGTGGTACATCGTTATTAGCAAAACTTCCTTCTTCTTGTAAAAGACTGTTTACTTTGTATTTTTCAGGATTCATTCCCACTGGCGAGTGGGCTGTCATTGCAAATTGATGCCAGAAACCAGACTGCATTACTCCAGCTTCAAATAGCTGACGTACCATCTCTAAACTGTCTATCGTTTCTTGAGCTGTTTGCGTTGGGAAACCATACATCAAATACGCGTGAACTAACACACCAGCTTCTGTAAAGTTTCTATTCACACGGGCTACTTGTTCTACCGTTACTCCTTTGTCAATTAATTTCAACAAACGGTCTGAGGCAACTTCTAATCCCCCTGAAACAGCAATACAACCTGATGCTTTTAGCAATAAACACAAATCACGCGTAAAGCTCTTTTCAAAGCGAATATTTGTCCACCACGTTACGGTTAGCTTTCTACGCAAGATTTCTAAAGCAACTTCACGCATTAAAGCTGGTGGCGCTGCTTCGTCTACAAAGTGAAAACCTGTTTCCCCTGTTTGCTCAATCAACGTTTGCATTCTATCAACAATCTGCTTGGCTGCAATTGGCTCATATACCTTGATATAGTCTAAACTAATATCACAGAAAGTACATTTACCCCAATAACAACCGTGTGCCATTGTTAGTTTATTCCATCGCCCATCACTCCACATTCGGTGCATCGGATTGACAATTTCAATAACTGATATATACTCCGTCAATGGTAAATCTGAATAATCAGGTGTTCCCACTTCCGATTGTTTGTAGTCGCGTTTCAATGGGTTGTTGATATAAACCACCTCATTGTCTTTGGCAACTAACGTACGCTTTAATTCCTCTTGTGAAATCTTCCCTTCTACATATAAAATCAAGTTCTCCAAAGGAGCCTCACCATCGTCTAAAGTAATGAAATCAAAAAACTCAAATACCCTTACGTCTTTTAACGAACGTAGTTCTGTATTTGGAAAACCACCGCCCATAGTAATCTTGATGTGAGGATGGTGTTTTTTAATCCACTGTGCACAGCGAAAACTACTGTATAAATTTCCAGGGAAAGGCACTGAAAACCCGACAATCTTAGGATTAGACTTGTCGATTATTTTAGACAATAGAGCAACTGTAATTTCGTCGATATACGTCAACGGTTGTTGTAACGCATTATATAGTTCGTCAAAAGAATGAGCAGAACGACCTAATCGTTCAGCATAACGACTAAAACCAAAATTACTATCAACAGTTTCTACAATTAAGTCAGAAATATCTTCTAAATAAAGCGTTGCTAAGTGCTTGGCTTTATCAATAATTCCCATTGTTCCAAACGCCCATTCTAACTCCTCCAACTGCTCAAAACGAGAAGCACGAGGCAAATAGTCCTCTTGAACAATAGCGTGAGCTAAAGTAGGATTCTTCCCTTGTAAGAAAGCAATAACAGGACCAATTGTAGCAATGTAATCCTCTTCTAACGCTAAGATACGATGGGTATTAGCAGATACCTCTTCTGTGTGTTCGTGAATATAGTCAAACAACTGCTTTAACCCTTCTGTACTAAATAAGGTTAATATAACTTCTATCCCTAAATCCGATTGATAAGCCGATATGTCAAGGGTATTCAAAAATCCTTTGATATAGGCTGTTGCAGGATATGGAGTGTTAAGTTGTGTAAAAGGAGGGGTTATAAAAGTAATTGTTGTATTCACAGTGTTTCCAAATTTGGGCGCAAAGATACTACTATTCAAAATAGGAATAAAATATATTAACCCAACGTTAAAGGATACCCTACCCCGTTTTATTTTTTTAAATTAGCAAAAAATAATAACTATGCCTTTAGATAAAATTACGTTTCAAAACTCGGGCTATTTTTCAAAGTTAATGGTGGACTACCTAAATCAGGTAGATACTTTAAAACCGTTGTACAACAACTTTCCTACTTTGGAGAATTTTGGAAAACAAATAGCTGAGAAACAAAACAATTTTCCTGTTACAAACAGACAGGTGCTTACTAAGGCGCTATTACAACAATATACTAACGTATCGGCTTCTGATAAAACTATTGCTAATATTCAGTCGTTGGCAAACGAAAACACGTTTACCATTACGACAGGACATCAGCTAAACTTATTTACAGGGCCACTATACTTCTTATATAAAATTATCTCTGTTATTAATTTGACAGAACAATTGAAAAAAGAATACCCTCAAAACAACTTTGTACCTATCTATTGGATGGCAACGGAAGACCACGATTTTGAAGAGATTAATCACTTCATTTTTGACGAAAAAGTTATCTGTTGGAACAAAGAAAGCAAAGGTCCTGTTGGGCGTTTGAGCACAGAGGGATTAGATAAAGTATTTGAAGTGTTTAAAGCTCACGTTGGTGTTGGTGCTAATGCGCAAAAAATAAAAGACTTGTTTGAGTCGGCTTATTTAAAACACAACAATCTAACAGATGCTACTCGCTATTTGGCAAATGAACTTTTTGCTGCTTATGGTTTAGTAATCGTGGACGGAGATGATGTGGAGTTAAAGAAACTTTTTATTCCTTATGTGGAGCAAGAACTGCTAAACCAAAGTGCAATTAAAGAAGTTGAAAAGAGTTTTCCTATTTTAAATGATTACTTGATACAGGTAAATCCGAGAGAGATTAACTTGTTTTATATTTTAGATGATTTGCGCGAGCGAATTGTGTTGGAAAATGATGTCTATAAAGTGAACCACACTCCTATTCAATTTACGAAAGAGGAGTTGTTGGCTGAACTTTATGCACATCCTGAACGCTTTAGTCCTAATGTAATTCTTAGACCTTTATACCAAGAGATTATTCTGCCTAACCTTTGTTATATCGGTGGTGGTGGTGAATTGGCTTATTGGTTAGAATTGAAAAAGGTATTTGAACTACACCAAATTACTTTTCCAATGTTATTACTGAGAAACTCGGTATTATTGGCTACGCAAAAGCAAGTGGATAAAATGGATAAATTAAACTTGTCGTGGAGCGATATGTTTATGAAGCAACAGTCGTTAATGGAGGTCAAAACGAAAGCATTTTCTGAGATTGAGTTCAACTTTGACCAACAACGTCAAGTGTTAATTGACCAGTTTAAAGCGTTAGAAGAAATTGCTGCAAAAACAGATAAATCATTTATTGGTGCTGTGCAAGCGCAATCTAAAAAGCAGTTGAAAGGCTTGGACAACCTTGAAAAGCGATTGATGAAAGCTGAAAAAAGAAGTCATAAAGACCAATTGGAACGCATCGCTATGTTGCAAAATGAGTTGTTTCCAAACAACAGTTTACAAGAGAGAATTGTAAACTTCTCCGTTTATTACAAAGAATACGGTGATGATTTAATCAAAGCGTTGTTTGACAAACAACAACCGTTGGAACAAGATTTTGATATTATTACTTTATAAAATACGAAAAGGCATATTTAATTATATGCCTTTTTTTTGTAAAAGCTATTGGCCATATTTCCCTATCTTAGTTCACAGAAAAACTAAAAGCGCAATTATGGAATTATCTTCTACTCATAGAATGAATTTACCTAAACCAGCAGAATTGCAAACATTGTGTAAAGCACTGTCTGTATTAGAAGCTATTTTTTCTCCAGAATGGGAATATAGATATTACTCGTATAACAACAAATGGAATGAAGGACAAGAGTTCTTTCAAATGAGAGACGGTGAAGGGAATGAAATGTTAGTTCTTTTTACAAAAAGCGGAGTTGTAATTAATGGATTTGACCACGAATTATACGATTATGAGGCTAAGTTACCAGCTAAAAGTGAGCTTACTTTAAACTTACCAGTACACTTTAATGAGTTTATTTTTGGAGAACCCGTTGCTTCAATTGGAACTACGTATTGCTTGTGGACAAATGAGCAAGAAGAATGGACCGTTGGAAATATCAAGTACAAAGACGATGGTTCTAATGACCATTTATACATTTTTGACGGAAACCCGATGACCTATATTGATTGGGTATTGTCTTATTACTTTGACGATGAATTAGACAATTTATCGAGTGAGGCTATTGAAAGTGTTTGTAACATTTACAAAGGGGTGCCTCTAACAAAAGAAATGGTATTAAGTTTAAATAGCGATTTAGAAGATTGGGAGGAACTAAAGTCAGATATTTCAAATATAGGCTATCCTATCACTTTCTAATCGGTTAAAATTAAACCGAGGTAAAGACAAAGATATATGCGTGCATATATCTTTTTTTGTATATTTAACTTTATATCAAAAAACATAAATTATGAGTTTCACAGGAAAGATGCTTCAAGATGGAGCTTTAAACGATAAAGTAATTGTAGTTACAGGAGGAGGAAGTGGCTTAGGAAAGTCTATGACTAAATACTTCTTAGAATTGGGGGCAAAAGTAGCCATCACATCAAGAGATTTAGAGAAACTACAAAATACTGCTAAGGAATTAGAAGAAGAAACAAAAGGTACTTGTTTACCTATTGCTTGTGACGTTCGTCATTATGACCAAGTAGAAAATATGTTACAAACGGTAGTGGATAAATTTGGTAAAGTAGATGTTTTATTAAACAATGCTGCTGGAAACTTCATCTCTCCTACTGAGCGTTTGTCTTCTAACGCTTTTGATACAATTATCGATATTGTATTGAAAGGAACGAAAAACTGTACATTAGCTTTTGGTAAACATTGGATTGAAAAAGGCGAAAAAAACAAGGTGGTTTTAAACATTACAACTACTTATGCTTGGACAGGTTCTGGTTATGTAGTTCCATCGGCAACTGCAAAAGCAGGGGTACTTGCAATGACGCGTAGTTTAGCCGTAGAATGGGCTAAATACGGTATCCGTTCTAACGCTATTGCTCCAGGTCCATTCCCTACAAAAGGAGCTTGGGACAGATTACTGCCTGGTGATTTAAAAGATAAATTTGACGTTACTAAAAAAGTGCCATTGCGCCGTGTTGGAGAACACCAAGAATTGGCAAACTTAGCAGCTTATTTAGTGTCTGACTTCTCGTCTTACGTTAATGGTGAGGTAATTACGATTGACGGAGGAGAATGGTTACAAGGCGCTGGAGAGTTTAATATGCTTGAAAAAATTCCTTCTGAAATGTGGGATATGCTTGAAGCAATGACTAAAAAGAAATAAATTCAATTTTATAAATATTGAATGATAAGTAGATGCTATTTAATTTTTAGATAGCATCTATTTTTATAACGTGCTGAATCATAATGAATTTAGCAAAATGTTAATAAATAAGATTTCGTATACCCACAAAAAATCGTATTTTTACCACTTATAAAAATATTCTTTTGGTAAAATGGGTAAAATCATTGCTATTGCTAATCAAAAAGGTGGTGTTGGAAAAACAACTACATCTGTCAATCTTGCAGCTTCTTTAGGAGCACTTGAGAAAAAAGTCTTACTAATAGACGCAGATCCTCAGGCTAATACAACTTCTGGCTTAGGTGTAGATGTAGATGCGGTTGAAATTGGAACGTATGAAATATTAGAGCACAGCTATACTCCAGAAGAGGCTATTGTAGACTGTACAGCACCTAATGTAAGCTTGATTCCAGCGCACATTGATTTAGTTGCGATTGAAATAGAATTGGTTGACAAACCAAATCGTGAGTATATGCTTAAACAAGCATTACAATCTATAAAGGAACAATATGATTATATTATAATTGATTGTGCTCCTTCTTTAGGGCTATTAACTTTAAACGCACTTACAGCTGCGGATTCTGTTATTATTCCAATTCAATGTGAGTATTTTGCATTGGAAGGTTTAGGTAAACTATTAAACACTATTAAAAGTGTTCAAAAAATACACAACGCTAATTTAGACATCGAGGGATTGTTACTGACTATGTACGATTCTCGTTTGCGATTGTCTAATCAAGTTGTAGAAGAAGTACAAAAACACTTCAACGATATGGTGTTTGACACTATTATTCAACGAAATGTAAAACTGAGTGAAGCTCCAAGTTTTGGAGAAAGTATCATAAACTATGACGCTACGAGTAGAGGAGCTACCAATTATATAAACTTGGCAGAAGAGGTTATTCGTAAAAATAGTTAATACCCAAAACGATATTTTTAGAGTATTATGGCAAAGGCGATTAAAAAACAAGCTTTAGGACGAGGTCTATCGGCTCTTTTAAAGGATCCTGAAAATGATATCAAGTCGATAGAAGATACTAATGCTGATAAGGTTATTGGAAATATTATTGAATTAGATGTTGATTCTATTGAAATTAACCCTTTTCAACCAAGAACTAATTTCAATGAGGAGTCTCTTAGTGAATTAGCAACAAGTATTCACGAGCTTGGGGTAATTCAACCTATTACTGTTAGAAAAACTAACTATAATAAATATCAATTAATTTCAGGAGAACGCAGATTACGTGCTTCTAAATTAGTTGGCCTGCAAACTATTCCTGCATATATACGAATTGCAAACGATAATGAATCGTTGACTATGGCATTGGTTGAAAACATCCAACGTCACGATTTAGACCCTATCGAAATTGCACTTTCTTATCAACGCTTAATGGACGAAATTGATCTTACACAAGAACAAGTGAGTGAGCGCGTTGGTAAAAAAAGATCAACTATTGCAAATTACTTGAGATTATTACGCCTTGATCCTATTATTCAAACGGGAATTAGAGATGGTTTCATCACAATGGGACACGGTCGTGCAATTATAAACATTGAGGATCTTGACGCTCAAACAGATATCTACCACAAAATTATTACAGAGAATTTGTCTGTAAGAGAAACGGAAGCTATTGTTAAGAATTATCAATTGTCACTAAAAGGTATGCTTACTCCTGAAGTGCCAAAAACAACAAACGAATTTAAAATTCCAGAAAACTACACAAGATCTTTTGGTCAGTTTTTTGGAACTAAAGTAGACATAAAGGCTTCTGCTAATGGTAAAGGTAAAATTTCAATTCCTTTCCACTCTGAAGAAGATCTAAATCGTATTATCAAACTTTTAGAAAATTAGTGAGAAGTAATCTTTTAATCTTGATGTTTCTCTTCACTGTATTCTGTAACCCCACATTTGCACAGAATAAAAAAGAGAAAAATAAATCTGTTCCTTCAATTAGTAATATTGAAGAAAAACCAATGGATCCATTAGCGCCAGCTCGTGCTGCATTCTTTGCGTCTGTTGTTCCTGGATTAGGACAGATTAACAATGGTAAATATTGGAAATTACCGCTGGTTTATGCCGGAATTGGTGTACCTACATATTTTTGGATTGATAACCAAAGACAATATACTCGCTATAGAAACGAATATAAAAACAGATTACAAGGTATTCACAATGTTGACGATCCTACTTTTGGAGGCTTAGACAACGATCGTTTATTAGAGGCTCAAAAGTTTTATAGACGTAATCGTGATTTGTCTGTTGTAATCACTGCTGGTTTTTATATTTTAAGTATTATTGATGCCAATGTTGACGCGCATTTAATGCAGTTTAATGTTAATGAAAATTTGACTATTAAACCTGCTTTTGAATACAATCAGATTGAGACTCCTAATCAATTCCAATACGCTATTAACGTTCAATATCGTTTTTAAAAAAAAACTATTTATGAAAATTGCATTATTAGGCTACGGGAAAATGGGTAAAATCATTGAACGTATCGCTATAGAAAGAGGTCATACTATTGTATTAAAAAAACATAGTAATGATGCTTACACAGGACTTGAACAGGCTGATGTTGCTATTGATTTTAGCGTACCGACTGCAGCTGTTGAAAATATTACGACTTGTTTAAATCTGAAGGTACCAGTTATTTCGGGTACTACTGGTTGGTTAGAACATTACCAAGAAATGGTTGATTTGTGTCAACAAAAAGAAGGAGCTTTCCTTTATGGTTCTAACTTCAGCGTTGGAGTTAATGTCTTTTTTGAACTAAATAATTATTTAGCAAAAATGATGAGTAACCTAAAGGAATACAATGTATCAATGGAAGAAATTCACCATACTCAAAAGTTGGATGCTCCGAGTGGTACTGCTATTTCTTTAGCGAATGGAATCATTGAAAACTCCAGCTATGAAAAGTGGACTTTAAACGACGCTAAAGCAAATGAAATTCATATTGATGCTATTAGAGAAGATGCTGTTCCTGGAACTCATAGTGTTTTTTACGACTCAGAAATTGACCAAATAGAGATAAAACACACGGCACATAGTCGTGAAGGATTTGCTTTAGGAGCTGTAATTGCTGCAGAGTGGATTCAAAATAAAAAAGGAGTTTTTTCGATGAAGGACGTTCTTAATTTGAAAAAATAATTACCTTCACATCTTACATTAAATAATTATTCGCTATGACAATGACGCAATGGTTTCTATTTTTCCTACTTGTTCAAGTAATTCATTTTCTTGGAACTTGGAAATTATATGTGAAAGCAGGTAGAAAAAGTTGGGAAGCAATAGTACCTGTTTACAATGCAATTGTATTAATGGGTATCATTAACAGACCTAAATGGTGGGTTATCCTACTTTTTATTCCGATTGTAAACTTGATTATGTTCCCAGTAGTATGGGTTGAAATATTGAGAAGTTTTGGTAAAAACAAAGCTATTGACACTGTGCTTGGTGTTGTAACTTTAGGTCTTTATATCTTCTATATTAACTATGCTACGGATGCTAAATACGTTGAAAACAGAAGTACAAAAGCAGAAAGTAACTCAGGAGAGACTGTAAGCTCTATCTTATTTGCTGTTGTTGTTGCTACGATTATCCATACGTATGTAATACAACCTTATACAATTCCAACGTCATCATTAGAAAAAACGTTATTGGTAGGTGACTTCTTATTTGTGAGTAAGTTTCACTATGGTGCAAGAACACCTATGACAACAGTAGCTTTACCAATGGTACACGATACTATTCCTGGTACTAAGCTTAACTCATACTTAAAGAAACCTCATTTACCATATTTTAGATTGCCTGGTTTCCAAAAAGTACAACACAATGATATTGTTGTGTTCAACTGGCCTACGGATACCGTATATCAATTTAACGATCCACTACACCGTCCTGCCGTTGATAAGCCTATCGATAAAAAGACGAATTATGTTAAAAGAGCAGTAGGTCTTCCTGGTGAAAACTTATCTATTAAAGATGGAGATGTTTATATCAATGGAGAAAAAATGAAATTGAATGATCGTGCTAAATTACAGTTTACTTATACGGTAAAAACAGATGGTTCTGCAATTGACTTTAACTCACTTATCAAACGTTTAGATTTACGTGAAGGTGCGAGTTACTACAACAACGACCCGACAACTATTATACTTGGGGCAGTTACTGATGAGGCAGCTGAAGTTCTAAGATCTGTAACTGGTGTAGTTAGTGTTCAAAAAGGACTACCAAAAGATTACCAAGATCAAATCACTCCTATTGTGTCTAAAATGTTGTTCCCTCACAATCAAGTTGGCTGGAACGAAGAAAACTTAGGTCCTATTCATATTCCTGCTGAAGGAGAAACTGTAACATTAACACAAGAGAATTTACCATTCTACCAACGTGCTATCTCAGTATATGAACACAATAAATTAGAGGTTAAAAATGATCAAATCTATATTAATGATGTAGCTACTGATAAATATACTTTCCAACAGAACTATTACTTCATGATGGGAGATAATAGAAATAGATCTGAGGATAGTAGATACTGGGGGTATGTACCAGAAGACCACATTGTAGGTAAACCTGTATTCGTTTGGATGAGTTTAGATCAAGCTATTCCATGGGGACAAGCCATCGATAAAATCAGATGGGACAGATTGTTTACAACAGTTAATGGTAATGGAAAACAAGTTTCTTACTTCCCTTACTTCTTAGTTATTGTATTTGGTCTTGTAGGTTACAACACTTACAAAAAGAGAAAAGAAAAAAAGAATTCTAAATTTTAATTGATAAAATGAATAACATTCTTATTCATCCTACTTACTTTGCTTCTGTTAGCCATTATGTAGCTATGTTACAGGCTGACAGTGTAATGTTTGAAGTAGAAGATAATTTTCAGAAACAAACGAACAGAAATAGAATGTATATCTATAGTGCTAATGGAATTCAAATGTTGAATATACCAGTTAAGCACAGCGATGATAAGCACAGGAAATTTAAAGACACAAGAATTGAGCATGCTTTTGGATGGCAAAAACAGCATTTTAAGAGCTTAGAAGCTGCGTATAGAACTTCTCCTTACTTTGAGTACTTTGAAGACGATATACGTGCTATTTTCGAAGGAAAACATGACTTTATGTTAGACTTAAATTTACAAATACATGAAGTTGTTAATTCTTGTTTAGGTATTTCTATTCCGTTTGAAAAAACAATTGAGTTTGAAAAAGACTTGACTGAAGATATATCTGATTTTAGATCATTAGTTAATGGTAAAAAAGACATTAATTCTTTTGAAAGTTATATTCAGGTTTTTGATGAGAAACACGGATTCCTAAATAACTTGAGTATTTTGGATTTATTGTTCAACGAAGGAAGACATGCTGTTGATTATTTAAAACGTCAAGAGCTAATTATAAAGTAAAAAAAAAGGTAACTTATATAAGTTACCTTTTTTTTGTATTCTCTTTTCATAGCAATCTTAATACATTTTATCAAAGTACTAAGACAAACAGAACAATGTATTTAGTTTCTTTTCATAGCATTTTAAAACACTTTTATCTGTTTGTTATTATTAAGACAACCTTATAGTAGAAAAGTCACTTAAAAAAGTAACTTTTTTTATTTTTTATGGACACAAAAACACAACACACTGATTACAAGTCATTAACAAACTAACAATTTGCCTCACCTCTAACAAATAAATTTAAGTTATCAGGAGATATAAATGGAATATCTAATCCTAATCCTCTTAATATAAATAGCATTCCAAAAAGAACAATAATAAATGGATAGTACTTCATTATAGCATTTCTAACCTTCGTAGAGAATAAATCTCTAACATAAACTACCGAACTCATTAAAGGAATTGTACCTATACCAAATAACACCATATAAAGCATCCCTAAAGCTATATTCTGCGTAGCTAATGCTCCAAAAAGAGCAACATACACCATTCCACAAGGTAAAAAGCCATTAAAAAATCCAATCATATATAAAGACTTAACATCTTGCTTTTTAAACTGAGAACCCAATGCTTTCTTTAATTTACTTGTAAGCTTATATATAGGTTTTAAAAAATTTAAACTCCCCAGCTTATTTTGTGGTATCAAGACGAATAAAATCATTAAAATACCAACTACAATTGACATTTGCTGTTGAAGTCCAGCAATGTACAATCCTTTACCAAAAAGTCCAAAGACAAGTCCTAAAATAGAATATGCAGATATTCTACCTATATGATAGGTGAATATCTGCATAGCCTTTTTAGATTGATTGTTCTTAGAAACAGGTAATATCATAGCAATTGGTCCACACATACCTATACAATGTAGACTGCTGACTAACCCAAAAATAAGTGCAGTAATCACGTTTAAATTATTTAACTGTTAACTTATCTATATTTCTATAATCAGAACCCTCATAATTCCATTCGATAGCAATATCCCAACGACCGTCTACCAAATTTGTGTTAGGTATGAGCAAATTGGAAGAAGACAAAGATATAGGAATATCAAAGTCTAATTTCTGGTTAGACGGTCTATATAGGAATATTTTACCGGTAATTTTTTTATAATCAAACTCTTTAGGAAATGAAACAACAACACCTTCTGATGACACTTCTATTCCAACTGGACGAGATAATTTCAAAGCCGCAACTTCTCTATCATGTCTTCCATCAACTTCTATCTCTTGTTGATAATAGTTTTCTGTAACTAACTCATTATCAAACTTCGGATTAACTTGAACTCTTATAACATATTGTAATATAAACACCATGAATAACCCCATAGCAATTACAATTCCTGTTCCAAAATTAAATTTCATACCTAACAAATTTTAAATTAATCTAATGTTCTTGGCCCAAGGAAGTTTGTTGAAGTTGTTTGTATCAATTTATCCCCATCATACACTTCGATTTTGACTTTAGTACGGTGGCTTTCTAATAAATATTGAGGTACTTCAATAAACATTGTTCCTTCAGCATAACCTTCTTTTTCTACTTTAATAATAGGTTTCCCTACTAAAATAATCTCTCCTTGCTCAGGCTCTTTTAGTTTAAAAGTAATGTCTTCAAAATCACGCATTGTTTTATTAACAACTTTGAATGTATAAACATTACTTAGGTTCTCACCTTTATGCTCGTAAGTTTGTCCTGCAACACGTAAAACAGTCGCTTCAACATCTGTTCTTAAAAATAATAATCCTATTAAAATGAAAGATAAAATTCCTAAAACAGCTGTATATCCTTTCTGTCTTGGAGTAAACTCAAACTTCTTATTCTCTGTAATTTCTTCTTCTGAAGCGTAGCGAATTAAACCTTTTGGCAACCCAACACTTTCCATCATATGATCACACTCGTCAATACAAGCAGTACAGTTTGTACATTCTAATTGAGTACCATTACGAATATCAATCCCTGTAGGACAAACATTTACACATTGCTTACAATCGATACAATCACCTATTCCTGCTGCTTGACGATCAACATCTTTTCTAAACTTAGCTCGACCATTCTCTCCTTCTCCTCTTACGTGATCGTAAGCTACAATAATAGATTTATTATCTAATAAAACCCCTTGTAAACGACCATAAGGACAAGCAATCACACATACTTGTTCTCTAAACCAAGTAAATACAAAGTAGAAAACTGTCGTAAATATCAATAATCCAATAAATCTTCCAATATGATTAGAAGGTCCTTCTTTCATCATTTGTATCACATCATCTGATCCAATAATGTAAGCTAAAAATACATTTGCAATTGCAAATGAAATCAAGAAGAAAATAAACCATTTAGTCAAGCGCTTTCTAATTTTCTCACCATTCCAAGGTTGTTTCTCTAACCTCATCTGAGCTCCTCTATCTCCGTCAATCCAATATTCGATACGTCTAAAAACCATTTCCATAAAAATAGTCTGTGGGCATATCCAACCGCAGAAAATACGACCAAAAGAAACTGTAAATAAAGTAACAAAAACAACACCAATGATTAATGAAATTACCACTAAATAAAAATCTTGTGGCCAAAAAGGAAAACCAAAAATGTTGAACTTTCTATCTATTACATTAAATAATAAAAACTGATTTCCATTCAATTTAATAAATGGAGCCGCAAATAGAAAAGCAATTAATAAATAACTAACTATTTTACGTTTGTTATAAAAAGGTCCTGAAGGCTTTTTAGGGTGAAGAAATACTCTTTTCCCATCTTTACCAATAGTACCTATGGAGTCACGGAAACTCTCATCTTTTTCTGTAGCCATAGTATTGTGTTTTTAAAAAAAGGCTGAGCGAGTTACCTCTACTCAGCCTTTTATATTTTATTGTAGTTTAAATCTGCTCAAAAAGAACATTTATTATCTACTGACTTATTCAGCCGAAACTTCTGTATTGTCGCTAGAAGCTTCTGTATTTTCTTCAGCAGGAGCAGCTTCTGCTTCTCCTCCTTCATTTGCTAATTCAGCCTTTGACCAGATGATATCTCCCTCTGGAGCTTTTGCTTCTGCTGGAGTAGTACCATTTAGAGAAATTACATAAGATGCAATTTTTTCAATTTCAGATGGTTTGAAGTTTGATTTCCAAGGCACCATCCCTTTTCCTGGACGACCTCCTTCAGAAATAGTGTTGAACACATTTTTCATACCTCCACCTAAAATCCAATGATCGTCTGTTAAGTTAGGCCCAATTGCTCCTCCACCATCTGCTTTGTGACACATTGCACAGTTTGTATCGAAAAGCTGTTTACCAGCAGCCAATACAGCAGGGTCATCAGAGAATACAGCTTGATCTGCAGTTAACATATCTGGTGCTGTTTTCTTATATTCTTCTACTTGTTCTTTAGCAGCAATCATCTCTTTTTCATACTCAACAACTTGACTATCTCCGTCAAATACGTGGAATCTTAATAAGTAAATTACAGCAAAAATGAACGTTACGTAGAATAACCCAACCCACCAAGGCGGTAAATCATTATCTAACTCTTTAATTCCATCATAATCATGATCCATCATGATATCACTTTCTTCATGGATTTCTTTCGTCTTAGTTAATTTCTTCATTAACCTCTTAACCCATGGAGACTCAGCAAAAGGAAGACTCTCTTCTTTAGCTTTTGCAGCTCTTTCTTCTGGCGTCATTAAACGATCCAGAATCTTATTTGTTGCCGATGCTACAATTTCTACAGCAATCAAAGCAAATAAGAACAAACCTAATAAGATTAGAACAACTGGATGTTCCATAAATGCAGGCTTGCCACTTTCTCCCCCTATTATCCATTCTATTGCGAAAAAGAAAATCGCGAATAAAAGAGGTACTCTAACATATACTGGAAAAAACTTCTTCATAATTAATTTGAATTAGGATCAACATTTTGCTCTTCATCATCCATGAATGGCATATTGCTTAATTCTTCTATTGTATCTTTTTTATAGGTAGCAACCCATATAAAAAGTCCAACAAAGAAAGTAAAGAAAATGAGTAGCGAAATAATTGGGAAGATTTCAATCCCTCCAATCGTTTCCATATTATGTTTAATGAACTTTAGCATATTGATTCACTTTTTTATATTATTCTTCTACTCTTTCTTTAATATCTGTACCTAAACGTTGTAAGTAAGCAATTACTGCTACAATTTCACGTTCGCTCATTGGAACAAACTCTTCTCCTTTTGCTTCAGCACGTTTTTTACTATCCTCATATGATTTAACATAATCTGGATCGCCTTCTAAATTAAGTGCTATTCCTTCTGCTTGCGCTTTAATAGAAGCTCTTGCATTAGCAATATCTTCATCAGTATAAGGAACACCTAATGTTCTCATTACGCTCATTTTTTTCTCAATGTCAGAATAATCTTTTGCTTTGTTAGCAAATAACCATTTATAACCTGGCATAATAGAGTTTGGAGATGTTGATTGCGGGTCAAACATGTGATTATAATGCCAGCTATCAGAATATTTACCTCCAACACGCATTAAATCTGGACCTGTTCTCTTAGACCCCCATAAGAATGGGTGATCGTAAACATACTCTCCTGATTTTGAATACTCACCGTATCTTTCAACTTCTGAACGGAAAGGACGAATCTGTTGAGAGTGACATCCAACACAACCTTCTCTAATATATAAGTCACGACCTTCTAACTCTAATGGTGTATATGGTTTAACACTTGTAATAGTTGGAATATTCGACTTCACGAAGATTGTTGGTATAATCTGAACCATACCTCCAATTAAAATAGCAATTGTAGTTAAAATAGTAAACTGAATTGGTCTTCTTTCTAACCATACGTGCCATCCTTCTCCTTTTAATCTTCCTGCAGAAATTCTTGTTAATGCAGGTGCTTCAGCTAATTCATCTTCTACTGGCTGACCAGCTTTAACTGTTTTATAGATATTGTAAATTAATACAAGTACCCCTGCTAAGTATAATGTACCTCCAATTGCACGCATCGCATACATTGGTAAAATAGCAGTAACAGTTTCTAAGAAGTTACCATATTTTAATGTTCCATCTGGATTAAAGTCTTTCCACATTAAGTGTTGAGAGAAACCTGCAACATACAATGGAATCACATATAAAATAATACCTAAAGTACCAATCCAGAAGTGGAAGTTAGCTAATGCTTTAGAATATAAATCTGTTTTTACCATTCTTGGAATTAACCAATAAACCATACCGAATGTCATAAATCCATTCCAAGCTAATGCACCAACGTGTACGTGAGCTACGATCCAGTCAGTAAAGTGAGCAATAGCGTTTACGTTTTTCAATGATAACATTGGTCCTTCAAAAGTAGCCATACCATATCCAGTAATACCTACAACGAAGAATTTTAAAACAGGATCTACTCTTACTTTATCCCATACTCCACGAAGAGTTAACAAACCATTAATCATACCTCCCCAAGATGGAGCAATCAACATAACAGAGAATACTACTCCTAAGTTTTGTGCCCATTCAGGTAAAGCTGAATACAATAAGTGGTGAGGTCCCGCCCAGATGTATAAGAAAATTAATGACCAGAAGTGAATAATAGAAAGTCTATAAGAATAAACTGGTCTATTAGCAGCTTTTGGCAAGTAGTAATACATTAACCCTAAGAACGGTGTTGTTAAGAAGAACGCTACTGCGTTATGTCCATACCACCATTGAACTAATGCATCTTGTACCCCAGCATAAACTGAGTAAGATTTGAAAGCACTCACAGGCAACTCTAATGAGTTAAAGATGTGAAGTACTGCTACCGTAACGAATGTAGCTAAGTAGAACCAAATAGCAACATAAATATGACGTTCTCTTCTCTTAATGATTGTCATAATCATGTTTATACCAAATGTTACCCAAATAATTGCAATTGCAATATCAATTGGCCATTCTAACTCGGCATACTCTTTTGATGTTGTGAACCCTAATGGCAAAGTAATTACTGCACCTATTAAGATTAATTGCCATCCGTAAAAGTGAAGATTACTTAAAAAATCACTGTACATTCTGGCTTTACATAACCTTTGTAAAGAGTAATAAATACCGCCAAAAATAGCGTTACCAACGAATGCGAAAATTACCGCATTTGTGTGTAGAGGACGTAATCTCCCGAAACTTAAGAACGATATTCCATCGGTTAAGTTAGGAAATATAAACATCACTGCTAACAGTAACCCTACTAGCATCCCTACTGCTCCAAAAAATATCGAAGCGTAAAGAAATTTCTTTACAATTTTGTTGTCATAATAAAATTGTTGCACTTCCATAGTTGTTTATATTTGATTTTCTTTTTGATTTTTATTGTTAGTCTTTTTTTCTTTCAAATCTTTTGAGGTGATTTTTACTTCATCGTCAAATAACATACGTACCGATGGAGTATACGAGTCATCAAACTGTCCACTCTTAACGGACTTGATGAACAAGTATAGAAAGATACCAGCAACAACAACGCTGATACTGATTAAGAAATAAATAACACTCATACCTTTTATTTACATTACAAAATTAACATATCCCATTCCTCTAAAATATGATAAGTATCATATTCTAAATCTTTCTATTATCCTTTTCGTATATTTTTCTTAGCCATATAATTACTAAGAATTGTTACGAAACTTATTATAGATATTGTACTTATAGGCATTAAGATTGCAGCCACCAATGGCGACATCTTATTCATAATTGATACTGAGATACCTATCACATTATATGTTAATGCTAAGGTATAACTTAATTTGATAATTTTAACAGAATTCTTTGAGTATTTTAAGAATGACGCCAAACTTCCAAACATTTTAGCATCTAATATTCCGTCACTTGCTGGTGTAAAAACATTGACATTCTCAGATACTGAAACCCCTACATTACTCTGTGCCAATGCTCCAGCATCATTAAGTCCATCTCCTACCATCATTACGTTCCCTCCTGACTCCTGCAATTTCTTAACAAATTCCAACTTCTCTTCTGGCTTTTGATTAAATACTAATTGTGTTCCTTTAGGCAACATTTCTTTTAAAACTGCTGCTTCTCCATCGTTATCACCAGACAAAATAGCTAATTTATAACCACTTAAGTCTAATTCCGAGAACAATTCACTTAGTCCGTCGCGGTAATGATTAGCGAAAATAAACTTCCCTTTATATTCATCATTTATCTTTATGTGAACGGCTGTTTCATTTAACACTTTTTCCTTCTGTTCTCCTAACAACATTGGTGAACCGATTAAATACTTCTGCCCATTTACAATTCCAATCAACCCTTTTCCTGCGATTTCTTCAAAGAACTCAGGCTTCACAACTACTTTAGTTGTCAAAAAATTATATAACTTTCTACTTAATGGGTGATTCGATGCGCGAATTATATTCCTAATATCACTTTGTTCTTGTATGGATAAATCTCCGCCTACATATTTAACTGCTGATGATGCATTGGTTGTGATTGTTCCTGTTTTATCAAATACAAGCGTATTTACTTTTGCCATTTGCTCTACTACAGTAACGTTCTTTAAGTAAAATTTCTTTCGTCCATAAATGCGAATGGCATTCCCTAATGTAAAAGGTGCTGTTAATGCTAATGCACAAGGACAGGCAACAATTAAAATCGCTGTGAAAACATTAAATGCTGCATTCAAGTCTACAAAAGACCAACCGATAAAAGCTAAAATGGAAATTGTTAGTAAAACAGGTGTAAAATAATGACTTATCGTATCCGTAATTGTCTTGTATTTCATATCTACTTTCTTCTGAAATACATCATTACTCCACAATTGTGTCAAATAACTTTGTGAAACTGTATTGATTGCTTCTATCTCCACAACATCACCTACTTGCTTTCCTCCTGCAAATAGTTTATCTCCTGATTTCTTTTCAACCGGAATTGCCTCCCCAGTTACGAAACTATAATCGATAAAAGCACTACCAGAAATTAAAATCGAATCAACAGGAATTAACTCCTGATTTCTTATCAACAACCTATCTCCTTTTTCAACATCATATACTTGAACTGGTTCTTCTATATTTCCTTCACCTAATTTTGTAATGGCAATTGGAAAATACGATTTATAGTCACGCTCAAAAGACAAAAAGTTATAGGTACGTTGTTGAAATAATTTTCCTAACAGCATAAAGAAAACCAGCATAGTCATACTGTCAAAAAAACCAGGTCCTAAATCAAATACAATATCAATTGTACTACGTAAAAACATCACAATAATTCCCAAAGCCATTGGAATATCAATTGTATAGTTTTTAGTTTTAATGCCTTTCCACGCTGCTACGTAATAGGGAGATGCCGAATAAAGAAAAACTGGCATAGATAAAATTAGGATTAACCATCTAAAGAAATCTTTATACTGACGCATCCAAATATCATCAATATTAAAGTACTCAGGAAACGAGAGCATCATCACATTACCAAAACTAAAAAAGGCAATACCAATCTTATACATCAAGCTTCTATCTACAGCCTGAGGTTTCTCTTCATAGTTTTTTAAACTAATATACGGCTCATATCCTATCTTGTTTAACAACAAGACAATCTCTTTTAAAGAAACTTTATCTGAGTTAAATGTAATCGTTGCTTTTTTCTCTGGAAAATTAACCAACACACGCAACACACCTTCGTTCAAACGGTGTAAGTTCTCTAATATCCAAATACAAGAACTACAATGTATATGAGGAATGTAAAGTGATACAATATTAGTACTACCTTCGTTAAACTCAAGTAGTTTATTAATGATATCTCCCTTGTCTAAAAAGTCATATTTACCATTAGCATCTTCTGGAGTTGCTCCAGGAGTAAGCTCCATATCATAATAACACCCTAAATCGTTTTCGCTAAAAATCTCGTAAACTGTTTTGCAACCATTGCAACAAAACTCCTTTTCATCAAATTCAATGCGGTTGAATGTGTTAACTTCATTACCACAATGAAAACACGTCTTCTTATCCATAATAAATGCTCAAAATACCTTTAACAAAGGTCTACGTTTAATAAAGCAGAATATATGATATTTATCATAAAAAAAACGTACATTTGCAAAAAGTTTTTAACACAAATTATTAGTTATGGGTAGATGTGAGCAATGTATAATTAGAGAGTTTAGTTCTTTAAAAGCATTAACAAGGGAAGAACTCTTAACAATATCTGAAACAAAAACTCACTTCATTGTCAAAAAAGGTGAGACAATTTTTACAGAAGGTGATAACCTTAATGGTGTGTATTGTATCAAAGATGGTTTTTGTAAATTGACAAAACTAAACTCTAACGGTAAAGACACTATTGTAAAACTTGCTAAAGACGGGGACTTACTTGGCCAACGTTCTATTATCAATGAAGAAACTTCAAATCTTACAGCTACGGCTATTGAAGATATGCAAATCTGTTTTATTCCTAAAAAGGAGATGATGGATTACTTCACTGACAACAATAAATTCTCTTTATTAGTTACCAGAGATATTTGTAACCACTTAAAAGACGCTGATAAAGGCTTAGCTGATCATACCCATAAGACAGTGAAAGAACGTTTAGCTATTATTCTTTTAAAACTTGAAGAAGTTGGTGGTACAAACCAAGAAACTAATGCTTTAAATATCCAACTTTCACGTGAAGATTTAGCTAATATGGTTGGTACAGCTACTGAAAGTTGTATTAGACTATTGTCTGATCTTAAGAAAGAGGGTATTATCGAACTTTCTGGTAAAAAAATCATCTTAAAAAACAAAGCTGAACTAAAAGCTTTAGCGCAATAGTATTATACCACTACTCATTTATTTGTTTTATATCATTTTAAAGAAAAACACATTATTTTGAGCACAAAATAATGTACTTTCGCATTATGATGAATGAAAAAAATTTAGAGTCATTAGAACGCATTCTAAACTCACCAAAAAAGATTACTATTATTCCCCATAGAAATCCAGATGGGGATGCTATTGGTTCAACATTAGGTCTTTATCATGTTCTAAAAAAAATAGGACATGATGTACACGTTGTAGCTCCTAACGATTTCCCACATTTTTTAGCTTGGATGCCAGCAAGTGAAGATATATTAATCTATGATAAAAATAGAGAAAGTACTTCTAAACTTATCGCTGACTCTGATTATATATTCACATTAGACTTTAATGTTCTTCTTAGAACAGGGGATGATATGGAGAAAATGTTGCAAAAATTACCAAATCCTTTTGTGATGATTGATCATCACCAAATGCCGGGTAATTTTGCAGAATTAACATTCTCTAATCCTGAATTTGGTTCTACTTGTGAACTTTTATACACAATCTTAGACAAGATCAACTTCACTAAATATATTGATAAAGATGCTGCTACTTGTATTTATACAGGTATTGTAACAGATTCTGGCTCTTTTAGATTTCCTAAAACGAATGCTAATACTCACCGTGTGATTGCTGCGTTAATTGACAAAGGAATTGATAACCCACAAATTCACAACAATCTTTTCGACAATAGTAGCTATAATAGACTACAGCTTTTAGGTAGAGCTTTACAAAATATGGTATTGCTTCCTGAACTAAACACTTCGTATATATACCTTACGGATGAGGATCTAAACGAATTCAAACACGTTAAAGGGGATACAGAAGGCGTTGTTAATTATGGTTTGTCAATTAAAGGAATTGACTTAACTTCATTCTTTATTGAGCGCAAAGACGAGGGAATTATTAAAATTTCTCTGCGTTCTCAAGGTAATTTTGATGTTAATTTACTTGCTCGAAAATACTTTGAAGGAGGCGGACACGTTAATGCGGCTGGTGGTAAGTCTAATTTATCACTGCAAGAAACAATCGAAAGATTCAAAGAAATTATATCAAAACACAAAAACGAATTTTATGTTTAAATGTATTAAGTTTTTAGGTTTTCCTATTTTATTAAGCCTTTTTGTTAGTTGTGCACAAAATGAACCTGCAAGAAAACCAATTTCTAAATCAAAAGAGAATGTAATACACTCTTCTGCTAAAATGAATATGGAGTTAATTAAAAGCGAGGAAGATTTAATTACCAATTACATTGACTCTCATCCTGAAAATACGTACATCAATTCTAAAAACGGCTTTTGGTACACTTATTTAAAAAGAGAATTAAAGGACTCTATTAGGCCTGTTGCGGGTAATACAGTTGTTTATACGTATAACATTAGCACATTACAAGATAGTGTTTTATACACAAAGAACGATATTGGCACACTAAATTATCTCGTTGATAAAGAAGATATTTTACCTGTTCTTCGTCACTCTTTAAAATTGATGAAATCAAATGAATCTATCAAAGTTGTTACACCTTCTATTTTAGCTTATAGTTATTTAGGAGACAAACAAAAAATTGATAAAAACCAACCTCTAATCTTTACAATCGAATTACAATCTATTGAAAAAAATTATTAACTAATATGAAAAAAATGACAAGTTTAGTATTAAGTATTGTCGCTTTAATTTCATCTTGTGCATCGCCTAAAGCTGATTTACCTGATGGACTTTACGCAGACATTAAAACATCTAAAGGAACTATTGTAGCAGAATTAGAATATGAAAAAGCTCCTGTAACTGTAGCTAACTTCGTTTCTCTTGCAGAAGGGAACAATCCTTTTGTAGATGCACAATTCAAAGACAAAAAATATTATGATGGAATTACTTTTCACCGTGTAGTTTCTAACTTCGTTATCCAAGGAGGAGATCCAACTGGTACGGGGTCTGGTGGTCCAGGTTATGTATTTAAAGATGAGTTTGACGAAACTTTAAAACACGATAAAGCGGGTACTCTTTCTATGGCTAATAGCGGACCTTTTACTAATGGAAGTCAATTCTTTATTACACATAAAGCAACTCCGCATCTTGATAATATGCACTCTGTTTTTGGTTATACAATTAAAGGACAAGATGTAGTAGATGCGATTGAACAAGGAGACAAAATCGAATCTATCAAAATTATTAGAATCGGTAAAAATGCTAAAAAATTCAATGCTGCTAAGGTGTTTAAAAAATACTTTGAGGAAGAGGCTGCTTCAAAAAAAGAAAGTGAAGATAAATTGAATAAAGCAAAGAAAGAACAAGCTGATAAAATCACTGAATTGAAAGCTAAAGCTACAAAAACTGCTTCTGGCTTATCTTACGTAATTGTAAAAGAAGGTGAAGGTGCTAAGCCAAATATCGGTCAAGAAGTATTGATCGATTATGCCGGTTTCTTTGAAAATGGAATTATGTTCGATTCAAGCAACGAAGAGCTTTCTAAAACTTTTGGAACCTTTGATGCAAGAAGAGCTGCTTATAATCAATACATTCCTATTCCTTTTAAATATGGAACTAAAACTGGTTTAATACCAGGTTTTATTGAAGGTATTGAGCAAATGAAAATAGGTGATAAAGCTATTGTTTTTATCCCTGCTCATTTAGCTTATGGTGAAAGAGGTGCAGGTCCTATTCCACCGAATACTGATTTAGTTTTTGAATTAGAAATGACAGTAAAATAACTCACATTTTGATACAAAAAAAGGCTTGACAGATTGTCAAGCCTTTTTTATATCCTTTCTTAGACAGTTTAAATCTTCTTATATAAGACATATAACTACTTTTGAAATTTTCGTTATTACATTAGAAAAAGTACTTTTTTTTACATAATTTACAAGTATTAAATTACTATTATCCAATTCATTAACTAAAATTAAAAAATATGAGTTCAGAGAGCAAAGACACAAAGTTTATTAAGGTACTTGGGGTTATCGCTACTATAATGTCAGTAGCTATGTATGTGTCTTACATACCACAAATTATAGCCAATTTAGAGGGAAATAAAGGCGATTACATCCAGCCCTTAGTAGCTGCAATCAATTGCAGTCTCTGGGTAACTTATGGCGCACTGAGAAAAGACTGGCCTTTAACTGCTGCAAATGCACCTGGAATTTTATTCGGGCTATTTGCTTGCTACACCGCACTATTTTAAATATTAAAAGCTTTAACCAACTTTCTTTCGTTTCAAAACAAACATTCCAAAGAGAGTAAAACACAGCCTTAAAAAGGCTTATTTCACTTAAAAACATCAAAAGCACTCTGAAATAAATTAAAAAAGGCTACGTTAAATTAACGTAGCCTTTTTTATAGGTATGTAGTCGGAATACTATGCTTCTTCAATAGAAGGTGTTTCCTCCACTTTTTGTTGCTGTGGTAAATCAGCTCTTGTCAAGAAAGTCATTACTTCTGAATCAATTTCACTAACTGTTTTCTTGAATAATTCGAAAGCTTCGAATTTATAAATCAACAATGGATCTTTTTGTTCGTGAACAGCTAACTGAACTGATTGTTTAAGCTCATCCATTTTTCTTAGGTGCTTTTTCCAAGCATCATCTAAGATTGTTAAGGTAATGTTTTTCTCAAAATCATCAATTAAAGACATCCCTTGTGTTTGATAAGCCTCCTCTAAATTAGTAACAATATTAACCGATTTAACCCCATCTGTAAATGGAACTACAATACGTTCAAATTGTCCTTCATTATTTTCGTAAACGTTTTTAATAACTTTAAATGCTTCAGCAGCACTACGAGCACATTTATCTTGGTATGCTTTATATACAATTTCATATTGTTTATTAGCAAGTGTTACAACGTCATCTTTTGCAAACTCACTTTCACTAACAATTGTATTTACAGCAAAAGTACGAATGATATCAAACTCATAGTTTTTATAATCATTTGCCATTTTATTCGTGTCGATAATACGCTCACATAAATCATACATCATATTAGCGATATCCACTTTAAGACGCTCACCAAACAATGCGTGTTTTCTACGTTTGTAAATCACCTCACGTTGTGCATTCATAACGTCATCATATTCTAATAAACGCTTACGAATACCAAAGTTATTCTCTTCTACTTTTTTCTGTGCTCTTTCAATAGACTTAGTCATCATTGAGTGTTGGATAACCTCTCCATCTTCAAGTCCCATTCTGTCCATAATCTTAGCTACACGTTCTGAACCAAACAAACGCATTAGATTATCTTCTAAAGAAACATAGAACTGTGAACTTCCCGGATCTCCTTGACGTCCTGCACGACCTCTTAACTGACGGTCAACACGACGTGAATCGTGTCTTTCTGTACCAATAATTGCTAAACCACCTCTGTCTTTTACCTCTTGAGATAATTTAATATCCGTACCACGACCTGCCATATTCGTAGCAATAGTTACGATACCTGGTTGTCCTGCTTCTTCAACAATTTGAGCCTCTTGTTTGTGTAATTTAGCATTTAATACATTGTGCTTAATTCCACGCATTTTCAAAGATCTACTCAATAACTCAGAAATCTCAACTGAAGTAGTACCAATCAATACTGGACGTCCAGCATTAGATAATTCAACTACGTCTTCAATTACAGCTTTAAATTTCTCACGTACTGATCTATAAATCTTATCTTCTTTATCATGACGAGCAATTCCACGGTTAGTTGGAATTTCTACCACGTCTAATTTATAAATTTCTAAAAACTCTCCCGCTTCTGTAGTAGCTGTACCAGTCATACCAGCAAGCTTGTTGTACATACGGAAGTAGTTTTGTAATGTAATCGTAGCAAATGTTTGAGTAGCTGCTTCAATTTTCACGTTTTCTTTAGCCTCAATCGCTTGGTGTAATCCGTCTGAATAACGACGTCCATCCATAATACGACCTGTTTGCTCATCAACGATCATAATCTTATTGTCCATTACTACATACTCAGTATCTTTTTCAAATACAGTATATGCTTTTAATAATTGACTTAAAGTATGAATACGCTCACTCTTAATTCCGAAATCTTGGAATAAAGCTTCTTTTGCTTCTGCCTCTTGCTCTTTAGGCAATTTTAATGCCTCAATTTTCGAGATTTCAGTTCCAATATCTGGTAATATGAAGAAGTTTTCATCTGTATCTTGAGATAACGCTTTAATACCATTATCAGTCAACTGAACTTGGTTATTTTTCTCTTCAATAACAAAATATAAAGCCTCATCAACTTTATGCATTTCTCTATTGTTGTCCTGCATATAGTGATTTTCAGTTTTTTGAAGTAGTTGTTTTACACCTTCTTCACTTAAAAACTTAATCAACGCTTTATTCTTAGGTAAACTTCTATACGCTCTTAACAATAAAAATCCTCCTTCTTTTGTATTTCCTTCACGAATTAATTTTTTAGCTTCCGCTAAGAAACCATTCGCAAGTTTTCTTTGCATTTCAACTAAGTTGGCAACCTGTGGTTTTAACTCGTTAAATTCGTGTCTATCTCCTTGAGGAACTGGTCCAGAAATAATCAATGGTGTTCTTGCATCATCTACTAATACAGAATCCACCTCATCCACAATTGCAAAATTGTGTTTTCTCTGAACTAATTCTTCTGGCGAATGCGCCATATTATCTCTTAAGTAGTCAAAACCGAACTCGTTATTTGTACCATACGTAATATCTGCAGCATAAGCAGCACGTCTTCCTGGAGAGTTTGGTTGGTGATTATCAATACAATCAACAGTCATACCGTGGAACTCGAATAAAGGAGCTTTCCACTGACTATCCCTTTTTGCTAAATAATCATTCACCGTTACCAAGTGAACACCATTACCTGTCAATGCATTTAGGTACAATGGAGATGTAGCAACTAATGTCTTACCTTCCCCTGTTTGCATCTCTGCAATTTTACCTTCGTGCAATACAATCCCCCCGATCATCTGAACATCGTAGTGAACCATATCCCAAGTAACTTGTTTTCCTGCAGCAGTCCAAGTATTTGCCCAATGTGCTTTATCTCCAACGATAGTCACATAAGGTTTTGTTTCTGCAAACTCAATATCTTTTGGTGTAGCAGTAACAATAACTGTTTCATTTTCTTTAAATCGACGTGCAGTTTCTTTTACCACAGCAAATGCTTCTGGTAAAATATCCATTAACAACTTCTCTGAATTGTTATACGCCTCTTTCTCTAAGCTATCAATGTTAGCATAAATAGCTTCTCTCTTATCGATATCCTGAGTTTTCTCAATTTCTTCTTTGTAAGAAGCAATTTTCTCATCTTGATTAGCTCTTGACTGTTGTATTTTTTCTTTAAAATAGATAGTCTTTGCTCTCAATTCGTCATTTGACAAACTTGCCAAGCTTGAATCGTAAGATTTTATTTTTTCAATTAATGGTTTTATTGCTTTGATATCTCTTTCCGATTTATCACCAACAAATACCTTTAATATAGTGTTTATCAGGCTCATAACTTTATATGATTTTATTCTATTAACTTCTAAAGGTAAACTTAAATAAAAAAAAAGCCTCTATAAAAGGCTTTTTTTAATTTGTATCTTAATACTCATCCTCGTTCCAAAGATAATCTTCGTCAGTAGGATAATCTGGCCATATCTCTTCCATTGATTCGTATATCTCCCCTTCATCTTCGATAGATTGAAGGTTTTCAACTACCTCAAGTGGAGCGCCCGTTCTAATAGCATAATCAATAAGTTCATCCTTAGTAGCAGGCCATGGAGCATCACTTAGATAAGATGCTAATTCTAATGTCCAATACATCTCTATTCGTTTTTAATTTTTAATGCAAAAATAATTTTTATTATGAAATTACCAAGCTTTTTTTTATTTATTTCGTGTAATTCTAAGAACGTAGCGTTCTAAAAGTAAATAACTTTTAGATAAAATCTTATTTTTTATGATTCCTTACGAGGAATCCACTTTACTTCTTCAGCACCCAAATCAAAAGTCAACTTTCGTGCCAACACAAATAGATAGTCAGAAAGTCGGTTTAAATACATTAAAACAGACTCATCTATAGGCTCAACCTCATTCAATTGTACTGACAGACGCTCTGCTCTGCGACAAACACATCTGGCAATATGACAGAATGACACTGTCGTATGCCCACCTGGTAACACAAAATGGGTCATAGGTGATAGGGCTTCTTCCATTCTATCAATTTCATTCTCTAATAACGCCATATCTGCCTCGCTTATTTTTGGAATATTTAAGCGTTCTTTTCCATTTTTCAGAATTGCTTTCTCCGGATCAGTAGCTAAAACAGCTCCAACAGTAAATAACCGATCTTGTATTTCTATCAAAACATTTTTATACAATTGATTTATTTCTTGATCTCGAATTAATCCTATATAAGAATTCAATTCATCTACTGTCCCATAACTTTCTATGCGTATATGATGCTTTGGAACACGCGTTCCTCCGAACAATGCCGTAGTTCCTTTATCTCCTGTTTTTGTATATACTTTCATCTATTTTATCGTCTATAGCCTAATTGTTAACTCCACCAAATTACAACAAATTATTAAACTTAATAACTCTCTTATTTTATTCGCTCATCACTTTCTATTACTCCATCTCTAAGGCGAATTATTCGATGAGCGTGTTCTGCAATATCTTCTTCGTGGGTAACTAATATCACAGTGTTTCCATTTGCGTGAATTTCATCAAACAATCCCATAATTTCAATCGAAGTCTTCGTATCTAAATTTCCTGTTGGTTCATCTGCTAAAATAATAGCTGGTCTATTTACCAATGCCCTTGCAACCGCTACACGTTGTCTTTGCCCTCCTGAAAGTTGGTTAGGATGATGATCCATACGATCACTCAACCCTACTTGCGTCAAAACCTCCGTTGCTCGTTCATTTCGCTCAGCTTTTGAATAACCCGCATACACCATCGGTAAAGCAACATTGTCTAATGCTGTTGTACGTGGTAATAAATTAAATGTCTGAAAAACAAAACCGATATTCTTATTGCGAATTTCTGCAAGTTGATCGTCATTTAAAGAACTGACATCCTTGCCATTTAAGATATATTCACCTGAAGAAGGGGTATCTAAACAACCTAATATATTCATCAAAGTGGATTTACCAGATCCTGAAGGCCCCATTAGAGCAACGTAATCTCCTTTTTCAATCTGAAGATTTACCCCTTTTAAAACTTTGACAGTTTCTGTTCCCAACTTAAAGTTGCGTTTAATATCCTTTACATCGATGATAGTTTCTCTCATAGCAATAGCATTACTTTTAACCAAGTTTAGCAGCAATAGCGCTTTAAAGACTACTGCCATCACAAACTCAAGCATTAAAAATACTAAAGCTAATCTATACTACCACCATTAAAGTCTATAAAATTACATTCGAAGTGTAAAATGTTGCTTCAATTGTTCTGATCTAATAAAAGCTAAACCGAAATAATAAAAGTCTAAAGTTACAATGAAACGCTCATCATTAACTACATCTTCCCATAATTGGTCAATTACAGAATTCCCTTTTCTCCTATCAAACATCAAGACCGTATCATTGTGCATAGCTGCATACAAAATATCACTTGTAAGCTCAGATTGCTGACTAATCGAACTACCGATCCAAATCAAATCACTTTTACCCTGAGAGGGCTTAAAACAAGTAACTACAGCAGAAGTACCCGCTATTTCTTGCTCCATTCCAATAGTGGCAATATGCTTTGGTGCATAATAGGCTAATATCCTTTCAGGAAACGCCTCTTTTTTTGCCAATTTCTTCCATCTCGAATCTTTAGGATAAAGACCTTTAGTCAACAAATTAAAAACAAAGGGAGAATGCACCCCGTGTTCATTACTTGATTTCCACCAAAACTTAAAGTAATTCTTTTCCTTAGTCATCTTGTTGTAGGTTTGAAGCAAACAAAAATAGGTTATAAATAAAAAAAGCCCATCAAAATGATGAGCTTTTTGTGACCGCGGCAGGATTCAAACCTGCAACCTTCTGAGCCGTAATCAGATGCGCTATTCAGTTGCGCCACGCGGCCGAAATAACGTTAAATAGTCTATTTGACTTTTTGTGACCATGGCAGGATTCAAACCTGCAACCTTCTGAGCCGTAATCAGATGCGCTATTCAGTTGCGCCACATGGCCATTTCGTTATTGCGAGTGCAAATATAGAACGATATTCTGTAAATACAAACTCTATCTGCGTTTTTTTTCAATCCTTTTTTGACCAATCCTTTTAAATAACTATAAATAAGCCATTTGTAAAGAAAAATATTTTTATATTTTTTTTCTCAAAAAACAACAAAACTACTTTTTACCCCAAACACCAGTAAATACAAGTAAAACAGAAACACCTGTATCTAATAAAAGTTACGTCATTTTACACTTAAAATTTATCCTTTGGTGGTAAATAATAAATATACAGAGCAGCTGTTATTATAAATAAAACTAAAATAAAGTAAAATGAGTTTCCTGTAAATAATCCAAATACCAGAAATAAGATTGTAGCAACTGCCCCTATGAATAGAAAATCAAAGCTTTTTTTATCCATTAATTCATCATCCCACTCCTCTTCTTCTTGTTCTAATAATTCTTTTTGCTTTTGCTTATACTCTAAATACTCCTCTTTGCTTTTAATACGCTTTATCGAAACAAACTGCCGAAATATAAAGAATACTACTAATACAACCACAAAAAACACAACTAATACACTCATCTACTATTTAATTTCCCATTCTTTAACACTTCGAAAATAATCATTTTATCAAACTCTGCAAAAATTATATAAAAAACATTTAATAAAATCGAGAGAAGTTTCTATCTATAGCATTTTCAAAAAAAAGAGAGGATGTTAACACATCCTCTCTTACTATCTTTCAAATAATTACTCTCAAAACCCATACAGAGCTATCAAGCAATCATCATTACTATTAGTCTTTCTCGTTTAAAGTTCTCAAGAAATCATCATTGTTATCTGTTCTTCTTAGATTATCAATAATAGATGTCATCGCTTCTACAGAATTCATATTATCCATAACATTACGCATAACCCAAAGACGCTGTAAAGCATCTTTATCTAATAATAAGTCATCGCGTCTTGTACTTGATGAAGTAATATCAATAGCAGGGAAAATACGTTTATTAGAAAGTTTTCTATCTAATTGAAGTTCCATATTACCTGTACCTTTAAACTCTTCAAAGATAACCTCATCCATTTTTGAACCAGTATCTACAAGAGCAGTTGCAATAATACTTAAAGAACCTCCATTTTCAATATTACGAGCAGCACCAAAGAAACGTTTTGGTTTTTGTAGCGCATTAGCATCTACCCCTCCACTCAATACCTTACCTGAAGCAGGTTGAACTGTATTATAAGCACGTGCTAAACGTGTAATTGAGTCTAATAAAATAACAACATCGTGACCACATTCAACTAAACGCTTTGCTTTCTCTAAAACGATATTAGCAACTTTCACGTGTCTTTCTGCAGGTTCGTCAAATGTTGAAGCAATAACCTCTGCATCCACACTTCTCTGCATATCTGTAACCTCTTCCGGACGCTCGTCAATCAAAAGTACGATTAAATAAGCTTCTGGGTGATTTGCAGCAATAGCATTTGCCACATCTTTCAACAACATCGTTTTACCCGTCTTTGGTTGCGCAACGATCATACCACGTTGTCCTTTACCAATTGGAGCAAACATATCCATTAAACGAGTTGATACTGTACTTCTTCTACCGTCAAGATTAAACTTCTCTTGAGGGAATAAAGGTGTCAAATGTTCAAATGATACACGGTCACGCACAGCTTGTGGATCGTGTCCGTTAATTTTTAATACTCTTACAAGTGGAAAAAACTTCTCTCCTTCTTTTGGAGGTCTTACCACTCCCTTAACTGTATCACCAGTTTTTAAACCAAATAATCTAATTTGAGATTGCGATAAGTAAATATCATCAGGAGAAGATAAATAGTTATAATCTGCAGAACGCAAGAACCCATAACCGTCAGGCATCATTTCAAGAACACCTTCACTTTCAATAATTCCGTCAAACTCATAATCTGGTTCTCTGTAATTATTGCGTTTATTATTGTGGTTGTTATTATTTTTATTTTGCTGATTGCTGTGAGGCTTTTTGTTTTGATCTGAATCATTATTTTGATTTGTTTCAGCAACAACATTAACCTCTGGAGTAACCGTATCTACATCAGCCACAGTTGGAACTGCTTTTGCATCTGTTGACTCAGCTGTATTTCTATTTTGATTTTTAAAATCTCTTTTTTGAGAATCTCGGCGATTAGAATCATCACCTCTCTTTTTATTAAATTCCCTTTTATTTTCACGATTATGAGCTGGCTTTGCCTCTCTTACACCTTCTGCTTTTTCTTCTGTATTTGTCGTATCAGTAGAAACTTTTCTTTCGTTTTGTTTATCAGCAGGTTTTCTATGAGGTTTTTCTGCAATTACTTGAGAAGCTTGTTCTAACTTCGCTCCTAATTTGCTCTCTTCTTCTTGGGGTTTACTTAGTCTTGGACGCTTTGATTTCTCGTTAGACTCTCCAACTTCTTGTGGCGTTGCGGCTTTCTTAGGATTAACAGTATTCGGTCCTTTCACACTCTGCTTTGCAACATTAGAATCTGCTTTTTGACTGTCTAAAATTTGCGTAATAAGCTCGTCTTTCTTCAATGAAGCAATTTTACCTATTTTGGCTTTTTTAGCAATCTCCTGAAGGTCAGCAACCTTCATTTTTTTTAATTCGGAAATTTCAAACATAAAAATGTTTATAGATTATAAAAATATTGAATTATATATTTTAAATAAGATGGGAATTTAAAATAGAATTGCCGTATTATGAAGAACTTACGGCAGTACTGATGCAATATTACGAATTAATTTTTACAAACAATAGGTTTTTTAAAAAAAGAAACGTTATTTTTGTATTTCATTTTTTACAAATCATGTTACAAAGAATTCAAACTGTTTACTTAATCATCGTTTTTATACTTGTAGGTGTTTTACCATTCATATTCCCTTTGTGGACTAATGGAGAAGGTACAGAAATCTATTCGATGCATATACCTATGTTTACTATCCTTTTCGGATTATCAGTTGCTATGACAGTAGTTGCTATCTTAGGTTATAACAATCGAAAAAGACAGTTTGTCATCAATCGTTTGAATATAATATTAAATTTTATACTAGTAGGATTATTTATATACAGATCACTAAACATATCTGGAGAAGCAGTTGATACTGTTTCTGAGAAGGGTATTGGGATGTTCCTCCCTCTTATTTCTATCCTGTTTATCGTGTTAGCAAACAGAGCCATTAAGAAGGATGAAGATCTTGTAAAATCAGTAGATCGTTTAAGATAAACCTAATATCTTAGTTTATTAGTGCGTTAAAAAAGCCGAACTTTAAAGTTCGGCTTTTTTGTTTTTGGACCATTCAATAATTTCTAAGTCACTAATCTTTCCCTGGTCTATCTTAAAGCGCAGCATAGTTCGTACTTGGTGGAAACCACTAATTCCTGCTGCTCCTGGATTCATATGTAACACACCTAACATCTGGTCATATTGCACCTTTAGTATATGTGAATGTCCACAAATATAAATCCCCGGATGCTCTGTCATTATTCTTTGTTTCACACTTGCTTTATACTTTCCAGGATATCCTCCAATATGTATCATATACACCTTCATTCCCTCACACTCAAAAAATTGTTCTTCCGGAAACTCTAACCTTGCCTCTGCCCCGTCTATATTTCCGTAAACAGCGCGCAAAGGCTTTACCTTCTTAATCGTATCAGTTACTGTTAAGTCACCAATATCTCCAGCGTGCCAAACCTCATCTGCTTGCGCTACATACTTCATAATATGCTCGTCTATGCAACTATGCGTATCAGACAATAATAATATATTCTTCACCTGTATTACCTATTTAAAACAAGAAAGCTTCTCTACTGAGAAGCTTTCTAATATGATTACTCTGTATAAAACAAAATTAACTCTTCTATCGCATTCTGACAAACGGGACAGAAATCTGGATATTGATTTGTTTTCATTCTACAATCCAATGTTCCTTTGTAAATCTTTCTTCCTGCTAATCCTTCATAAACACCTATTGGATATTTTTTCACATCTTTAGCGTCAGTTGGAATTGGCGTACCTTTTTTCAACATTTTCTTCCACTTACTATTAAAATCAACAAGTGTTGTAATGTTTCTTTCCCACGGTTCGCTTACATTCGAAATTAAATCACTTAACACATCTTGCTCATAAAAATACTCATCTGCTAATCCGGCAAAACTATGACCAAACTCGTGTACTACCACCGGTTTAAAATCTTTATTCCCAGTTGTAGTTAATGTGTACGAATTGTAAATTCCCCCTCCACCATACACATCTGTATTGGCTAATATAACAATGTGCTCGTAAGGAATACCCGCCAAAACATCGTGTAATTTTTTAATGCGATTAGTAGTCAAATAACGCTCTGAATAAAAAGTATCAAAATTTGACTCTACGGCTGTCTTACGCCACTCTCCTTTGCGAGGTACGCTTACTCCTGAATCTTGAGAAGCACTCTTCACTGCAATAAAATTAAAGTTATCTGCAAATTTGCCAAACGGTTTGTGCTTCAAAATTTCCTCTATTGAAACCTTAGCTGCAGTCATAAATTTATCCATCTCTCCTGCTTGAAAACCTTCTGCGACAAAAACCACATTTATTGCTTTTGCCTCATCTTTCGCTTTATGCAAATAAACGTGTTCAGTTACATCGGCTACTCCTTTTTGATGAATCAACATATCAGTTGGATCAACATAGTGAACTAATGTATCTTTCTCTTTGCCATTTTCGTCAAATAACACAAGTTCAATGCGCACTTTTTTCTTCGGAAACGGAACTAAGAATACGTTTTCAAAACTCTTTGTTGTACGCTGTGCTTCTTCAGTAGATAACCACTCTTGAAATAGCGTACTAAAGCTATTCGTATAAATAAGTAAATTGCTCTGTTCATCGTAAACGCGTACTTGTCCATTGCCTTTTAGTGCATTTTCACTCAAGTGATGTGTTCTCCCTGCCCATTGTGGATACGAAGCTAACTCGTCTAATAAAATAAACTGTCGTTTGACATCTCCTCCAAATACATAGTCTAATCGCAATGTTTTATCTTCAAAATAGTCTTTAAATTCTTGTGCACTGACCACTGTACTTAGGCACAATGCTAACAGTAAAAATAGTTTCTTCATTTTGTTGTTTGGTTATTAAAAGGTAAAAATAGAAATTATTTACCAACTTATTTTGTACTTTTGTAAACATAAGTCATTATCTCTTTTAGGTAAGCTTTTTACGCTTTTAACTTATTTACTGTAAACGCATACTTGCTAAGCTGTTTTTCTCATTCTTATAAAAGACAACAGATACAAAGCAAAATCCTCCTAATTACTCAGCCCTAATAACGGTATGCTTTAGCTGTTTTACATTCCTTACTTATCATTTCAAAACAAGGTCATTAAGCTATTTTTTTGCATTCATTTACAGAGTGTATGTATACTGTATGTATAGTGCTTGTATACTGGTTGTATACTTTCTATGTAAAAAGATACAACCACTCTACATACATTAAACATAGGATATACATACGGACTGCATAAAACAATCTTAACATTCGCGGTCTTTTCGCAATGCTTTCAACTACGCCTTTTTACTTGTTTTAAAACGGACATTCCTACTGCCTACTTATAAGAGTAAAAACTAATTTTATAATAACATAAACAGCCTAATCGTCTTTTTAAAGTATATTTGCTCTTTGTAAAAAACAGATTTACTTTGAGATACTTTTTAGAATTCGCTTATAACGGAACTCATTATCACGGTTGGCAACTACAACCGAATACTAAAACGGTACAAGAAACGCTTACTCACGCTATTTCTACCTTACTTCGCACGCCTATTGAGCTGGTGGGGGCTGGAAGAACAGATGCTGGGGTTCACGCAAAACAGATGTTTGCACATTTTGACTTTGACGAGCCTTTTGAAAAAGCGAATTTGGTTCAAAAAATGAATTCTTTTTTACCTGAAGATATTGTTGTTTTTGACATTCATACCGTTGCTGATGAGGCGCACGCACGTTTTGATGCTACTGCGCGTACGTATGAGTATCATATGCATTTGTTTAAAGATGCTTTTTGTAACGATTTAAGCTTTTATCACTTCAGACCTTTAAACGTTGAATTGATGAATGAAGCAGCTAAAATCTTATTTGAATACGAAGACTTCGAGTGTTTTTCTAAAACACATACGGATGTTTTCACATTCAATTGTACGATTTACAAAGCAGAATGGGAAGTAAAAGACAACAATAAATTAGTATTTACTGTTTCTGCAAACCGATTCTTGCGAAATATGGTGCGTGCAATAGTAGGTACATTAATTAATGTTGGCTTGGAAAAAATTACGCTGGACGATTTTAGAAAAATCATCGAAAGCAAAAACAGAGGAAATGCAGGGTTTTCAGTTCCCGGAAAGGGACTATTTTTAACTAAAGTAAGTTATCCTTATTTATGAAACGAATTAAATCTATATCCCTACAAAAAATATTAAACTTCGCTAAGCCTTATAAAAAGCGATTTAATTGGGTAGTGGTATTTGCTATAACTTTATCCATCTTTGCTGCTATACGTCCGTATATGCTAAAGCTAACAGTGGATGAATATGTACAGAAACAAGACAAAATAGGATTGCTTCTTTATGTAGGACTAATGGGTATTGTCTTATTATTAGAAGTGTCTTCTCAATTTTTCTTTACTTATTGGGCAAATTGGTTAGGCCAAGATATTGTTAAGGACATCAGAGAAAAATTGTTTGATAAAATCATCAGTTTTAGAATGCGCTATTTTGACAATGAACCAGTTGGTAAATTAGTAACGCGTTCGGTGTCTGATATTGAGTCTATCGCAAGTATTTTTAGTCAAGGACTTTTTATGATTGTCAGTGACTTACTTAAGATGTTTGTGGTGCTATGTATTATGTTCTATATGAACTGGAAATTGAGCTGTATTGTATTAGTTGCAATGCCTATATTACTTTATGCAACTCGCGTGTTTCAGTTAAAAATGAAAACTGCTTTCCAAGAAGTACGTACGCAGATTTCTAACCTAAATACTTTTGTTCAAGAGCGATTGACAGGAATGAAAATTGTTCAATTGTTTTCAAGAGAAAAAATAGAATACGAGAAGTTTAAGGAAATCAACCAACGACATAATCAAGCTTGGTTGAAAAACATTATGTACAACTCTATTTTCTTCCCTATTGCTGATATTGTATCATCGCTAACCTTAGGGTTTGTTATTTGGTATGGAGGAATGTCGATTGTGAACGGTGATAACTTAACCACATTTGGAGATTTGTTTGCTTACACAATGTTGATTACAATGCTTTTTAACCCATTGCGTCAAATTGCGGATAAATTTAACGTAATGCAAATGGGAATTATTGCAGCGGAACGCGTGTTTGAAGAACTTGAACTTGACGAGGTGATTGAGGACAAAGGTACGCTTATTGCACCGCAGTTTAAAGGACATATTTTAATGAAAGATGTGCGATTTAGCTATATTCCTGAAGTCGAAATTTTAAAGGGTATTAACTTAGAAATTGAAGCTGGAAAAACAATTGCTATTGTCGGGTCTTCTGGAGCAGGAAAGTCAACAATCATCAACTTATTAAATCGCTTTTACGATATTAATAGTGGTTCTATCAAGATTGATGGTACAGATATAAACGAGTTTAAACTGGATTCGCTACGAAAGCAAATTGCTGTGGTACTACAAGATGTTTTCTTGTTTAGTGATAGTATTTTTAACAATATTACATTACACAACCCTAATATCAGTAGAGCGGATGTAATTAAAGCGGCGAAAACAATCGGTATTCACAACTTCATTGAAAGTTTACCAGGAGGATATGATTACAATGTGAAAGAAAGAGGAGTTATGTTGTCATCAGGACAAAGACAGCTTATCGCTTTTTTACGTGCTTATGTGAGCAACCCAAGTATTTTAATATTAGATGAGGCTACTTCTTCTATTGATACACATTCAGAAGAATTACTTCAAAATGCTACTGATTACTTGACAAAAGGACGTACATCAATTATCATTGCCCACCGTTTGGCTACTATTGTCAATGCAGACCAAATCATTGTTATGGACAAAGGGCAGATTGTTGAAAAAGGAACGCATAAAGAACTCCTTGAATTAGAAAATGGGTATTATAAAAACCTATATGAATCGCAATTTAAAATTGCCGAAGGAGCTTAAAAATATAAATTGAGGGAAGAGGTTATCTTCCCTCTTTTTTTTGCTTAAAAAATGAATTTCCCTTACAATTAGTGAATTTATTACAACTATTTACTGTTATAGTTAAGCTATCTTAAAGTGAATTTATATCTACTAAGAGATTAAACAGACTACAGAACCTGCATATTTACTGCTAACTTTTTTAATGGATTGGTAAAAAATAAGTGTATTTTCTGATAATAATAAATTATTAGACGAGAAAACACGAATCCCTCTTCACAATTCATTAAAGAACAGCTGACCAACTTTTCAATCCGAAAGTTTCAAGTAAGAAAATAAATGATTATTTTCGTAGCATAAAATATAGAAATATATACATATGAAATTCGATATTATTGTTTTAGGAAGTGGCCCTGGAGGTTACGTGACTGCGATCAGAGCATCTCAATTAGGCTTTAAAGTTGCGGTAGTTGAAAAAGAAAACTTAGGAGGTATCTGTTTAAACTGGGGATGTATCCCTACGAAAGCACTTCTAAAATCTGCCCAAGTATTTGAATACCTTAAACACGCTTCTGATTACGGATTGACAATCAATGGTGAAGTAGACAAGGATTTCAATGCTGTTGTTGCACGTTCTCGTAATGTTGCAGAAGGAATGAGCAAAGGAGTTCAATTCTTAATGAAAAAGAATAAAATCGAAATCATCGATGGATTTGGAAAAGTAAAAGCTGGTAAAAAAGTTGACGTAACTGATAAAGATGGTAACGTAACTGAAATATCTGCTGATCATATTATCATCGCTACTGGTGCGCGTTCAAGAGAATTACCAAACTTACCTCAAGATGGTAAAAAAGTAATCGGATACCGCCAAGCAATGACTTTACCTCAACAACCTAAGAAAATGATTGTTGTTGGTTCTGGTGCAATTGGAGTTGAATTTGCTTACTTCTACAATGCAATGGGTACGGATGTAACTATTGTAGAGTTTATGCCAAATATTGTTCCTGTTGAAGACGAAGATATCTCTAAACAATTTGAGCGTTCTTTGAAAAAAGCAGGTATCAAAATTATGACTAATGCTTCTGTTGAAAAAGTTGATACTACTGGTGAAGGAGTAAAAGCTACTGTGAAAACAGCTAAAGGAGAAGAAATCATTGAAGCAGACATCGTATTATCTGCTGTTGGTATCAAATCTAACATTGAAAACATCGGATTAGAAGAAGTTGGTATCGCTACTGATAGAGATAAAATCTTAGTAAACGATTTCTACCAAACTAATATCCCTGGATACTATGCAATTGGAGACGTTGTTCCTGGACAAGCGTTAGCACACGTTGCTTCTGCTGAAGGAATTTTATGTGTTGAGAAAATTGCTGGTCACCACGTTGAACCATTAGACTACGGAAATATCCCTGGATGTACTTATGCTACTCCTGAGATTGCTTCTGTTGGTATGACTGAGAAAAAAGCTAAAGAAGCTGGTTATGATATCAAAGTTGGTAAATTCCCATTCTCTGCTTCTGGAAAAGCAAAAGCTGCTGGTACTCCTGACGGTTTCGTAAAAGTTATCTTTGATGCTAAATACGGAGAGTGGTTAGGTTGTCATATGATCGGAGCTGGTGTTACTGATATGATTGCTGAAGCAGTTGTAGCACGTAAATTAGAAACTACAGGATACGAAATCTTGAAAGCGGTTCACCCTCACCCTACAATGAGTGAAGCTGTGATGGAAGCTGTTGCTGACGCTTACGGTGAAGTTATTCACTTATAAGATTAAATATCAACAATATAGAAAAGCCTGTCAAAATTTTGACAGGCTTTTTTTATTCCCTATATTTATTTTTATTAATTATAAAGACTCCACATAATGAAACGTTCAAGTGCCAATTTTTACAGGACAATATTGTTTTTAGTATTTGTCGTCGGACTGATTTTATTGATCAAGAGTATTGATACCTATATATTTACACAGTCCTTTGAACTTTTATCTTTCTTAACGCCACTATTATTTCTTTCTGTAGGAATATGGGGTAGTAAGAAATTAACCCAAATTAAGAAATAGTCTTTTTCTTCCCGTAAATTTCTATTGCTTAATTGCTAACATTAGAATAACGATATGATGGTTTTACTAAACAAAGAAGGTCATTTATTGCTAAATGACCTTCTCTTATTTGTAGTGCGAAACTATCTATATTATATTCCCAAATAATTACTTGGTGTAATCTGTTTTAATTCATTTTTAATTTCTTCTGAAACAGCAAGCGTTTCGATGAAATTGTGAATTGACTCTTTATTAATTACTGTATTCGTACGTGTTAAATCTTTTAATGCCTCATACGGATTAGGATACGCTTCTCTTCTTAAAATAGTTTGAATAGCTTCTGCTACTACCGCCCAGTTATTTTCTAAGTCTTGCTCAAACTTCTCTGCATTTAACAATAACTTATTCAATCCTTTTAACGTAGATTCAAAAGCAATTAAAGTATGTCCTAATGGCACACCAATATTACGCAACACTGTACTATCTGTTAAGTCACGTTGTAAACGAGATAAAGGCAATTTAGCCGATAAATGTTCAAATATAGCGTTAGCAATACCTAAGTTTCCTTCTGAGTTTTCAAAGTCAATAGGATTTACTTTATGTGGCATTGCAGATGATCCAATTTCTCCAGCTTTAATCTTCTGCTTGAAGTACTCCATAGAAACATACGTCCACACATCTCTATCTAAGTCCATAATGATGGTATTAATGCGTTTTAACGCATCAAAGAACGCTGCAAAATGATCATAGTGCTCAATCTGTGTTGTAGGGAACGAATGTTTTAACCCTAATGTTAATTCAACGAAGTCAGTTCCAAACTGTTTCCAATCGTGTCCTGGGTAAGCAACATTATGTGCGTTAAAGTTACCTGTAGCCCCACCAAACTTAGCCGCAAAAGGAACATTGTTTAACAAGCGCAACTGCTCTTCTAAACGAACAACAAATACGTCAAACTCTTTACCTAATCTTGTAGGAGAAGCAGGTTGTCCGTGTGTACGTGCTAACATAGGAACGTCTTTCCACTCAACGCTTAACTCTTTCAACTTATTTACTACCTTAACAAAAAGTGGCATATAAACATCGTGAAAAGCTTCTTTTGTCATTAACGGAATAGCCGTATTATTAATGTCTTGAGAAGTAAGTCCAAAGTGAATAAACTCTTTGTACTGCTCAAGCTTAAGTTGATCAAAGGCATTTTTGATAAAGTACTCAACTGCCTTAACATCGTGGTTAGTCGTTTTTTCAATTTCCTTAATCCACAAAGCGTCTTCTGTACTAAACTCTTGGTATAACTTGCGTAATTCAGGAAATACATCTGAAGAAACTCCTGCCAATTGAGGAACGTTATGCTCACACAACGCTATAAAATATTCCACCTCAACTAAAACACGGTATTTAATAAGTGCTTCTTCTGAAAAGTAATTCGCAAGTCCAACTGTCTTGTTTCTGTAACGCCCATCTATTGGGGAAATAGCGTTTAATTCTGTTAACATAATTTAGAATGTGTTGTTAAAAAACAAAGATAAACCATTAACTACAAAATATAAAAATATGGCATAAAAAAAGATAGCTTTTTACGGCTATCTTTTGAAAATTATTTAGACCACTCTTTTATAGCGTCTTTGTTTATCTTAATGTAATCTAAGTTATTAGCTTTTTCTGCTAACGCTAAAGCAAGCTTAGCAGTTTCTACAGCGGCTACTTTATCTCCTGATTTTGCTTGAATCTGAGACTTCAAACGAACAAAGTAATAAGGCACTTTGTCTCCTGATTTCTGTATCGCTGCCTCTACCCATTCTAAGGCTTTTTTAAGGTCTTTTCCTGTTAAGTAGTAATATTCTGCCGCTGCATAATAATCTACAACCTTAGGACCAGAAAAAGTCTCCTCTATCGTTTCCATTGCCAATTGATCTGTTGGAACAGTAAAGCGAATAGGTACAATTACTTTTTCCCACATTATCTCTAAATCTGCATAATCTATATTCACATTATTTACAGCAATTGTCAGTGTTTCAAATTTGCGATCAGAACCTATTGCCTTTACTTTAGTAGATAGTGCTACTTTGCTTTCATCCCACTTTTCAGGCAATCCCCAATTGTTTGTATCTGCGTAAAAAATGATTTCCCACTCTTCTACTTTTGGAATAGTATACAAGGCATAAGAACCTTTTTTCAATGTTTTACCACCAATAATAACATCATTTCCAAAGGTAACAACCGTGTTCATATTTGCTCCAGTTCTCCATAGTCTTCCATAAGGAACCAAATCACCAAAAACTAAACGCCCACGCATATTTGGTCTTGAATAATCTATATTTACATCTGTTAACCCAACTACTTGGTGAATTTCTGATTTTGTACTGGTAGGTGGAGTGTGTACTTGAGCGTTTGTGCACAAAGCAAACAATCCAAAAGCGACTGCAACTAAACTTTTTTTCATTTTATAACAATTTTTCTGATTTTTCCTTTTCCTCTTCCCTTCACTATCTACACTTGAAATCAAGTATTCTAACTACAATATTTCTCTTGTAGTTACTGATTAGCATATGTAAGTATAGCTATCAAATGTATTGACTTATATCTTAATATTTTCTCAAAATGCAAAGTTTTATTTACGGAATAACACAAAAAAAGCCGAGTGAAATAATCACTCGGCTTTTTACTTAACTAATTGATAAGTTTTATTTTACTTTCTGAACTCCGCTCTCTAACCAAGCTTTGTAGTCATCTACATCTGGTGTATATCCTACTGCTTCAGTTAATCGGTTTTCTTTACTATCTAAAATAATATAGTAAGGTTGAGCATTAGCGTGGTAATTCTTCATTTGGAAATCACTCCACTTATTACCAATCGTCTTAATTTTCTTACCTGTTGTTTCAGAAATATACTGCTCATTTTCAGGCAGCTCCTTTTTGTCGTCAACATAAAGAGAAATTAAAACAACTTCATTTTTAAGAATTGACAATACTGATGGATCTGACCATACGTAGTCTTCCATTTTACGACAGTTAACACAAGCAAATCCTGTAAAGTCTAATAAAATAGGTTTGTTTACCGATTGTGCATAAGCTACTCCTTTTTCGTAATCTGTAAATGCAACGATATCGTGTGCTCCTAATTTAGCTCCATCAGGCAATACACCTACTGCATCACCACCTGCTGAACCTCCTTTTCCTCCAACTCCATACGGACTTTCACTATACGTCATTGGTGGTGGGAAACCTGATATAATCTTTAATGGTGCTCCCCATAATCCAGGTACTAAATAAATAGTAAACGTAGTTACTAAAAGAGCCATAAATAATCTTCCGACAGAAATACTATCTGTTGGACTATCGTGAGGCAATTTAATTTTTCCTAATAAGTACAATGCCCAAGCACCAAAAATAGCAATCCAAATAGCTAAGAATACTTCTCTTTCTAACCAATGTGCTTGCAATACTAAGTCTGCATTTGATAGGAATTTAAAAGCTAAAGCTAACTCTAAAAACCCTAATGATACTTTTACTGTGTTTAACCATCCTCCTGAACGAGGCATTGAGTTTAACCACCCTGGGAACATAGCAAATAACATAAATGGTAAAGCCAATGCTAACGAGAACCCTAACATCCCAACAATAGGTGCTATTCCTCCTTTAGACGCTGCTTCTACCAATAGAGTTCCAACAATAGGTCCTGTACAAGAAAACGACACAATAGCCAACGCTAAAGCCATAAATAGGATACCAATAATACCTCCTCTATCTGCTTGTGAATCTACTTTATTCGCCCAAGAGTTAGGCAACATAATTTCAAAAGCTCCTAAGAAAGACGTAGCAAATACCACTAATAATAAGAAGAAAATTACATTAAAATAAACGTTAGTTGATAACGCATTTAATGAATCTGCTCCAAAGATAGCAGTAACAATTGTTCCTAAGATTACATAAATAAGAATAATAGACAATCCGTAGATAATCGCATTCTTAATCCCTTTAGCGCGTGTTTTACTTTGTTTCGTAAAGAAACTCACTGTCATAGGAATCATAGGGAATACACAAGGTGTAAGCAAAGCTGCAAAACCAGAGAAGAACGCAAGAATAAAGATTGTAAACAATCCTCTTTTCTCTTCTTTTTTGTTTGTAACTAATGCTCCATCTGTTTCACTTGTAGCACTATCTTTCGATTCTGTTGCAGAAGTCTTTGTTGTGTACTCCTCAAAATTCTTAACCTCAACAGAGGTTAATGTCTTTAAGTCAAAAACAAATAAATTACTTTGACTAATACATACTTCTTCACATACTTGGTATGCTAATTCAACTTGTATATTTGGTGTATCTTGATTTGTCAACTTAATATCCTGAACCAATTTTACTGGTCCTACAAAATAAGTTTCATCAACATCAAAAATATCGTTGAACGTTGTTTTTGTTTCACTCTCTTTTGCCGCTCCTACTAACTCATAATTTCCCTCTTGGTTATTATAAATAAACTCTGTAGGTAGTGGTCCTCCATCTGGAGTGTGCTGAGAATACATATGCCATCCCTCTTGAATAATACCGTCCCAAGTGATGGTGTATTCTGTGTCAGACTTCTTCTCGATTTTAGTTTGCCATTTCGCTGGGTTTGCAATCTGTGCTTGCATTGAAACAAATGACACTAAAAAAAGTAGCAAATAAGCTAATTTTCTCATAAAATAACTTGAATTTTAAAAATGTTTGTAGTTGTATTTTTTACCTTAAATCGCTCATCCATTCGACTTCCAATAATCCATACAATTTTATCTTCTGAGCATAAAAGCCAGGTGTTTTCTTTATCAATTAGACTAAACTTCTCGTCTTTAAAGAACTTACTTACTTTTTTACTGCCCTTCATCCCAAAGGGAATAAATTTATCTCCACTTCTGTATTTTCGAATAGACAAAGGAAACTGTAAAGCATCTCCATCCACATAAATTACAGAAGTATCGCTTTTTAATTCTTTTTCTTCATAAGGTGTTATACTAATCTTTAATGGTTCGGTTAATGTTTGTTTTGGTTCTAAAAAATATATTTTTTCTTTATTCTCTTCTTTATCTGCTAAACGTTGTAAAATAAGTTCATCTCTATTCTTAAGCAACATATGCGTTGATGAATAAACTACTTTACCTGATGTAGCATCTAATAAATTTTCTATATCGCTCCAAGCTGTAAATCCGTAAGGCTGTAACCAGCGATATAAATAAGCAATAGGCGAAGATAATTCTTTTAGTGCTAAAATATCAATAATCAACTGATTGTCTATATTTCTAACTGTTTTTTTGAAATATATGCGACTTGCATCTTCGCTTAAATCAAATGTTTGCTGTAAATAATCAATTGTTTTTTGAAACGAATTTGCAAACTGATCATTGGTCTCTTTTAATAAAGGCAGTATGTTTTGTCTGATTTTATTGCGAAGATATTTTGTCTGAGCATTTGTATAATCTTCGCGCCAAGTAATCTTGTTTTTTTCAGCGTATTGAACGATCTGCTCTCTTGTAAATGGCAATAATGGACGTCTGATATAATCATTCTTAGCAGGTATCCCTAACAATCCTTCAATACCTGTTCCTCTTGACAAATTGATTAAAAACGTTTCCATAGAATCATCTAAGTGATGAGCCGTCAACAAGTATTTATACTCCCCTTTTGCAATAAGAGACTTAAACCAGTCATACCTCAACTCTCTGGCAGCAATTTGAATAGATATCTTATTTTCCTCAGCGTATTGTTCTGTTTGAAACTCCGCTACAAAAACAGGAATATCTAATTGTTTTCCCAATTGCTCTACAAAAACCTGATCATCTATACTATCTTGTTTACGCAAGTGAAAATTGCAATGTGCTATTGCAATATTTAGTTTTAGTTGATGACAAAGGTGTACTAAAACGACACTGTCTATCCCACCACTAACGGCAAGTAACAATGGTTTTTCTACTAATTCTTGAAAATTACTTTCAATATGTGCTTTAAGTTGACTTAACATTTTAATCTAAAGTCACCAAAGTAAATAAATAAATTCGGAAAGAGAAATGAATTTAGTGTGTTTTTGCGAAGACAAGGGCTTTTTTAAGATACTATTATACTTCTTAAATTGCAACGTGCATAAATGTGGTAGAACTTAGGTAGAACAAATACACTGTGCTTTATAACCAAAAGTGTATATCTAAATTGCGAACAAAAAAAGGAACCAACTCTCGCTGATTCCTTTTGTATTATATTTCCCCTTTATTTCCAAGGTTAGATGCCTGAGCATAAGTTCTCCATTTTGCGATACACTCTTGCATATCTTCAGGAATTTCAGTTTCAAATCGCATAAACTCTTTTGTTATTGGATGTTCAAAACCTAATGTTCTTGCGTGTAATGCCTGTCTTGGTAAAACGCTAAAACAATTATCTACAAACTGTTTGTACTTCGTAAATGTAGTCCCCTTCAAAATAAGGTTTCCTCCATAACGCTCATCGTTAAACAAGGTATGACCAATAGACTTCATATGTACGCGAATTTGGTGAGTACGCCCTGTTTCTAATCGACAAGAAACTAAAGTAACATATCCTAAACGCTCAATTACTTTATAATGCGTAACTGCCCATTTCCCCATAGTTTCATCGTCAAAAGCAGCCATTTGCATTCTGTCTTTAACGTGGCGACCAATATAACTTTCAATTACACCCTCATCTTCTTCAACATTTCCCCAAACTATTGCCATATACTCACGTTCAGTAGTTTTTGCAGCAAACTGTTTTTGCAATTCAGTCATTGCCCACTCCGTTTTTGCAACTACTAAAAGTCCTGTTGTATCTTTGTCAATACGGTGTACTAATCCTGGACGTTCACTACTATTTAAAGGTAGATTATCAAAATGGTAAGCCAATGCATTTACCAATGTCCCTGTATAATTACCGTGTCCTGGATGAACTACAAGTCCTGCAGGTTTATTAATAACTAAAACAGCGTCATCTTCATAAACTATATCTAACGGAATATCCTCTGGTATGATGATGTTTTCAAATGGTGGTTGTTTCATCAACACACGTACAACGTCCATTGACTTCACTTTGTGATTTGATTTAACAGGTACATCATTCACAAAAATATTTCCATTTGCAGCAGCTTGTTGGATTTTATTTCTCGTAGCGTTTTCTACTAAGTTCATTAAAAACTTATCAACTCTAAGAGGAGCTTGTCCTTTTCCTGCTTCAAATCTAAAATGTTCATATAATTCTCCATCTAAATCATCGAACGCTTCAATATTACCTTCTTGCATATATCTTTCTTATATCTTTCTTAATCAATCTCTGGTGCTACGTCTAATTCCTCTGGTGTATAAGCTGCTCTACCATCTCCTAAAACAAAGTCAACACGAGAATTTTTAGACACTTTATCTCCTTTTTTCAACACTTTACCGTTTTGAGTAACTCTCAATACTACATCTTTTCCTATAAAAGTTTCATAAGAAATAGTTCCTTCTTTTAACCCTAACGATTTAATAGTTGCTAAAACTTGTCTGTATGTTAACTTTTCAAATTCTGGTAAAATCACTTTTCCATAACCTGCTGCGTTAATCTTTACATATATTTTTCTATTCTCTTTTACATCCGTATTTGGTTCTGGATCTTGTTCAAGAATAGTTAAAGGAGGGAAATCTCTATCGTAATCTAACGTATCAAGTACAACCATACGCAAACTGTTTTTCTCTAAAACCTGGATTGCCTGGTCTGTATCCAACTTTAAAATTGATGGTACAGCAATACGTTGCCCGTGATTTGTTGTTTTCTCTAACCATTTAAGAGCCACAAATACTCCTACTACAAGTATAACGACTGCAGCGATTAGTGAAATAAAAAAAGCCTTGCTTTTTAAAAAACCAAATAATTTCATATCTATTTATTTTGGGCAAAGATATAAAATCGAAAACATTTTTTGTTTCTATGTTTTGTTATAAATTTGTTTTACCCAAAGTACCCTATAATTTTCTCTACCGAGAAATAAAACTAATTAAAAATGAAGCATGTAGCTATAATCATGGGAGGTTATTCAAGCGAATATAAAATCTCATTAGTAAGTGGAAAAGTTGTCTTTGATAATTTAGATAGAAATAAATACATCCCATACGCAATTCACATTCTGAAAGACAAATGGGTCTATGTTGATGAAAACAATGCCGAATTTCCAATTGATAAAAATGATTTCTCTGTTCAATACAACGGAAATAAGATTTCATTTGATGTTGTATTCAACGCAATACACGGTACTCCAGGAGAAGATGGCTTAATGCAAGCTTACTTCAATTTAATCGGTATGCCTCATACTTCTTGTGATTATTATCAAGCTGCTTTAACAATGAATAAACGAGATATGTTGTCTGTTGTAAAACCTTATGGTATTAAAACAGCAATCTCTTATTATTTGAATGAAGGAGATGTTATTGATACAGAAGCTATCATTCAACGCGTAGGATTACCTTGTTTTGTTAAGCCTAATCGCTCTGGTTCAAGCTTTGGGATCTCAAAAGCTAAGAATACAGAAGAGTTGTTACAAGCCATTGAAACAGCTTATAAAGAAGACAATGAAATTATTATTGAAAGCTTCTTAAACGGTACTGAAGTTTCTGTTGGTGTGATTAATTACCAAGGTGAAATAATTGTTTTACCGATTACAGAAATTGTTTCTGAAAACGATTTCTTTGATTACGAAGCTAAATATTTAGGGAAGTCTCAAGAGATTACTCCAGCACGAATTGATGAAGCTACAAAAGCTAAAATAGAAGATATCGCTTCTCGTATTTATAAAATCTTAAAAATGGAAGGATTTTCCCGCAGTGAATTTATCATTGTAGATGGTGTGCCTTTCTTATTAGAAATGAATACTGTTCCTGGGCTGACAAATGAAAGTATCTTACCTCAACAAGCGAAACAAGCGAATATCTCTTTATCTGATTTGTTTGGCAACGCAATTGTTTTAGCTTTGCAAAAGGCACAATAATTATTAACTATGAGAAGAGCAGTTTTTCCTGGTTCATTTGATCCTATTACAAATGGGCACTATGACATTATAAACAGAGCATTACCCTTGTTTGATGAGATTATAGTTGCAATAGGAGTTAATTCTGATAAAAAGTATATGTTTTCTCTTGAAGAAAGAAAGCGCTTTATAGAAGAAACTTTTAAAGACGAACCAAAAATAAAAGTAACCACTTATGAGGGGCTAACAACAGACTATTGTTTTGAAGTTAATGCTCAATTTATTTTAAGAGGACTTAGAAACCCTGCTGATTTTGAATTTGAAAAAGCGATTGCTCATACAAATCGTTTTCTTTCTAAAATAGAAACTGTCTTTTTGCTTACTGCTGCAAGCACTTCTTTTATCAGTTCAAGTATTGTACGTGACGTTATTAGAAATAAGGGAGACTATTCTAAATTAGTTCCAGAACCAGTTAAGTTTTAAACATAAAAAAAATCCGTTCTATGATAGAATAGACATGCCCCAAAAAGTTAGACACTTTTTGGGGCATTTTTTATGAGTAGAAAACAGAAATACAATTTTGAATTTAAGTTACGTATAGTAACTATTATTTTGGAAGGTAAAGACAGTATGAGGGGACTTTCTCGATCAGAAAAAATCAGTGAGTTTAACCTTTATTTTTGGCTTAAACTATATGAAGTTTATGGAGAACAAGGATTACATGGAATCTCCAAAAACAAATTCACTATAGAAGAAAAAATTCATATTATTCAGGAACATCAAAATAGTGATTTATCTTTGACAGATACCTGTGTTAGATATAGAATCTCAAATCCTTCTGTCTTATTCCAATGGACAAGAAAATTTAAAAGCAAAGGATTTAAAGGCTTAGAAGACAATCGGGGTGTACATTTAAAGAAAAATAAAACA
>NZ_FNDQ01000054.1 GCF_900099675.1 Myroides phaeus
TAGTTACTATACCTAACTTAAATTCAAAATTGTATTTCTGTTTTCTACTCATAAAAAATGCCCCAAAAAGTGTCTAACTTTTTGGGGCATGTCTAATGATAGTCCTTTTTTTATTGCCTTATTTCTCCTCAATAGGCATCAATACATATTAGCATACCAGCCTTCTACTTAAATCAAGTACAGCACTTATCAAATTCCTATAACTATCTTATACAGCCCCTTTGTATAATCTTTATATATTCTATGTAAACTGCTTGTATATTTTTACATAAAAAGTATACAACCACTATACATAGAGTATACATACACTATACAAGCACTCATATTAAAACCTCTTTAAAACCTCTTTAAAACTTCTTTAAAACCTGTGTAACACCTGTGTAACACCTGTAAAATACGCTTTAGTAATTTGCGAAGATTTCATCAAAAAACACTGCACTCCACTTCTCAACAAATAGTTCCAAAGCCTCCTTTCTATTCACTTTATTCCATAAAAAAAGGATAGCATTGCTACTATCCTTCTACTAATTTAAATTTTTCTTATTGCTGATAGCGTTCTAAAAGCCTTTGTAACTTATCTTGAATACCGTCTTCTACAATTCCACCGTGATAACAAATAATTCTTGTAGGCTGTAATGATTTGATACGCTCTACTGACGCTAAAGCAGCATCTATATCTAAAGTAAACTGAGGATTAGCAATATTAAACTCGCCTTCTTCTACGACAATTGCATCTGCTGCAATTACGGTTTTACTTGCTGTATCATAGAAAGAGATATGTCCTTTTGTATGCCCTGGCGTAGCCACAACAACTAAAGTATCCTTTATCACTTCCTTATCTTTTAAAACACTATCCACAGGAAAACGTTTAATTGCCTTAAGCTCCTTTACAAAACCTTCCATCATTGGTTTCATCTCTTGCGGAATAAAATTAAGACTTCCCTCTACTTGTACTAATCGCTCCGCAGGAACAATACCAGCCACTGAGTTTGCCTCCACATCGCTACTTATTACTTTTATAGCCGCATTCTCTTCTTTAAAACAATGTAACCCTTCTAAGTGATCTATATCATCGTGTGAAATAATTACACCTGTTAGATCAGTAATTGAAACACCAAATTTATCTAACTCGCGTTTAAATTCAGGATAATTATAAGTAAAACCACAGTCGATTAAATAGTTTGTATTATCAGTAAATTTAACTAATGTAGGTGTAAAAACAGCAGGTAATCCTTCAGGCGATTGTGCGTTGATTTCTAATATTTCTATTGTCATTTATTAATTTAATTGGGGATATTATAAAATAAAAAAAGCATAATTAAATTTATAATAGACATGCCCCAAAAAGTTAGACACTTTTTGGGGCATTTTTTATGAGTAGAAAACAGAAATACAATTTTGAATTTAAGTTAGGTATAGTAACTATTATTTTGGAAGGTAAAGACAGTATGAGGGGACTTTCTCGATCAGAAAAAATCAGTGAGTTTAACCTTTATTTTTGGCTTAAACTATATGAAGTTTATGGAGAACAAGG
>NZ_FNDQ01000026.1 GCF_900099675.1 Myroides phaeus
GCTCACTCCAAATTATGTGCATAAAAAAATCCAGAGAGAAAATCCCTCTGGATGTATTGTTTAAAAACTTGTCAATCTATTTTAGGACTAGTCAATCTATAGCTTTAATAGTTATATTTTAATTGCCATCTGTTTTTCAAGAATTCACGAGTACTCTTTTCTCTGCTATTATCTCCAGGTTCGTAAAGTACAAGACCACTAATCTCATTAGGTAAGTATTCCTGTTCTACGAAGTTGCCCGAATAATCGTGTGAGTATTTGTAGTCTTCTCCATAACCTAATTCCTTCATTAATTTAGTTGGGGCATTTCTCAAGTGAATAGGAATCGATAAGTCTCCCGTTTGTTTTACTACTTGTTGTGCTTTTCCAATAGCTAAATAGGTTGAATTACTTTTAGGCGATGTAGCTAAATAAATAGCGCATTGGCTGAGTAATATTCTACTTTCAGGATAACCAATAACAGAAACAGCTTGGAATGTATTTGTAGCCATAATTAGAGCAGTAGGATTTGCATTTCCAATATCTTCAGATGCAGAAATAACAAGCCTTCTTGCAATAAACTTTACATCTTCTCCTCCTTCAATCATTCTTGCTAACCAATAAACAGCACCATTTGGATCACTTCCTCTAATTGATTTGATGAAAGCCGAGATGATATCATAATGTTGTTCGCCAGTTTTGTCATACAATACAGTGTTTTTCTGAACAACTTTCATAACCATCTCATTGTTGATTTCAATCTTGTCAGCTGTTGTTGCGTTGATAATAAGTTCAAACGTGTTTAAAAGTTTACGTCCATCACCACCCGACAATCTAAAGAGTGCTTCTGTTTCTTTAAGAGTTATTTCTTTTGATTGTAAAAATTTGTCTTTAGCAATAGCTCGAATAAGTAGTGCGTTTAAATCTTCTTTAGTAAAGGCATTAAGTGTGTAAACCTGACATCTTGAAAGTAAAGCTGGTATTACTTCAAAACTGGGATTTTCTGTTGTTGCACCAATTAAAGTTACCCATCCGCGTTCAACTGCAGCAAGTAAAGAGTCCTGTTGAGATTTGCTAAAACGATGAATTTCATCAATAAATAAGATAGGGTTTCGAGCTGTAAATAAGCCTGTGTTTTGTTTGGCTTTATCAATTACTTCACGAATATCTTTAACTCCAGCATTAATAGCACTTAACACATAGAAAGGACGTTCACTTTCTTTAGCTATAATTTCTGCTAATGTAGTTTTTCCAGTACCAGGAGGCCCCCAAAAGATAAGAGAAGGAATAAATCCCATTTTCAATTGATTGGTCAGAATACCTGTTTCTCCCACTAAATGGGATTGACTAATATAGTCTTCTAATGAATGCGGTCTGACTCTCTCTGCTAAAGGTGCTTCCATAGTATCTTTCTTAAAAACTTTATTTACAAAAATACAACGCTTTTTTAAACTTCATCGACAATCTGTTTATTATGATTAAAGCAACAGTTTTTTGTTGTGTTTAAATATGTTTAAAGGTAAAAAACTTTAAGGAAAGGAAGTACCAATTGTGTATAGCTATTTTTCTATATAGTGCAGAACGCGATGATTTATTTTTAATAAAAACAGCTGATTTTAAAGGTTTTTTTGTTCAAAAACAGGACTAATAATTGCTTTTTTAGTCAAAAAGACGTTTTTTTTCAAAGATTATAAGTCCAATAACTGAGATTATATTGCTTTTATAGAACAATATTACGTTGCTTTTTTGAGTCAGCTTATACAGATTATTTATCTGTAAGCCCTTTAAGTACGGAGATTAATGGATTTATCTTTTGCAATACACCTTATAGTTTTTATATAGGGTTGTCTAAAGGATGTCTGAGTATTGTCCGACAATGGTCCGACTTAAAGGCCCTTAACCCTTGTAAATACGGAGAATACTCAGATATGAGTCAGAGAATACTATTATTAGGTAATGTTAGCAACATAATAAAGGGAGCATTGTATGTAAATTTATTAATGGTAATTTCTTTGTTTATCAGGGATAGCGCTATTTATAAGTGTCTTAGAGGTTTGGTTTTATTTTTTTTAAAAGCTGGCTTTTACGTTGGTTAATAGATTAAATGAGAAAAAACAATTAAAGTTTCTTTTGTTATTTAATATTCACAATAGTTACTAAATTAGGAGGATGAATCAAAAGAATCCACCTTTTACAATTTCACTTTTGTTATTACCTCTTTTTGCTGTGGTAATTATATGGGGTGTTTACTGGGCTGATTGGACCTACTATTTAGAATTATATAGGTACGGTATTTATCCCCGCACTTTGAGTGGCTTGCGAGGTATTCTGTTTAGTCCTTTTATTCATGGAGGGTTAAAACATTTATATAATAATTCAGCTGCATTATTTGTATTGCTAACGTTACTTCAATACTTCTATAAAAAACAAGTATGGGCAGTAATAGGCTTTGGTATTATACTTTCGGGTATTGGTACTTGGCTAATAGCAAGAGAGAGCTTTCACATAGGGGCAAGTGGTTTGGTTTATGTTTTAGTGAGCTTTATCTTTTTTAAAGGAGTACAAACCAGATATTTTAGATTGATGGCTTTGTCTTTAGTGATAGTTGTTCTATATGGAGGTACAGTTTGGTATATGTTCCCGGAGATTGAAGAGGGGATTTCTTGGGAAGGACATTTAAGTGGTTTTATAACCGGTTTAATATTGAGTTTTGTTTTGTCTAATCCCGAAATGCCTGAAAAGTATTACAAATACGAATGGCAAAAACCAGATTATGATGAAAGTAGAGATCCATTTATGCAATGCTTTGATAAAGATGGGAACTTTATAATAATTCCCAAAGAAGTAGTTGTTGAAAGAGATTATAAAAATCCTTATCGTTCTACGCTGCCAATTATATATGATAAGCTATACCCTGTAAAGCAAAAAAAGGACTTGTTAGAAGAGTTAATGATTGCTCTCGCTAAAAATGGGAAGCATTAAATAGCAATAGGATTAAAAGAAAAAAGCGTCTTCGTTAAAAGACGCTTTTGTAATTTTTAATAACATAGTTTATCGTGGTCTCTAATATTTCTCCCATATTAGAGCAGTATTTGAATTGTTTGTCATGGCTCAAGTTGTACAAATCGAGTTTAAGATGATCTATGTTTTCAAGAGTTGAAATAGTGTCTTTTTTCATCACCTCAATAAGGTCATCAAATCGTTCTTTGTTACTCAAAACTCTTCTGACTAAAACGGAACGGACTTCTTTTCGATATTGTTCTATTGAATTGTCTTTTAGTTTGTCTAAAACCATCATGACTACCGTGCTATTCTCTTTAAAAAACTGAGGCATATAAAACTTTAAATTGCCTTCGTAATTTTGTTGATCAAAGTCAATAGGACGTATTCTATAAACTACTTGGTCAAAGTCGTGAGTAGGAATAATAACGTAATTATACGATCTCATATCACCTAATAAACCAAGTAAACATCTTTCATTGAACTTTACAAACTCTTTAGAGATTTGCGCTTTTTCTAATTCAGTACATTTTGGCAAATGGTCTTTTATAAACACATCAGCAGGAATTCCTAAGATGTGCTCTTCAATTAAAGTTTCCTTATAAACCAAAAAGTTCATTGGATAAGGCGAGAGCATCTCTTCTAATTCTAAACCATATATTCTCGAAGCATCAGCTCTTTTGATATATAGATTTGTAAAGTTGTCATTCAGAATATTTCTTACTTTAATTCTAAAGGGTTTTGAATTGCCAAACGAACAAAAGTCAATGCTGTCAATTGTTAAGAATGGCAATGTTTGTTCATCTCCGTCAGAGTGAAGTAAGGTGTATATTTTAGTTAGACTTGCTTCAATTTCTTTGTATTCGTGTTCAGGGTAATAAACTCTTAACCAAAGTGTATCATTTCCCTTCGAATCTTCTAAATTGATAAAACCACAAAAGCGCATTAAGTCATCATAGAAAATACTGGTCTTAGTAATACGACTGTATTTTTCTAAGTACGCTTCAAGTTCTTGATTAACTGGAAAATTAGGCTTCTTTTGTAGTTTAGTCTTTTTCAAATTATCTTCTTTGTCTGATAGTTTCATATAAGAAAGCACCACAAGCAACAGATACGTTTAATGAATCAATTACACTAAACATTGGTAGTTTGGCTTTCTCGTCAATAATTTTTAATACAGAAGGATTAATTCCTTTATCTTCACTACCCATAATAATAGCTAAAGGCACGTTTAGATCCACGTCGTAAATTTCCTTTTCAGCTTTTTCAGTAGCACCTAAAGTGATTACACCAGAACCTTGTAAATAAAACACAGCATCTTTAATGTGATCAACTTTACAAATAGGAATATTAAAAACTGCCCCAGCAGATGTCTTAACAGTATCTCCATTTACAGGAGCAGCACCATTTTTACCAACGATAATTCCGTCTGCACCACAACATACAGCTGTACGTATGATAGCTCCAAAGTTACGAGCATCCGATAATTGGTCTAATATAATGAATAAAGGCTTTTCTTTTTTCTCTAAAACAGATTCAACTAAAGTTTCTAAAGCAACAAATGCAATAGGAGCAATGTTAGCAATAGCACCTTGGTGATTTTTTTTAGTAAGTCTGTTTAATTTCTCAATTGGTACATATGAAAAATTAATATTGTTCTTTTTTAAGTTTTTGATAAGCTCATTCATTAGCTCACCTTGAGCATCTTTTTGAATAAATACTTTATCAATGTCTTTTCCTGCTTCTATGGCTTCGATAATTGCGCGAATACCAAATATTTGATTGTCCTGTTCCATTTTGCAAAGGTAAATATATTTTGTGTTCAACAATACAAGAAAATTTAAATGCTATCTAATTATAAAAGGAAAGAATTATTGGAATGTTTTTTGTGATTTACTTTTTTGTAAAGCCTTGTTTTTTAGAATTTTGAATTCATTTTTAGAGAGTGTAAAGGAGGAGGGTTGTTATTTTTTTTGATTTTAGGATTATTTTTCTTATATTGAATATGCAAAAAGTATTTCTATTCAAAAACTAAAAATACAGAATAAATCTAAGTAATATGGGGGTTTGAAAAACGCTCAGGATAAACACGTTCATTTTCGTATTAAAAGGAATAGGTAAAAAAAATTAATTCTATTGAAAATTAGTGTTTTGAGATTTGAATAATTAAAAAATAGTTATACATTTGCAACCCCGTATATAGTGCGGAATAATATATTGTAGAAATTATTAATAAACATTATGCCAACAATTCAACAATTAGTAAGAACAGGGAGAACCCAATTGACTAAGAAGAGTAAATCGGTTGCTTTGGATTCTTGTCCTCAAAGAAGAGGTGTTTGTACGCGTGTTTATACTACTACACCAAAAAAACCTAACTCTGCAATGCGTAAAGTTGCAAGGGTACGTTTGACAAATGGTAATGAAGTAAACGCTTACATCCCAGGAGAAGGACACAATTTACAAGAGCACTCGATAGTATTAGTTAGAGGTGGAAGGGTGAAAGACTTACCAGGTGTTAGATACCACATCGTTCGTGGAGCTTTGGATACTGCTGGAGTAAGCGGTAGAACTCAAAGAAGATCTAAATATGGTGCTAAACGCCCTAAAGACAAAAAATAATCGTATAAACGTTTAAGAAACAGACATGAGAAAAAGACAGGCTAAAAAGAGACCTCTTTTACCAGATCCAAAATTTAATGACCAGTTAGTAACTCGTTTCGTTAATAACTTGATGTGGGATGGAAAAAAGTCTACAGCGTTTAAAGTTTTCTATGATGCTTTAGAAATCGTAGAAGAAAAGAAACAAGATGAAGAAAAAACTTCATTAGATGTTTGGAAAGATGCATTAACTAACGTTATGCCACACGTAGAGGTTCGTTCTCGTCGTGTTGGTGGAGCAACATTCCAAATTCCAATGCAAATTCGTCCGGATAGAAAGATCTCTATGGCAATGAAATGGATGATTTTGTATGCGAGAAAAAGAAATGAGAAATCTATGGCTGCAAGATTAGCATCTGAAATTTTAGCTGCTGCTAAAGAAGAAGGAGCTGCTGTTAAAAAGAGAATGGATACTCATAAAATGGCTGAAGCTAATAAAGCATTCTCTCACTTTAGATTTTAATCCATACAGAAACTATATACAATGGCAAGAGATTTAAAATATACAAGAAATATTGGTATCGCTGCTCACATCGATGCTGGTAAAACAACTACTACAGAGCGTATTTTGTTCTATACAGGTAAAAACCATAAAATGGGAGAGACTCACGAAGGATCTGCTACTATGGACTGGATGGAGCAAGAGGCAGAAAGAGGTATTACAATTACTTCAGCTGCAACTACTTGTACTTGGAGTTTCCCAACGAATCAAGGGGCAAAATTGCCTGAATCAATGGAATACCACTTCAATATTATTGATACTCCAGGACACGTTGACTTTACAGTAGAGGTTAACCGTTCTTTACGTGTATTAGATGGATTAGTATTCTTATTTAGTGCTGTTGATGGTGTTGAGCCTCAATCAGAAACTAACTGGAGATTAGCTGATAATTACAAAGTACCTCGTATGGGGTTTGTAAATAAAATGGACCGTCAAGGTGCTAACTTCTTAGCTGTTTGTCAGCAAGTTAAAGATATGTTGAAATCAAACGCAGTGCCGATTGTTTTACCAATTGGTGATGAAGCAGATTTCAAAGGTATCGTTGACTTAGTTAAAAACAGAGCAATCGTATGGCATGATGAGAACCATGGTTCTACATTTGATGTTGTTGAGATTCCTGCTGACATGGTTGATGATGTTAAACAATACAGAGGTCAATTAATCGAAGAGGTTGCGGCTTATGACGAAAACCTTTTAGAAAAATATATGATGGATGAGGAATCAATTTCTGAGGACGAAATCCACGCTGCATTAAGAGCTGCAACTTTGGATATGAGTATCATTCCAATGACTTGTGGATCTTCATTCAAAAACAAAGGTGTTCAGTTTATGTTAGACGCTGTTTGTCGTTACTTACCTTCTCCAATGGATAAGGAAGGTATTGAAGGAACAGATCCTGATACTGAAGAGCCAATCGTACGTAAACCATCTGTAACAGAGCCGTTCTCTGCATTAGCGTTTAAAATTGCTACTGACCCATTCGTAGGTCGTTTAGCTTTCTTTAGAACTTATTCAGGACACTTAGATGCAGGTTCTTACGTATTGAATACTCGTTCTGGTAATAAAGAGCGTATTTCTCGTATCTACCAAATGCACGCTAACAAACAAAATCCAATCGAATATATTGAGGCTGGAGATATTGGAGCTGCTGTAGGGTTTAAAGATATCAAAACTGGAGATACTCTATGTGATGAGAAAAACCCAATCGTTTTAGAAAGTATGATTTTCCCAGATCCTGTAATTGGTATCGCTATTGAGCCAAAAACAAAAGCGGATATGGATAGAATGGGTACTGCTTTAGCTAAATTAGCTGAGGAAGATCCAACGTTTACAGTGAAAACTGACCATGCTTCTGGACAAACAGTAATTTCTGGTATGGGAGAGTTACACTTAGACGTGTTAATCGACCGTATGAAACGTGAGTTTAAAGTAGAAGTTAACCAAGGTGAACCACAAGTAGAGTACAAAGAGGCTCTTACACGTGATGCACAACACAGAGAAGTTTATAAAAAACAATCTGGTGGACGTGGTAAATTCGCTGATATCGTTTTCAAAATTGGACCTGCAGAAGACGTTGATGGTAAACCAGCAGTTGGATTACAATTCGTTAATGAGGTTAAAGGTGGTAACGTACCAAAAGAATATATTCCTTCAGTAGAAAAAGGATTTAGAGAAGCAATGAAACAAGGACCTTTAGCAGGATTCGAAATGGATTCTATGAAAGTTACTTTAACTGATGGATCTTTCCACGCAGTTGACTCTGATGCTTTATCTTTCGAATTAGCTGCTAAAATGGGATATAAAGAGTCTGCAAAAGCTGCAGGAGCTGTTATTCTTGAGCCAATCATGAAGTTAGAAGTGTTAACTCCAGAAGAAAACATGGGTGATATTGTAGGTGACTTAAACCGTCGTCGTGGACAAATCAACAGCATGGATGATAGAGCTGGTTCTAAAGTTGTTAAAGCTTCAGTTCCATTATCAGAAATGTTTGGTTATGTTACTACATTAAGAACATTATCATCAGGTAGAGCTACTTCTACAATGGAGTTCTCTCATTATGCAGAAACACCTTCTAATATTTCTGAAGGAGTTATTGCAAAAGCTAAAGGAAACGCATAATCTTAGTTAGAGAAAAATGAGTCAAAAAATCAGAATAAAATTAAAATCTTACGATCATATGTTGGTTGATAAATCAGCTGAGAAAATCGTAAAAACTGTAAAAAGTACAGGTGCAGTAGTAACAGGACCAATTCCGTTACCAACACACAAAAAAATATTTACTGTTCTTCGTTCTCCTCACGTGAACAAAAAAGCAAGAGAGCAGTTTGAATTAAGTTCTTACAAAAGATTGTTAGATATCTATTCTTCATCTTCTAAAACAATTGATGCTTTAATGAAATTAGAGTTACCAAGTGGAGTAGAAGTTGAAATCAAAGTGTGATAAATAACGCTTAGTTCGAAACAAAAATTTTATAGCTAAGTATTGAGGTAATTGCCTCAATACTTAGTTCTTTTAAATTGAAAAATAAATTTTAAATAAATATTTATGTCTGGGTTAATTGGTAAAAAAATCGGCATGACAAGTATTTTCGATGAAAACGGGAAAAACCTTCCTTGTACAGTAATCGAATTAGGTCCAAATGTCGTTACCCAAGTCAGAACCAATGAGGTTGACGGGTATGAAGCGTTACAACTTGGTTTCGATGACAAGACAGAGAAACATGCTACTAAAGCTGAGTTAGGTCACTTTAAGAAAGCTGGAACATCTGCTAAAAGAAAAGTTGTTGAAATCAAAGAATTCGAAGGTGATTACAAATTAGGTGATGTTATCACTGTTGATTTGTTCGCTGAAGGTGAATTTGTAGACGTTCAAGGTGTGTCTAAAGGAAAAGGATTCCAAGGGGTTGTTAAACGTCACGGTTTCGGTGGAGTAGGTCAAGTTACTCACGGACAAAAGAACCGTTTAAGAGCACCAGGATCTGTAGGAGCTTCTTCTTACCCATCAAGAGTATTCAAAGGAATGCGCATGGCGGGAAGAACTGGAGGAGTAAATGTAACAGTACAAAACCTTAGAGTTTTAAAAGTAGTTGCTGATAAAAATCTACTTGTTGTTAAAGGAGCTATTCCTGGACACAAAAACTCTTATGTAATCGTTCAGAAGTAATGGAAGTAAAAGTTTTAGATATCACAGGAAAAGATACTGGAAGAAAAGTTGAACTTTTAGATTCAGTATTCGGTATAGAACCAAACAATCACGCAGTATATCTTGATGTTAAACAATATTTAGCAAATCAAAGACAAGGTACTCATAAAGCTAAAGAAAGAGCTGAGATATCTGGTAGTACTCGTAAGATTAAAAAACAAAAAGGAACTGGTACAGCGAGAGCGGGAAGTATCAAGTCTCCAGTTTTCAGAGGAGGGGGAAGAATCTTCGGACCAAGACCAAGAAACTACTCTTTCAAATTAAACAAAAGTTTAAAACGTTTAGCGAGAAAATCTGCTTTCTCTATCATGATGAAAGAATCAAATTTAATCGTTGTTGAAGACTTTAATTTCGAAGCACCAAGTACTAAAAAATTCATTAACGTTTTGAATGCTTTAGGGTTGGAAAATAAAAAATCTCTATTTGTGTTGGGTGAATCAAATAATAATGTATATTTGTCATCACGCAATTTAGAGAAGTCTGCTGTTGTAACTAACTCAGAATTAAGCACTTACGCTGTTTTAAACGCAGGTAGTTTAGTGTTGACTGAAGGATCTGTAGCAGGAATTGTTGAAAATTTAAGTAAATAATAGGAAGATGAGTGTTTTAATTAAGCCTATAATTACAGAAAAAATAACTAAAGACGGCGAAATTTTCGGCCGCTTTGGTTTTGTAGTTGATAGAAAAGCTAACAAAATTGAGATTAAAAAAGCTGTTGAGGCAGCTTATGGAGTTACTGTTGTTAGTGTAAATACTATGAACTACGGTGCTGAGCGTTCTGTTAAGTACACTAAAAGTGGAATGATCAACGCTAAAACTAATGCTTATAAAAAAGCAATAGTTGAATTGAAAGAAGGAGAAAGTATAGACTTTTATTCAAATATCTAATTAATAAGTAATGTCAGTTAGAAAATTAAAACCTATTACCCCAGGTCAGCGTTTTAGAGTTGTAAATAGTTTTGACGCTATAACAACTGATAAGCCGGAGCGTAGTTTACTAGCACCGAAAAAAAAATCTGGAGGTAGAAATAGTCAAGGAAAAATGACCATGCGCTACATGGGTGGTGGTCATAAGCAAAGATACCGTGTTGTAGATTTCAAAAGAACTAAAGCAGGTATCCCAGCTACTGTTAAGACAATCGAGTATGATCCAAACAGATCAGCGTTCATTTCATTGATCGCTTATGCAGATGGAGCTAAATCATACATCATTGCTCAAAGCGGTATGAAAGTTGGACAAACTGTAGTTTCAGGACCTGATGCTTCACCAGAAGTTGGAAATGCAATGACTTTAAAAACTATTCCATTAGGAACAGTTATTTCTTGTATCGAGTTACGCCCTGGACAAGGTGCTGTTATCGCTCGTTCAGCAGGAACTTTTGCTCAATTAGTTGCTAGAGATGGTAAATACGCTACAATTAAAATGCCTTCTGGAGAGATCCGTTTGATTTTATTAGAGTGTATGGCTACTATCGGAGCTGTTTCTAATCACGATCACCAATTAATCGTTTCAGGTAAAGCTGGTAGATCAAGATGGTTAGGAAGAAGACCTAGAACTAGACCAGTAGCAATGAACCCAGTAGATCACCCAATGGGAGGTGGAGAAGGTCGTTCGTCAGGAGGACACCCACGTTCTAGAAATGGAATGCCTGCTAAAGGGTACAGAACTCGTTCTAAAGTTAAGGCGAGTAATAAGTATATCGTTGAACGTAGAAAGAAATAAAAGATTAAGACATGGCACGTTCGTTAAAAAAGGGACCTTATGTTCACTTCAAATTAGAGAAAAAGGTTCAACAAAATGTTGAAGCTGGTGGTAAAGGAGTTATCAAGACTTGGTCAAGAGCTTCTATGATTACTCCAGACTTCGTTGGACAAACTATTGCAGTACATAATGGTCGTCAATTTGTTCCTGTGTATGTTACAGAGAACATGGTAGGACATAAATTAGGTGAGTTTTCGCCAACAAGATCTTTTAGAGGTCACGCTGGTGCAAAGAATAAAGGTAAAAAATAATAAGAAGCTATGGGAGTTCGTAAAAGAGAAAGAGCAGAGCAAGTTAAAGAAGCTAATAAGCAAGTTGCTTTTGCTAAGCTAAACAATTGCCCTACTTCTCCTAGAAAAATGCGCTTAGTTGCGGATTTAGTAAGAGGTCAGAAAGTAGAAAAAGCTCTAAATATATTAAGATTCAGTTCAAAAGAAGCTTCTCGTAAATTAGAGAAATTACTTTTGTCTGCTATTGCAAACTGGCAAGCGAAAAACAGTGATTCAAACATTGAAGAAGCTGGATTGATCGTTAAAGAAATCAGAGTTGATGGTGGTATGATGTTGAAAAGACTTCGTCCAGCACCTCAAGGAAGAGCACACAGAATCAGAAAACGTTCTAATCACGTTACAATCGTATTAGGATCTAATAATAACACACAAAGCAATTAGTAAACAGTATGGGACAAAAAACTAATCCAATCGGGAATCGTCTTGGTATTATCAGAGGATGGGACTCAAACTGGTATGGTGGAAACGACTACGGTGATAAAATCGCTGAAGATCACAAAATCAGAAAGTACATCCATGCTCGTTTATCAAAAGCTAGTGTATCTAAAGTAATCATTGAGAGAACTTTGAAACTTGTAACCGTTACTATCACTACTGCTAGACCTGGTATCATTATCGGAAAAGGTGGACAAGAGGTAGACAAGTTAAAAGAAGAATTGAAAAAGATTACTGATAAGGAAGTTCAAATCAACATCTTTGAAATTAAACGTCCTGAGATTGATGGATATTTAGTGGCTGCTAGTATCGCTCGTCAAATCGAAAACAGAATTTCTTACCGTAGAGCTATCCGTATGGCTATGGCTGCAGCGATGAGAATGAATGCAGAAGGAATCAAAGTTATGATTTCTGGTCGTTTAAACGGAGCTGAAATGGCACGTTCTGAAACATTCAAAGAGGGAAGAATTCCATTATCAACTTTCAGAGCTGATATTGATTATGCACTTGCAGAAGCTCACACTACTTACGGTAGAATGGGAATCAAAGTGTGGATCATGAAAGGTGAAGTTTACGGTAAAAGAGATCTTTCTCCGTTAGCTGGTATGGATAAAAAACAATCCAAATCATCAGGGTCTCCAAAAGGTAAATCTAACCCACGCAAAAGAAAGTAATTTTTAAACTGAAGAAAAATGTTACAGCCTAAAAGAACAAAATACCGTAAGGTACAGAAAGGTAAAATGAAAGGGATTTCTCAAAGAGGGCATGAACTTTCAAATGGTATGTTTGGAATCAAATCTATGGACTCTGCATTTATTACTTCACGTCAAATCGAGGCAGCGCGTATCGCTGCTACTCGTTTTATGAAACGTGAAGGGCAGTTATGGATTAAAATTTTCCCAGACAAACCGATCACTAAGAAACCTCTCGAAGTACGTATGGGTAAAGGTAAAGGTGCAGTAGAATACTGGGTTGCTGTGGTAAAACCAGGAAGAATCATGTTCGAAGTTGGTGGAGTGCCAATTTCAGTAGCTAAAGAAGCGTTGCGTCTTGCAGCTCAAAAACTTCCTGTAAAAACTAAATTTGTAATTGCTAGAGATTTCGAAGCATAATAAAATTTTATCATGAAACAATCAGAAATAGTAAATCTATCTGTAGCTGAATTACAAGATCAACTAAACCAGTTGACTAGCACATATAACAGCTTAAAGTCTTCTCATGCAGTTTCTCCAATCGAGAATCCTCTTCAAATTAAATCAATTAGAAGAAGTATTGCAAGAGTTAAAACTGAACTAAGCAAAAGAGAGTTACAATAATTGTATTTTGCCGAAAGATGGAAAATAGAAAATTAAGAAAAGAAAGAATAGGTGTTGTTACTAGCAACAAAATGGAGAAATCTATCGTTGTAGCTGAAGTAAAAAGAGTAAAACACCCATTATATGGTAAGTTCGTGTTGAAAACGAAGAAATACGTTGCACACGACGAAACAAATGACTGCAACATTGGAGATACAGTTAAGATTATGGAGACTCGTCCAGTATCTAAATCTAAATGTTGGAGATTAGTTGAAATCATTGAAAGAGCGAAATAATTATGGTACAACAAGAATCTAGACTTAAAGTAGCAGATAACACTGGAGCAAAAGAAGTTTTGACTATCCGTGTTTTAGGAGGAACGAAACGTCGTTATGCCTCTGTAGGTGATAAAATTGTAGTTTCTATTAAAGAAGCAACTCCAAACGGAAGCGTTAAAAAAGGAGCTGTTTCAACTGCAGTAGTTGTGCGTACCAAAAAAGAAGTGAGAAGAGCTGATGGATCTTACATCAGATTCGATGATAACGCTTGTGTATTATTGAATGCTGCAGGTGAGATGAAAGGAACTCGTGTTTTTGGTCCAGTAGCAAGAGAACTTCGTGAAAGACAATTCATGAAAATTGTATCATTAGCACCTGAGGTGTTGTAATTCGTTCTAAACATGATTAAGCTAAAGATAAAAACAGGAGATACAGTACGAGTTATCGCTGGAGATCACAAAGGATCAGAAGGTAAAATCGTACGTGTATTACGTGAAAAGAACAAAGCTATTGTTGAAGGAGTTAACATGATTTCAAAACATGTTAAGCCAAGTGCTTCTAACCCTCAAGGTGGAATTGTTAAAAAAGAAGCTCCGATTCATATCTCTAACTTAGCGATCGTTGATCCTAAGACTAATGAAGTTACTAAAGTAGCTATCAAAGAAGAGAATGGAAAAAATGTAAGAGTTTCTAAAAAATCAAATCAAGTATTATAGTTATGGCTTATATACCAAGACTTAAAGAAGAATATAAAAGCAGAGTTATCTCTGCTCTTACTGAGGAATTCGGTTATAAAAACGTAATGCAAGTTCCTAAACTTGAGAAAATCGTTGTTAGCCGTGGAGTTGGTGCTGCTGTTTCTGACAAAAAATTAGTTGATTACGCTGTTGAGGAGTTAACTAAAATCACAGGACAGAAAGCAGTTGCGACAATTTCTAAGAAAGACGTTGCTTCTTTCAAATTAAGAAAAGGAATGCCAATTGGGGCAAAAGTAACGTTACGTGGAGAGAAAATGTACGAGTTTTTAGACCGTTTAGTTACTTCAGCTTTACCACGAGTTAGAGATTTTTCTGGTATTAAATCTGATGGATTTGACGGAAGAGGAAATTATAACTTAGGAGTTACTGAGCAAATCATTTTCCCTGAAATCAACATCGATAAAGTAAACAAAATCGCTGGTTTTGATATCACTTTCGTTACATCTGCTAATACAGATAAAGAAGCGAAATCTTTACTTGCTGAATTAGGATTACCTTTTAAAAAGAATTAAGTATGGCTAAAGAATCAATGAAAGCCCGTGAGGTTAAAAGACAGGCATTAGTAGATAAATATGCTGCTAAAAGAAAAGCTCTTTTAGAGGCAGGTGACTACGAAGGATTACAACTGTTACCTAAAAATGCTTCACCAGTACGTTTACACAACAGATGTAAATTGACAGGTAGACCAAGAGGGTATATGCGTCAATTCGGTATTTCTCGTGTTACTTTCCGTGAGATGGCAAACAATGGGTTAATACCTGGTGTTAAAAAGGCAAGTTGGTAATTAAGATTTAAAGGTAAAAACAATGTATACAGATCCAATAGCAGATTTCCTTACAAGAGTTAGAAACGCTGTTAGAGCAAACCACAAAGTGGTTGAAATCCCAGCATCTAATTTCAAAAAAGAAATCACAAAAATTTTATTCGATCAAGGATATATCTTAAGCTATAAATTTGATGACAGTACAGTTCAAGGTACAATCAAAATAGCTCTTAAATATGATAAAGACACGAAAGAGTCTGTAATTAGAGATATCCAAAGAATTAGTAAACCAGGTTTGCGTAAATACGCTTCTGCAACAGACCTTCCAAGAATCTTAAATGGTTTAGGAATCGCTATCGTGTCAACTTCAAGAGGATTGATGACAGGAAAACAAGCGAAACAATTAAACGTTGGTGGAGAAGTAGTTTGTTACGTATACTAATTTAAAAAGACTAAGAGATGTCAAGAATAGGAAAAAGTCCAATAGCAATTCCTGCTGGTGTAACTGTAACAGTTAACGAAGGAGAAGTTGTTGTAAAAGGTAAATTAGGAGAACTTACTCAGGAATTTAATACAGTTAGTGTTAAAGTTGAAGAAAATCAAGTTATTGTTGAGCGTTCTTCTGATGCAAAAGAAGAAAGAGCTAAACACGGATTATACCGTAGTTTAATTAATAACATGATCACTGGTGTTTCTGAAGGATTTACTATCAGTTTAGAATTGGTTGGGGTAGGATATCGTGCTTCTAATCAAGGACAAAAATTAGATTTAGCTTTAGGATTCTCTCACAATATTGTGTTGAATGTTGCGCCAGAAGTTAGTGTGGAGACTATATCTGAAAAAGGTAAAAACCCTATCATTAAATTAACTTCATTTGACAAACAATTAGTTGGTCAAGTTGCAGCTAAAATCCGTTCATACCGTAAACCAGAACCTTACAAAGGTAAAGGTATCAAGTTTGTGGGTGAAGAGTTAAGAAGAAAAGCAGGTAAATCAGCTTAAAAATTAAGACTATGTCATTAACAAAATCTGAGAGAAGACAACGTATAAAATTCAGAATCAGAAAGACAGTTAGCGGTACTCCTGCTCAACCAAGACTTTCTGTTTTCAGAAGTAATAAAGAAATCTATGCACAAGTTATAGATGACGTGAATGGAGTAACTCTAGCTGCAGCATCTTCAAGAGAAGCAGGTATAACAAGAGGAACCAATATTGAAACTGCTGCATCGGTTGGGAAACTAATTGCAGAGAAGGCTTTAAAAGCTGGGGTTGAAACTGTATCTTTTGATAGAGGCGGTTATTTATACCACGGACGTGTTAAATCATTAGCAGAAGGAGCTAGAGAAGCTGGATTAAAATTCTAATTAGTTATGTATCAAAATTATAAAAACGTAGAATTTGTAAAACCAACTGGTCTTGATTTAAAAGATCGTTTGGTTAGTGTAAATCGTGTTACCAAAGTAACTAAAGGGGGAAGAGCTTTTGGATTCTCAGCTGTAGTTGTTGTAGGTGATGAAAACGGTGTAGTGGGTCATGGTTTGGGTAAATCAAAAGACGTTTCTGAAGCAATCGCTAAAGCAGTAGAGGATGCTAAGAAAAATCTAGTTAGAATTCCTTTAAACGGACATACTATTCCTCACGAACAAAAAGGAAAATTTAGTGGAGCTAGAGTTCTATTGATGCCTGCATCTTTAGGTACTGGAGTTATCGCTGGAGGTTCTGTAAGATCGGTTGTGGAATCTGTAGGAATCACGGATTTATTATCTAAATCTCAAGGTTCTTCTAACCCACATAACGTGGTGAAAGCTACTTTCGATGCTTTATTACGCCTAAGAAGTGCTTCTACAGTTGCAAAACAAAGAGGAATTTCTTTAGAAAAAGTATTTAAAGGTTAATTTGAAAGAATTATGTCAAAGATTAAAGTAAAACAAGTAAGAAGCCAAATTAATTGTCCTCTTAATCAAAAGAGAACATTAGAGGCTTTAGGACTTCGTAAAATGGGACAGGTAGTAGAACATGAGTCTACATCTGCTATTTTAGGAATGGTAAATAAAGTTCAACACTTAGTTTCTGTAGAAGAAATTAAATAATATTGTAAAGTATGAATTTAAGTAATTTACAACCAGCTAACGGTTCAGTACACAACCAAAACAAACGTGTTGGTCGTGGTGAAGGTTCTGGAAAAGGAGGAACTTCTACAAAAGGACATAAAGGAGCTAAATCACGTTCAGGATATTCTAAAAAGATCGGATTTGAAGGAGGGCAAATGCCACTTCAAAGACGTGTTCCTAAATTTGGTTTCAAAAATATCAATAGAGTAGAGTATGATGTTATTAACTTAGAGAAATTACAGTCTTTAGTTGATAGCGGAGTAATTACAGATACTGTTGATTTTGCTCTTTTAGTTGAGTTAGGATTAACTTCTAAGAATAGTTTGGTTAAGGTTTTAGGGCGTGGAGAAATCAAAGCAAAATTGAAAGTTTCTGCACACAAGTTTTCAGCATCTGCTATTGAAGCAATCGAGGCAGCTGGAGGAGAAATTGTAAAGTTATAAAATCTTAATAAACAAGATGAAGAAGTTTTTTGAAACATTAGCCAGTATTTGGAAAATAGAGGAGTTGAAGAACAAAATCTTGATAACATTGGGATTATTACTTGTGTACCGTTTTGGTACACAAGTAACCCTTCCAGGTATTGACGCAACGAAATTGCAAGCTTTAACAGAGCAAACTGACCAAGGTATTGGTTGGTTGATTAATGTTTTTACAGGTGGTGCATTTTCGCAAGCATCTGTATTTGCATTAGGTATTATGCCTTATATTTCTGCTTCCATTGTTGTTCAGTTGATGGGAATTGCGGTTCCTTATCTTCAGAAACTCCAAAATGATGGGGAAAGCGGTAGAAAGAAAATGAACCAGATAACAAGATGGTTAACTATTGGTATTACTTTATTACAAGGACCTAGCTATATCTATAACTTGTATGTCCAACTACCATCAGATGCATTTTTGTTAGGTTTCAATTCTTTCTCATTCTTGTTTTCTTCAGTAATTATACTAGTTACCGGAACTATTTTTGCAATGTGGTTAGGTGAGAAAATTACTGATAAAGGTATTGGAAATGGTATTTCATTATTGATTATGGTTGGTATTATTGCAAGACTTCCAATGTCTTTCATCCAAGAATTCCAATCAAGAATTACAGATAATAATGGAGGACCAATGTTGGTGGTTATAGAAGTAATTTTATGGTTGTTAATCATTGTTGCTTGTATCTATTTAACTCTTGCAGTGAGACGTATACCGGTTCAATATGCAAGAAGAAGTGCTTCGGGGACTTATGATCAATCTATGTTAGGCGGTAATCGTCAGTGGATCCCTTTAAAGCTAAATGCTTCAGGAGTTATGCCGATCATTTTTGCACAAGCAATTATGTTCGTGCCAGCAGCAGTTGCTGGTTTATCAACTTCTGATACTGCTAAATCAATCAGTTCTACATTCCATAATGTGTTCGGATGGCAGTATAATTTACTTTTTGCTTTATTAATCATAATTTTTACGTACTTTTACACCGCAATTACAGTACCTACTAATAAAATGGCAGACGATCTAAAGAGAAGTGGTGGTTTTATTCCTGGTGTTAAGCCTGGTTCTGACACAGCTGACTACTTAGATAGAATTATGTCGTTAATTACATTCCCAGGGTCTCTTTATCTGGCTTTGATAGCAATATTTCCTGCTATTGTAGTTAGTTTATTAGGAGTTCAACAAGGTTGGGCAATGTTTTACGGTGGAACGTCGTTATTGATTATGGTTAGTGTTGTAATCGATACAATACAACAAGTTAATTCATACTTGCTGAATAAACAGTATGATGGTATGATGACGAGTGGTAAAAATAGGAAAGCAATAGCTTAATTTTTTATGGCAAAACAATCAGCAATAGAACAAGACGGTTCAATCATTGAAGCATTATCAAATGCAATGTTCCGTGTGGAATTAGAAAATGGACATATAGTAATCGCTCATATATCTGGAAAAATGCGTATGCACTACATTAAGTTGTTACCAGGTGACCGAGTTAAATTGGAAATGAGCCCTTACGATTTGACCAAAGCAAGAATTACTTATAGATATTAAAGAGGCTATTAAAATGAAAGTAAGAGCATCAGTTAAAAAAAGAAGTGCCGAGTGCATTATAGTACGTAGAAAAGGTAGACTTTACGTTATTAATAAAAAGAATCCTAGATTTAAACAAAGACAAGGATAATTATGGCAAGAATCGCAGGGGTAGACATACCTAAACACAAAAGAGGAGTTATTGCTTTAACTTATATCTTCGGAATTGGTTCAAGCAGAGCTAAAGAAATTCTTGGAAGAGCGCAAGTTAGCGAAGATAAAAAAGTTCAAGAATGGAATGATGACGAGATCGGAGCTATTCGTGAAGCTGTTTCTCATTTCACAATTGAAGGTGAATTACGTTCAGAGATTTCTTTAAACATCAAACGTTTAATGGATATCGGATGCTACAGAGGTATCCGTCATAGATCTGGTCTTCCATTAAGAGGACAAAGAACTAAGAACAACTCTAGAACAAGAAAAGGTAAAAGAAAAACTGTTGCTAACAAGAAAAAAGCAACTAAATAATAAGTAGTAATATGGCTAAAGCGAATACAAAAAAGCGTAAAGTACTTGTTGAAGCAACAGGTGAGGCTCATATTAATGCGACATTTAACAATATCATCATTTCATTGACTAATAAAAAAGGTGAAGTGATTTCTTGGTCATCAGCAGGTAAAATGGGATTCAGAGGTTCTAAAAAGAACACTCCTTACGCTGCTCAAATGGCTGCAGAAGATTGCGGTAAAGTTGCACTTGAGGCAGGATTGAAAAAAGTTAAAGTTTATGTAAAAGGACCAGGTAATGGAAGAGAATCTGCTATCAGATCTTTACATAACAACGGAATTGAAGTAACTGAGATTATCGATATTACTCCAATGCCACATAACGGATGTCGTCCTCCGAAAAGAAGAAGAGTTTAATTTATAGTATAACCTAAGGTAGGAAAAGATTATCGGAGGAAAGTGACCTGAATTCATAATCCCTACCTTTTTTTAATTTTTAGAAATGGCAAGATATACTGGTCCACAAACGAAAATCGCTCGTAAGTTTGGAGAAGCAATCTTCGGTGATGATAAATCATTCGAAAAAAGAAACTACCCTCCAGGGCAACACGGATTAGCAAAGAAAAGAGGTAAAAAATCTGAATATGCTGTCCAATTAATGGAGAAACAAAAAGCTAAATATACTTATGGTATTTTAGAAAAACAATTCAGTAACTTATTCAAGAAAGCTTCTGCTGCTCGTGGTGTTACTGGTGAAGTTTTAATTCAATTATGTGAGTCAAGATTAGACAACGTAGTTTATAGAATGGGTATTGCTCCATCTCGTAGAGCTGCTCGTCAAATTGTTTCTCATAGACATATTACTGTAAATGGAGAATTGGTAAACATTCCTTCATATCAATTGAAACCTGGTGATAAAGTAGCTGTTCGTGCTAAATCAAAATCTCTAGAGATTATCGAACGTTCATTATCTAATTCTAGTGCTGTTTACGAATGGATTACTTGGAATCCTGAAACTTTAGAAGGTACTTTCGTTTCTGTACCTCAAAGACTTCAAGTTCCAGAAAACATCAAAGAACAGTTAATCGTAGAGTTGTACAACAAATAATAATTGACATTCAGTCGAAACAAATATGGCAATATTTAATTTTCAAAAGCCCGATAAAGTTATCATGATTGATTCGACCGATTTTAAGGGTAAATTCGAATTTAGACCTTTAGAACCGGGATATGGATTGACTATAGGTAATGCATTAAGAAGAGTTCTTCTTTCTTCACTTGAAGGATATGCTATTACTTCAGTTCGTATCGAGGGTGTGGATCATGAGTTTTCTACTATCGCTGGTGTAGTTGAGGATGTTACTGAAATCATTCTTAACCTAAAACAAGTTCGTTTTAAACGTCAAATAGAGGATGTAGATAATGAAACTGTAAGTATTTCTTTCTCTGGTAAAGAACAGTTAACTGCAGGAGACTTCCAGAAATTTATTTCAAGTTTCCAAATTCTGAATCCAGAATTGGTTATCTGTAACATGGATAGTAATGTAACTATTAATATGGATCTTACTATTGAGAAGGGAAGAGGTTATGTACCAGCTGAAGAGAATAGAAAACCTAATGCACCTATTGGTACTATCTTTACTGACTCAATTTATACTCCAGTTAAGAACGTTAAGTATGCTATAGAAAACTATCGTGTTGAACAAAAAACTGATTACGAAAAGTTAGTGTTTGACATTATTACAGATGGTTCTATTCATCCAAAAGATGCGTTAACAGAAGCTGCAAAAACTTTGATTCACCACTTTATGTTATTTTCTGATGAGAGAATTACTTTGGAGGCTGATGAAATTGCACAAACTGAATCTTATGACGAGGAATCTCTTCATATGAGACAGCTTCTAAAAACTAAATTGGTAGATCTTGATCTTTCAGTTAGAGCATTGAATTGTTTGAAAGCGGCTGAAGTAGATACATTAGGAGACTTAGTTTCATTTAACAAAAATGACTTAATGAAGTTTAGAAATTTCGGTAAGAAATCTCTTTCTGAATTAGAAGAGTTAGTTGCTGTTAAAGGGCTTAATTTCGGGATGGATCTATCAAAATACAAATTAGATAAAGAATAATATAGACTTTAAGTCTAAATTCTAGAAAGAAATGAGACACGGAAAGAAAATAAATCATTTAGGTAGAAAAGCTGGACATAGAAATTCTATGTTGGCTAATATGGCTTGTTCTTTAATCGAGCACAAGCGTATCAATACTACTGTTGCTAAAGCTAAAGCTTTGAAACAGTTTATTGAACCATTAGTAACTAAATCTAAAACTGACGATACTCATAACCGTCGCGTTGTTTTTTCTTACTTAAGAAACAAAGAGGCTGTTACTGAACTTTTTAGAGAAGTTGCTCAAAAAGTTGGAGATCGTCCAGGTGGATATACTCGTATCATTAAGTTAGGAAACCGTTTAGGTGATAACGCTGATATGGCAATGATCGAATTAGTAGATTTCAACGAAATCTATAACGTTGCTAAGAAAGATGCTAAAAAATCTAACACTCGTAGAGGTAAGAAAAAAGCAACTGAAGCTCCTGCAACTGAAGCAAATACTAATGAATAGTTTTTTTAAAATTATTTATTATTAATTATATTAAAGGACACCCTTTTAGGGTTGTCCTTTTTTTTTATTTTTGTAATTCATACAACACAACTTTATTATGGAATATATAGAAAGAAAAAAGGCTCTTTTAGTTTTAAAAGATGGTACAGTTTTTTATGGTAAGTCAATTGGTATTGAGGGGACTGCATTTGGTGAGATTTGTTTTAATACTGGTATGACAGGATATCAAGAGATATTCACTGACCCATCTTATTTTGGTCAAATTATGTTAGCTACTACTGCACATATTGGTAATTATGGAGTTAATAATAATGAAGTTGATTCGGATGGTATTAAGATTGCTGGTTTAGTTTGTAAGAATTTTAGTTTTAATCATTCACGTGTTGACTCTAATTCTGATTTACTAACGTATTTGAAAGAGGCAAATTTAGTTGCTATTTCAGATGTAGATACTCGTGCTTTAACAGCTCATATTCGTGATAACGGAGCTATGAATGCAATTATTTCAACTGATGGTAAGTCTGTTTCTGAATTGAAAGAATTACTAAATAATGTTCCTTCAATGGATGGTTTAGAACTTTCATCGAAAGTTTCTACAAAAGAGGCTTATACTTTTGGAAATAGTTCTGCAAGTTTTAAAGTTGCGGCAATAGATTTTGGTATTAAAACTAATATTTTACGTTGCTTCGATGAGAGAGATTGTTTTGTAAAGGTATTCCCTTATAATGTTTCCTTTGCTGAGTTAGAAGCTTTTGAAGCTGATGGTTATTTCCTATCTAATGGGCCTGGTGATCCTAAAGCACTAGCATCGCTTGGTGTTTTAGATACGGTGAACAAGGTTATTGATTCTGGTAAGCCAGTTTTCGGAATTTGTTTAGGGCATCAGTTGATTGGTCTTTCACAAGGGGTTTCTACTTTTAAGATGTTTAGTGGGCATAGAGGTGTTAATCATCCTATTATGAACAAAGAAACAGGAAGAGGTGAGATTACTTCTCAAAATCATGGTTTTGCTATTGAAAAAGCAGCATTGGATAGACATCCTAATTTAGAATTAACGCATGTTCATTTAAATGATGGAACTGTTGCAGGTATGAAAATGATTGATAGAGAAGTATTTTCTGTACAGTATCACCCTGAATCAAGTCCTGGACCACACGATTCAAGATATTTATTTGATGAGTTCGTACAAAGTATGATCAAAAAGAAGGGAGCTTAATAAGCTCTTTTTTTTTGTTTTTTAGTAGTATTTTGGTGAAATATAGGAATACCACTTTTTTAATTTGTAAATTTGTTTATACTAAATTTTAAGACACAATATATGAGTACAATTGTAAGTGTGCATGCACGTCAAATCTTAGATTCAAGAGGTAATCCTACTGTTGAAGTTGATGTAGTTACTGAAAATGGTTTTTTAGGTAGAGCTGCTGTTCCTTCTGGAGCATCTACTGGTGAACACGAAGCTGTAGAGTTACGTGATGGTGGAAAAGCATTTATGGGTAAAGGAGTTTTGAAAGCAGTCGATAATGTGAATAATATTATTGCTGAACATGTAGTTGGTGTTAGTGTTTTTGAACAAAATACTATTGATCAATTAATGATTGAACTTGATGGAACTTCAAATAAAGGTAATTTAGGAGCAAATGCAATCTTAGGTGTTTCTCTTGCAGTAGCTAGAGCAGCAGCAGCAGAATTGAATATTCCTTTGTATCGCTATGTAGGTGGTGTTTCTGCTAATACTCTACCTGTTCCTATGATGAATATCATTAACGGAGGTTCTCATTCAGATGCACCTATTGCATTTCAAGAGTTTATGATTATGCCTGTGAAAGCTATTACTTTTACACATGCTATGCAGATGGGAACGGAAATTTTTCATCACTTGAAAAATGTTCTTCATGAAAGAGGGTTGAGTACTGCTGTTGGTGATGAAGGTGGTTTTGCACCAACTTTAAAAGGTACTGAAGATGCATTAGACTCTATCAAGAAAGCTGTTGAAAATGCAGGATATAGATTTGGTGATGAAATTATGATAGCTTTAGACTGTGCAGCGTCTGAATTTTATGTTGATGGAAAGTATGATTATACTAAGTTTGAAGGTGATTTAGGTAAAGTACGTACGTCTAAAGAACAAGCTGATTATCTTGCTGAATTAGCAGCAAAATATCCTATTATTTCTATAGAAGATGGTATGCAAGAGGATGATTGGGAAGGATGGAAGTATTTAACGGAAAGAATTGGAGATAAAGTACAATTAGTTGGAGATGATTTATTTGTTACTAATGTTGAGCGTTTATCAAAAGGTATTGAAGGTAATATTGCAAATTCGATTTTAATTAAGGTTAACCAAATAGGTACTTTAACAGAAACTATTGCAGCTGTTAATATGGCTAAAAATGCTGGTTATACATCAGTAATGTCTCACCGTTCTGGTGAAACAGAGGATAGTACAATCGCTGATTTAGCTGTAGCTTTAAATTGTGGGCAAATTAAGACAGGTTCTGCTTCTCGTTCTGATCGTATGGCTAAGTATAATCAATTACTTAGAATTGAAGAGGAATTAGGTGATGTTGCTTACTATCCTCAAAGCAATGCTTTTAAAGTAAAATAAGATATTATATTTATTATATAGTAAAGAGCGATAACAAGACAATGTTATCGCTCTTTTTTGTTTTTAGTTTTTCTCTATATGAATATGAATCTTAGTAATGGTATAAAAGCTTTCTTTTTTCTAATTTTTTGGGTTTGTATTTCTTTTGTTTTTTAAGATTTTTAGTATGAAAAATGAAATATACTTTAGGTTAAATTTCGATATGGTATCGTTCTATGTCAAAGCTGATTTTTTAAGTATAATTCTACGCATTTAGGTTGTGTTTAAACTTGTATGTATGCATAATAAGTCGTATCTTTCCTTCTGAATTTCTTTGGTTTTTAATAAATAGCAAAGATTTAATTTAGTAATGAAAAAATAAAATAATAACAATATGTCTAAAACAGCTTATATAGAAGTTGATGGTCAAAGACACGAATTTCCAGTGTTAGTTGGTACAGAAGATGAAGTAGCAATTGATATCCTTAAATTACGTGCATTAACAGGGGCTATCACTTATGATCCAGGTTATAAGAATTCTGGGTCTTGTAAAAGTGCAATTACTTTTCTTGATGGTGAAAAAGGAATTTTAAGGTATAGAGGATACTCGATTGAAGATTTAGCTGGTAAATCAAACTTTTTAGAAGTAGCATATTTAATTATCTTTGGTGAATTACCTACTAAAGAGCAAATTGAGAAATTTGAAAATGATATTAGAAGACATTCTTTAGTTAATGAAGAAATGAAGAATATCATAGATGGTTTTCCAAAGACTGCACACCCTATGGGAGTATTAGCTTCTTTAACAAGTGCTTTAACTGCTTTTAATCCAAAAGTTGTCAATGCTGATTGTGAGAAAGATTTATATGATGCAGTATGTAAGACTATGAGTAAGTTTTTAGTTATTGCAACTTGGACTCATAGAAAAGCTAAAGGTTATCCATTAAACTATTATGATAATACTAAAAGTTATGTAGATAACTTCTTACGTCTAATGTTCGCTTTGCCAACTCAACCGTATGAAATTGATCCTGTAATTAAAAATGCAATAGATAAGTTATTTATTTTGCATGCTGATCATGAGCAAAACTGTTCTACTTCTACTGTAAGAATTGTTGGTTCATCTCACGCAGGTCTTTTTGCATCTGTTTCTGCCGGTGTTTCTGCTTTATGGGGACCATTACACGGTGGTGCTAACCAAGCAGTACTTGAAATGTTAGAAGCTATTCAAAATGATGGTGGTGATGTTGATAAGTACATTGCAAAAGCAAAAGATAAGGATGATGCTTTTAGATTGATGGGATTCGGGCATAGAGTTTATAAAAACTTTGACCCAAGAGCTCGTATAATCAAAAAAGCTGCAGATGAAGTGTTGAGTAAATTAGGAGTTGATGATCCAGTTTTAGAGATTGCTAAGAAATTAGAAGAAGCTGCATTAAAAGATCCTTATTTCGTTGAAAGACATTTATATCCTAATGTTGATTTCTATTCAGGAATTATTTATAGAGCATTAGGTATTCCAACTGAAATGTTCACTGTAATGTTCGCTATTGGACGTTTACCAGGTTGGATTGCTCAATGGAAAGAAATGAGAATTAATAAAGAGCCAATTGGAAGACCTCGCCAGTTATATGTAGGGGAAGCTTTGAGAAGTTTTGTTCCAATTGATGAAAGAAAATAATAACTTTATGTTATAAATTATGAGAGGGTGATCATGCGTCACCCTCTTTTTTTTGTTTAAAATAAGGTAAATAAATAGTCAAATTTTAGGGTCTTTTTCTGGGCTTTTATTTATTTGATACAATATTTATTGAGTTGATTATTCAGTGTCCTTTTTTGCTATATTTGTGGAAAATGACTATTATGTTAAAACTAAATGTAACCAATGAAACTGCTCGTTTGCGGGCTGTGGTCCTAGGTACTGCAAAAAGTAACGGACCCACACCTACGATTGAAGAAGCATATGACCCAAAATCTTTAGAACATATTAAAGCAGGTACTTATCCAATAGAAGCTGATATGATAAAGGAAATGGATGCTTTTAATAATGTATTTAAGAAATACGATGTTCAGGTTTTTAGACCTGAGATAATTGAAAACTATAATCAAATTTTTACTCGCGATATTGGTTTTGTTATTGATGATAAATTCATTAAAGCTAATATTCTTCCTGATAGAGATCGTGAGCTCGAAGCTATACACTACGTTTTAGATAAAATTAATGATAATGATATTATATCCGCACCAGACGAAGTTCATTTCGAGGGTGGTGATGTAATGTTATGGGATGATCATATTTTTATCGGTTCTTATAAACGTCCTGATTATAAAGATTATATTACTGCAAGAACTAATGAGGCTGGTGTAAACTTTATAAAGGAATTGTTTCCTAATAAAATTGTTAAGAGTTTTGATTTAGTTAAGTCTAAAGTCGAACCAAGAGATAATGCCTTGCATTTAGATTGTTGTTTTCAGCCAGTTGGTAAGGATAAAGCTATAATTTATAAAGGTGGTTTTTATGATGAAAAAGAATATCAGTATTTAGTTGATCTTTTTGGTTATGATAATTTGTTCCATATTGAGAGAGAAGAAATGTATCATATGTTTTCTAATGTATTTTCTATAGCTCCAGATGTTGTTGTTTCTGAAAGAAACTTTAAACGTTTAAATGATTGGTTGAGAAATCATAATTTTACTGTAGAAGAAATTCCTTATGCTGAAATAGCTAAGCAAGAGGGGTTATTAAGATGTTCTACTTTACCTTTAATACGTGATTAATTATATAAAAAGATATGAGTCAAACTACAAATAATATTTTAATGATTCGTCCAGTTGCTTTTAGAATGAATGAGCAAACGGCTGTGAATAATTATTATCAAAAAGTTTTAGATAACTTAACACCTGCAACAGTTAACGCAAAGGCTCAACTTGAGTTTGATGTGTTTGTTGAAAAACTTAGAGCTGTGGGGGTGAATGTTATTGTTGTGGAGGATACCTTAGATCCTGATACACCTGATAGTATTTTTCCAAATAATTGGATTTCATTTCATGAATCTGGAGAAATAGTATTATACCCAATGTTTGCTGAGAATAGGAGGGGAGAACGTAGAGAGGATATTCTTGATGTGTTAGAAGAACAAGGTTTCGTTATAAATGATGTATGGGATTATACATCAGCTGAAGAAGATGATTTGTTTTTAGAGGGAACAGGTAGTTTATTACTTGATCGTGTAAATGAAAAAACTTATTGTGCATTATCTCCTCGTGCTGATGAAGGTTTAGTTATAGAGTTTTGTGAAGATTTTGAAATGGACCCTGTTATTTTCGAAGCATTTCAAAATGTAAATGGAGAGAGAAAACATATCTATCATACAAATGTAATGATGTGTTTAGCTGAAACATTTGCTGTTATTTGCTTAGATTGTATTGATGATAAACAGGAAAAAAAGATTGTTTTAAATAATTTAAAAAACTCAGGTAAAGAAGTAATAGCAATTACTGAAGATCAAGTGAATAACTTTGCAGGTAATATGTTACAAGTTAAAGGAGCTAATGATAAGAGATATTTAGTAATGTCTACTCAAGCTTATAATAGTTTAACACCAGTACAAGTTAAAAGTATAGAAAAACATTGTGAAATTTTACATAGTTCTTTAGATACAATTGAAGCTTGTGGAGGAGGAAGTGCTCGCTGTATGATGGCAGAGGTTTTTTTACCACAGAATTAATGAAATGTTATATAATTGAAACGGAGCTTTTAAGCTCCGTTTTTTTATTTCAAATATTATTATTTAAAATGAGTTTAAATAATAATATTTCTTATATTTGCAATTGATAATTTATCTTAATGAATAATAAGAAAATATTAATGAAGCGTAAGTTAATAATTGCACTTGGACTATGTTCAGTTTTTAGTGTAGGGGCAAGAGCACAAGTAAATGATACTATTGCTTCACCAGATCAAAAATTAGAAGAAATTGTTATTTCAGGTCAATATAATCCACAGTCAATTAATAAAGCTGTTAATAATGTTACTATATTAAATAGACAAAGAATTGAAAATCTGGGAGCTGTTACTTTAGCTGATGCTTTAAATCAGGTAATGAACATTTCTATATTACCTAACGGAGGTACAGGACGTTCTTCAGTCAAAATGTTTGGATTAGATGCGCAATATTTTACAATATTAATTGATAATGTGCCAATGATTAGTGATGAGGGATTTGGAAATAATACTGATTTGACACAGATAAACCTTGATGATGTTGCGCAAATTGAAATTGTTGAGGGGGCAATGGGTGTTGATTATGGAGCTAATGCTGTTACAGGAATTATCAATATAATTACTAAGAAAAATAGTATTCACGACTGGAATGTGAAGACATTTTTACAGGAGGAAACGGTGGGAAAAGAGTATGATTTCAAGAATAAAGGTAAACATATTCAAGGTATTACTATTGGGCATAATATTAATGACAATATATACGCAAGCTTAAGTTATACACATAATGATTTTAAAGGTTGGTATAACGATAGAGAGGGACATAATTATTATGGAGATGATGATAAAAGAGGACATGATTGGTTACCTAAAAATCAGAATAATGTAAAAGGACTTTTAAACTATCATAAAGGTAAATATAGAGTTTTTTATAAGTTTGAGTATTTCGATGAACGTATGAAAAATTATTCTCATTTATATGAATTCAACGAAGATCCTGTTTTTGAAACCATTGACCCAACAGCGAAGGATAAAATTACAAATACTAAACGTTGGTCTAATGTATTAAATACGTCTGGAACAATGGGGGATTTAATGTTTTTTGACCTTTCGTTTTCTTATCAAAAGCAAGAAAGAAATATTGATAGTTACCGTTATCGTATTAAATATGATGAAAAATTTGATAGAGAGTCTTTTAAAAATGAAAGTAAGGAAGTGTGGTTTTCAAGGGGTACTTTTAGTGATTTTATAAAGTGGGAAAAGGCAAAGTTCCAAGTAGGTTATGAAATTCTAAATAATAAAGGGTATTCAAGTATGACTGAGGTGCTGGGAGAAAAGCCAAAGAATAAAACTCTTGGAAGTTATGATTTTTATGCCTCTTCAGAAATTAAGGTTACTCCTAAGTTTATGGTGAGACCTGGATATCGTTTAATGACCTCAAATGTTTTTGAAAGTCAACATGCTTTTAGTTTAGTAATGAAGTATGTATTTAATAAGGATTATGAATTACGTGCAACTGTAGGTACTTCGCCAAGATTACCTAATTATGAAGAACTATATACTTACTTTGTAGATGTTAATCATGATTTACAGGGTAACCCTGATCTAAGTCCTGAGAAAGGAAAAACTCTTTTTGTGAATTTAAAGAAAGAGTATAACATTTCTGATGATTTTAATGCAACAACTAGTTTAACGGGTAGATATTTAACTGTGCAGGATAAAATTGATTTAATTGAGATCGTAAGTCCAGATGGGTTGCGATTTGAATATAATAATGTTGATCGCTTTAGAAATATTGGTTTTACTATTTTAAATCAATTAAGTTATAAGCAGTTCAATTTTGGACTTGGTTTTACTATGTCAGGTACTGCTCAAGAGATATTTAATGCACCTCAAGATGTAGATAAGTTTTTATATACACCTGAAGTTACAGCTAATATTAGTTATAGATTACCTAAAACAGGATCTGTTTTCTCAGTTTATTATAAGTATAATGGTGAGGAATATAAGTATAAAAAGGAGAGTGATATTTTTGGAGATTATTATATTAAGGGAAAACAAGAGAGTTATTCAATGCTTGATTTAACAGCGAGACAGCCTTTTTTAGATAAAAAACTAATGTTAACTGTAGGGGTAAGAAATTTATTTGATATTAAATATTTAAAATCTACAACAAGTGCTGGAACTGCTCATGATGGTGGAGTTACTACAATTCCTTTAGGATATGGGACTAGTGTTTTTATGAAATTACAATATGATTTAGGTTTTTAGAAGTAAAAAAAATGAAGAATTTTATTAAAATAAGTGTATTGTCATTGATAATGTGTCTTTTTCTTTCGTGTGAAAAGGATTCGAAAAATGGTAATAATGAAAGCAGAGATTTTATTGTAGCATTTGCAGAACAGTCTATTTCATATTTGGATATTAAGAGTACAAAAAATATTTCATTAATATTTTCAGACGTTGCAATTGAAAGTGGTAGTGTTGAGATTCGAGTAAAAGCAACTAATGCTGAATATGGAAGTGACTTCGAAACTTTACCTGCCGTTTCAGATGAAGTTTTAATTGTCCCTTTTGTAAAAGGAGATAAAGGAGCTGAGTTTACGTTTAAAAATATTGAGTTTCCGTGGAGACGTCAAGATATGACTATACAGTTTCAAATAGAAAGAGTTAATTATAAAGGAGCGAATGCTTTGATTCAAGGGTATAATTTAATGGCTATTAGTTTTGATGCTGCATTAGGAGGGATTTTAAGTCCTGCTATTGGTGGACCAAGTCAGCCATTCCAGGTATATGTTGATTTAGGAGGTAAAGCTACTTATCCTATTAAACGTGATGCCTGGGACTTAGCTTTTTATTCTGGAAAAGAGGATGTTGTTAAGATAAATGGAGCTGTTTATATGGCAGCTGGTAAATTAGCTTTTAATGATATTGATAAAGTGAATGAAGGTCACGTTAATGAAATGAAAAAGTTGGTTCAAATAGGAACTTTTGATGCCGCAAATACTGCTTATATTGATCATACTTCTGGTAATTTAGATTTTACTGCAATCAACAAAATAAGTGATAATGATGTAGAGAATAATGTTTATCTCTTAAATTTAGGTTTTCTTCCTGGTACAGGTAATGTAGCGCCTGGGGCTGTTAATATTACAGGTGATGAAAGGGGTTGGATGAAAATTCGTATTTTGAAAAGAAATGATGGCTATTTATTGCAGTATGCAAATTTAAATGACGTAACCCATAATGAAGTGGTGATCTCTAAGAATGAAGCATTTAATTTTACTTTTTTCAGTTTAAAAGATTTTAAGATTGTTAATGTTGAGCCTTCAAAAAAGAAGTGGGACTTGAACTTTACTGTTTTTACTAATACAGTAGATCAAAATGGGACACCAAAAGGTTCTTATGGTTTCTCAGATTTCATTGTTATTAATCGTTATGGAGGGGTTAAGGCTTATCAAGTTGAGATTCCTAAAGGAGATAAGAAATTTTACAAACAGTTTACTAAGCAAGATATTGTTGAAAGTCATTTGTCTTCTGATTTAACTACTATTGGTGGTAATTGGAGAGATGTTGCAAATGCTAAAGTTTTAAATCGTGATGTTTTTTATGTGATAAAAGATTCTAAAGGGAATTTTTATAAAATGAGAATGCTTGGTTTTATGAATGAGAAGGGAGAGCGTGGCTATCCTAAATTTGAATATAGTTTATTATATTAAAGAAGAGATTACATAGAGAATTGTTGTCGCACTTTATGTATGTGATTCAATTAAATTACCAAATGCTTATGTATTTGTTGTTTATTGAGTTGTTAGTTTATTTTTGTTAGAAGAACCCCAAGTTTGTCGCACTTGGGGTTTTTTGATATATCTACTTACTATATTTAGAGTGTTTTATAGTGTAAAGAAATATTTGAGGGTTATTTATTGCTGATATCCAGAATAATGTTTTATGTGGGATATTCTATTATCTTTTTCTGTATTGCTTGTTTGTTAGATTGTGGTAAATTCGCTGACTAATAAATTTAGTGTATATTAACATGCTAAATAAAAATATACAACACAACAAAAAAATGGAATTATTACGTCAACGTATTCTTCAAGATGGTAAATGTTTTGAAGGAGGTATTTTAAAAGTGGATAGCTTTATTAATCATCAAATGGATCCTGTTTTGATGAAGTCAATCGGTGTTGAATTTGTACGTCGTTTCGCTTCAAGTAATGTTAATAAGATTATGACAATTGAAGCAAGTGGTATTGCTCCTGCTATTATGACGGGGTATTTATTGAATTTGCCTGTGGTTTTCGCTAAGAAGAAAAAACCTACTACTATGGAAAACATGTTACATACGCAGATCCATTCTTTTACAAAAGATAGAACTTATGATGTTGTTATTAGTGGAGACTTTTTAAAACCTGGTGATAATGTTCTTTTTGTAGATGATTTTTTAGCTTACGGTAATGCTGCAATTGGAGTTTTAGATTTAATAGAACAATCTGGAGCTAATTTGGTAGGAATGGGATTTATCATTGAAAAAGCTTTTCAAAATGGTAGAAAGCTATTAGAAGAGAAGGGGGTGAGAGTAGAGTCACTAGCTATAATTGATGATTTATCTAATTGTACAATTGATATTAGATAGTTATACAGAATCACTTCTTTATTGAAGTGATTTTTGTTTTTAGAGGGGTATTACTTTCTTTATTTTTAAAATAAAAATAAGTATCTTGTAGTTTGTGTGAAATTATATATGAGTGTCATGGGAGATAAATCTAAAAAAATACTTTATTCTTTTTTAGATCTTGCAATTGTAGGAGAGGGTAAGAGTATTAGTCAAACGTTACAAAGTGTTTTAAAGGTTGCTCAATGTGCTGAAAAATTTAACTACAGTAGATTTTGGATGGCAGAGCATCATAATATGGCGAATATAGCTTCTTCTGCTACATCTGTTTTAATTGGTTTTATTGCAAGTGGTACGTCTAAAATAAAGGTAGGGTCAGGTGGAGTTATGTTGCCTAATCATTCTTCTTTAGTTATTGCTGAACAATTTGGTACTTTAGATGCATTGTATCCTAATAGAATAGATTTGGGAGTAGGGCGTGCTCCTGGAACGGATCAACTTACTGCTATGGCATTAAGGAGAAACGATGTTCAAATAGCAGATTTATTTCCTAAGCAAATCGATGAGTTGCAAAGTTATTTTAGCAATACTGATAAGCAATGTAAAGTTCGTGCTTTCCCAGGTGAAGGGGCTAATGTTCCTTTATGGATATTGGGTTCAAGTACTGAAAGTGCATATTTAGCCGCAGAACTAGGGTTACCTTATGTTTTTGCAAGTCATTTCGCTCCTCATCAGCTTCAACAGGCGAGTAGAATTTATAAGAAATATTTTAAGCCGTCTTCTCAATTACAAGAACCTTATTTTGTTGCTTGTGTAAATGCTATTGTTGCCAATACGTCTGAAAAAGCACAGTTTTTAGCTACATCTTTCTATAAAATGTTTTTAGGGATTATTCGAAATGATAGGAAGCCAATGCAAGAACCTTGTGATACTATGAATGGTGTTTGGACTACTGAAGAGGAAGCTGCAGTATATAATATGACGGCTTGTTCTTTTATAGGAACTCCTGATGACATAAGGGAGGATGTTCAACGTTTTTGTGATATCTTAGAGGTAGATGAATTAATGATTACAGCACCTATTTATGATGAACAAGAAAAAATAATTAGTTTAGAATTATTTTCGGAGGTAATAAAGGAGTGTAGAAAATAATTTTTTGTTTTATAATATAAATATGAGTTTGTTTAAGAGAATAGGAGGATTGATTTTTATTACTACTCTTTTTTTGAATTGTAATGATAAAGTAGATGTCCAGGTTGTTGATTTTAATAATGAATACTCTATTGAGTTACCAACTTATTTAAAAAGAGTTGAAGGTTTGAACTCTGAAGCGTCATTGCAATATATGAATTCTATTAGAGGTGTATGTGTGATGGTAATTGAAGAGCCTAAATCTAATCTTACAAAGTTAATAGCGATATCAACTTCAAAGAGAAATTATTCGGATAGTTTAGAGGGGTATGTTGATTTTTTCTTGGAGCAAATTGATAAGAAATTTAGTATAATAAGTAAGCCGGTTATTCAAAATTCAACTACAAAAAATAATAAGTCGGTGTTTCTTTCTTTTGAGGTAAGGTTGGTTGAGAGTGATATTTATTATAATATTGTTTTAGTTGAGGGGAAAGAAAAATATTATCAAGTATATACGTGGGTTCCTGTTAACGGAAAAGTTGATGAACAGGATTCTATGAGGAAAATATTGGAGTCTTTTAAAGAATTATAAAATATTTGGAATGTCATTTCTATAACCTAAACGTTAAGTGGCTTTTTTGTTTGGCGTTAGCATAGCTCTTTTATAAGATTCACACTTTGAATAGCTTGTAAACACTGGACTTTAGGCTGTTTTATAAAGGTTTACTTTGTTGCTTAGTCGTAGATAGCTCGTAGATAAGTCGTAGATGGTTCGCAAAAAAGGACTTTAGGCGAGGTATCTACGGCTTATCTCTGGTGTATCTCCGAGCAATCTTCATTCAAGATGATGTAATGATTGTGATAATCAGTGTGTTATGTTAAATATGGATAAAAGCGGGACGGAGTTTATAGTGCATATGATGTCATGTGATAGCAAATGATGTCAAAATAACCGCTTTACAATTACGTATAGAAGTGATATAACTAATTTTGTACCTATATAAGGAGAGTAATAAGAATACCTATAATAGTATACCTATATATAGAGTGTTTACTTTACTAAAGAAGTCAGACCTATTTGAACCAATAAAAACAAAAAGAAAAAAAAACTTTCAGAGGTAAGAGGCAACATAACAACACGTTATAAAAAACCTTACAAAAAAGGAGTTGTAAAGTTTGGAAATAGCCAAAAAGATACTACTTTTGCATCCGCATTACAGCAGACGATCATACACAAATAGTGAAAGAGTAAAGATAAAAAAGTAACGTTATTTCGCTTTGAAAAAAATAAG
>NZ_FNDQ01000006.1 GCF_900099675.1 Myroides phaeus
ATTAAGTACTTTAGAATGATGTATAGAGGTGTAAGAGATAAGTCATTTTTCCTGTTTAGATTGACGAAACTTTTTGCTTAGTCCCCAACTTTTGCACCTGATCCTAAATTTCTTAAAGAGATATTAGTATTTCAACAGTAAATATGCTAATTTACTTAAATAAAAGATATAAAAAAACCCAACTTTACATTTTTGGGTGTAAAATTGGGTGTTTATGCTTTAACTGACTAAGTATCAGTGTTTATTGCGGAGAAAGAGGGATTCGAACCCCCGGACCTGTTACAGTCAACAGTTTTCAAGACTGCCGCATTCGACCACTCTGCCATTTCTCCGGTCGTATACAGTTGTTCTGTATTGCGAGTGCAAAGATAGCACAAATGTGATACGTGTCAAGGGTTCTGCTGTAATTTTTTGAATAAAAAACGCAGTGTTTCTCTTAACTTATTTACAATGATAGTTTTATGATGTGAAAAAAAATGTACTTTTTTTTGAAATAATTGTGCACCATCTGCTTTTTGGCGAATTTCACAACATAAATAAGAGTGCGGTGGAGTAAAGATTAATCAAAACAAGGTTTGTTATCTTTCTACATCCACTGTTTTTAATAGGCTTGAACTCCAGTTTATCTCTGTTTATGGCAATTATAACTCCGTAATCTTGCTGTACTAAAGTAATCATAGTTTATGGTGATTATAGCTCCGTAATCTTGCTGTACTAAATGTAATTCCAATTCATCTCTGTTTACCCCCTTGTAGATTGTATTACAAATTTATGTGCGTGCTATGCGGTTATAAGCAAAAGAAGAATGATTTTTGTGCTCTATACAGTGTAAATCAAAATCGATAGGGATGATAAGAAAAGTAAAGGTAGTGGATTACCCAAGGTTGATGGAAATATGGGAGAGTGCGGTTGTAAATACACACGACTTTCTGCATAAAGAGGATTTTGAATACTATAAAGCAAATATTCCAAGGTATTTTCAATATGTAAATTTGTATGCACTTGAGAATGCAAGTGGCGTACTGGTTGGGTTTATGGGAATTGCGGAAGAGAGCTTGGAGATGTTGTTTATTGATAACGCATATAGGGGACAAGGCATAGGCAAGCAGTTGCTTAGGTATGCTGTGGAGCAAATGAACGTTTCTAAAGTAGATGTGAATGAACAAAACACACAAGGGGTTGGCTTTTATCTGCATTGTGGGTTTACACAGATCGGTCGTTCTGAACTGGATGACCAGGGTAAGGCGTATCCAATCTTACATCTTGCCTTGTCAAAGTAAATGCTAATGCACTTATAATTGTAGCCCTACATTAAACGGGTATCTACACAAGGCAACGCACTTATACGTGTTGCCTATTCTCAATAGGGATATTCATCTAAACACGTATCTACACAAAGCAACGCACTTATACGTGTTGCTTATTCTCAATAGGGATATTCATCTAAACACGTATCTACACAAGGCAACGCACTTATACGTGTTGCTTATTCTCAATAAGGATATTCATCTAAACACGTATCTACAAAAAGCAAGACATATACTCGTTACACAGCAAGACGATTGCCTCAATAATCCGGTTTTGGTTTATAGAAGCAGTGTTTTTATTGAAAAAGGGGAGTAGATTGTAGTAATCTACCGTTTATTGGTGGAATTTCAAGCATATTGCTGTCAGCGTTGTACTGACGAAATGGGCTGTAAATAATGAAGTAATAGTAACGAAAATGACAATCTGACATATTAAAATGCGAGTATTTGCCCTAAAAGGCTGAAAAGTGTCATTTTTTTGTGTTGGCACAGAGATTGTTTAATAGTAACCGAGCTTGAAGCTCAGAAATGAACAAATTGTATAAAAATAAACTATAAAGATATTATGAGTAAAATAATCGGTATTGACTTAGGAACTACAAACTCATGTGTTTCAGTAATGGAAGGTAACGAGCCAGTAGTAATCCCTAACGCAGAGGGTAAAAGAACTACACCATCAGTAGTTGCGTTCGTAGAAGGTGGAGAAATTAAAGTTGGTGACCCTGCTAAACGTCAGGCGGTAACTAACCCTACAAAAACAGTTTCTTCTATTAAGAGATTTATGGGAGAAAAATTCAGTGAAATTTCTAACGAAATTAGCGCTGTTCCTTACAAAGTATTAAAAGGTGACAACGACACTGCACGTGTAGATATCGACGGGCGTTTATATACTGCTCAAGAGATTTCTGCAATGACTTTGCAAAAAATGAAAAAAACAGCTGAGGACTATTTAGGACAAGAAGTTTCTGAAGCAGTAATCACTGTACCAGCATATTTTAACGATGCACAACGTCAAGCTACTAAAGAAGCTGGGGAAATTGCAGGATTAAAAGTAAGACGTATTATTAACGAGCCTACAGCGGCTGCGTTAGCTTACGGATTAGACAAAACAGGAAAAGACCAAAAAGTTGTTGTATATGACTTAGGTGGTGGTACTTTTGATATCTCTATCCTTGAATTAGGTGATGGTGTGTTTGAAGTATTGTCTACTAATGGAGATACTCACTTAGGTGGGGATGACTTTGACAACGTAATCATCAACTGGTTAGCTGATGAGTTTAACGCTGCTGAAGGTGTTGACTTACGTAAAGATGCTATGGCATTACAACGTTTGAAAGAGGCTGCTGAGAAAGCGAAAGTTGAGTTGTCTTCTGCTACACAAACAGAGATTAACTTACCTTATGTTACAGCTACTGCTTCTGGACCTAAACACTTAGTGCAAACTTTAACAAGAGCTAAATTTGAACAATTATCTGACGATTTAGTACGTCGTTCAATGATTCCTTGTGAGAAAGCATTAAAAGACGCTGGATTATCTAAATCTGATATTGATGAAGTAATCTTAGTTGGTGGGTCTACTCGTATCCCGAGAATTCAAGAAGAAGTTGAGAAGTTCTTTGGTAAAAAACCACATAAAGGTGTTAACCCAGACGAGGTTGTAGCTATTGGTGCTGCTATCCAAGGTGGGGTATTAACAGGTGATGTTAAAGACGTATTGTTATTAGACGTTACGCCACTTTCATTAGGTATTGAGACTATGGGAGGTGTATTCACTAAATTAATTGAGTCGAATACTACTATTCCTACTAAAAAATCTCAAGTGTTCTCTACTGCTGCGGATAACCAACCATCGGTTGAAATCCACGTATTACAAGGAGAGAGACCAATGGCTAACGATAACAAAACTATCGGTCGTTTCCACCTTGACGGTTTACCACCAGCACAAAGAGGTGTGCCTCAAATTGAAGTAACTTTTGATATTGATGCGAATGGTATTATTAAAGTATCTGCTACTGATAAAGGAACAGGTAAATCTCACGATATCCGTATCGAGGCTTCATCTGGATTAACTGAAGAAGAAATCCAAAGAATGAAAAAAGAGGCTGAAGCGAATGCTGATGCTGATAAAAAAGCAAAAGAGGCTGTTGAGAAAATCAACGAGGCTGATGCTATGATTTTCCAAACGGAAAAACAATTGAAAGAATTTGGAGATAAATTATCTGCAAACAATAAATCTAACATCGAAGGTGCTTTAGAGGAATTGAAAAAAGCTTTCGAGACAAAAGATGTTGCTACTATTCAACCTGCGTTAGACAAAATTAACGAGGCTTGGAAAGCTGCTTCTGAGGAAATGTACAAAGCGCAAGCTGAAGGACAACAAGGTGGTGCTGAACAAGCGCAACCAAACCAAGGAGGTACTGATGCTGATGGTACGCAAGATGTAGATTACGAAGAAGTTAAATAATCGGATATCCGACATTTAATTGTTATAAAGTGGAAGCCGAGTCTGTTATAGACTCGGCTTTTTTTGTTTACTTACTTTTTGAAGGAAAGGTGTGAGCCGAATATATTGCTTATTCGGCTCAAAATACCCTATAAACATGAGCCGAATAATTAAGCTATTCGGCTCATTGTATTTTATAAAAGGACAGAAGTAATTTTTATTAGGCTGTTTTATGTAGAATTATTATTTTTATTCTGACTTTAAAATTGGTGTCAGATGATGATAGCTACTGTTGTAGGAATATGGATTATGCAGCTTGCACTGAGTGTGCTTTTAGACGCTAAGGGGTTGCGATTGTGGAAACACGCGGTAGTTGCACTAATCTTAGCGATGTATATCTTTGTGATACCGCCTTTGTTTTATCCTGATGTATTGACTAATGAACCACGTTGTGGTATGCCAGATTTAGGAATATTTATGTTTTTCTTGTTAGGAGGAGGAGGGTTGACTATTGTTACTCATTTCGTTTACCTTCTAATAGCGAAGAATAAACGAAATAAGGCAACACGATAGTCTTATATAGTTTAGACGGGACTTTTAGTTAAGTCCCATATTCTGACGTCTATTCACTATTTCAAGCATATATTTCTCAATGTATGGTCTTGCTTCTTCTAAAGTAGCAATTCCGGGAAACTCAATTGGTGTGGCAGAGAAATATCCTTTCAATACGCTTACAGGTTCTCCGTTTCGCATAAATACAGATAAGGTATTGTCCACCTTTGGTTTGTCTCCTATCTGAATGCTAAAGTCGATTAAGCGTTGTGAACACAACTGTGCGTCACTCAATATCTCGTCTTCTGATTTTGTTGTTTTTGTAACCTCTGTTGCTAATCCTCTTACAAGAATAGTTGAGGTGTTTTCTTTTGGCAACTCTAAGAAAGGATGTCCTGGTTGTAAAGGTTTGTTTAGCAAACATTCGTCAGCCACTTCATACCAAAAACCTTTAGCGATAACTTCAATAAATTGGTCGTGAAACTGGAAAATGTAATGTGAGTAATCCGTTAGCATTTCCGTTACATTTCCACCAAATTCATAATCTGTACCGTAGTGTTTTTTCTCGTAGTTGTAACGCTCTCCTAACCAAGAAGAGTTGATTATTTTGTATATCCAAACGACTTCGTCTGTAGCCGATGTAATGTTTTGTCCGAAAGGTAAGTATTCTCCTCTTGAAACCTTGATTGAGTCTAAACCTTGAAAGGTTACTCGTCCAAATTTCTCATTATCAGTTTCAAAATATATTCCGCTTAGTTTATCAGCGTAAATGACAGTTGGTGTTAAAACGTATTCGGGCGAAACCGGTATATAGATTCCTATTGCAAATGACATTTGTGGTGTATTTAATAAGTGTTTTTAAGTGGGGCAAATTTACTAATAATCCTTTATCTATGGGCGTTTGAACCTATTTTTGTGTATGTACTTTCTAATGTGTTGTTTCATAGCTTACTGCTGTTTAATACTGGAGGAACAAACCTTTTTTTAAGTGTGATTTTACACTTGTAAATGAGTAAAATAAGAGATAATAACTAAAAAAGTCCAACTATATGCAGTTGGACTTTGTTTGTGATAAACTGAAAATACGTTTAGTATTTGATGTCAAATGTAGTTGTTTCAGTTTCGTTTTCATATTTGTAGAATGTTGTTCTCACTACTTGAGATACTAATCCTTTTTCGTTTAGTTTGTAAGTATAAGAATATGCTCTACGAGATGTTTCATATTGCTGTAATAAGTTAGTTGCTTTTACACCTAATAACCCCTGAATAGCAGCGTATCTTGGATTGATGAAGTTAGGATAACTTGCAATAAGTGCGTTTAAGTCAATATTGCTATTGTTTAAAATATCTGATTTTTTATACGTATTCGATATTTGTTCACGTGTTTGCGTTTTTAAAGGATTTCCTTCTTCCCAAATGTACTCTTCAATATCGTGATTAATGTTACTTTTGTTATCAATTTTTACAAGTTGATTTAACTCGTTGTATGTAAAGTCGTAACGTCTGTTAGTGTCTTCTGTATTAGCTAAAGTAACTTTTAATGAAATAGCTTTCATTTCATTTGGAGCTAAGGTAAATTCATATACGTCTTCTCCTGTAATTCCTTTTTGTGTTACAAAAGCAGTCGCCTTTCCATTGCTGTACTCGTAGCGAATATCCTCAGCGTCAAAAGAAGGGCTTGTTTTTAATCCACTTACAGTGTTTAATGTATTATCTGCATTGTAACTAAAAACAGTTTTTATAGTTGTTATATCTCCTTTTTTGTTGTTTGTAATTTCAACTTCTTTTACTAAGTCAACTTGTTGTTTTCTTGTAGGAGGAACGATAGGTGCAGATATAGGTGCTCCTTTTTGTGGCTCTGGATTTACAAGGTTATTATCATCTCCTTTACTACAGCTTCCTAAGGTTAATACCATTGTTAATCCAAAGAAAAATAATTGTTTTCTAATCATAGCGTAATTATTAAGTTTTTGTTTTGTTATTATGTTTATATGTACACTTAATAGATATTATTGTGTTTAATGTTGGCTTTTTATCTACTAAAGTGTATTTTGTTTTTATTTTGTGCAAAATTATTTATTTCTACTTTTAGTTATAAAAAACACCAGGAAAATTATAAAAAATTTAACGCATTGCATTGACTGATAGTCTATTCGCTGTTTTCTGTTGCTAATGTTTTACGTAGTTTGCCTTATTTTGGCATTTTATTTCCAAGATGTGTTTTTTTTGGCGACTATTTTAGAAAACACCTATCTTTATCGGTATGAAGAATGAAATGCGTATTGCTTCTTTTGAACCGTTGATAGGCGATGATGCTACTGTTCTTGTGCTTGGAACGATGCCCAGTGTGAAGTCGTTAGAGGGACAAGAGTATTACGGCAATAGACAAAATGCCTTTTGGCCTATCTTATTTGGGGTGTTTGAAGAAGAAATGACTACTGATTACGAACGAAAGAAGGAATTGTTAAGACGACACAGAATTGCGTTGTGGGACGTTTTGCAATCGTGTGAACGCGAAGGGAGCTTAGATAGTAAGATAAAAGGAGAGGAGCCTAATGATATTGTGGGCTTGCTAAAAGCGTATCCTACTATAAAGACCATTGTGTTCTCCAGTCAAAAGGCAGCACAGTATTTTAAAAAGTACATTGGTACCATAGAAGGTATTACCTTTGTAACAATGCCATCGCCCAGTGGGGCTAATGCAAGGATGAGCTTGCAAGACAAATTAAATCATTGGAAAACACTTAAATCATTTATATGAAGTCGCTACAGAAAGAACACTTAGATTTTTTGGTAACGCTTAGTCAGAATAACAATAAGCCTTGGTTTGCAGAAAATAAACCGTATTTCGACAAGCTATTTGCAGAGGTGAAAGACTTCTTTAAAGAGGTGTATGAAACGATGCAACAGCACGATGGGGTGGATTTGTTTCACGTTCATCGCATTTATAGAGATGTGCGTTTTTCTAAGGATAAAACGCCTTATAAAACGTATTTTGGTTTACACTTAGGACGTAATAAGCCGTTGTTAAGAGGAGGGTATTACATCAATATCGAGCCAGGAAAGAGTTTTGTTGGTGGTGGTTTCTGGGAACCTAATAAAGAGGACTTATTGCGTATTCGAAAGGAGATTGAAATGGATGATAGTGAGTTGCGCGATATAATTAAAGACAAGCGTTTTCAAGCGTATTTTGGCGATTTAGTAGGTGAGGAGTTGAAAACTTGCCCTAAGGGATTTGACAAAGAGCATCCTGCCATTGACTTATTGCGCAAGAAACAGTTTTTAGTTATGCGTCCATTTACAGATAAAGAGATATTAAAACCGGGTTTTGCGGATGAAGTGATTAAAACGTTTGAGGCAATGCGTCCGTTTTTTGACTATATGTCGGATGTACTAACCACTGATGTAAACGGGGTTAACTTGTATGAATAGGGAATTGTACGCCTGTTGTCAATTGTGCTAATTCCGATTATTAGCAACAATAACTCAAGTATAAAAGAGCAAAAAAAGCCTCAATAACACTGTTTGTTATTGAGGCTTTTTTGATTTGAGATATTCTATTTAATGATTTCAATTTCAAACATCTTATCCCAGTTTTTACCTGTTAAGAAGAATGTTTTTGTTTGCGGATTATAAGCAATTCCGTTTAAAACATCGCGGTCTTGGTGATACGTTGTCTTGTCTAATAATTCCTTCACATCCACAATGGCTTCTACTGCTCCCGTTTTTGGGTTGATAATAGCAATTGCGTTTTGACCGTAAACATTTGCGTAGATTTTACCATCTACCCATTCTAATTCGTTTACTCCTTTTATAGCAGTTCTGTTAATGTAAACTTTGATTTGGTCAACCTCTGTAAATGTTTCTGGGTCTACTTTATAAATCGTTTCATCACCACCCGTCATATATAAATGCGTACCGTCATTTGTCAATCCCCAACCTTCCATATTCTTGAAGTAAGGCAATGTTTTTATTTTCTCCAATGTTTCAGGATTATACACATAAGCCTCCTTGTTTTGGTAAGTCAGTTGATACAGTTTATCGTTTAAAATAGTACACCCTTCCCCAAAAATCTCCATTGGCAACTTGTGTATTTTTGTTACTTGTCCTGTTTTATAATCAACGTGGCGAACACTTGACACACCTTTTTTACCAGTACCTTGGTAGTTGATAGCCGTTCCACCACCTTCACCATTACCAGTACTTTCTATCATAGTACCCTTGTAAAATTCCAACCCTTGTGTATAAGCTTCTTGGTCGTGCGGATAGGTATTTACTATTCTGTATGAATAAGCAACCGGCGTAACAGGAGAAGTTACCTCAATCTTAGTCGTTACCTCTTTTTGTTGTCCGTCAGCATACGCTATTCCTTTAATAATTGTTTCACCCAATTTCTCGTTTGCTAAGTTGTAATTCAGCACCTCATTATTCTTTGCTGTAGCTATTTTTTTGTCGTTTAAATAGTAAGCAACAGAATCAATTTCGGCGTTATCAGTTGTTTTTAATGACAATTTTAGGTCTTCATTTCCTGCATAAAGTTGTTTTAAATGCGTCGTATCAATAGAAAAAACATTTTTCTCTAAATTTTTATTGTTCGAACAGCTCATTAAAACAAAGCCTAAGGCTATGGGAAATAGAATATTATAATTTTTCATCCGTCTTTTTAATTTTAATACAATATACAAATCTTATCGGAAAAGTAGAAAAGACTTGCAGAAATATAAAATGGTTGTATATTTGCAGTGGCAAGTCCTACGCGACCAGCTCCTGCAGACTCCTCCAGGGTGGGAACGCAGCAAAGGTATGTGGTTGTAGCGGTGCGACGTAGGTAGCTTGCCATTTTTTTATTCTCTCAGTTAATCTCCATTAGGGAGATTTTTTTGTTTTTACTCCTTTTCAACTGATAACCGAAAGGTGTTATCTCGTTTTCTTGATTATAACAATTTTTACTTCTTTTTATTGTTTGACTACCTTGTGTTTTGTGACTTATTACTTTGTTGTTTTTGTGGAAATGGGCAAGGAGTACTCGTTTTTAGCAATAGATTTCAATAGAAAAAAAGTTGATTTTTAAGTGTAAACGATTGCTTTTGGTCTTACTACTTGGCGTATTTAGTACCAAATAGGGGCTTTGATGACTGTATTGACTACAATCCTCTATTTTTTTTAATCTGTGATTTTATTGAAATAGAGGGACTTACTTTTTTATTTGTAGGATATTTTCATTTTTGTTTTCATTACTCCAAAATGGTTGTATATTTGCAGTGGCAAGTCCTACGCGACCAGCTCCTGCAGACTCCTCCAGGGTGGGAACGCAGCAAAGGTATGTGGTTGTAGCGGTGCGACGTAGGTAGCTTGCCATTTTTTTATTATCTCAGTTAATCTCCATCAGGGAGATTTTTTTGTTTTTACCCCTTTCCAATTGTGCTTAGAACAGCACAAGTCTACTATTCTTTTTAACGTTATTTCTACTGTGAAAAAACATCTTTTTAAGAGGTTAAATAGCTCTTAAAGCCGTATTAATGCAGTGTTGTTTGACTCATGTACCACATTGTTACCACATTACTACCACACACCTTCGAGAAAAAGGCGTTTTTTCGAACGAATGTGGTACTTGTGTGGTAGATGTCTCGAACATGGTCCGTTTAAAACTCGGCTTAAAGGTGTTTAAAGCTATAAGAGTATTCCAAAATGTTATTTTCCCAATCTTTAGGTATTGCAATTTTATTTATAATTTCTTCATCAAGGAGATAGATTAGTAGTGAACTCATATTAGTACTCATATGGAGATATCACTGTTGTTTTGCTTGGTATAATTGGGGTGTGTACTACTTTTTATGATTTGGTACGGCTTAAAAAGGTTGTGATTTATTCTCTAATTGTGAATTTTATTGGGCTTGTTATAAGGCATTAGGTCTGTTCGTTTTTCATTGCTGAAAAAAAACAGAATTATTTTAATTTAAACAGTGATAAACGCTAAAAATGGGATGGTTTTTGTTATTTTTGATGTTAAAAAATAAACGTTGGGGAAATTATCTATAAAAATTGGGAAAATCATAGGGTGGATATTTGTGTCTATCCTTGTTTTACTGCTGTTGGTTATTGTTGCTATTCAAATTCCTTATGTTCAAAATAAGGTTAAGGATGTTGCAATTACTTTTGTGCAAGATAAGATTGGTACGCCTGTACGCTTAGACCGCATTGAAATTGCTTTTCCTAAGAAAATTGTTGTGAAAGGACTTTACTTAGAGTCGCAACAAAAAGACACCTTGCTGTACACAAATTATTTAGGGGTTGATATTAGTTTGTTTAAACTGATTTCAAGTACTGTTGATGTGAGTAAGGTGGAGTTAGATGATTTTAAAGCGAATATTACCCGCGATAGCTTAGGAAAGTTCAACTTTGATTATATCATTGATGCTTTTGCTTCTGAAGATGATAAGGAGGAGGAAGAGAGTGGTTCGATGAAAATTGAGGTGGGAGAAATCAACCTGAGTAAGTTACAACTGAGTTTTCAAGATGAGTATGACGGACATCATTTGAAGTTTGGGTTAAACAAATTTATTACGCGTTTTAAACAATTCGATTTAGACGAGATGAAATTTGCTTTGCCTAAGATTGCTATTGATGGGGTGGACGTTGATTATAAGAAATTACCTGCTTCTTTGGCGAGTATCGAAAAGGCAAATGAGGTGGTGATGGCTGAGGCGAGTGAGGACACGCCTGCTGCTTTACCTACGCTTAATTTGGGCACTATTACCTTGAGTAATAGCAAGGTTTTATTTGATGATACGGATAATAAAATGTACGCTAAATTAACTCTTGGCGAGTTCTTAGCGCGTTTTGACGGTCTTGATTTGGTTAATCAACAGATTGATATCAATGAGATAAAATTGGAGGATACTACGGGTGTTGTGCGTTTGTTGCCTAATAAAGAGGCTAAAACTGCTGAAAAGAAAGAGGATACTGCTGCTGCTGAGCCTGCTGCTGAGGAGGTGAAAACAGAAGAGGTGCCTTGGAAATTGGGTATTAAGGATTTAGCGTTGAACAAGATTAACGTGAAATATGACGATTCAAATGTGAAACCAGTGGCGTTTGGTTTAGACCCTAACCACATTGAAGTTACGGATTTGAACGTCAAGTTGAAAGACTTCCAGTTTTCTTCGACGAATATCGTGGGTAACTTAGAACGCTTTTCTTTTAATGAGCAAAGTGGACTAAAATTAGACAATTTTAAGACGTATTTCTTATACGGTGAACAGACGGCTTTTATTAAAGATTTTGTTCTTGAAACGCCTAATACACATATTAAGTCAAGTATTATTTTAAACTATGTTGATGTTAATAAATTAGTAGATGATATTGCTAATATGTCGATTGACGCTACTATTGAGGATTCTCATTTAGGGCTACAGGATGTGTATTTAGCAATGCCAACTGTTTTTGATGAGGCTGGTTTGAAGGGAATGAACAACAAGACGTTTACGTTTGATGCAAAGGTAAAGGGGGTGGTTGACGACCTAACGATTGATAGATTAATGATTACAGGGTTGCAAGCTACTGTGCTTAATGTGCAAGGGGGAATTAAAGGACTACCGGTTCCGGAAAAGACAATCGTTGATTTAAAGATAAATAAAGTACAAACATCGGCTAAGGATATTATGGGGGTAGCGCCTAAAGGTGTGGTTCCGGATAATATTCAAATTCCTGCTCATATGACTTTAAACGGTTTTGTGAAAGGGGGAATGCAGGCTATTCAAACCCAATTGGCGTTGAAAACAACGGCTGGTAATGTGGATTTGAAGGCTTCTTTAGACCAACGTAGAAAGGGAAAAGAGAAGTATTCGCTATTAGCGGATGTGAAAGAGTTGCAGGTGGGTAGTTTGATTAAAAACGATTCTATTGGCAATTTGACTATGCGTATTCAAGCGGATGGAACGAGCTTTGAACCTACTTCTGCTAATGCTACTGCGGTGATTGATGTGGCTAAAGCGGAGTTTAATGGGTATACGTACAACAATCTTAAAGTGGATGGTGCGGTTGAAAACGGAAAGTACAAGGTTACTTCTGTGAATAATGATCCTAACCTGACTTTTGACTTACAAGCGGATGGGGTGTGGACTGAGCAAGGGATTAGCTTGAATATGTTGGGTGATTTTAAACATATCGACTTACATAAGTTACATATCGAAGATAAACCTGCCGTGTTCTCTGCTGTGGTGGATGCGAAGATGAATAATGTAATGCCAGATGATTTAGATGGACAGTTGCGTTTGAAAGACGTGAACTTTATTTCGGCAGAACGCGCGTATTCGCTAATGCCGATTGAGCTGACAGCAACGGCTAAGGAGGCGTATAGAGAGATGAACTTGACTTCTCAGTTGATTGATTTCAACATCAAAGGGGAGTATAAGTTGACGGAATTAGGGGATAAGATTGGAAAGACAATTGCGCATTATTTTGATAGTGAGGGCGAGGTAGAGAAACCGATTAAGGAAGGGGAGAAGAAAGAGGATAACCAACATTTTACGTACACGATTAACGTAAAGGATAATCCGATTATTCACAAGATAGTTCCTGAGTTAACAGATATTAAACCGATTGCGTTTAGTGGAAAATATGATGCTGATTCAAATTATATTAGTTTAACAGGGAATATTCCGCTTTTGAAATATGGTGATAATGAGATTACAAATATTAGTGTTGATGTAAAACCTTATTATACTGCATTGGGGTATAGCTTTAGTGTAGAGCGAATTGCCAATGCGAGTATTGGGTTGAGACGCTTGAACTTGAAAGGGGCTGTACAGGATAACAAATTGGCGTATGACTTGAACTTGAAAGATAGTGCGGGTGCGTTGTGTTATGTTATTTCGGGTGAACTGGCAATGGATGAAAAGGATATGGTTATGAAGTTGTATCCGAATGGGTTTATGCTTGATTACGCAAAATGGGATGTTAATCCAGATAACCGTTTTGTGATTAAACCGGAAGGGTTCTATGTAAAGGATTTTGTATTGACACAAGGGAAAAGTGCTCTTGTCATCGAATCAGAACAAGAGAAAGTGAATAGTCCGCTTAGCATCAAGTTTAAAGAGTTTAGCATTGAAACGCTGACTAAAATGGTGAAGAAAGACGTGCTATTGGCAAGTGGTTTTATCAATGGTGAGGTGAATTTGAAAGACTTGACTACGGATATGCGATTTGTGTCGGATATTGATATTCGCGACTTACACGCAATGGAGATTGCGCTTGGAAATTTACACGTTGGTGTGAAAAATGAAAGTGCGAGCAAGTTCATTGCAGATGTGGTTTTAGAAGGTGGCGACAATAGAATTGAGTTAGATGGATGGGCAGATGCGGATACCAAAGAGATGAGTTTAGACCTTGATTTGGCTAAGCTTCAAATGGATGCTTTTGAGTATTTTGCAAAGGAACATATTTCAAATGCTGAAGGGTATTTTAACGGGAAACTGAATGTGGGTGGTAAGTTTGATGATCCTCGTGTTTTAGGGGCATTGAACTTCAATAACATTGGGTTACACGTGAATGACTTGAATGCGGATTTTAAAAATATTAATGAAAAGATATCGTTTACAAATAGGGGTATTGAGCTGGATAAGTTTAGTATCACGGATGTGGATGGTAATTTATTAGTAATCGATGGTCAGATATTGACTAAGGCGTACCAAGACTTTAAGTTTAATTTGTTGATTACAGCGTTAGACTTTAAAGCGGTTAATTCAACTGTGAAGGACAACGATATGTACTACGGAACATTGGTGTTTGATACGCGTATTTCAATTCAAGGTGATTTGAATAAACCTGTGGTTACAGGGGGAATTGAGATTGGTAAAAAGACCAACTTTACATTTGTAATGCCGCAAGAAGATCCGAGTATTGCGGATAGAGAGGGAATTGTAGAGTTTGTTGATCAAGAGAGTTTGCAAGTGGCGGAGATGAAGAAGTATGAGGATGATTTTAATAACTCGGCTTTGAAAGGATTGGATGTTTCGCTGGCTATTAAAGTGGACAAAGATGCGGCTTTTACAATGGTGATGGATAAGTCAAGTGGGGATAAGATATTGTTGAAAGGAAATGCTGATTTGGTAGGAGGGATCGACCCGTCTGGTAAGGTAACATTGGCTGGTAGATATGAGTTCTCTGAGGGGGCATACGACTTGTCGTTTAATATGCTAAAACGTCGTTTTGAGGTTGAAAAGGGTAGTTATATTATTTGGGCAGGTGATCCTACTGATGCTACGTTGAACTTAACGGCGATTTACGAAACAAGTACAGCGCCTATGGACTTGTTAGGAGGACAGTTAAGTGGTCTTTCGCCAACACAACAGAATATGTATAAACAGCGTATTCCGTTCCAGGCTCTTTTGAAAATGGAAGGGGAGTTGTTGAAACCGGAGATATCGTTTGACTTGCGCTTGAAAGAGGGTATTACAAGTGCTTCTGGTGATGTGATTAACAACACAAAAACGAAGTTAGAACAGTTGAGAACGAATGAGTCTGAAATGAACAAACAGGTGTTTGCCTTGTTGTTGTTAAACAGATTTATTGGTGAGAACCCGTTTGAAAGTAGCGCGGGTGGTATGACAGCAGGGGCTATGGCACGTCAGAGTGTGAGTAGATTGCTTTCAGATCAGTTGAACAACTTGGCGAGTAACCTTATTTCGGGTGTGGAGCTAAACTTTAACTTGGAGTCAAGTGAGGATTTCTCATCTGGAAATAGAGAGAATAGAACAGATTTAAACGTGGCTGTTTCTAAGCGTTTGTTCTCGGATAGACTTAAAGTAACGGTTGGAAGTAGCTTTGAGGTAGAAGGAAACCAACGCCAGAATGAACAGGCAAATAATATTGCTGGGGATATTGAGTTAGAGTATGCGTTGTCTAAAGATGGGCGTTACCTAATGCGTGTGTACCGCAAAAATAGATATGAGGTTGCCTTACAAGGGCAGATTGTAGAAACAGGGGTAGGATTTATTATAACTATGAGTTACGAGAAGTTTAAAGAGCTATTTGAAAATTCAAGAGATAAAAGACAATTAAAAAAACGACTGAGAGATGAAGTTAAAGATGAAAAGTAGGTTTACACATATTTTAGCAGGTGGTGTTGTTTTTGCTTTTTTGTTTTCTTGTAGTGCAACACGTCATTTAAAAGAGGATGAATATTTATATACAGGGGGAAAGATTATCATAGAGAGTGATAGCTTAAGCAAGAGTCAGAAGTCGGAAATGGCGGATGGCTTGCAGGGGTTATTACGCCCAATTCCCAATTCGTCTTTTTTAGGAATGCATCCAAAGTTGTTTTTCTACAATTTAGGGGGAAACCCGGATAAGACAAATAAATTGAGACGATGGTTGAGAAACAAAATGGGTGAACCGCCTGTGTTGATTGACCAAGTAGATATGGACCAAAACCGCGCTATTCTATCGAATAGGTTAGAAAATCAAGGGTATTTTAACGTTCAGGTATCGTCTGATTCTGTGGTTGTTTCTGAAAAGAAAAGACGTGTGGATTATACAATTGTGCCTCAACAACAGTATAAAATACGCGAGTTTACTTTTGCAAAAGACTCGACTGAACTAAATAAATGGCTGACTAAGGCAATGCGTTTTACGCGTTTAAAAGAGGGAAGAGCGTATGATTTAGACAATATCAAGGATGAACGTGTTCGCTTTGATAACTACCTAAAGAATAAAGGGTACTACTTTTTTAGTCCAGACCACCTGTTGGTTCAAGTGGATAGTACGGTTGGAAAACACGAGGTAGACTTGCGTTTGAGAGTAAAAGACGCAACGCCGAAGTTGGCATTGGAACCATATACGATAGATAAGATTTTTATTTTTTCAGATTATACGCTGGAGGACAAGAATATTAAGGAGCAGTTGGAAACGGCTAAGGAGTACAAAGACTTCTTGATTGTGGATCCGAAAGAAAAGTTTAAGCCTTCTATTTTTGACCATACCATTCACTTAGAAAACGGGGAGACGTATAATAGAAATGACCATAATTTATCGCTAAACCGATTGGTGAGTTTAGGGGTGTTTAAGTTTGTGAAGAATCAGTTTGAGATTTCAGATACGCTAAACCACAAGTTGAATGCTTACTACTTCTTAACACCAGACAAGCCTAAGGCCATTCGCCTTGAGTTGCTTGGAAAGACAAACTCGGCAAGTTATAACGGTGCGGAGCTTAACTTGAATTGGAGTAACAAAAACTTCTTTAGAGGGGCTGAGGTATTTTCAGTTTCTGCTTATGGTGGAGCGGACTTTCAGATGTCGTCTACAAACAAAGGTTACAATGTTTACAAGGCGGGGTTAGAAGCAAGTTTAACGTGGCCTAAGATTATAGCACCGTGGGATTTTAAATCGGCCAGTGCGTATATTCCAAAAACAAGAGCAGTGTTAGGAGGGGAGTATTTACATAGAACACAATTATACTCATTGAAATCGTTTAAGGCGTCTTGGGGGTATTTGTGGAAAGAGAATGCTTACAAAGAACATCAGTTAAATGTGATTGAGGCAAATTATGTAAGTCCAGATGATGTTACTGATCTGTATAAACAATATGCAGAGGGTAATCCTTCGTTACAGCGTATTTTAGACAAGCAGTTGACATTTGGTCCTACTTATTCTTATACGTTTACTAATACAGCGCGTCAGTTTAAAAAACATACGTTCTACTATAAAGGATCGTTGGATTTATCAGGGAATATTACAGGATTACTGATGGGGGCAAATGTAGATAAAGACAAAGAGAAAAGCGTATTAGGTGTTCCGTTTAGTCAGTATGTAAAAACAGAACACGACTTTAGACATTATTTGAGGTTGAGTAGAACGTCTCAGTTAGTGAGTAGAGTGCACGCTGGAATTGGTGTGGCGTACGGAAATTCAAAGAATATGCCTTATACCAAGCAGTTTTTTGTAGGGGGGTCTAATAGTATTAGAGCCTTTAGAGCCAGAACCCTTGGACCAGGTAACTTTGATCCTAATACAACAAATAGCAAGTTCATTCCAGACCAATCAGGAGATATGTTGCTTGAGATGAACTTAGAATATAGAAAGAAATTGTTTAGCATTGTACACGGAGCACTGTTTGTAGATGCGGGTAACATCTGGAATTTAAACGAGGTGTCTGACAGACCAGGAGGTAAGTTTAGTAGTAATTTTATTCACGATTTTGCCGTAGGAGCAGGAGCAGGTTTGAGATTTGACGTTACTTTTTTGGTGTTGCGACTTGACTTTGCTTTCCCATTGCGTATCCCTTATAATAAGTCAGGTGAGCGTTGGGTTGTTGATGATATACGATTTGGAGATAGTCAATGGCGAAAAGATAACTTGATGTTTAACTTCGCAATTGGGTATCCATTCTAATAAATGTGGAAACATTACACAATGTAATCCCCCGTTTTCTGTGGAAAGCTGGGGATTGCTTTTTTGGGGTATTTTGTAAGTTGTTGATAATAAGTAAAATGACTGTAATATGTGCTAAAATGATAAAAATGGCACGATATTTACTATTATAATTAATGTAAGGTGTTATTAAAAAATGAAGATTAGCAATAATCTTCGGCTTTGAAAAAGAAAATAAAGTGTTTGTTTAAAGAATTATGTTATCGAAAGGTAACAGGTTAGATCGTTAGTAAGGTGAAGAAGAGAAATCTTCTGGTAAATAGGGAGCTTCGGCTCCCTTTTACTGTTTATATAGGTAAAAGTTATGATGCAGTTGGTTTGTGAGTAATAAAAATATTAAATTTGCGATTAGCACCTAAAAATAGAAAATATGAGTCACAAGATTCTGGTTATAGATGATGATGTTCCTTTTTGCGAAATGCTAAAAACTTTTTTAACTAAAAAAGGGTATAAAGTATCCAATGCTTTTAGTAGCGCGGAGGCCGAGCAATCTATTGATAAAGAGTGCTATGATATTGTTTTAACGGATGTGCGTTTGCCTGATAGTAATGGATTAGAATTGTTGAAATATATTAAATCGCATTGTTCAACAGCACAAGTTATCCTGATGACGGGATATACAGAAATTAAAACGGCTGTAAATGCAATGAAATTAGGCGCATTTGATTATGTTGCCAAACCAATTAATCCGGATGAAATCTTAATGACAATCAAACAAGCTCTTGAACGAAAGGCAAGTATAGAGCGCGGGGAGGTTGTTACAAGTAAAGCTAAGGTAAAAACGACAACTGCTAAAACTACTTCTGAAACGACTGACGATACAGAGGAGGAGTTAGATTACGTAAAAGGAGAGAGTAGTATTTCTAAACAATTACACGAGTATATCGACTTAGTTGCACCAACAAATATGTCCGTTTTAATTATCGGAGATAGTGGTACAGGTAAAGAGAATATTGCCCATTCAATTCACCTAAAGAGTAAGCGAAAAGACAAGCCGTATATCGCGGTTGATTGTGGAGCTATTCCTAAGGACTTAGCGTCAAGTGAGTTTTTCGGACATATCAAAGGTTCGTTTACTGGCGCTGTTACGGATAAAGTAGGACACTTTGAGGCGGCTAATGGCGGTACAATCTTTTTGGATGAGGTAGGTAACTTATCGTATGAAGTACAAGTGCAATTACTACGCGCTTTGCAAGAGAGAAAAGTGAAACCTGTAGGAAGTAGCAATGAAATAGATGTGGATATCCGCGTTATTGCAGCTACTAATGAGGACTTGCCAAAAGCAGTTCGCGAAGGAGAATTTAGAGAGGACTTATACCACCGTTTAAACGAGTTTGGTATTGTTGCTCCAAGATTAGCAGATAGAGGTTCTGATATATTAATGTTTGCAGAGCATTTCTTACAAGAGTCAAACCACGAGTTAGAAAAACAAGTAAAGAAGTTTTCTTCTGAAGTAGAATGTGTTTTCTTAACATACGACTGGCCTGGAAACTTGCGTGAGATGAAAAACATTATCAAGCGTTCTGTTTTACTGACAAGAGGAGAGGTTATTGAAAAGGATGTTTTACCACAAGAGATATTAAATCCGAGAGCAGAGACAAGTGTTGTTACTTCATCTGTAAGTAATGAGGCTCCAGAAGACGATTTAAAGCTGTTTTCATCAAGAAATGAAGAGCAGGCTATTCGTACTGCTTTAGAGAAAGTGAAGTTCAATAAAACGAAAGCTGCACAAGTTTTGGGAATTGACAGAAAAACACTTTACAACAAAATGAAGTTGTACAATATTGAGCTGTAAGACGATATTGATTAACTTAAGCGTATTAGAAGATTATTGATTATAAAAAAAACAGTAGTAAACTTTTGTTTGCTACTGTTTTTTTATGCTCTTTTTTCAGTGAAAACCTTTGGATAAGAGGAGCGCATCTTTGTAGCTGTTATTGTAATAATGAGTAGTTTACTGTTAATACTTGTCAGTTTATAAGGTGTTGGACAGTGTTCTGTTTAAAATTACAAGGCGACAGTCTATGATTTTTGTGTTTTCTTCTTACCTTTGTGTTTATAATACGGAACAAGAGAACTATGGATATTCAAACATTGATTCATCAGAATTTAGATGAGCTGTTTTACTTAGCAGATAAGAAAGAAATTTTAAATACTGATTTAGTAGTTAAAATTGGAGCTTACGTTGGTGCTGCTGTTTTGAGAGGACGTTTTGCCGACCAAAAAGAAGTAACTCAAGCAGAGGTAAATGGTGTATTTGGTATTATTGGTGATTTTTGTAAAGCGAGTTTCGGAGGTAGAAGCTTCTCAAAAGTACACTTTAAAAAAATGACTAAATTAGCATTGGAATTGATGCAAGAAACAACTTTTGACAGTGATGTTGAAGCGTTTTTAGCAGAATTAAAGAAATAGGTAATTCACTTATAATAGGTGTTTTAAGAAAAGGGTATCGTTATCGGTACCCTTTTTTTGTGGTTTGTTATTATTTTTTTATGAATATTTCGAGTGATTAAATTTTAGTGTATGAATGTTAATATTGGTGTTTTCTTGTCAAAAGTGGAAAAATAGGGTAACTTTCACACTCCTAACAAACATAATATGAAATTTAAACAAACATTTCAATCAAAGCAGACAGGTACAATTAGTACGCTTTTAAAGCAACTTGGACTTGGTGTTTTTGTATTGAGTGCATTTACGACACAAGCACAAAAGAAGCCTTTAGACCATTCTGTTTATGATGGTTGGCAAAATATAGGAGCGAGAGCTTTCTCTAATGACGGACAGTGGGTTTTGTATGCTGTAAATCCACAAGAAGGCGACAAAACACTTTATATAGAAACAACAGATAAATCGAAGAAGTTAACTGTAAATAGAGGTGAGAAGCCTGTGTTTACGGGGGGTTCTGATTATTCTGTCTTTGCAATTAGACCGACGTTTGCTGACTTAAAAGCGGTGAAAACAAAGAAGGAGAAAGAAGATGAGATTGCAAAGGACTCATTGGGTATTTACAACTTAAAAACGGGCGCTTTAGTGAAATACGCTAATGTTAAGTCGTTTAAAGTACCTGAGAAAAAAGGGGCACACTTAGCTTACCTTTTAGAACCTGTGAAAGACACTGCAAAGTCTAAAGATAAAAAGCCTGCTAAAAAAGTGGGTAAAGATGCTCCGTTAGACTTGGTATTGGAAAACTTACAAACAGGGGAAAAGATTACGTATAACAACGTAAGTGATTACTACTTTGATAGTGAGGGACAGTACTTAGTGTTTGTAACGAAGGATCCTAATGCTAAGAAGAAAGAGGATAAGAAAGACGACGCTAAGGAGGAAAAGACAGCTGAGGCAACAGAAGAAGTTGCTGTTGTAGTTAATGAAAAAGAGGACGACAAGAAAAAAGAGGAGGTTGCTGAAGAGGCAAAAGGTCCTTTTGGTGTGTTCGTTGTTGATTTAAAAACAAAGAAAGTAACAACTCTTTTGGAAGGAAAAGGGAAGTACACACAGTTTTCTTTTGATGATAAAGGAAAGCAGTTGGCTTTTGTAGGTACTGAGGATGAAGAGAAAGTATTGGTTAAAAAATACACGCTTTATTATAGTGATTTGACAAAAGGGGCTACGGTTTTAGCAAATGACAAAACAAAGGGAATGCCTGCTAAGTGGGTGTTGTCTGAAAACTATAAACCGAGATTTAGCAAAAACGGACAACGTATGTTTATTGGTATTGCGCCAGAACCGATTGCTAAGGATACAACGCTTATTGCTGATGACCACGCAGTATTGGATATTTGGCACTTTAATGAAGATTATGTGCAACCACAACAGTTGGCTAATTTAGATAGAGATTTGAAAAAGTCGTTTATGGCTTCAATGAACTTGAAAACAAAAGCGGGTATTGTGGCTTTGGCGAATGAGCGAATGAATAGCACACAATTGGTAGATGAGGGCAATGCTAACATTGCTTTTTCAAGTTCTGACTTCGGAAATAGAGTTTCTACACAGTGGGATATTTCTGGGGTACGTTCATACTATATTGTTGATGTGAATACAGGTAAACAAACGGAGGTTGTGGCTGACTTACCTGGTTCAGCACGTATTTCTCCAAAGGGGAATGCCGTGGTGTATTACAACAATGTAGAAGGAAATTGGTATGCTTATGACGTAAAGTCTAAAGTAACAAAACAATTGAATAAAGGGCTTAATGTATCGTTTGCAGATGAAACATTTGATATGCCTGATAATGCATCTTCTTACGGTATTCAAGGGTGGACAGACAACGATGAGTCTGTTTTAATTCGCGACCGCTTTGATATTTGGGAGTTTTTCTTGTCGAGTAATAAAGCGCCAAGAATGGTTACTAACGGATACGGACGTAAGAATAATATCGCTTTTGACTTGTTAAATGTAGAAGAGGATAAACGTTCTTTCAGTAGAAATGAGCAACTAATCTTAGCTGCTTTTAACGAGAATACAAAAGAGGCAGGGTACTTTACAACGGAAGTGAAGAGTACGAAAGCACCACAATTGGTTACAATGCAACCTTATAGTGGTTTTGGTTCGTTGTTTAAAGCAAAAGACGCAACTGTTTATGGTTATTTAAAAGGTTCGTTTACAGAGTCTAACAACTTATACATTACTAAGGATTTGAAAAATGCAGTGCAACTAACAACTATCAATCCACAACAAAGTGAGTATAACTGGGGAACAAATGAGTTAGTTCATTGGACTACACCTAAGGGGAATGAGGCAACGGGAGTGTTGTTTAAACCAGAGGATTTCGATCCAGCGAAGAAGTATCCGATGATTGTGTACTTTTATGAAAAACTGTCTGACAACTTACACCGTTATGAGTCGCCAGCACCAACGGCATCTCGTTTGAATATTCCGTTTTTTGTAAGTAATGGGTATTTAGTGTTTACACCAGATGTTAGTTATGTTGACGGACATCCAGGTAAATCAGCAGAGGAGTATATCAACTCTGGGGTTGAGTATTTGAAAAAGAACAACTGGGTAAATGGTGATAAAATCGCTATTCAAGGACAAAGCTGGGGTGGTTATCAAGTGGCACACCTTATCACGGTTACAGATATGTATGCTGCAGCGTGGTCAGGAGCACCAGTGGTAAATATGACATCAGCTTATGGAGGTATCCGTTGGCAAAGTGGTATGAGTCGCCAATTCCAATATGAGAAAACACAAAGTAGAATTGGTAAAACACTTTGGGAAGGGCACGACTTATACATTGAAAACTCGCCTTTATTTAATATGCCAAATGTGAAAACCCCTGTGGTAATTATGCACAATGATAATGATGGAGCTGTGCCGTGGTACCAAGGAATTGAAATGTTTATGGCTTTACGTCGTTTAGGAAAACCAGCTTGGATGTTGAATTACAACGGAGATGAGCACAATTTGATGAAACGCCAGAATAGAAAGGATATCCAAATTCGCCAACAACAATTCTTTGATTATTATCTAAAAGACGGTAAAGCACCGGTTTGGATGGTAAAAGGTGTACCAGCTACAATGAAAGGAAAAGATTGGGGATTTGAACTTACTGATGAACAAGTGAAATAATCCATTATTATAGTAAGAAAGGGCTATCTACAAGTGATGTAGATAGCCCTTTTTGTGTTTTGTGTAAAACGTGAAACGTAATGCGTCGAAACAAAAACATCACAATTCAACCGATGTATAATAACCCGAAATATCATTACAACCGAACATTGCAATTCAACCGATGCATAAAAACCCGAAATATCATTACAACCGAACATTGCAATTCAACCGATGCATAAAAACCCGAAATATCATTACAACCGAACATCACAATTCAACTGATGTAGGGGTGAATTATTATTCGCCCGCACGGCATACGACACGATGCATATTGCGTATCCCCCCTGTTGTTTATTTATAAACAAACAATACTGTAAGACGTGAAAGGTGTTGAATGTGAAGTATATAAAAGTGAAAAGAGGCTAACTAATCAAGCTAACCTCTTTTCTATGATAAAATAATGTGGGGACATTTACTTTTTTGTGGTAACGTACTTATTAACCACTCTTTTTTATTTGTTATGACTATAGAATTGCATACAGCAAAACAAAAGTGAAAAGAGGTTAACTTATCACGTTAACCTCTTTTCGTATGATAAAACAATATGGGTGCACTTATTTTTGTTGTGGTAACGTTCTCGTTAACCACCCTCTTTTATTTGCTGTGGCAATTGCGTATGGTGTAATCCAGAACAGCGCAAATGTGTAGAACAAGCTGTATGGATATGCCCAAAAAGACTCAGCCACATTATATCTCTTAGAGTAAAAGAATACCTGAATACTTGAAAATATAAAGATACTTACCAAAGCAGAACTGATGAATAACAGTGGTTGCGTAATGATGAAGTACAACATTAAGAATGTCATAGGGTAAGCCATAATAACGCGTAACCATTGGTTTAACAATAATATTCTCGGACCAACTTTAGAACCTTCTCTATAATTGGTAAAAGCAAACTTACTCATCATAATATTCTCACGTACGTTACTTCTTTCCCAACGGATAAACATCTTGTACAAGTTTTTATACTCTTCAGGGGTATTTGTCAATACATAAGCATTTCGTTGAAACAACACGTGGTATCCTTGTTTCAAAATCATATTAGTCATTGCTCTATCTTCACCAATGTCAGATGGTTGCCCCATAAATGTTTGGGTAATCCAATCTTCTAAACAGTTCATTACCGCTACTCGTCTATAAGCCGCTAAGGCACCAGGAGTACATAGTACTGAACCTAAGGCACTCTGCGCAGAACGTATAAACTCAAAACTAAACACAAAACTCACGTTTAGCATTTTAGGAATAATACCATCTTTTGTGTTTAAAACACGTACGTTTCCACCCACAGCACCACATTTTTCATTGGTTACAAAAGGACTTACAAGGTTTCTAAGGGTGTCTTTCTTAACGATTGAATCACTGTCAACTGTAATAAATACATCTCCTTTTCCAATGTTAAAACCTCTGTAAAGGGCGTGTCTTTTACCTTGGTTTTTGGGTTGTTGTAAAATAGTTACTCTATCTCCTAATTCCTCTTTTGCTTTCAACATCCACTGCCAAGTGTCGTCTTTACTACCATCGTCAATAGAAATAATCTCCAACTTCTCAGCAGGGTAGTTTCCGTTTACCAAGCTATAAAGTGTTTCATACACTAATTTCCCTTCGTTATAAGCAGGCACAAGAACCGTACACGTTGGTAATGCTTCATCGCTTACAGAAGCAACAGGTTTATAGCGGAAATATAGATAAACAATATAAAGTAAGAACGCAATTTGTATGCTTAGTAGAACAATTCCAAGGTTAATGATAAACGTTCCCCAAACAGACTCTAAACGCTCTAAATGTAATTTCTCAAAGTGTGGTTGTAATTGATAAACTAAGATTACCCCAATAGTCATTACCATAAAAGTTCCCAGTAATACTAAGTAATCAGTTGTGTTTAAACTTTTGTCAACAAACTTATCCCAAAAGCTTTTTTTAGGTTGTTTGTTTTCTACGGTTTCAATGTTTTTATCAGTGCGCATAATATTGTATTTAAGTGGTTTGTTTTTGCCGAATGATTAAAAAGAAACGCTTTAGCATAAATTCAGTAAAGCGAGAATTAGTTCTCATCTATAACTTTACTTGAAAGGTGGTGAAATATGTTAAAAAGTACTTCTTTACTTTTATTCGACACTTAGATAGATTCAATAGTTGTGCCAACGTTCAGAATAGGGGAATAGGGGGGAGAAAATGAAAATAAAGCAACACTATGTAGAGATATAAGCAACGCTTTGAGGTATAATTACTCTATGAAAAAGGGGGGGAGAAAGTCTTCATTACGAGATATTAACTTAAAATTTAGAAAGGGAATGAGCAGGAGGTAGAGGCAATAAAAAAGGGCTAACTTCGTGTGAAGTCAGCCCCTTTGTATGTTGTAAATGGAGTAATTAGTGTTGTTTACACATCATCAAGCTAATGTGTAATGTGTTTTAACAAGTGTAGCATTTTGCTTACAGCTTATTTTTATACACCTTACCATCTTTAATAATCAGCAATATTTTATTCGCTGGGTCTTGTAAAATGTCTATGTTTTCAAGCGGACTCTCATCTAATAAGATAATATCAGCATAAGCCCCTTCAGCAATTACCCCCAAATCAGCAGGATATGGATTTCTTGGTCCGCTTAACTTAAGCAGTTGGGCATTGTCATACGTAGCCATCTTTAAAATCTCGTAGTTTGAGAACCACTGTTTCAAACGCAATAATATCTTGTTTTGAATTAACGGGTCTTTCGGACGTGTAACAAGGTCAGTACCAAAAGCTAATTTCACTTTGTGTTTTTTAGCCCATTTGTACACATTGTCAGTTCCCGTTCCCACATATTCCTTATTTGCTTTTTGCAACGGGTCTGTATAGTTACTTGAGTCAGAGTCAAAAGGTTGCATACTCAACCAAATCCCTTTATCTGCTAATAATTTTACTGTAGCCTCGTCTAACAAATGCCCGTGGTCTATACACTTCACCCCAGCTTCTACGGCTTGTCTAACCGCATTAACAGTATAAGCGTGTACGGTTACATACGTACCCCAGTTGTCAGTTGCTTTAACCGCAGCTTTAATCTCCTCAAGTGTATATTGCGTGGCGTCTAACGGATCGTAGATAGTCGCAACTCCACCACCAGCCATTACCTTAATCTGAGAAGCTCCTTTTCTAAGTTGTTCTCTGGTAGCTACAGTAACTTCGTATTCTCCATCAGCTACTACACTACCACCAAGGGTTTGAAAACGTGGAGGAGTATGGTCTAACATACGTGGTTCAGCCCAAGGAAAATCAGCATCTCCGTGTCCCCCTGTTTGTGAAATCATCGCCTCACTTGGGTAAATACGCGGCCCTTTGTTTAGCCCCATATCATTCGCTTGTTTTATCCCCATAACGTGCCCTCCTAAATCGCGAACAGTCGTAAAACCGCGTTGTAGCGTATTCTCAGACTCCTTTGCCGCATTGATAAAAAGGAAACTCTCATCGCCTAACATAATCATCTCATTGCTGTTTGCCGCTAAGAAGGAGTGCCAATGTGCATCAATTAACCCCGGCATTACAAACTTGCCCTTACCGTCGATTACTTGTATTTGTGGATTGTTATTCGTGTCTATTTTACCCGTTGAAACCTTGGTAATTTTATTGTTTTCAATCAACACAGACCCTTTTGTAGTCTTTTGGTCCTTTCCGTTGAATATCTCTACATTTTCAAGTACAATGCCGTTTTGTGCATTCATTATAAAGGCAAATGAACTTAAAACAAGTGTAAAACCTATTTTCTTAATTGATTTAAACATAATTGTGTTGTTTTTCTTATTATTGTAAAGATAGGTATTTAACATTATTAATAACCTGTTAATTGAGTTATATGTTTATTTATGAGGAATAGTGCAATTACTTGTTTTCAAAAAATGGACTATTTTTGTAGGTATGCATAGATAAATAGCAAACGGATACGCTTGATGAAGTCAAGCAAGAGGTTACTTTAAAATACAAATTATGGCAAACAAGATAATAGGAGATTATAAAGCAATATTAGACTTGGGAGAAATGCAATTAGACTTAATTGCTCATATTTCTGCTGACTCAACGGTTACATTAGACTTACCAACACAAGGGGCAATGGGGTTAGAGGCTACAAATGTAGTTTGTGAAGGAGACAGCCTGTCGTTTAGCGTGGCCGCAATGGGACTTTCATTTGCTGGTGCGTTGGAAGGGGAGAAGTTAGTAGGTGTTATCAAGCAAATGGAACAAGAAATGCCTGTTGTGTTTGAACCTACGGAGATTAAACTACCGGGTAATCCTGCGTTGGTTTCTACGGATGAGGAGTTGCAAGCATTGGCTAATCAGGAGAGTGGGGTTTATAAATACAAAGTAGAAGATTACTTTCAGCGACCTAAATCGTCTGCTTTTCAGTTGTCGCCAAATGGCAAGTATTTGTCGTATCGCGAGAAAGACGAGAAGAATAAACGCCACGTTTACGTGAAGGAAATTGAAACAGGTAACGTACTTCGCGTAATTGAAGAGGGAGAGGAGTTGGTACGTGCGTATGGATGGATTAACGATGAGCGCTTGGTGTATATTATGGACCAAGGTGGAGATGAGAATTACCACATTTATGCGGTGAATGTAGACGGACAGAATAATATGGATTTAACGCCGTTTGACAAGGTGCAAGCGGGGATTGTCAATATGCTGAAAGAGCAAAAAGACTACATCATCATTTCGATGAACTTAGATAATCCACAGGTGTTTGAACCGTATAAGATGAATATCAACACAGGGGAGTATGTAAAGTTATTTACGAATGACGACCCTGCTAATCCGATTGCGGGTTATGATTTTGACAAAGACGGTAACCTAAGAGGGTACTCTAAAATGTACAACGGTGTACAAACGCAGTATTTCTTTAAGGTTGACGGAGCAGAGGAGTTTGAGTTGTTTCAAACCATTAACTGGTCTGATACGTTCTCGGTTATGGCGTTTAACTATGCTTCTGACAACAAAGATGAGGCGTATGTATTGACAAACTTAGACTCTGACAAACAACGCATTGTGTTGTACGACTTTAAAACTCGCCAAGTGGTCAAAGAGGTATATGCTAATCCTGAGTTTGACGCTTCTATCATTGGCTTGTCGCGCAAACGCAATTGGGAGATTGACTATTTGGGATATGAAGGAGAAAAGGTAATCATAGAACCAGTAAGTGAGACTTTTAAAAAGATATATGCCGATTTGGAAAGTCATTTCGGAGCGTATGAGTACTCTATTGTTGCTAAAACAGATAAAGAAGACCGTTATTTAATCATTGTTCAAAGTGATAAATTGTACGGAACGTATTATAATTACGATACAGCTACAAGTGCGGTGTCGCCTTTGTATGATTTGATGCCACAGTTAAAGGAGGAGGATATGGCAGAGATGCGTCCTATTTCGTTTACCAGTAGAGATGGGGTTAAATTACACGGGTATATTACCTTGCCAAAAGCGGCGTTGGACGGACAAAAAGTACCGTTGATTGTGAACCCACACGGCGGTCCACAAGGAATTAGAGATAGTTGGGGCTTTAATCCGGAAACGCAGTTGTTTGCCAGTAGAGGATATGCGACTTTACAGGTAAATTTCCGCATTTCTGGAGGGTACGGAAAAGAGTTCTTTAAGTCTGGTTTCAAGCAAATAGGGCGTAAAGTGATGGATGATGTAGAAGATGGGGTACACTATGTAATTGCGCAAGGTTGGGTAGATGCAGATAAGATTGCTATTTATGGAGCAAGCCACGGCGGATATGCTACGTTGATGGGATTGATTAAAACCCCTGATTTATACCGTTGTGGAGTAGATTATGTAGGGGTATCAAGCATCTTTACGTTCTTTGAGTCGTTTCCTGAATATTGGAAACCGTATAAAGAGATGGTGAAGGAAATATGGTATGACCTTGACAATCCAGAGGAACGTGAAATAGCAAAAGAGGTTTCTCCTGTTTACCAGTTAGACAAGATTACAAAACCGCTGTTTGTTGTACAAGGTGCTAATGACCCAAGGGTTAAGATTGCCGAGTCTGACCAGATTGTTGAAGCGTTAAGAAATAAAGGGTTTGACGTTCCTTATATGGTGAAATACGACGAGGGACACGGGTTTTCAAAAGAAGAAAACAGTATCTCTTTTTACAAATGTATGATGGGGTTTGTATCAGAACACTTGAAATAATAAAGATAAGCTGTCTTGTAAAAGGCAGCTTTTTTTATGCTTTGTTGTTACTTGTCTTGCCGCGTGTATTTAAGTTAAAGTGTAGCTTGTGTATCGCATTTTAAGGTGATTTATTGTGTTATAAAAGCAACTTTAGTAAAATTAATTGCTTTTATTTCTGTGTTTTATGCTTTATGTTTGTCAACTAAACACAACACGATGAAATACACACTAATCGGAGTTTTGAGCTTATTAAGCGTTTTGAGTGCCAATGCACAGACTCCAAAAAATTATGTAGAAGATACGCGTAATATTGCCAAAGGGAATATTGTGATGACTGAACTTGTAAAAAAAGGAGAAGATACTACTGTTGTAAACTACTTTGACGGAATTTTCCCAACGACGGATACGGAGGGTTGGACAAGAAAAATGGTGATTAAGGGAGAGAAACAGGGTAAAGACTATATTGTAACAAGTGATGTTTTTACAAAAGATGCAGCTGCTAATTCGGCTGATGAAAAGCGTTATTCTAACAGTGTGCGTACGTATAAATATAAAGACGCAAAGAAATACACAACCGTAACTACCTTTTTTATTGAAGACGGTTTGTTAGAAACTAAAATATCTGACCATAAACAAAGTAGATATGAATGCCATAATGTAGAGGGAACTAAGGTTGCTGATGCGAGTTGTTTTGTAACAATGAACAAAGAAAATGCTGCTAAAAACAGAGAATTAGTTACTTGTGCATTACGCGATGAGGCAATAGATATCTACAACGAATACAAGTACACAATTCCTTTGGTGATTATGACGCAGGTTAGCATTGACCCAAAAACAGGAGAGAAGAAGTTGGTTTTTGACGACTTGACAAAGTTTAATATTTCAAAAGAAGACAATGATGTTATTGCAAAGCGATTAACAGCTGTAGTTGATGCCTTGTCAAATGACGAGTTTACCTTTCCAAAAGACAGAAATGGCAACGTATATCCGTTGAATTTCTCAGTTCCCCTGAAATTTAGATTGAAATAATAAAGAAAAGCTACCTTAGATGAGGTAGCTTTTAGAAACAAAAAAGGTTGTTATTTTGAAAATAACAACCTTTTTTGTTTAATTCAATACCTTCACACCTTTCATAAAGATCCAACGCATACAGATCTTATCACCTTTATCAGTTTTGAATACTTTAAACTGTGGAGCTAAGACAGTAGCGATAACCGCACTTACCAATGGACCCCAAAAGCCTTGTAAATCCGTAAATTGAACAATGATAACTCTTGCTATAATAAATAAGATAGCAAAGCTAACAAACTGCAAAATGATAGTCTTTGTATTAACGCTCATGATCTATTGATTATCTGTTATATATTTTCCTTTTTTACTTCCAGCATACAACTCGTATTTTACAAAACGAGCCTCTAACTTACCATTGAAAAGTTTAATCTTTCTCGATGGTCTTAATCCAACATACTTCAACGCTTCTACGTTACCCGTAATAAACCAAGCTTCAGTACCCGGATATCCTTGTTTTAACGTATCTCCAATTTCTCTGTAAAAACGCTCTAAGTCAATGTCTAAACGCTCTCCATACGGTGGGTTAAACACCATATGTAGTGGTCCTTCAGTTTCCTTACTTGTGTCAAAGAAGTTAGCCGTTTCAATCTGAATATACTCTTCTAAGTTAGCATTTCTCACGTTGTCAATTGCTTTTAATACAGCAGACGGCGCTTTGTCATACCCTTTAATTGTATAATGAAACTCGCGTACTCTTTTTAATAGCGATTCTTGTATTTTGTCAAATAAGTCAGCATCCCAATCGTTCCAACGCTCAAAAGCAAACTCTTTTCTGTTGATATTAGCAGGAATATTACAAGCAATCATAGCTGCTTCTGTCAAGATTGTACCTGAACCACACATAGGGTCGATAAAATCTGTTCTACCATCCCAACCTGACATTAACAACATTCCAGCTGCTAATACCTCGTTAATCGGCGCAATATTCGTAGCTGTTTTATACCCACGGTGGTGTAATGAAGCCCCAGACGAATCTAAAGACACCGTACACATATCTTTTTGTAAGTGGATATTAATTCTTAAATCAGGGAAGTCTTTGTCTATATTAGGGCGTTTTCCCAATTTGTTTCTGAACTGGTCAACAATTGCATCTTTCGCTTTTAAAGCAACGAATTGTGAGTTGTTGAAGTTGTCAGAAAACACCGTAGCGTCAATTACAAACGATTGATGAGCAGAAATATACTCTGACCAATCAATAGTTTGAACACCTCTATATAAGTTTTCCTCATTATAAACTGCAAAGCTTGAAATAGGTTTAAGTATCTTCAAAGCTGTTCTAAGGCCTAAGTTTGCTTTATACATAAAGCCCTTATCTCCTTTAAAACTAACCATACGCGTCCCCGGTTTCACATCTACTGCACCTAATAATTGCAATTCTTTTACTAATACATCTTCAAAACCAAAGAATGTCTTAGCAACCATTTTAAAATTCTCCATCTTTATTGTTATATAAGGAATAATTTACTTCATCTAATTAATCCACAAAAATAAAGTAAATTTGTAGGCTAATAAAAGATTTAAAACAAAAGTATGTCAAAAGAGAACAAAGCTTGGTATGTATCGTGGTTTGATACCCCTTATTACCATACTTTATACAAAGATAGGGATTACGCAGAAGCACAAATGTTAATTGATAACTTAAGTCACTACTTAAATTTAGAGGAAGGGGCTAAGATTTTAGATTTAGCATGTGGTAAAGGAAGACATTCTGTTTACTTAAACAAATTGGGATACGATGTAACGGGGGTTGACTTATCTGTCAATAGTATCGAAAGTGCTAAAGAATTTGAAAGTGATACACTGCATTTTCACGTACACGATATGAGAGAACCGTTAACGCAGAAATACGACGCTATATTAAACTTATTTACGAGTTTTGGCTATTTTCAAGACCCAGCAGATAATGCTCGTACCTTAGATGCTATTCACCAAAGTTTGTCTGAATACGGATTAGCTGTTATCGACTTTATGAATGTTGATAAAGTAATTGCTAACCTTGTTCCTTCTGAAGTGAAAACAGTGGACGGAATTGAGTTTCATATTACGCGTAAATACGAAGATGGGTTTATCATTAAAAACATTGTATTTGACGCAGACGGTGAACACCACGACTATACTGAAAAAGTAAAAGCATTGCGATTAGAGGATTTTGAAGAAATGATGAATGAAAAAGAAATTTATCTATTAGATGTGTTTGGTGATTACAAACTAAGAAAATTCTATAAAAACGAATCAGACCGATTAATCATGATTTTCAAATAAGCCTATGGTTTATATCATTCCTTTAGTTTCAGTAATAATAGGGTATCTAATAGCAGTGATATTAGAACCTAAGAACAAAAAAAACTTAAAGCTATTAATGGCTTTTAGTGGGTCATTCTTATTAACATTAACCGTTACACACCTTTTACCAGATGTGTATCAGTACAATCACGTTACCCCATTAGTAGAACAAGCTGCTGATGCTCACGGTCATAACCACGCATCAGGAAACATCGGTTTTTTCATTATGATAGGGATTGTGTTTCAGATTGTCTTAGAATATTTTTCTAAAGGTGCTGAACACGGACACGTTCACGTACACGACAAATTTGATAAAATTCCGTGGTTGTTGTTTATTAGTTTGTGTATCCACGCGTTATTTGAGGGAATGCCAGTCAGTCAGCACGAGGAGCTTGCGTGGGGAATTGGGATACACCATTTGCCTATTGCAGTAATTTTAACCGCATTTTTTATCAATGCGCATATGAGTAAAAAATCAGTGTTATTTTTTATGCTTGTGTTTTCAGTAATGACACCTTTGGGTACTTTGATTTCTGGTAATGTAGACTTTTTAAGTCATTACTACGCCGAGATATCAGCCATTGTGGTAGGTATTTTATTCCACATTTCGTCTACTATCATTTTTGAAAGTAACGAAGAACACTCGTTTAATATCAATAAGCTTATCGCTATTATCATTGGGGTCATAGCCGCTTATTTTATATAAGAACACAAAAGAGACGATATGCGAATATCGTCTCTTTTTTTGTGCCTTTTTTTTAGCAGTTATAATCTTCGTAAAACTTTATATCAAAACCTAAAAAGGCTTTTACTTCGTCTAAATGTTTACTCATTGTATCGTGTGCTCCTTCAAAAAGCGTCTTTTGTTGTCCATCCGTAAAAGTGATGGAAAGAGAACTAAATCCACCGCCTTTAGCAGGTAAGGTGTTCCACAAAGTAAAACTATCAACCTCAGATATAGCATACCATTGGGCGTGTTCCGCATCGGCAAATCCAAGTAGGTTATTCGCCTCATCTTTCCAAATAACAGCTTGTCCTTTAGAAGCTGCTAAGACAAATTCGGGTGTCTGTTTGATATGCGTATTCGTCTTATAATTATCAGGCGTACTCAAAGTCTCATTCCAAACAAACAGTTGAGATAACACGCCATTTTGCTCATAGTCAGAAGCGATAAGCATAGCCGGATAATCAAACTGTAGCCTTGCACTAAAGGAAGTAAAACTATACGCGATATTTCTCATCTCATTATCGTCAATGGAATAGGTAGCCTCAAAGGTAATCGGGCCTATTTTAGCATAGAAAAACAAGTTAAAATCACTGTAGAAAGTAAACTCAGCTTTATCCGCAAGGTCGCGTTCTAACTGCTCTTTAACAAGGTATAAACTCTTGTCTGAACCATCAGTAGCATAGCATTTAGCATAGTATTCCTCCAGAGCTATTTCAGGGCGAATATTATCGACATAAGCTCCAAAATCACGCAAGATAATATTGCCAATTCGCACCGGATAAACAATGTTCAAATAACCGTTTTCTAAGCGTGTATGCGGATTGTTTAACAACTCGCTTTTGGTGGTTGTCCACGGCACAAAACAAGGGGTGGGTGCTATGATTTCAAAACCCTTTATATAATCGTTTTGTCCGCCAGTGACCAACTCAAAATTCTGCTGATAAGTGGTGCGAAACAATTGGTGTACCGCATTTTCTTCTTTGTGAATGTTGTCATAAATAAGCGCCATATCAAAGTTGAAACGCTTAGCCAACTGCAAACACAGTTTTTCCGTATTGACATAATCAACCGGAATATAGTGTTGTCTGCCTTGGTAAATCAGCAATCCAGGACTACTATAATTGCAAATTTCAAGGTAGATATATTCTATTTCACCAATTTCGATAACCTCTATTTCCCTGCTATACGCTGTGTTTTCAATGACAATCTGCGTTTCGCTGAGGTGTAGTATTCCCCTGTGTTTATCCTCATTAGGAAAGCGGCGTTTTCTCTTAAATATATTCATACCTGATTTGCTAAGGTTTAAAGGTAGTAAAATCTCCTAAAAACAGTTGTTCTACAAAGCGTAAAAGCTGCTTATTAGGCGTAAAATAAAAGGTTTTTCTCATTGTGAACTACAAGGAATGGTAGTTCGCACTATTTGAGAATATAGATGTGAGCTAATTTCTGACGAACTATTTCTGTAACGATGAGGTAATCCAGAACAAAGGGCAAGTAGATTTTGAAGTGCCCAATTGGCGCTCATCCCTTTGTTTTAAAGGGCTCACCAAGGTTTTAAACGGGATTGAGTCGTAAATGAGTCGTAAATAAGTCGTATTTCGTTCGCGAAAAAGGCCTTTAGGTGAGGTATCTCCGACTTATTTACGGCTTATCTCCGACTAATATACAATTGAGATACTGTCATTCCCTTTGTTTATAAGGGTTTGGAGGAGGTTGGGGACAAAAGTGGGACAGAGTCAATAGTGCAAATGATAGCATTTGATAGCAAATGATGTCAAAATAACCGCTTTGAAAATATTTTGTTGTGCGTATGACTAATTTTGCCTTGTAAACTAAAAACAAAACCTGTGATGTTATTTTCTGATTACCCCCTAAACGTTGGTCGAGCTATGAGGCAATCTTTTTTATTTTTGAATACAGCGACAGAAAAGGAGGAGTATTAGGGTGGCGTTTGTATGCTATTGGTCGTTCTTTGAAATAGTAAAGTGCAATGCATACTGTGTTTGTTGGGTCAATAGAGATTTGTAGTAAAAAGAGCGTTATTGCTGTTATGACGCAGGTTGGTAGAGGTTTGCTTTAGACTATGTTTAAGACTGATACCACATTTGCACCACATTAGTACCACAGACGTTCGGAAAAAGGGGGTGTTTTCCGTACTAATGTGGTACTTGTGTGGTAGATGTCTCGAAGGAGTGCCGTCTAAAACCTGTCTAAAGCGTGTACTAATGTGGGTTGAGTGAGGGTTGTATTAAGTGTTTGGCGAGTAGCAAACAAGGGGAATATTGTATTGGTTGATAAGAGATAGCGGACAAGTAAACACAAAAAAAGAGGGCTACCTAAAAATAGATAGCCCTGTATATAAGCGGGTTTAAAAGTAGAATGAACTATTTTTCGATAGTTTTGTACACTTTTAAAGCTTCATTTAAGATTTTAGCAGACTGAATTAAATCGTCTTTTTTCAACACATAAGCCATACGTGCTTCATCAAGACCAACACCTGGTGTAGAGTAAAACCCTTCTGCAGGCGCAATCATTACAGTAGCTCCATTGTAGTCGTATTCTTCCAATAACCATTTAGCAAAGTCCTCTGCGTTTTTGATAGGGAATTTAGCCACACAATAGAAAGAACCGTGAGGAACAGTTACTTGAATTCCCTCAATTTTTTGAAGTTCAGCAATAAATACATCTCTTCTTTCTTTGTACTCTGTAATAACCTCGTCAAAGTAAGATTGTGGAGTATCTAAAGCAGCCTCAGCAGCAATTTGTTCGTATGTAGGAGGAGAAAGACGGGCTTGAGCAAACTTCATAACCGCATTCATCAATTCTTTGTTTTTAGAAACAATACATCCGATACGAGCACCACACATACTGTATCGTTTAGAAACAGAGTCAATTACAATAGCGTTGTTTGCCAAAGCAGGGATGCTCAATACAGAAACGTGTTTGTATCCGTCATAAGCAAACTCGCGGTAAACCTCGTCAGCAATTAAGAATAAATCGTGTTTTACCACTAATTCTGCCAACTGATTCATCTCTTCTTCAGAGTATAAATAACCAGTTGGGTTACCTGGATTACAGATTAAGATTGCTTTTGTTTTTGGCGTGATTAATTTCTCAAATTCAGAGATTGCCGGAAGAGCAAACCCGTTGTCGATAGACGACATAACCGGAACGATATTTACGCCATTAGAAGCAGAAAATCCGTTGTAGTTAGCGTAGAATGGTTCAGGAATAATTACTTCATCTCCTGGGTCCATTGTACTCCCTAAAGCAAATAATAAAGCTTCAGAACCCCCAGTTGTTACAATAATATCTGTGAATTCAACCGTAGGGTCAATTGTTTGGTAGTATTTAGCTAATTTTTTTCTATAACTTTCAAAACCAGCAGAGTGGCTGTATTCTAAAACGTCAATAGAAGCATTTTTAACCGCCTGAAGCGCAAGTTCTGGCGTTTTTATATCAGGTTGTCCAATGTTCAAGTGGTAAACGTGGTTTCCTTTTCTTTTTGCCGTTTCAGCAAAAGGAACCAATTTTCTAATAGGAGACTCTGGCATCAAGTGCCCTTTTTTTGAGATCTTTGGCATAATTTATAATTTAGTTTGTCAATTTATACAATATTTTACTGTGTTAAAAGTGTGCTTTAAATATTGCGTAGTGTAAGCATCCACAAATGTAATTGATTTTAGTTATAGTTGAATAGTAAAATCATTACTAAATAATAAGTTAAATATACCTTATAGCTTAGGTTTTTGGTTATTTTTGTTGAACTATAAAACAACGTATTAACAACTCATGGATAAAAAAATTATTTCTTTTTTCTCTTCGACAAGGTTAATGGCGGTTCTTTTCATTGTTTTTGCTGTTGCTTTGGCGATAGGTACCTTCATAGAAGACCGTTACAATACCACCACAGCTCGAATACTAATTTACAATACTAAATGGTTTGAAGCCATTATGTTAGTGTTCCTGATTAACTTTATCGGTAATATTAAAAAGTATAGATTGTTTACTAAAGAAAAGTGGGCAACATTTATGCTTCACGCAGCTTTCATTCTTATTTTGATCGGTGCGTTTATTACTCGTTATATCAGTTTTGAGGGTATGATGCCGATTCGCGAAGGTGAAACAGCTGATAGTATTTTTTCTGACAAAACGTTTTTAACGGTAATGGCAGATGGAGAATATGAAGGAGAGACAAGAAGAAGAACATTTGAAAAACCAATTCTTTTTTCAGCTGTAACAGACAACAGTTTTACAATGAAAAAAGACTTTAATGGTATTCCTTTCGAAATAGAGTATAAAGACTTTATTATGGGAGCTGAGGAAGTAGTGGAAGAAGATGCGAATGGTAAGCTATTCTTGAAATTAGTAGAGTCAGGTGATGGAGATCGTCACGAACATTATTTAGAAGAAGGACAAGTTGCAAACATTCACAATGTCTTGTTTTCTTTCAACTCACCTACAGATGGTGCAATTAACATTACTAAAGAAGGAGATAACTATTTTATGGAGACTCCTTTTGGCGGTACGTTTATGGTGATGGCAACACAAGCTCAAAATGATGTGTTTGCAGGAACTAAAGAACCGTTAAACTTCCGTTCTTTATATAGCTTAGCAGGTACGCAATTTGTATTGCCTGAAATGCCTATTAAAGGTAAAAAAGTATTGAAGTCTGACGGAGATTTCAAAAGTAGAACAAGTACTGATGCTCTTGTGCTAACTGTAAAATCTCAAGGAAAAGAGGAAGAAGTAACTCTTATGGGGAAAGCAGGTAGAATGGGAGAACCTCAAGCATTTCAATTGGGAGACTTAGAGTTTACAATGATGTTTGGTAGTAAAGTATATACTACTCCTTTTAAAATTAAATTAAACAAGTTTATTGCTGAAAAATATCCAGGAACAGAAAGAAGTTATTCTGCTTTTGAAAGCCAGGTTTCTGTAATTGATGGGGATGATTCTTTTGACGCGAGAATTTATATGAATAATATTCTTGACCATAAAGGATACCGTTTCTTCCAAGCAGAGTTTGACCGTGATGAAAAAGGGACTATCCTTTCTGTAAACCACGATTTCTGGGGAACGTGGATTACGTATATCGGATATACGTTCTTATACATCGGGTTGTTAGCAATCTTATTTGATAAAAATACAAGATTTAGCGATTTGAAACGTAAATTAGATAAAGTGAGAGAGAAAAAGGCTTCAATGCTTACTATGTTATTGTTGTTCTTTTCTATTGGTTCTTTCGCTCAACACAATCACGAAGTACCAACTAAACCATCTGCTGCGGTAATCGACTCGATTATTACAGCAAATGCGATTAAACCAGAACACGCAGCGAAGTTTGGAGAATTGGTAGTGCAAGATTACGGTGGACGTATGAAGCCTATTAATACGTTTGCTTCTGAATTAATGCGTAAAATTTACCAAAAGGAAACGTATAATGGATTGAATGCAGATCAGGTGTTCTTATCTATGACGCAGTTTACTGTGGCACAACAAATGCAAGGTGCTCCTAACTTTTGGTATTATGCACCTATCATTAAATTGCCTCGTGGTAATGATAAAATGACAGAGGTTTTGGGACTTCCAAAGAATGAGAAGTATGCTACGTTTATTGATTTCTTTGACGATAATGCAAACTATAAGTTAGCTGAATACGTTGATGATGCAAATCACAGTACAATTAAGAATAAGTTCCAAACGGACTTCTTAGATATGGACGGAAAGGTTGCGTTGTTAAATTCGGCTTTTATGACGCGTATGTTAACTGTATTTCCAATACCTGGACACGAAAACAGTAAATGGGTTTCTCCATTGGAGTTAAATGAAGCTGGATTGAAAGGAATGGATTCTACATTTGCAAAGAGTATTTTACCTCGTATGTATATCCCTGCTTTGTTTGAGGCAAAAGAATCGGGTAATTACGACAAGGCAGATGAGTATTTGAGTAACCTAAAAACTTTCCAACAGGCATACGGTAAAACAATTATCCCTTCAGAAAGTAAGATTAAGTTTGAGATTTTATATAACAAGTATGATATTTTTAAAACATTGTATAGTTACTATATGTTAGCAGCTATTTTAATGTTTGTTTTTATCGTTTCAGAAATATTAAAATCGCGTAAAATCAACAGAACTATGATTAAAGTAGGAAGTTGGTTTACTGTTCTACTATTTGTTATTCATACCATTGGTTTAGGAGTACGTTGGTACGTTTCTGGACACGCACCTTGGAGTGATGCTTATGAGTCTGTTATTTACGTTGGTTGGGCTACAGCTTTATTCGGATTGTACTTTGGACGTAAGTCTGAATTGACAATCGCTTCTACAGCATTCGTAGCGGGTATGATTTTATGGGGAGCACACCTTAATTATATGGACCCTGCTATTTCTAACTTACAGCCTGTTTTAAACTCATACTGGTTAATTATTCACGTGGCGGTTATTGTAGGTAGTTACGGGCCATTTACTTTGGGAATGATATTAGGGGTAGTTTCGTTAATCTTAATGATTCTTACCAATGAAAAGAACAAGAAGCGAATGGATCTTAATATTAAGGAGTTGACTTATATTAACGAGATGGCACTAACAGTAGGACTTGTATTGTTAACTATTGGTAACTTCTTAGGAGGACAATGGGCTAACGAGAGTTGGGGACGTTACTGGGGATGGGATCCAAAAGAAACGTGGGCATTGATTAGTATTATGGTTTATGCTTTTGTGATTCACGCTCGTTTAGTTCCAGCAATGAGAGGTACTTGGATATACAACTTATTTAGTGTTGTAGCGTACTACTCAATTATGATGACATATTTTGGAGTAAACTTCTATTTAAGTGGATTACACTCATATGCATCAGGAGATAAGGTAATTACTCCGGCTGCAGTATGGTATTCAGTAGCATTTATTACGGTATTAGGAGTATTGTCTTTCTTTAAATATAAGAAGCACTTAAAAAAATAATATATACGTTTATATATAACGCAAGACTTAAAAGGTCGGTATCTATTTGATGCCGACCTTTTTTTGTTTGTAGTTAGCGCTTTGTTTTTAAAGTAAATAGCAGATGGAAAAAGAATTTGTTGATATAAAACTAAAGCTGTAAAAGGATAGCCAGTGTACTAATTATTGATGCGAGTAAGAAGAGTAGTAATAAAAAGTAGTTTTTGGGTAGGTAATTAATTGTTTTTTATCCTAAAAGTGTGTTAGTGGCAAAGTTTTTATGCCTTCGAATTTTTGATAGTACTAGCAGTAGAATAAGGTGTTTTTTTTTAGGATTATTATAGGGAGAAAATGTTAAAAAAGAAGATGTTATATTTCTTTAAACTAAGAAAAATTAAGTTTTTATTTTTATTAATATAAAAGAAAATTAGGCTTTTTTATTTTGTTTCATTGAGAGATTACCTTTTAAACGCCTTATAATGGAAACGATTTGTCAATGTTAAGTGTTTAAAATCTTATTTTAATTAATTATATATATTGTTTTGTTGATAATACTTTAAATAAAGTTAATTTGTGTAAATAATAATTGATAATTAACATATAGTGTTGTTTTAAGTGTTTTTTTTATAACTTTGTGATAGAAATAATTCAATAGGATATTCGCGTATTGTGATTTTATTAAGAGAGTTATTTCTGTCGGACTTGTTGTTATCTGACTAATTTTTTAACGAATACAAACATTTAAAAAAGAAAAGATGAAAAAGAAAATTACTACTCTGTTTTTATTGGCAATAGGGGCTGTGTCTTACGGACAAGAGGTTACTCCTAAAGATGGACCAGGTATTGGTATCGGACAATCATTGCCATCGCAAGCAGCTATGTTAGATATAGTAGCTGCTAATAAAGGGGTGCTTATTCCACGAATTGAATTGGGAGATCTTAATGTGTTTCAATTAGAAGGAGGCGCTAATGACGAAGGGATGTTAGTTTATAATAAAACTGCAGTTAGTGCAACTGATCCATCGAAAGCTATTCCTGTAGGTTTTTACTATTGGACTAATGTAGGTACTCCAAGATGGGAATTAATTACTTCTGAGTCTGTATTGAATCAAAAGATTGAAAACGTAACTAATGAATTCAATACTAAAATCGATAATCTAACTAAGATTGAAGGAGCTAGTTCTACAGATTTAAGTTATTTAATGGCATTTACACCTGTAAGCGACGGTTCTTCTTTAGGAGATATGTCTTATTTGATTCCAGAGAAGGATACAGATGGTAATATTACTTATAAAAAGGTAGGGATTACTTTTGCTGATTTAGTTGGACAAAGTGAAACAGAAACTTTCATTAGAGAAGTTAAAAAGAAAGTGAAAAATGATAAAGATGTAGAGGTAGAGGTAGTTGATTACTATGTTTATTTTTCTGAGTCGGTAGTGCGTGAATGGAAGAAAGCGAATGATGGTGTAGATATAAATGATGCTACAAAAGGACTTAAAGATAGTGAAGGAACTAAGATTGATGTAATTGGTGCTGTTACTACTAACTTTGGTGATATTTTTAATACTACTGAGAATAAAAAAATTATTGAAGAGATCGTTGTTAATACTCCTGGGAATGTTATCGTAAAGAAAGAGGGAGATAAATGGGTGCTTAATTATATTGACGAAAATGGAGATACTCAACTAGTTGATATTAATACTTTAGAGACAAAAACTAAGGTAGGGAAAAGATCCTATGATGGTAAAGATCTATCAGTTGTAGATTACAAAAATGATGCAACAGACGCTAAAAAAGGAGAAATCTTGTATGAGTACTTTGGTGAGGAGAAAGATGATAAAGGGAATCCAATTCCTTATTATATCAATATGACTGCTGATATAGTTACAAGTATCCAGAATAATGAAGAATTGAAAAATGAAATCTTTAATACAATTAACAATTTTATTACAGATGGAAGTAATGTTTATTATGGTCCAATAAATACAGGAGATACAGAAAATGTATTGTATTACATTGATTCTAATGGAGATAAGAAAGTAATTGACATTTCAGAAAACGTTCTTAACGTAATCACTAATAATCCAACAGTTATCGAGAAGATAAAAGAGATTACAGAGGTTAAAGTTGTTGAAGGAAAAGAAGTTGAAACAGGTGATTTTATCAATGGTGATCCAGTATTCAGAAGGTTGCAAGCTGTGAAAGTAGCTAATGCGGATGGTAAAACATATGGTTATAATAGTGAGTTGTCTGAAGCAATAAAACTAGAAAATGGATTCAAGAGATTATTAAGCGTACAGATTCTTGCAAAAGATAAAAGTGTTGTGATGTCTACAGTAACAAGTGTTTCAGGTACTGGAGCTGCATTAACGTTCAAATTTGGAGTTGGAAATATGTTCTCTACTTTACCTGTTGGTGATTATGATATTGTTTTAGAATATGTTGGAACTAAAAAACCAGTAACTCCTTAATTATAAGCTAAAATAAACAAACACTATAAGTTTAAACTTATAGTGTTTGTTACAACTTCATAAATACTAAAAATAAAATAATATGAAAAAAAATATAATTACTTTATTAGTTCTAACATTAAGTGTTGGAGCTTTTGCACAAGATAAACCAGGTGTTGGTATTGGTACTAAAAAACCTTCTGCTGCTGCTGTATTGGATGTAGCTGCTGACAATAAAGGGGTGCTTATTCCGCGTATCAATCTAGGAGATTTAACAAAGTTTGGTTTAGCTAGTGATACTAAGGATGAAGGGATGTTGATTTATAATAAAACAGCGGTAACTAATATTCCTGTAGGTTTCTATTATTGGACAAATATTGATACTCCAAGATGGGAATTAATTACTTCTGAGTCTGTATTGAATCAAAAGATTGAAAACGTAACTAATGAATTCAATACTAAAATCGATAATCTAACTAAGATTGAAGGAGCTAGTTCTACAGATTTAAGTTATTTAATGGCATTTACACCTGTAAGCGACGGTTCTTCTTTAGGAGATATGTCTTATTTGATTCCAGAGAAGGATACAGATGGTAATATTACTTATAAAAAGGTAGGGATTACTTTTGCTGATTTAGTTGGACAAAGTGAAACAGAAACTTTCATTAGAGAAGTTAAAAAGAAAGTGAAAAATGATAAAGATGTAGAGGTAGAGGTAGTTGATTACTATGTTTATTTTTCTGAGTCGGTAGTGCGTGAATGGAAGAAAGCGAATGATGGTGTAGATATAAATGATGCTACAAAAGGACTTAAAGATAGTGAAGGAACTAAGATTGATGTAATTGGTGCTGTTACTACTAACTTTGGTGATATTTTTAATACTACTGAGAATAAAAAAATTATTGAAGAGATCGTTGTTAATACTCCTGGGAATGTTATCGTAAAGAAAGAGGGAGATAAATGGGTGCTTAATTATATTGACGAAAATGGAGATACTCAACTAGTTGATATTAATACTTTAGAGACAAAAACTAAGGTAGGGAAAAGATCCTATGATGGTAAAGATCTATCAGTTGTAGATTACAAAAATGATGCAACAGACGCTAAAAAAGGAGAAATCTTGTATGAGTACTTTGGTGAGGAGAAAGATGATAAAGGGAATCCAATTCCTTATTATATCAATATGACTGCTGATATAGTTACAAGTATCCAGAATAATGAAGAATTGAAAAATGAAATCTTTAATACAATTAACAATTTTATTACAGATGGAAGTAATGTTTATTATGGTCCAATAAATACAGGAGATACAGAAAATGTATTGTATTACATTGATTCTAATGGAGATAAGAAAGTAATTGACATTTCAGAAAACGTTCTTAACGTAATCACTAATAATCCAACAGTTATCGAGAAGATAAAAGAGATTACAGAGGTTAAAGTTGTTGAAAAAGATGGAGATATACCTACAGGAGAAACAATTAATGGTAAAAAAGTTTACAAAGGGATTTCTACAATCACTGTAGCAGGAAAAGATCCTAAAAAGTATGATTCAACATCTGATGCTGCTATTAGCGTTAAGCCAATGAAACAAGTTTATGGTGCTGATGGTAAAGTTACTCTTGAACCAACAAACGAGGTATTTGGTAGATTACTTCGTGTTTCTGTGTTAGATGTTAATGGTAGTGTGGTAGTTGATTCAGCTACAGATGCTACAGCAGGAGTTGATGGTAAAAGTTTTGAATTCTATTTTGGAGTAGGTAATATGTATGCGCCTATCTTTGGGGGTACTTATGAGGTTATTTACGAATATGTTGTGAAGTAATTAAGACTTTACATCAACTAAAATAAATGCTATGAGAAGATATTTTTTAATATGTGCAGCCTTACTTGGTGTATCCTTTTTAGGACACGCCCAAGTAGGGATTGGTACAAAAAAACCTGCAACTTCGGCAATGTTGGATATTCATTCAGGAGAAAGAGGTATTTTAATTCCGAGAGTTGCACTTAGGGATTTAAATGTTCTTGCTCCTGTTATTAGTAATCCAGGCGAAGATGTAGCAAGTTTACTTGTTTATAATACAAACCCTGCTTTAGATAAGAATACTCCAACATCATCTCAAGGGTTTTACTATTGGACAGGTACTAAATGGACGAAGGTTATAGACCGATCTGAATTAGAACGAATCCTAGAAGAGAATAATGCGCAATCAGATGATAAAATCATTGAGATTATAAAGATTATTACCCAAGAGGCTTCTGAAAAAGGAAAAGGAATTTCAGTAGTATTATATGATTTCACGAAAGAAGTTTTCTATACACTTGTTACAGATGATAAAGGCAATGTTATTCAATCTGAAGAGATTGATTTAGGCCCTGCTATCAGAAAAGAAGAGAGTAAAACTTTTATCAGACCTATTTATGAAAAAGCTGGTGATACTAAATCTAAAATTGTAAAGTATGTTTATTTTAATGAACAGGCTTTAGGAGAATGGTTAAAAGTAAAAAGTAATACAGCTGAGAATATTCCAAATGAGAAGGGACAAGAGATTGACGTTATTGGTGTAGTTAGTAATAACTTTCAAGAGATTTTTAATCAAAATAAAGAAGAGATTACTAAAATTTTCAAGACAATCAAAGGTGGTATAACTATCGAAAAAGAGGGAGATACTTGGATTGTTAAGATTGGAGATGGTAATGGTGGTCAAGAGACTATTAATTTCTATGAACTTGAAACTAAAACTTATTTTAATAGAGGAGAGGTTTTAAAAGATGGAGATAAGCCAGCACTATCTAAAGTGATAACTTGGGATGAATCGAAGCTAAAAAAAGGTCATATTTTCTACGAATATCTAGGTGAGGAAAGAGATGCGAACGGAAAACGAGTTCCGTATTATATAGATATGACAGCTGATGTTATCACGAGTATTACTAATAACGAATCGTTACAGACTATCATTAATGATAATATTACAACACACCTAACAAAAGGTGGAAACGTATATTATGGTGATCACGATGGAGATAGTAAGACAAGTGATGTACTTTATGTAATCAATAATAAAGGTGAGAAAGTAGTTATCAATTTAGGTAAAACTATTAGAGAAATCTTTAAAAATGACAAGGAATTCGTTAGAGAAATTCGCGAGAGTTTAGGTTACGATATCACAACTATTGTTGAAAGTACAGGTAATAAGTTTGATGGTAAACTAATTTTAACTTATAAAGGAGTAACTACGGTTACCGCCTTAGATGCTGAAACAAGTGGGGTTTCTATTCCAGTAAGTCATCAAGGTAAGAAAATTGAAGTGATTGATATCGTTTTGATTAATTCTGCAAATCAAGTTGAAAAAACAGGAATTACTGATATTGAAGTTACTGCAGATAAAATTAAGTTCTCTTTAGGTAGTGGAATTTTATATACTACATTACCCGCAGGAACCTATCAGGTAATTGTTCAATTCGTTGAAGAAAAATAATAATAATATAGGTTATTTTATTAATATAAAAGCCCCTTACATTTGTGAGGGGCTTTCTGTTTTGTTATCTTGTGAAATAACCAAAAGTTTTTTTCGTTTGTTTATAAACAAATTTTACATCTCCATTCCCCGCTGTATTGGGTACAAGAAAGATAATTTTATCATCTTTTACAGCTAATATCTGTGCTACTACATCCCTATCAGATTCAGTAGGAGGGAGAGCTCTTGTTGTATTTTCTGTGCTTGAAATACTTTTTGTTTGTTGTGGTAATCTTTCTACGAAAAGGATTTTGTAGTCTTTTTCATCAAAATCTCTAAAGCCTTTACCTGTTAAGGCTACTTCATCTCCGACTTTAACGCCACTAAAATCTACAGTGTTAATTTCTGGACCTTCTATTTTTGTGGGTTGTGAAGCATTGTCGTCACTTGAACATCCTGTAACAGCTACTGCCGTTAATAGGAAGAATACTAATTTTTTCATCTTTTAAAGTTTAATGGTTTTGAAAGTTACTAAAAAATAGAGGAAAAGCTACTTTTATTTAAGGTCAATTAGCGCTGTCATAATGCTACGTAAACCTGTTGTTGCTTTATCTTGTACGGTTATAATCTGTTGGTTGTTGTAAATTGCAGCAGGATTAGGGTCTATATAGTAAATTATAGCATCGTGTTTTGCGTATTCAATCAACGAGGCTGCAGGGTACACTTGAAGCGATGTTCCAATGATAAGAATGATGTCTGCCTTTTCAACGATAGGTAATGCGTTGTTCAATTCAGGTACCATTTCTCCAAACCATACAATATGTGGTCTTAGAGGGTGTCCTTCTTTATTTGTAGAATTAGCGTGTAAGTCGTCTTTCCACTCGTAAACAAGTGATTCGTCAACCTCGCTTCTCACTTTAAAGAGTTCCCCGTGTAAGTGTAGTACATTAGCGTTACCAGCTCTTTCGTGTAAATCATCAACATTTTGTGTGATTACCTGTACATTAAAATACTCTTGTAATGCGGTGATGTCTTTATGAGCCTGATTTGGTTCACACGTTAATAATTGCTTTCGTCTGTCGTTGTAAAACTGCAAGACAAGCGCTTTGTTTTGTTCCCATCCCATAGGAGAAGCGACTTCCATAACATCGTGGCCTTCCCACAATCCGTCTGCGTCTCTAAATGTCTTAATACCACTTTCAGCACTTATACCAGCACCAGATAAGACTACTAAGCTTTTTTCCATAATATTGTTACCTTTGCAATTGTCTTAAAAATAAATATAAAATGAATATTTCAGAAAAGCTATTTCAAGATGTTGATTATTTAGAGTATTTAGAAAGTTTTTTAACTGAGAATAGGGTTGAACGCTTTAAAGAAGTTCTTCAAAATCGTACGAAGCACATTACTGTTGTAGCAGAAGATGTATATCAGTTGCACAATACAAGTGCTGTAATGAGAAGCTGTGAGGTATTTGGAGTTCAAGACTTATGTGTGATTGAACAAAAGTTTGGAAAGCGAATAGATAAAGAGATTGCGTTAGGCGCTGAGAAGTGGGTTGATATTCATCGTTATAACTCTATACAAGGAAGTATTGATGACATCCGTAGCAGAGGATACCAGATTGTAGCGACTACTCCTCACGTAGAGGCAAATCACTTAGAAGATTTTGATATTAGTAAACCATCAGCTATTTTCTTTGGTACTGAAAAGAGTGGTCTATCTCCTGAGATTATTGAGCAAGCAGATGCTTATATTAAAATTCCAATGGTTGGGTTTACGGAGAGTTTAAATATCTCTGTATCGGCGGCTATCATAATTCAAAATCTAACAACGCGTCTTCGCAATTCAGCTATTGATTGGAAGTTGACTGAGGCACAATTGATAGAAAAGAGAATTGATTGGGCAAGAAAGTCTATTAAAGATATCGACTTTGTAACGGAGCGCTATATTGAAAGTAAAAACAACAAGGCGTTGTAATGGTTACAGACAAGTTTGCAGTGTAGTTATCAATAACATAACACGAGTAATAATTGACAGAGATACGTTAGTATAATATACATCACCGTAGCGTTAGGCTAAATAACGCAATTGATATAAAAGAAAAGAGGCTTACAATTCAATTATTGTAAGCCTCTTTTTATGTTATTTACCTGCTCTTTTGCGCAGTTTCATATTGATGAATTCAACAATAAGAGAGAACGCAATAGCAAAGTATAAGTATCCTTTAGGAACAGCACCTATCTCTTGTCCTGCTAATACAGCGTGAGAAATATGCATACTTTCCGTTGTAAGCATAAATCCGATTAAGATTAAGAAAGACAATGCTAATATTTGAATAGACGGGTTATTGTTTACAAAGTTTCCAACCGGAATAGCAAACAACATCATAATGGCAACAGAAACAACTACTGCAGCAATCATAATATACAAAGCTCCTTCAATACCATTTGTCATACCCACCGCAGTTAAAATACTGTCGATAGAGAAGATAATGTCAATCATCAAGATTTGCATAATAATGTTACCAAACGATTTAACTGCTATTTTCTTAGCATCTGGTTTTTCGTCAATGGGTTCTTGGTTGTGTACGTGTGATACTTTTTCGTGTATCTCTTTTGTCGATTTGTAAATCAAGAAAATACCCCCTCCCAAAAGAATTAACGCCTGTCCATTAAAGTCGGCTGTAAACCAACTCCAGTTAATACTGAACAACGGTTTTTTCATTGCGATTAACCACGTTACCCCAAGTAACAAACCAATACGCATAAACATAGCAAGGAAAAGACCGATTTTAGTAGCCCTCTTTCTTTGGTCTTCTGGCAACTTACCAGTTACGATAGAAATAAAGATTACGTTGTCTATCCCCAAGACTATCTCTAAAAAGGTTAATGTAATAAACGCAACAATAGCGTCTGCTGTAAATAGTACTTCCATAAAAGTAGGTCGCTATAATTTATAAGTCAGCTGTTTTTCTAATCGTACCTCTTTCTCTTCTGGCATCTGTTGTATAACCATATTCAAAAACAGCAGTATTTCCATCCGTTGTAACGATTTTCATACTCACAGCTTTTTTATCAGCCATTGTTTTAGGGTTTATCTTTTGTAGAATGAACTCACAATCGTTTACCCATCTAATCGTAGCTGTATCTGTTTTACCTTCAAATGTTTCAATCTCCAAACTGTCGGTTCTAATAAAAGTAGAAACTTTCTTTTCTCCGTTTATTTCTGCAACGAATTCGAATTTACCAGTTCTGAAATTAGCACAATTTCTTTCTTGTTTATAGCAAGATGTAAAAATAAATAAAAATGGTAAAAAGTATAATAATTTTGTTTTCATGTTTATTTAGAAAAAAGTGATTTTATAATTGTTTGTAATCCTTTGAAAAAAAGGAGCATAGATGTAATGCAAATTAAACATCCTAACCCTAACACCACGTAGTAAAAAGGGTGAGCTTGGTTTTTGAAAGCACTGTTGATTACAAGCGGGCCTAAAAACATCAAAGGCAAGGTTATCATTAAGTACTTAACTCCTTTTACAAGTAGTTTACGGTCTGTTTTATGTTCTTGTTCCATTATCTATTATTCTTAAAGTGTTCAACTGCTGCACGCACATTTTTAAACTCGTCTAATAATGCCTTAGCTACGTCATACTCTACATTTAGCTCAGCTATTATCATTTGAATTCCTCTTTCAATCAGTTTGCTATTGGTCATTTTCATATCCACCATCTTATTACCTTTTACTCTGCCCAGCTTAATCATAGTAGCAGTAGAGAGCATATTTAAGACCAATTTTTGAGCTGTACCTGCTTTCATTCGCGAGCTACCGGTAACGAATTCAGGACCTACAACTACTTCAATAGGGAAGTTAGAAACGTGTGCTAATGGACTATTGGGATTACAGGTAATACAACAAGTAGTAATATTGTTTAGCTGACATTGTTCTAACGCTTTGATAACATAAGGAGTAGTACCAGAAGCCGCAATACCAACCACAACATCTTTTGAGGTAATAGCGTGTTGTTGTAAATCCACCCATCCTTGAAGGGGATTATCTTCTGCATTTTCAACTGCGTGGCGGATAGCATAATCACCCCCTGCAATAATTCCGATTACCAAATCAGGAGAGACTCCATACGTAGGAGGACATTCAGACGCATCTAAAATACCTAATCTACCCGATGTACCCGCTCCGATGTAGAATAATCTACCCCCATTGCTAAGTTTGTTGACTATTTCATCTACGGCAGGTTCTATTTGAGGAATAGCACGCTCAACTGCTTTAGGAACGCTTTGGTCTTCTTTATTCATATTGCCTAAAATCTCGTGTACCGACATTTTATCCAAATCGTTGTAATTAGAAGACTGTTCTGTAATTCTTGTGAAATTCACCTTAATAATGTTCTTAAAATGTGTGTTCACAAAAGTACACAAAATAGTTTAGTTACTAATGCAGTTATAGTTAGACGTTGATAATAATATAAGGTTAAAAGTATTCACAGATTAAGTAAAAATATATTTTTCAGGTTTGCATAAATAGACTACTTTTGTCGCGAGCAAACCGCCTTATCGCTACTTCCATTTATGGAAATAGAGGAAAGTCTGGACACCATAGGGATGCATAATGGGTAACACCCATCCGTGGCTTGCCATGAGGACAAGTGCAACAGAAAGTATGTACAGGTAATGCTGTAGTGAAACCAGGTAAACTCTATGCGGTGAAATGTCATGTATATTTAGCGTTTGAGGGTTCCCGCCCGATGCTTTAGGGGTAGGCAGATAGAGCTATCGAGTAATTGATAGCCGAGATAAATGATAAGGGTGTGTTTTCGAACACATACAGGATCCGGCTTATAGGTTTGCTCTTTTTTATTTGTATGTCAGTCATACAGTAAACAAAAAAAGGAATATTTGATAATACTCAAATATTCCTTTTTTTGTTTATAGGGGAGAGGTGATTAGTCTAAATCATCTTCGTCCTCGTCTTCTTCCACTGTTTCGTATTCAAAGAAAGTAAACACAGAACCACCATAATTCTTTTCAAAAGAGAAATAAGGCAAATGGTTTAACGGTGTAAACTTAGAGTGCTCTACAACCAACATACCTTGTAGGTCTAAAAGGTCATTGGCAAAAACGTCAGTAACGATTTTCTCAAATTGCTCTTGCGTAAAGTCATACGGAGGATCGGCAAATACAATATCATAAGAAGCTTTATGTCTTTCTAAGAACTTAAAGATATCTGATTTTAAAGGTGTAATGTTTAATTCAAATTCTTTAGCGGTCTTTTTAATAAAGTTAACACACCCAAAATCACCGTCAACACTAACTACTGATTCAGCGCCTCTTGATGCAAATTCGTAACTGATGTTACCTGTTCCTGCAAACAAATCAAGAATGACTAATTCACCAAAGTTAAAGTGGTTATTCAAAATGTTGAATAGGGATTCCTTGCTCATATCCGTTGTAGGGCGAACTGGCAAGTTTCTTGGAGGGCTAATGCGTCTTCCTTTTAGTTTTCCTGATATAATTCTCATGAATGGAATAAAATGTAATGTTGTTTTGGTACTTGATGATGTAATAATAAATCATCGCTAATGAAAAACTTATCTTCAATTAGACTTACGTGTCTAACATATTTATAAGCTTGTTGATAAAAGATATCATCTTGGTCCACGCGGCCCATTAAGAACAAAGGCGTAACCTCTGGGTCAAGTGATAACTGCTCGTATACAAACAATACAAAGTAGATAAAGTCTTGTGCCGTTTGATATTGAAAAGAGTTGAACAACACGAGTTTGCCCTCTTGTACAATGATAATTTCAAAGTGGTCTTTTTGTAAAAAAGCGTAAGCTTGTATCTCTTTAGACTGTTGTGATTTTTTTAAAAGAATTTCTGTCAACTGTGTATTGATGTTCTGGTATGTAAACGAACCAAACTTGTCAAGCAAGTAGTTGTTGATGTTTACATAAGGCACATAAACATTGTTCATCTGCGGTTCTGTCATCTCATCAAAGGCAAAGAAGTCAGTAGAAAATACCTTGGTGTTATACTGTAAATACGTTCCCATTGCCTCCTCTTTAAAGAAAGCTTGTGGCACAAATGTATTCAAGGTATTATCGTGTAAAACAGTTATTTCAGCATATTTTTCTAACAACTCAGGATACTTGGCAAAGATTTTATCTAATTGCTCCTCCATAGGTTTCAACTGAGAGATAGCCTCAGATGCAAAGTGTGTTATCTCATGAGCTAACATATCTTTTACCACAAACGTAAATTTGTTTAAAGACACCTGTATTTGTAGTTTATGATAATTCTCTGACATCGTAAGTTTAAAAATAAAATTGAAATGTGAGTAGCAAAATTAAACAATTTTATGGCAATCTTATAGTTAAGCCCTAAAAAGCTTAGTATCTTTGAAGAATAATATAAATTTGATTCTGTTTTATAATGATTGGACCTCAGTTTTATAAATTACTGCGCAATAAATTCCCTTTTGAACTAACGGTTAAGCAAGACATCTTTTTGCAAAAGATAGCGAATTTCGTTACAAATGATAAGCAAGATGAGTTGTTTGTACTTAAAGGATACGCGGGTACGGGTAAAACGACGTTGTTGTCTACCGTAGTAAACGAATTAAAGAGTATTCATAAGTTTTCCGTAATGTTAGCTCCTACGGGGCGTGCGGCAAAGGTAATCAGCAACTATTCTAACCGACCTGCCTTTACTATTCACAAGAATATTTATTACCCAAAAGCCAGTAAAACTGGGGGAGGGGTACAATATACAATGCGTGCCAATAAGAATAGAAACACTATTTTTATTGTAGATGAGGCGTCTATGATTGGCGATGGCGGTGCTGGAGATACAAGTATGTACCCACACGGCTCGTTGTTAGACGACTTGATTTACTACGTGTATTCAGGATTTAATTGTAAGCTTATTTTGATTGGAGATACTGCACAGTTACCTCCGGTTAATATGACTATTAGTCCGGCTTTGGACATAGACCAGTTGGGTTTTCAATACAATATGGATGTACAACACATCGAATTAGACGAGGTAATGCGTCAAGAAGAAAACTCCGGTATTTTATACAATGCAACGGAGTTGAGAATGGCGTTAGACTCTTACTTTTTTGATGCGTTTCAGTTTCAATTGCAAGGGTTTAAAGACATCGTTCGCCTAACAGATGGTTACGACATTCAAGACGCTATTCACTCGGCTTATTCTAACAGTGGACCAGAGGAAACAGCTTTTATTGTGCGTTCTAACAAAAGGGCAAATGCTTATAACCAACAGATACGTGCGCGTATTTTGGACAAGGAGAGTGAAATATCTGCAGGAGACTTACTAATGGTTGTCAAGAACAACTACTTTTGGTTGAAAGACTCAATAGTTACCGATTTTATTGCTAATGGTGATATTATTGAGGTACTTCAGATCTACAAAGTAGTCGAGTTGTACGGTTTCCGATTTGCTTCTGTACGCGTTAGAATGATTGACTACCCGAATATGCTTCCGTTTGACACGATTATCTTCTTGGAGACATTAACCAGTGAGTCTGCGGCTTTGTCGTATGAACAGACAAATCGCTTGTATCAAGAAGTGCTGTTGGATTATGAAGATGAGATTACCAAGTACAGAAAGGTGCAAAAGGTTAAGGAAAACGAGTATTTCAATGCTTTGCAAGTTAAGTTCTCTTATGCAATTACGTGTCATAAATCACAAGGTGGACAATGGGAAACGGTGTTTATAGAACAGCCGTATCTGCCAGAAGGAATCACACAGGATTACGTGAAATGGTTGTACACTGCTATGACAAGGGCAAAAGATAAGCTGTACTTAATCGGCTTTAACGACGATAGTTTTGAACAAGAATAATAGAAAAAGGCGATTACAGCACATAGCGTAATCGCCTTTTTTATAGTTTATACTCTCTGTTTGTTATTCACTGTCTTTCTTTATTCAAAATCAAATAGAAACCCTCTTATTTATGCTGTTTAACCTTCTTTCATCTCCAACACCAACACAGTGAAATTAGCGAGAATTCAGAAGGAAACAGCATTAGCATCTTAGGGAGAAATCTATGCTATAATTATGCCAAGGATTGCTTGATGAGATGTAATTATCACTTTTGACTTGTCATTAACTGTTAAAGTATGGTAGCAGTACAAAAACAAGGGAGATGCACACTTAGTAGTGCGTATTACTCTTGCGAAATGTGGTTATCCTTTTTCCGTTGGTTGTAATGAAATTACTATCTTTGAGTACTTAATTTTAGACACAGATGAAAGTTATAGCAGTAATACCAGCGCGTTATGCTTCAACGCGTTTTCCTGGTAAGTTAATGGAAGATTTAGGAGGGAAAACGATAATTCGTAGAACTTATGATGCTACTGTAGCAACCGGACTTTTTAGCGATGTATTTGTAGTAACGGATTCGGACTTAATTTACAACGATATTGTAGCCCACGGTGGAAAAGCAGTTATGAGTATCAAATCACACGAAAGTGGGAGTGATCGCATAGCTGAAGCGGTGGAAAATATGGAGGCTGACATTGTTATTAATGTACAAGGAGATGAGCCTTTTGTAAGCAAGGAAAATCTAAAACGTTTGATTGAAATCTTTGAGGCAGACCACGCAAAGCAAGTTGATTTAGCATCTTTAATGACTCCGATTAACGAGTGGGAGGTTATTGAAAATCCTAATAATGTAAAAGTAGTGGTTGACGATACAAATACCGCTTTATACTTCTCAAGATCGGTTATTCCTTATCCACGTGATAAAGAAGTGAGCGTACAGTATTACCAACACATAGGAGTTTATGCTTTTAGAAAAGCTGCTTTGTTAGAGTTTACTACGTTACCAATGAAGTTTTTAGAAGCGTCAGAAAAGTTAGAGCAGTTGCGTTACTTAGAATATGGTAAACGCATTAAAATGGCAATTACAACACATATTGGAGTAGGGATAGACACACCAGAGGACTTAGTAAAGGCTAAGGCGCTGTTGGCAAGTAATCCTGAATTACAATAAATATTTACACGTAAAAAGGGTATCAATTCACATTGATACCCTTTTTTTATTACTTCAAAGCAGTTGTAGTTTTTATTCCTCCGTAGGTGGAGTAACCGGAACCACTGGCGTTGTATTTATAGGGTGAGTTACTGTTGTAGTAGTAGCTGGAGTAATAGCCGTTGTAATGCTATCACGCTTTGTACCACCAGAGTACGACGTACCATAGTGATAAGTCGGCACAACAGGAACTTCTTTTTTAATGATTGCAATTTTAATCACTGTTTTCCATTCAGAAGCTAATCGAGAATCAATAACAGAATTTCTCAATACCAAAACAAACGGTTCGTCTGGTTGAATTTGCATTTCTTGATTAGCAATAGCCGTTCTTGTTTGTTGAACCGCCTCTGGCAAGAAAGTATAGTATCCTGTTAAAGTTGATTCAAAGTAATCACAAGACTCAATACTTGCCATTTTAAAACGTTCTTCCTCATTTAAGAAGATGTTTTCTTTAATCGGAATAGCAAATTTGTAATTAATTGTTTCTCTTGACTTTTCTTCACTTAGCAGTAAAAAAGGATCACCTGTCTTAGTAAGTTTATTGTCTTTACAGAATTGCTCAAGCTCTTTATTAATAGCTACCAAATCGTCATTTAACGACCCTAAAGACGACAAATGTTCCACATACACATAATTAGTAGGTGTACTCTTTTGAACATCTCCAATCGTTACAGTGTAATCTTTGTATTGTTTGATAAAATACACAATAAAAGCGTTGATGTTTTTATCAATACTATTTGTAGCCACTTGATTAGGCGTTCCTGAAAAGAAAGTGATGATTTTAGTTTTCAAATCTAACGAACCTGAAAAAGAAAAAGACACATTTGTTTTCCCTTGTTTTCTATCAAGTTTCCACTTAATATTTGAAATAGTAGCATCGTGTAAGATATCTTGAGACAAGCTATCATAAGGGTGTGTATATTCAGGACGAATAGTATATTTTCCTAATTTTTCTAACTCAATATCATAGATACCATTCCCAACTTTTTCTGATTTCATCCAGTCAGTCCAGTTATCTAAATTACTAATGTACTCATAAACTACTTGTTTAGGAGCATCTACAGTAAAGTTGCGTTCTACTTTGTATTCAGGATTCTGTGTAAGAATAAATACAAAAAGGGAAACAAGTCCCAATGCAAATAATAAGAAGAAATATTTAAGAATTTTCATAACGCTTCAGTACAGTGAATAACTTATTTTAAAAGGTTTTTCAGAATGAAAAGAGAACCAATAAAAGCAAGGAATGCAAGAAGCACCCATAGTCTATTTTTATAATAGATACGGTGTAGTTTCAAATCCTTTCTATACATTATAATCAATACAATGGTAAACGTAATTATAAAAAAAAGAGCAAATTGTAATTGACCTGGTGTGAACATAATTATTTTTTAGCAAAAATAGGCAAAACCTTGATATGAGGTACAAAAAAAACGGCAGGAATTCTGCCGTTTTGTAAATATATCTTTAAAAAGATGTAATTAGATGCTTTGAGTCCATCCAAAAGTATCTTCAATGTGTTTTTGTTGAATACCTTGAAGTGCTTTTTTCAATTGAATAGCATAAGAATCTTCATCAGTAACTACAGGTAATTCGTAGTATTTCTCTTGGTAAGCAAATCCTTCAATTTGTCCAACAGTTACTGCAGTACCAGCACCGAAGATTTCTTTTAATTCACCTTTAGCGTGTGCGTCAAGTAAATCTTGAACAACGATAGATCTAACCTCTACGTTAATTCCTTTGCTCTTAGCGATTTCGATTAAACTCTTACGAGTTACACCGTCTAAGATACGCTCACTTGTAGGAGCAGTGATTAAAGTATCTCCAATTCTGAAGAATACGTTCATTGTTCCAGCTTCTTCTAATTTAGTGTGAGTAGCATCATCAGTCCAGATTACTTGTTGGTATCCAGCATCTTGAGCTAATTTAGTTGGGTAGAATTGTCCAGCGTAGTTACCAGAACATTTAGTAGAACCAACCCCACCGTTAGCAGCACGGCTGTAGTGTTCAGCGATTTGAACTTTTACCTTTCCAGAGTAGTATGTACGAGCTGGAGATAAAATGATACAGAACATAAACTCAGTAGATGGTCCAGCTACAACACCAGGGTGAGTACCAACCATAAACGGACGGATATATAAAGAATTACCTTCTCCTTTTTGTACCCAGTCTCTATCTAAGTTTAATAAAGCTTTTAATCCTCCAACGAATCTTTCTTCGTCTATGTGTGGCATTGCTAATCTCTCAGCAGATTTGTTGAAACGTTTCCAGTTTTCTTGTGGACGGAATAACCATACTTTGTCTTCAGTATCTTTGTATGCTTTCATTCCTTCGAAGATCGCTTGTCCGTAGTGGAATACATTGATAGAAGGCTCAAACGACATTGGTCCGTAAGGTTTGATTTCTACTTGTCCCCATTTACCATCTTTATAATGACAAACTAACATATGGTCAGTAAAAACAGAACCAAATTTTACGTTTTCAAAATCAATTGAAGCTATTTTAGATTTTTCTACTTTTTGAATAGAGAAATCATTAGTTGTTTGTGAACTCATTTCTTATTAATGTTTTTTTAATTGTCGTGTATTTGAACTTATGCTTGCAATGTATTAAAAAAGCAAGACTTTACAAAATTATCAAAAAAAGGACTCAAAAATAGTTTGTTGTTGAACTTTATCTAAAATGTGGTGATAATTATTGTTTAATCAAAATTAATTACTGAAATTATCATAATCAATGAATTTTGTTTATCTAAACGATTTGTTTTTGGTGTATTTTTTTGACTTAATTTTACACTATTATAATAAATATAGATTCCTATGCGTAAAGTTGTTGCTTGTTTAGGTTTGTTAACCTTGATTTTTACGGGATGTAAAAATGAAAAAACTGTTCCTATGGCGGAACAAACGTTTGATACTACTAAATATGAGTATTTTGGAGATAGTATTGTCCTTACAGATGTTTTGTCAAAAGACGAGATGCTTGAAAAGTTTAAAACAATGCAGGCAGGAGATACACTTCAAGTGAAATTTCAGTCCAGTATTGTTGAGGTATGTCAGAAAAAGGGATGTTGGATGAGTGTTGAACTACCAGGAGATAAAAACAGTTTTGTTCGCTTTACAGATTACGGATTTTTTGCTCCAATGAATGCGGCTGGTCACGAAGTGATTGTTGACGGAAAGGCGTTTGTATCTGTGATTTCTGTTGATGAACTGAAGCACTACGCAAAAGACGCTGGTAAGTCAGAAGAGGAAATTGCCGCTATTGTAGATCCTAAAGTAACGTATAGTTTCGTTGCAGACGGAATTGCAATTGATAAAGCACAGTAAGATGTTGATATTAAAACGCATTAGTTTACTTGTGTGTACAGCACTAATTTTGTTTGCCTGTCAAAATAAGCAAGCGATACAAGAAGCTGTTACAGAAGAAAAGACAACAGAAAACACGTCTTTTAAAATGTACACGATGAGTCCGATGGCTCAGTTGATGGAAGAAATGTATGCTAATGCTTTAGTTGTTAAAACAAAGTTAGAGGCAGGAGAAGCGGAGTTTGGCGAGTTTCCAGAAAGTCATTTAAAGATTATGGAGGCAAAGATGACTGACCCGACTGATCGCGATATGTTTTTTGAGACACAAGCAAAGGAGTTTTTAGCGTATGAGAAAGCATTTTACGAAAGTAAGAAAGGCAATAAAATAGAAGAGTACAACGCGATTATCAATTCGTGTTTAACGTGTCACCAAAAGAAATGTGGTGGCCCAATACCGAGAATAAAAAAATTAAAGATTCAGTGAAAAGAAATGTAATCACAACATCCGATGGGTCAACCTCAATCAAAATAGAAGATTGGGGAGAAACGTATCACTCAATACACGGTGCTATCCAAGAGGCTAAACACGTATATATCAACAATGGATTTGACAGAATAGAAAAACCGAGTTTACGCATTTTAGAAATGGGGTTTGGTACGGGGTTAAATGCTTTTTTAACCTTAGTAGAAGCCAGAAATGCGAGTAAAACAGTTGAGTACCACAGTGTAGAGGCTTATCCGGTTACGGAAGAAGAAATGAAAGCCCTTAGCTTCACTGCTCTGTATTCGCAGGCAGAAGACGAGGCTAATTTTCAAAAGATGCACTACGGCGAGTGGAATGTGTTGAATCGCATTTCAGACGAATTCTCATTATATAAAATGCACAGCAAGTTTGAAGATATGCAGTTAGAAGCCGGTTATTTTGACTTGGTGTATTTTGACGTATTTGGTTATCAATTTCAACCCGACTTATGGTCTGTCGCTATTTTTCAAAAGGTATATGACGCGTTAGAAGAAGGAGGCGTATTAGTTACCTATGCGTGTAGAGGACCAATCAAACGAGCGATGAAAGAAGTAGGTTTTAGAACAGAAAAAGTGCCAGGACCACCAGGAAAAAGAGAAATGCTGGTTGCTTTTAAGTAAGATTACTGAATTAAAAGGCTTTAGAATGTGTTATTGTGGTTGTTTTGTGAGTAAATGGTAGTGTAATATGATTTTTTAACATTAATGAGTATGTTATTGGTAGATATGATTTATCATTATTATATTTGTGTAAGAAATGTTAATGAGATATTTTTACTATGAAAACAGGAGAAATGTTAGAGTACGCGAAAGTGGTTTTACAAAACGTGAGCATTGACCCTCAGCTTTTTTATAAGGAATTAGAAAAAATAATGGCTAATATGTTGCCTTATGAGGCAGATCAATTAGCCTTATGGGTTGACGATTTCGTGAAAGAAAAGCCAGAATTACAAGAATCGTTGATAGAAACAGCTTAAACAATATGCCAAGAGCTTCCTATTTTATTTAGGGAGCTCTTTTTTATTTATCTGCACAAAAGATTTGATTTTTAGATATAATTCATACTTTTACCCCATAAGTATAACTAAATAAAGTATGAGAAAAGTAATTCTGTTAGTTGCAATTGCCTTAGGAACACTTACTTCTTGTAAGGGAGAAAAAGCAATAGAGCCTGTAAAAGAGGTTGCGGAAGTAGAACAAGTAGCTACTGATTCGATTGACGTTACAGATGAATTAGAAGATATTATGACATTGTATATTGCTCCTCAAAAAGAAGATTGTGTAGGAGTAGGTCCGATGAAGTGTTTGTTAGTTAAACAAGGAGAAGATGCAGAATGGGAATTGATGTATCAAGGAATTGAAGGATTAGACTATCAAGAAGGTTTTGAATACAAAGTTGAGGTTAGAAGAGAAGAAGTACCTAATCCACCGGCTGATGCCTCATCATTTCGCTATGTGTTAGTGAAAGAGATATCGAAGGTGAAAAAATAAGACTTTGATGAAAAATATTGTATTAACAGACGAACGTGTTCTTTTAAAACCGTTGGAGCAATACAATTGGGAAGACTTACTCGAGTATGCCGTTAATGAAACGGATATTTGGAAGTATGCGCACACCCCGTTGGTTGGCGAACAAGGGATTAAAGATTACATCCAATACGCGTTAGATGAAAGGGATAAAGGTACCTCACTTCCGTTTATTGTGTTTGATTTAGAAAAAGAGAAATACGTTGGTTCTACTCGTTTTTACGGTATTAATCACAAACAAAAGAGTTTGCTAATCGGTTATACGTGGTATAGCAAGCAAACACAAGGCTCTGGTATTAATGTGCACTGTAAGTATTTACTGTTGAAATACGCTTTTGAATGTATGGAGATGGAACGCGTAGAATTTCGCGCTGATGCCAGAAATGAAAGAAGTATTGGTGCAATGAAACGCTTAGGAGCAGTCTAAGAAGGCGTGTTGCGCAAAGAGATTATCATTAACGATGGTTCGCGCAGAGATACGGTAGTACTTAGTATTTTAAGAGAAGAGTGGTTTAACCACGTTAAAAAGAACTTAGAAGAGCGACTGTAAGTTGCACTGAGTAAAAGTTAGGGTTTTGTTTGCCGTATAGGTTGAAAACAAATTACCTCGCTTTAAAAAACAATAGAATAATAGATTTTTTGTGATAATTAGAAGAGAGCCTGCAAGGAATATTGCGGGCTTTTTTTGTGTGTTATACTGAACTGTGATAAAGGAACAGACATAATAGAGGGGACGAAGTATGAACATTTCTTTTGAATGAAAAACAAAATGTGCGAAGATTTAAAATGTAATGCTTGCAATAAAGAACAGAGTAAAGTGCAGTTTTAGACGGACCATGTTCGAGACATCTACCACACAAGTACCACATAAGCTTGGAAAAAAGCCCTTTTTACCGAAGGTGTGTGGTACTAATGTGGTACTAATGTGGTACAAGTATCAAAGGAGTCTGTAATAAGAGTGCTATTTAACTTATACTCAGCTATTAAAAAGGAAGATGACTTAGTTGGTTAGTTATATAGAATCTATAGTTTAAATATACCCAACTCAAATAGTTATTACTAACCAAACTCATTGGTTTAACTATGTTCATACTACTTCTCTAATCCCGTTTTAAGGACTTTCGAAACATATTATTTAGGAATAATTAATTGCGTTTAAAATAGAAAGACAAGTGCTTCTGCTAAATTCCTCAATGTGAAATTAGAATATTTTAGATGGGTGCATACAGGGGGTAGAGATAAAGTCTTTCTTAAAAGTAAATAGTATACTATAATTTATCAATCACTTTTCGCCTTTGTGACCCCGTAGTTTTAAAGTGAGTAGGAGTTAGCCCAGTTACTTTTTTAAACTGTTTGCTCAGATGGGCTACACTGCTATAATGCAATAAGAAAGTGATTTCTTTTAATGTCAGTTCGTTGTAAACCAAGAGTTCTTTTACCTTCTCAATCTTTAAGCAGATGAAGTATTGCTCTATGGTTGTTGATTCTAATTGAGAGAACAACTGGCTTAAACTTTGGTAATCTTGTCCAATCTTATCTGTGATATAAACTGATAAGGGAGTTTCTAAATAAGCATTGTGATTTTGTACTAACTCAATCAATACGGTTTTAATTTTGTCAACCGTTTTACTCTTTTGATTGTCTAATATTTCAAAGCCTAAACGTTGTAGTTTTTCAGTTAAACTATCCATTTGCGAGGGCGAAAGATATTCTTTGATTTCCACTTCGCCAAGTTCAACATTTATTGGGGTATATTGAGTGGATAGCAATAGGTTTTCTACTGCCATTTTGCATCGCTCACACACCATATTTTTTATATATAATTTCATTCCGAAAACCAATTCTGATTACCCAAAGATACTAAAAGTTAGAAAAGACATTGACAATGCTTTTTAAGGGTTTCTATTTTGTGTTAATATATTCGCGTTTCTTGCTATTACATGTTTTTGCAATAGACAATTTACTATCTTTAGTTTCTATTAAAACAACAATTAATTAACCAATATGAAAATTTTAAATTCGCAACAAGTTCTTGCTATTGATAAGGAAACTTTAGCAAGTCAATATATATCTTCTTTTAAGTTAATGGAGCGTGCTTCAACAAAGGTTTTTGACAAGTTGAAAGACCGTTATAAGTTGTATCAAACTTCTTTTGTTATTCTATGTGGCAAGGGGAATAATGGGGGAGACGGATTAGCACTTGCGCGTCTTTTGAAAGAAGGAGGGGCTTTTGTACGCGTTTATTTGTTACAAGCCAAAAAGTACACGCCAGAAAGTGTGCAGAATCAAGATTTATTAGAAGAAAGAGATATTGCCGTTGAAAAGTTTACACCTAAAGCGAAGATTAAGATTAAGCCAGACGACATTGTTATTGATGCGATGTTTGGCATTGGGCTGTCTGAGGTTTTAGGAGATGAATGGAACGACTTTTTTAAGCATATCAATGAAGAGAAGTGTTACGACCGCGTGTCAATTGATATGCCGTCAGGATTATTTGCTGATGTGAGTACGCCAAAAACAGCCAATGTTTTCAAAGCCAATATTGTTTATACGTTTCAGTTGCCTAAGTTATCGCTGTTATTGCCTGAGTCAAAGGAGTATGTGAAGGAGTTTGAGGTAGTGGACATAAACTTGGATGCTGATGCCATTGCTAAGGCAGAAACAATGTGCTATTTTGTAGATAAAGACAGGGTTAAGAGTAAGCTGAAAAAAGGAAGTAAGTTTGACCACAAAGGATGTTTTGGACACGCCTTAGTAATGGGAGGAAGTTTTGGTAAGATTGGAGCGATGGTGTTGGCGTCTAAAGCGGCAATGAAGTCGGGAAGTGGCTTGGTATCTGCTTATATACCAGGGTGTGGATATACAACAATGCAAACAGCTATTCCTGAAGTAATGTGTTTGGTTGGTGAGGATGAAAAACAATTGGTAAACTTTCCAGATGTATCAAATTACGATGCAGTAGGGGTTGGTTGCGGATTAGGAACGAGTAAGGAAACAGCAAAAGGGTTTGTTGCCTTTTTAAAGGGGGCTAAAGAGGCTAAGATGGTTATCGACGCAGATGGCTTAAACATTATCAGTGAGCAAAAATGCTTGGATAAGGTTCCGGCTCAAACTATTTTGACTCCCCACGAAAAGGAGCTTTCTCGTTTGATTGGAACGTGGGACAGCGATTTTGACAAGATTGAAAAGGTGAAAACGATGGCTAAAAAACACAACCTTGTTTTTGTAGTGAAAGGTGCCCATACGATGGTGGTAACGCCAAGTGAGGAGGTGTACTTTAACTCGACAGGTAACTGGGGAATGGCAACGGCGGGTTCTGGTGATACGTTAACGGGAATTATTACTTCGTTGTTAGGACAAGGGTATGCTGCGGAAGATGCGGCTATTGTAGGTGTTTACTTACACGGATTAGCAGGGGATTGTGCGGTTGAAAGTATTCACCCTTACAGTTTGCTTGCTTCTGATATAAGCAACGCTATTAGCACAGCATATAAGAGGTTATATGAATAAATTTAGGTTATTATAAATACGAAAAGGCAGTGTATCAGTAGATAGACTGCCTTTTTTCTTGGAGTATAATTACATTGCCGTTTTTGTTTTTATAGCTTTATTATGCTGTAATCATAATATTGTAGTCTGATTTATGCCAACTATGAGAAATATATTGTTGAGAGATTTTAATCCAACTGAAGATGTAGTGTTTTTCGAAAACTTATATAATAAGGAAGAGAATATGAGATTTATTCCTTTTAAAAAGGGGGGTATAATAAGAGAAGATGTGAAGGATAGATTTTCGCCTAAATCGGACAGAAAGTTATTTGTGGTAACGGATATTGTTACGTCTTCTATAATAGGAGAAGCGGGTATTTATAACTATGAGTCTTTTGCAAATGAATATGAACTGGGATATATAATGGATTGTAACTATTGGAATAAAGGGTTGGGGAAAGAAATATGTGCTACCTTAATTCACAAGGTGTTTAACGAGTTAAGCGGGGTGAAAGCTGTTTGTCGTATGTACCAAGAGAATATAGCTTCTATAAAGGTTTCTCAAGCAAACAATATGATTTTAGAAAGAGAAGATGTATTGGATAATGGTCGTACGCGATTGACGTATGTTCTTCATAAAAACGGATAGGCTGTTTTTGTACTTGCTTATAAAAACAGTTGTATAAAACCAAAAAGGGCAGTATATCATTGGATACACTGCCCTTTTTAAAATATATGTAAATATTGTTATTTTGTTACTTCGTCGATAAGGTAGAAAATAGACTTAAAGTTTACATCTCCGTATTCTGTTAGTCCGATTTCACACGTACGACTGGTAGAAAATCCGTCTTTACAGCTACTTGGTATCTGTTCTTTCAGATGTCTGTTTCCGTGTTTGTTTAGCTCAGGGAATGTAAACCCTCTATCTCCAGCAAAACCACAACAGTTGCTATCGATGTAGTTTACCTTTTCTGCACACATTTTAGTAAGTTCTAACAACTTGCCTTCTAAGCCTACTTTCTTTACAGAACACACAGGGAATACTGATATTTCCTTTCTCGGGTTCTTCACTGGTAAGATTGGCATAATGAAGTCTAACATAAACTCAATAGGGTCATACATTTTTAGTTGTCCCTCTTTATGAGCTTCGTAGAAAGTATAGAAACAAGGACTCATATCAAATAATACAGGATATTTTCCGTTTTCAGATGCCTTCAACAACGCCTGTTCTAAGTTGCTCGACTTCTTGTATCCCTCTTCTTTAAACCCTTTACTGCTGAATGGCATTCCACAACATTGGTTGTTTAAATTCTCTGGATAGATGATTGTATAGCCCGCTCTTTCTAAAAGTTGGATTGTTTTCTCTGTCAAGTCCACATCGTCTTTAGGATAATCTTTTGATTTACCCATTGTTCTGTTGATACAAGAAGGGAAGTATACAACTTTTAGGTCTTGGTTAGGATTAACCACTGTTTCCTTAATTGTTTTCTTTGTACCCGTTGGCATTGCCACGTTCCACTGTGGTACTTTATTATTAGATATCTTTCTGATTCCAGATGATATACTATACATCGCTTTATTGCCCAATACGTTTTGGAAGAAACGCACTGTTTTTAACCCCGTACGTCCTAATGCCGTAAAGCGGTCCATATTATCAACGTAATACTCTGCGTCTTTTCTGTTTTTAGGCGTTAATGATGCTTTACGAACATCTTTGATGTACTTACCTGTGTCGATTTTAACCGGACACGCTAAAGCACACAAACCGTCAGTAGCACAAGTTTCGTCTGAATAGTACTGTGCATTGCTAACTAAACTTTCTAACATCGTAGCATCTTCCCCCGTGTTTTTAAGACGAGCAATTTCTCTACCAATTACAATACGTTGTCTTGGCGAAAGCGTTAATCCCTCAGACACACAGTGCGACTCACAGAATCCACACTCGATACACTTATCTACAATTTCATTTGTAGCAGGAGACGGTTTAAAGTTCTCCAAGTGAATATGAGGATTTGTGTTGATAATCACCCCTGGGTTAACCAAGTTATGCGGGTCAAAGATGTTTTTCACTTTCAACATCACTTTATACGCTTGTTCCCCCCATTCTTTTTCCACAAAAGGCGCCATATTTCTACCCGTTCCGTGTTCTGCTTTTAGAGACCCGTCAAACTGGTCAACCACAATTTCAACCAATTCATCCATCAATTGTGCATAGCGACTCACTTCCTCTGTTGTAGAGAAGTCCTGAGAGAATACTAAGTGTAAGTTACCCTCTAAGGCGTGTCCGAAAAGCACAGCATCGTGGTAGTTCAGTTTGGCAAACAAGGCTTTCATAGCGATACAAGCATCAGCCAGTTTCTCAACCGGGAAAGCAACGTCTTCAATAATACACGTTGTCCCTGTTTTACGCAACGCACCAGTTGTAGGAAGTAGTCCGTTTCTGGCTTTCCAATTGAAGGCATATTGCTTAGGTTCAGACGTGAACTCGAAAGGTTTATAAGTAGGAGTAGTAGCGATAGCCTCTCTAATCTGTGCTTGTTTTGACTGCATTTCCTTATCGTTTTCTGCTTGTGCCTCAACAAGAAGGATACAAACCGACTCAGGAAGTGTTTTGAAATAGTCAGGAGCTTCTGGTTCGTCTTCAATAGAGCGAATACTATTTCTGTCTAATAATTCAACAGCAGCAACCGGACTTTTCTTTAAGAAAGGCACAGCTTGACACGCTTTTTCAATAGTTTCAAAAATCATCAACGTACACGCTTTGTGCTTGTAGTTGATTACGGTATTATAAGTAATATCAGAAATAAACGCCAACGTACCTTCCGAACCAATCATCAAGTGTTTGATGATGTCAAAAGGGTCTTCATAATCAATGAAAGAGTTGATGCTATATCCGGTTGTATTCTTTATTTTAAACTTGCGTTTGATACGGTCATAAAGTACATCATCATTTTTGATGTTGTCTCTAAGGAAACCAATTTCTCTTAAAATCTCAGGGTGTTTCGCTTGAAAAGCACGTTTACTATCCTCATCCGCAGTATCCAAAACAGTTCCGTCATAAAACACAATGCGTATATCAGCAATGGTGTTGTATGAGTTTTGCGATGTACCACAGCACATACCGCTGGCATTATTAGCAGCAATTCCCCCAATCATAGCTGCGTTGATAGAACCAGGGTCCGGACCAATCTTACGGCCATACGGCGCTAAGATGATATTAGCACGTCCACCGATAATTCCTGGTTGGAACTTTGCTTTTAGTCCTTGGTCAAATATTTCGTATCCCTTCCATTTATGCGTAGCCACCATTAAAATAGAGTCGCTAATTGCCTGACCAGATAAACTCGTTCCAGCAGCGCGATAAGTTACAGGTAATTTATATTTAGCAGCCGTTTGTAGTGTTGCAATTGCTTCTTTCTCATTGTGAATTTGAACTACGACTTTCGGAATTAAGCGATAAAAACTCGCATCTGTACCATACGCTAAAAGTTGTATAGGGTTGGTAATAATTCGATTAGAGTCAATCTGTTTCGCTAATTCATCATTGAATTGTTGATATTGCAGTGGTAACATAAGATATGTTCTTTTTTATTTCCCCACAATTTACGAAACAAAGTGTGAGATTGCTGAGAATATGTCTTATTTATATTGGATTTAAATATAATAATCTCATCAAATTAACCGTTTGATAAATTGGTTCAAAATGTAGTGAAAAGGGGGTATGAAATAAGGAGTAAAAAGCATACCTTTGCAAAAATTTAAACACACAACTACACAAGTAATCGGCTATGTATAAAAGCTTTATAAAGCCTATCTTTTTTAGGTTTGACCCGGAAAAAGTACACCATTTTACCTTTAGTACTTTAAAATTAGTCAATAAGATTTCTGGAGTTTCTGCTCTAATTCGAGCTAATTGTCAAATTAATGATCCCCGTCTTGAAAGAGAAGTTTTTGGATTAAAGTTTAAAAACCCAGTAGGGTTAGCCGCTGGATTAGACAAAGATGCGAAATTATACAGTGAATTGGAGAATTTCGGATTTGGATTTATTGAGATTGGTACCTTAACTCCCAAAGCACAACCAGGTAATCCTAAAAAACGCTTGTTTCGCTTGAAAGAAGACCACGGATTAATTAACCGAATGGGATTTAATAACGGAGGTGTTGAGGAGGCAGTTCAACGTTTGAAAAAGAACAAGGGCACACTTATAGGGGGTAATATCGGTAAGAACAAGGTAACACCCAATGAGAATGCAATTGACGATTACAACATTTGTTATGACGCGTTGTTTCCGTATGTAGATTATTTTGTAGTGAATGTTAGTTCGCCAAATACACCTAATTTACGTGCGTTGCAAGATAAAGAGCCACTTACGGCATTGTTGAATGCGTTGCAAACAAAGAATGCACAAAAAGACAAGCCAAAGCCTATTCTATTAAAGATTGCTCCAGATTTGACAGATGAGCAGTTGTTAGACATCATTGATATTGTAGCAGAAACAAAGATTGCGGGAGTAATTGCCACAAATACTACAATTGAGAGAAAAGGATTGGTTTCGCCAAATAAAGAAGAAACAGGAGGATTAAGTGGAAAACCATTAACTAAACGCAGTACAGAGGTTATTCGTTTCTTATCTGAAAAAAGTAATAAAGCATTCCCTATTATTGGAGTAGGAGGAATTCACTCGCCAGAGGATGCAATTGAAAAATTAGAAGCAGGTGCGAGCTTGATTCAATTATATTCTGGATTTATTTATGAAGGACCAGGATTAATCAAAAAAATAAACGAAGAAATTCTTTCTAAATATTAATTAAAACTATGTCAACTGAAGTACTTTATACTTTTTTTATTACTTGTTTTTTATTAATTATTACACCAGGACCTGACTTACTTTATGTAGTGTCACAAAGTATAACGAGAGGGAAAAAGTACGGATATGCCGTGGTAATTGGACAAATGGGCGGATTAATGTTTCACTTGTCATTGTTTGCTTTTGGTATCTCGGCTATTATCATTCAATCTGAACTCATTTTTAAAGGAGTTAAGTTATTTGGAGCGTTGTACTTATTTTGGTTGTCTTATAAGGTTTTTCAAGAAGAGAACGCCATCGTTATTGAGGAAAATCAAACAGGAAAGAACGATAAGACCGTAGTCGGTTTTATGAAAAAGGGATTATTGATGAATATCCTAAATCCGAAGGTAATGATGTTCTTTTTAGCATTATTTCCAGGGTTTATATCAGAAGCAGCAGGAAATGTAAAACACCAAGTATTAGTCTTAGGAGGTGTGTTTATAACGGAGGCCCTTGTGATTTTCTTCATAATTTGCAGTATAGCCGCACAGCTAACGGATTATATGAGGGATAACAAAATGGTTAATCTGTTTTTGAAATGGTTACAGATAGTGGTTTTTAGCGGTTTAGGTATTTTTTTACTGTTGAGCTAAAAATAAAAATAGATAGAAAAGCTTCTTACTTGATGAGTAAGGAGCTTTTTTTTGAGTTATAATGCATTGTATCAATGAAATAAGGTATCCTTCTTAAGGACGTAAAAATCAATTATTTCATTTTGTGAATTCAATGCTTTTCTTATATATTTGAAACACTATGAAGCCAACCGTAAAAATTATAGAATGTCCTCGCGATGCTATGCAAGGCATTAAAATGTTTATTCCGACTGAGAAAAAAGTTCAGTATATCCAATCCTTACTTCGCGTGGGATTTGATACGATTGACTTTGGAAGTTTTGTATCGCCTAAGGCAATTCCTCAAATGCAAGATACTGTTGAGGTTTTAAGTCAATTAGATTTGTCTAAAACGGAGAGTAAGTTATTGGCTATTATTGCCAACACAAGAGGAGCAGAGCAAGCGGCAGAACACAAGGAAATACAATACTTAGGTTTTCCTTTCTCTATTTCGGAGAACTTTCAGATGCGTAATACACATAAAACTATAGCCGAGTCAATTGTTACTTTAGATGAGATATTAAATATAGCAACAAAGTCAAACAAAGAGGTAGTAGCTTATTTATCAATGGGCTTTGGTAATCCGTATGGAGACCCTTGGGATGTTGATATTGTGGGTAATTGGACAGAGAAGTTGGCAAAAATGGGCGTGAAGATTCTTTCGCTTTCAGATACAGTGGGTAGTTCTACACCAGAGGTAATTGACTATTTATATAGCAATTTAATAAAAGCATACCCAGATATTGAGTTTGGAGCACACTTACATACCACAGCAGATAGTTGGTTTGAAAAAGTAGATGCAGCCTATAAAGCAGGTTGTATTCGCTTTGATGGGGCTATAAAAGGGTACGGAGGATGTCCGATGGCAAAAGACGATTTAACAGGAAATATGCCTACTGAGAAGATGCTAAGTTACTTCACAGCAAACAAGGTGGACACTAATTTAAGTGCGATGTCATTTGAGAGTTCTTATAATGAAGCGTTAAAAATATTTAATTTTTATCATTAGATTTTTTTAGTTTGTCGAAAAAAGCTAAATTTGCGTGCAATTCAACTACAATTGCACATGAAAGCACACACAGCTAAAATCATCGGTCAAGGATTAACTTACGATGACGTCTTATTAGTTCCTAACTATTCGGAAATCTTACCAAGGGAAGTAAGCTTAAAAACTAAATTTTCTAAAAACATTACTTTAAATGTTCCTATTGTATCTGCAGCGATGGATACAGTAACGGAAAGCGATATGGCTATTGCTATGGCTCGTGAAGGAGGGATTGGTGTAATCCACAAAAACATGACAGCTGAGGAGCAAGCAAAAGAAGTTCGCAAAGTAAAAAGAGCAGAATCAGGAATGATTATAGATCCTGTTACTCTTTCGTTAGAAGCAACTGTAGGGGATGCTAAAAAAGCGATGGCTGAATACAGCATCGGAGGTATTCCAATTGTTGATGATAAAGGTATTTTAAAAGGTATCATCACAAATAGAGACATGCGTTTTGAAAAAGTAAACAGCCGTCCTATTACAGAGGTTATGACAACAGAGAATTTAGTAACAGCTGCAGAAGGTACAACGTTACAACAAGCAGAGGTTATTCTTCAAGAAGCTAAGATTGAAAAACTTCCAGTAGTCAATGCAGATTACAAATTAGTTGGTCTTATCACTTTCCGTGATATCACTAAACTTACATTAAAACCAAACGCAAACAAAGATAAATTTGGTCGTTTACGTGTTGCTGCCGCTTTAGGAGTTACAGCAGACGCAGTAGATAGAGCTTCATTACTTGTTAAGGCAGGTGTTGATGCATTAATTATTGATACAGCGCACGGACACTCACAAGGTGTTGTTGGTGTATTAAAAGCAGTTAAAAACGCATTCCCAGAAATTGACGTAGTTGTAGGTAACATTGCTACTCCAGAAGCCGCTTTATTCTTAGTAGAGAACGGAGCAGACGCTGTGAAAGTAGGTATTGGACCTGGATCTATCTGTACTACACGTGTAGTAGCAGGTGTAGGATTCCCACAATTCTCAGCAATTATGGAAGTTGCAGCTGCATTAAAAGGAACAGGTATTCCAGTTATTGGTGATGGTGGACTACGTTACACAGGAGATATTCCTAAAGCTATTGGAGCTGGGGCAGACTGTGTTATGTTAGGTTCAATGTTGGCAGGTACGAAAGAATCTCCAGGTGAAACTATCATCTTTGAAGGAAGAAAGTTTAAAGCTTATAGAGGTATGGGATCAGTTGCAGCAATGAAGCAAGGATCTAAAGATCGTTATTTCCAAGATGTAGAAGATGATGTTAAGAAATTAGTTCCAGAAGGAATTGAAGGACGTGTACCTTACAAAGGGGAGTTAAACGAAAGTATGTTACAGTTTATCGGAGGTTTAAGAGCCGGTATGGGGTACTGTGGTGCTAAGGATATTCCTACTTTACAAGAGGTAGCTCGTTTTGTCCAATTAACAGCTTCGGGAATTGGAGAAAGTCACCCTCACAATATTACAATTACGAAATCAGCACCTAACTATTCAAGATAGTCTAAGGGTTGATATAAACCATAAAAGACCGTTTGTATATGCAAACGGTCTTTTTTTATGCTTGTTTTTAGGGGGATGTTGCAGATTGTTTAGGTCGATTAAATACACATTTATAGCGTGTTCAAACGCGTGTTTTAGTGATTTGTAAGACTGTGTAGTTATATTTTTTAAGAGAGTACAACAGCTATTAATAAGAGCATTGTACTTGATATGAGGACATAAAAAAACTCCTAAAGTGCCATTTTATCAGGGCAACTTTAGGAGTTTTTTATATGTTAGAAGTAGCTAATTAAGCTGCTTTAGGAGTAAATAAACGACGTATTTTGATATCCAACGCTACGTAAGCTAAAGATACAAAAGGGGTAATAATGTTGAAGAAAGCATAAGGTGCATACGCAAAAGTATCAATTCCTAATACCCCTGAGTGGTAAGCCCCACAAGTGTTCCAAGGAATTAAAACAGAAGTTACTGTTCCTGAATCTTCTAATGCTCTACTCAAGTTTTCTGGTGCTAAACCTCTTTCTTTGTAGGCTTTTGTAAACATTTTACCAGGAACTACAATAGATAAATATTGCTCAGAAGCAGTTAAGTTTACAATTACACAGCTCGCCATTGTACTTGCAAATAGTCCAAACATCGACTTAGCAATGCTCAATAAACTCAAAGTAATTTTCTTTAAAGCACCAATTGCCTCCATAGCTCCACCAAAGAACATAGCACAGATGATTAACCATACCGTGTTTAACATACTTTTCATTCCCCCTGCTTCAAAAAGACTGTTTAAGCTCTCCATCGGTGAAAGTATTGCAATGTCTGTTGTAATGGCATTCATAATCCCTCTATAAGCAGTGTAAGCGTTTAGTTGTTGTCCTTGTCCCACTACAGCTACAATTTCTGGTTGGAAAAACAAAGCAAATACAGCTCCTAACAGTGTTCCTAACAACAAAGCTAAGATAGGTTTGATCTTTTTTAAGATGGCACCGATTACGATAATTGGCACAGCAAATAACCAAGGAGTAATATTAAAAGTTGTGTCAATAGCACTCAAAGTAGAAGTAATATCAATATTATCTGCAATGTCGATATTGAAACTAATAATAATAAAAATGATCAAGGTTAAAATATACGTCGGCAACGTAGTGTACAACATATATTTGATGTGGGTAAACAAATCAGTTCCCGCCATAGCAGACGCTAAGTTTGTAGTATCAGATAAAGGCGATAGTTTATCTCCGAAATAAGCTCCAGACAATACAGCCCCACCAATCATTCCCACCGGAATACCCATTGTATTTCCGATACCCACTAAAGCAATACCTACTGTAGCAGAAGTAGTCCACGAACTACCTGTCGCCAATGAAATAATTGAACAGATAATAACACAAGCAGGTAAGAAGATTTGAGGTTCCAATATTTGTAAACCGTAGTAAATCATCGTTGGGATAACCCCACTTAGCAACCACGTTCCAGATAAAGCACCTACTAAAAGTAGGATATAGATAGCACGTGTAGTTTCACGCACGTTTTTAGTAATCTTTTTGATGATGTCTTCGTAGTCAACTTTATTGTAGAGCCCAACACCAATAGCAATAAGTCCCCCAATAAGCAGTACGAACTGATTGGTTCCTGCTAAAGCTTCGTCTTCAAATACGAAAACGTTGATAGCAAGTAGGATGATCAACAAGACCATTGGTATTAGCGATTGGAATAAAGTAATTGGTTTTGGCTTAATTTTTTTTAGTGGTTTCATTATGTTTTTTTGCTGATTAACGGGTTTCAAGATACATATTTTTGAATAAAATGAAATTATAAACCTTAATAAAATAATAAAATTTACATTATTGATAATTAGCAGTAGCTTAATGTTTGTAGAATAAAGTAGGATTAAAAGGAGTTTGTAGAAGGAATTTTATTGAGTAGTTGTAAAGTTCCTTATTTAGTGTCTTTCTACATAATTATCACATTATCTTAGTTTTCCTTTTTTATTAATAATGAAAAGTGAACTGAATAAATTGTTTTGAAGTAAAGCTTTTTTGCGTGTTTCACAAGTTTCTGTGATAAGAAAAAAGTTGAATCATTTTTATAAAAAAGCAGGGTTACTTCATCTTTTTGTTTCTTTTTAAAATGTAGATTACTCATTTTTTAGGGGGTAAATAGAAAAAGAGTAACAATTGAAGAAGAGAAGTTGGCTTATTTGTGTATTTAGAGCAATTGATTGGTTTTATTTATCAGTTAGTGGAAATGGTTTGCTTGTAAATGGCAGAGTGAAGCATAAAAAAAGCCCTATAATTATATTATAGGGCTTTTTGGTATATTGTAATGAATTACTATTTTACTTTTTTGTAGTAAAATCAGGTTTAACTCTTGAATATGAAACAATCATTGGAGCTTTTCCTTCTTTTGCAGTAAAGTTATATTCTAATTTTAACTCCTTGTCATTACCTGTAACTATTGTGCGAGGGTTATCTTTATACTTTTCAAAAGTCATTAATTTTCCATCAATCTTACCAGTTGTTTGAGTTTCTTTCCCCTCTACAATTTTATGTTCAAAAAGGACAGCTTTTTCTTTTGTAATTATAATTTTATCAGTTTCAGAAACAGCATCATTTCCTCTTAATTCCATAAAACTTCTACTATGTTCTATACCGTTAAAACTGTAAATAACTTGATCAGCATACCAAGTTCCTTCAATATTTCCTTCAGGTCTAATTTTATTATTATCATCACTATTACAAGAAGCAGTTCCGATTACTAAAGCGAAGATAGAGCAAATAGCTACTAATTTTTTCATGTTTAAAAAGTGTTTATTAGTTATAATTGTGTTTTATTAAAATCCTTTTACGCTATTGTTATAGATTTCGTCTTTTTGTTCTTTAGTCAAATCTTTGCGGTATTGAAATAAAGCAGCTTCCCAATCACCATAACCAGTGTTTGGAAGAACGATGAACTTTTTACCAAATAGCTCTTGGTTAGACTTTACGTTTTGAGAGCGTTCTTCTTGTGTCTTTTTGTCAAAAGCAGTTGAGAAATCAGAAAGGTTATCTCCTAAAAGCATTACGATTTCGTGAGTTTCGCTTAATTTTTGACGTCTTGTTTCTTTGCTTGACTCAGCAGTTCTCACAATTACGTGAGCATCATCAGCATAAGGGTAGTTATATTTGACCAAGTTTTTCATAGTACCTGGTTTATCATTTTGGTTTCTGTTTGTGATGTAGAAAATTTCAACACCTTTAGAAGCAGCATAGTTAAAGAACTCTTGGCTACCTAACAATGGAATAGCATCTCCTTTTTTAGTCCACTCAGTCCAAGAAGCTTGGTCATAAGATTTACCTTCTCTTGCCATTTGTACAGCATAAGGAGAGTTATCTAAGAAAGTTTCGTCGATATCAGTTACAATTGCAATTGGTTTGCTGTGTTTTTCTTCTAAAATACGGTCTAACTGTAAAGTAGCGATATTGAAAGCTTGTGCGCATAAAGCTTGGTACTCAGCTGCATTTTGTTGAAAAACAGCAGCATAAAGTTTTCCGTTTACCTCAATATTGTTTAATGCGTTTGCTGATGTAGAAACTGCACCTTGTGGTACCGATTTACAAGCAGTTAAAGCTGTAAAAGCAAGTCCTGCAATAAGAAAAGATCTTCTAAGCATGTCTTTATAAAATTTTCTGTTATGAATGGCAAAAGTACGATTAAAATTGAGAATAGTTAAATTTGTAAAAGCAAATAAAGCGTTAAGCCTTAGCATTGCAAATGGGAATGCCTAAAAAGAGATAAGAATTGATTGAAATTATTTGACAGGAAAGTAAGGAGTAAGGAGTAAGAAGTAAGGAGTAAGAAGTGAGGAGTAAGAAATGAGGAGTAAGAAATGAGGAGTAAGAAGTGAGGAGTAAGAAGTGAGGAGTAAGAAGTGAGGAGTAAGAAGTGAGGAGTAAGAAGTGAGGAGTAAGAAGTGAGGAGTAAGAAGTGAGAAGATGTGTAGAAATAAAAAAAGCTACCTAATCACTCAGGTAGCTTTAGCTATATTATTTTATTTCAGCAGCTTTTTCATCAAACAAGTCGCTAACCGACCAGTATCTTTCACCCGTGTCGTAGTTGAAAGTTAGGACCGTAGCTCCTGGTTTCATATTCGGTAATTCCTTAGCAATAGCCGCTAATGAAGTCCCTGTAGAAATACCCGCTAAGATTCCCTCTTCACTTGCAATTCTGTTTGTGTATTGGTAAGCTTCATCTTTCTCAATTGTGATGATTCCGTCAAAAAGAGCAGTGTTTACCACTTTTGGAATAAAACCAGCACCAATACCTTGTAACGGGTGAGGACCAGGTTTACCACCACTTAAAACAGGAGAGTTTAGAGGTTCTACTGCAAATACCTTTAAGTTAGGGAATTTTTCTTTCAACACTTCAGCAACCCCTGTAATATGTCCACCTGTACCTACACCAGTGATTAAGTAGTCAAGCCCTTCTGGGAAGTCATTGATAATCTCTTGTGCCGTAGTTCTTTTGTGAACCTCAGGGTTAGACAGATTGTTAAATTGTTGAGGTACCCAAGCGTTATCCATCTCCTCAGCCATTTCAGTAGCTTTAGATACAGCACCAGCCGTTCCTAATTCTTTAGGTGTAAGAACAAACTTAGCCCCATAAGCAGCCATTAGCTTTCTACGTTCAATACTCATTGACTCTGGCATAACCAAGATTAATTTGTATCCTTTAACCGCACAAACCATAGCAAGACCAACCCCTGTGTTACCAGAAGTAGGTTCAATAATAACCGTATCTTTATTGATAATTCCTTTAGCTTCAGCATCTTCTATCATTGCCAATGCAATACGATCTTTTAAGCTTCCTCCAGGATTTTGTTTTTCTAATTTAATCCAAACATTGATGTCATTAGGGAATAGCTTATTAATTTTGATGTGAGGCGTGTTCCCAATAGCTTCTAATACATTGTTTACTTTCATTTTTTCATTAATTTAATTAATAGTTATATTACAAAGTTGATTGGTTCGGGATAATCTTGATCTTTAGAGTAGCTTTTACTCTTACTATATATAACTGAATGTGGTTTTACACTTTTTGTCAACCAAACATTACCACCAATTACAGTGTCGTGTCCGATTACAGTATCTCCTCCCAGAATTGTAGCTCCAGAGTAGATAATAACATTATCCTCTAAATGAGGATGTCTTCTTGTATTTGCTTTGTCTTTTGACACAGAAATAGCACCTAAGGTAACACCTTGATAGATTTTTACGTTAGTACCAATCACACAAGTCTCACCAATTACAATCCCTGTTCCGTGGTCAATACAGAAGCTTGCACCAATAGTAGCGGCAGGGTGAATGTCAATCCCTGTTTTACTGTGTGCGTGTTCTGTCCAAATACGCGGAAGTAATTTTACTTTTTGCTTCTGAAGCTGATTTGCAAATCTATAAATAGCAATTGCATAAAAGCCAGGGTAAGCAATATAAACCTCTTGCAAACAAGTAGCAGCAGGGTCATTTTCTAAAATTGCTTTAGCATCAGACTGTAAAGTAAAGAATATTTCTGGCAATGCTTCAAAGAAGTCATCAGCAATTTTCTCAGATTTTTCCACATCATTGTTGATGTTAAAAACAATAGAGATAAGTTCAATCTTTAAAGTTGACAGTCTAATATTTAGAGCCTCTTCAGATAAATACTTTTTGTCTTCCAATTGAAAAAGGAAGTGAAATAGAATATCTGTATATTTTTCAATTCTACGTTTGTCTAAAAAAGACTGAGAGCTTTCATTTTGTTTCAGTAACTCTTTAACGAATTTATTGTGCATTTACTTTTGTTGTTTTTATTGTCATATAGCGATATCTAAAAAAAATATTTACAAAAAGCTGAAAGAGAAAGTAATACTGTTATCTATAAAAAAATAAACGAAGGAGCTATTTAGCTGATAGTATTAAGACTGCTATTACAAGTTGTAAAAATCATAACGCTTACTTTTAAATCATAACGCTTAAAATGAGCGCATATTTTAGAGACTGCTTCTGTAAAAGTAAGAATTGTAAGTGAAAGGTACTTCTATATTTAACAAATAATTGCTTGACATATAGTTTTTTTGGAAGGATTTAAGAAAAAGGGAAGACATGTATGTCAGTATCTAAAAAGGATACATTATGTTAAAAGGGACTACTGTGTATTTTATTGGTAGTTTAAAGGGCTATATTTGTACAAGAATTACGAAGGCAAAGTAGTTCAACACAATTATGTTATTTGTTTTCTGAAATAGATTTTTTATTTTAATTTCTTTTGAGCTGGCTACTTATAAGGGATTGGTTTTGTTGTTTTGTTGTTCTATTTCATTAAGTAAGAAATTTAAAAAGCATAATTTACATTAAAAAAGAGGGTGGTCCGTTAGGATCACCCTCTTTTGTTTTTATCTTTTTTCTTTCTTTAATCTCTATAAAAGAGAATATACATATTTAAAACATCAAACTGTTTACCTACTTTTTAAACAGTTTTTTTGTTTTTAATCAATCAGTAGTGATTTTAGATTTTTACGATAAGCTTCCAATAAGTCAGATTTAATAATATATCCAACATACTTTTTGTGGTTTTGAACTAATACAAAATCAAGGTTATTAGTTTCAAATATTTGCATTATAATTTTAGTCGAATCGTTATAAGACACTGTAATAGGGCTTTCAATCAAATCTTTTAGCGGTGTGAATTTCGTGTGAAAGTTGCTAAAGATAATCCCTCTAACGTGGTTTAGATTAATAATTCCCAGTATTTTATCGTCATCATCCAATACAGGAATAAATGTTTGATCCGTATTTGAAAACAAGTTAACCACATCAGTAGTAGTATTGTTTAATGTTATCGTTTTTATCTCTTTTTTAATATAATCTTGCGCCACAATAGTAGATAAGATATTCGAATCCTTGTCAGAGGTAAACACCATTCCAGAATTAGCAATTGACTTAATATCCATAGAATATTTTTCCATCTGCTTTGAAATAGCGAAGCTTATTGACGATACGATTAATAGGGGAACCATTAATCCGTACCCTCCCGTAATCTCAGCAATTAAGAAAATACCCGTCAACGGAGCGTGGAAAAGACCACTGATAACTCCCGCCATACCTACTACAGTAAAGTTTTGCACTGGTATCTCTTTCAGACCTACGATTTGTAACATCTTAGACAAAGCGAATCCTAAGTAAGACCCCACAAATAGAGAAGGAGCAAAGTTACCACCGTTACCACCACTACCCATTGTTAAACCAGCGGCAAATGTTTTCACTAAAGCTGCTCCCAATACAAAAAGCACCAATACCCATTGGTTAGATGAAAATTTAGCTAACAATGTATTGTTTAATATATCTTGAGGCGACTCACTCGTCAAGATTTTAATGCTCTCATACCCTTCACCAAATAACGTAGGGAATAAGAAGATTAAAACAGCTAAAAGCGAGGCTCCTAATAGAGCTTTCTTGTATATACTACCAGCAAAACTTGAAATGAAGTGTTCTGTTTTTCTAAACATTCTCGCGTGATATACACAAAAAAGTCCGGATAAAATCCCCAATAATACATAGTACGCCGTATTACCAGTGTCAAACATCAATTGGTGTTTAAACGATAATAAGATATCTTCTTTAATGATTAGATTTGAAACAATCGTACCCGTTGCGGCTGAAATCATAATTGGAATAAAAGCCGAAACAGAAATATCTACCAAGATGATTTCAATAGCAAATAATACCCCTGCAATAGGTGCATTGAAGGCAGCAGAAACCCCTGCGGCAACCCCACATCCTAATAAGAGTATTCTATCTTTATAGTTGAGCTTGTAGTTTTGAGCATAATTAGAACCAAATGCTGCACCAGTAATGGCAATAGGCGACTCTAATCCCAGTGAACCTCCCATACCAACAGTAAGTGAACTGGTAATAATCTGTGAATACATCTGTTTGCGGGGCATAATACCCGATTTCTTAGCTACCGCAATCATAATCTGATAGGTTCCTTTTTCAATTGAGCCATTCAAGAATTTATTGACGACAAAAACCGTTAGTAAAATACCGATGATAGGCAAGATACTGTTGGTGTACGGTAGGTGAGATAAACTATCAATATAAGATGCAAAGCGAAAAACAGAGTGGGCAAAATACTTAAGTATAATAACCGCAATCGCTGAAGACGCTCCTACTAACACACAGGAAAGGTATAAAAACTGTCTGTTGTTTAAGATAGACTTTAGGAAGAATAATATTCCCTCAGAATATTTAAAAACTTGGTTAGCGTAATACTTTATTTTTGGTAGATTAATAATTTTCATAGTGCAAAAATAGTGTAAAAGACAACTTTTATAAAGTACAAATTGAAATAACTTTTATAAAAAATAGCAGTGTTTGTTAATCTATTTCAATAAAAAGCGATCTGTTTTTTCAAATGATACTAAATGCTTTTGTAACGCTGTCATAAATGACAAAAAGTGTTCTTCTAATATAGTGTAATGTAATAGCAATTCTTCTGTTGCAAACCGCATCTTAGAAACATTTTTTGTTCGTCGATCCATTTGCGTTAATATGTATTTTAATCCTTCGATACTACTGTATTTTACCAGCCAATTGTCATCTACCATAATATGTAGGAACTTCTGTACTCGCTCAGGAAGTACCGCATAGTTGTCTTGTAGTGACTTGTAAAAAGCAGCTGCATATTCAGGCAGTGGTATAGTAGAGAATAGAGACCAGTTTTTAGCTAAAAAATGGTCGTAATACATATCTACAATAACAGCGGCGTAATGGTTATATCGGGGGACTAATAGTTTCTTACTCGCGCGCCAAATAGGATGTGCATCTGTATAAGTGTCAATTTCTCGATGCAGTAAAATTCCTTGTTGAATGCGAGTAGGGTAATTCAAATAATTCTTACCACGCACACTATCTGCTACAAAATTTCCAATTTTTAAAAACTCGTCATCTCCTGATAGATAAATGTGTGCTAAGAAATTCATAATTATAATTTGCCTATAAAAATACGGCATTTTACCATTTATAACTTATAATGCGAAACAATATTACATATCTTTGCGAGTATAATAAAATTTTAGTTATGACATTGATTAAATCTATCTCAGGAATACGAGGGACTATTGGTGGAAAAGTAGGAGATAACTTAACTCCTATTGATGCTGTTAAGTTTGCATCTGCTTATGGAACTTTTTTAAAGAACTCATCAAACAAGGAAGAACTTAAGGTTGTAATCGGTAGAGATGCGCGTATTTCAGGGCCAATGATTCATAATTTAGTTGTCAATACGCTTATAGGTTTAGGTATTCACGTAATTGACTTAGGTCTATCTACAACACCTACTGTTGAAGTAGCTGTACCAATGGAGAAAGCTGATGGTGGTATTATTTTAACGGCGTCTCACAATCCAAAACAATGGAATGCGTTGAAGTTGTTAAATGCAAAAGGGGAATTCTTAAGCGGAGCTGAAGGACAAACTATTTTAGAGTTAGCAGAAAAAGAGGCTTTTGACTTTGCAGAAGTTGATAATTTAGGAACTATAGAGTACAAAGACAACTATATGGACTTACATATAGAAGAGGTACTTAACTTAAAATTAGTTGACGTTGAGGCAATCAAAGCGCGTAAGTTTAAAGTGGTTGTTGATGCGGTAAACTCGTCAGGAGGAATCATTATTCCTGCGTTACTAAGACGTTTAGGTGTTGAAGTAGTGGAATTATACTGTGAGCCAAACGGACACTTCCCTCACAATCCAGAACCGTTAAAAGAACACTTACAAGATATTTGTGAGTTAGTGAAGAAAGAAAAAGCAGATTTTGGTGTTGTTGTTGACCCGGATGTAGATAGACTTGCTTTCATTTCTAATGACGGAGAAATGTTTGGTGAGGAGTACACTTTAGTTGCTGTGGCTGATTACGTATTAAGTAAAACACCAGGTAACACAGTGTCTAACTTATCATCTTCTCGTGCATTGCGCGATATTACAAATAAACACAACGGAGAGTACAACGCATCTGCTGTTGGAGAAGTAAACGTTGTTGAGTTGATGAAAGCGACTAATGCTATCATTGGTGGTGAAGGTAATGGTGGTATCATCTATCCAGAAATTCACTACGGGCGTGATTCAATTGTTGGAGTTGCTTTGTTCTTAACACACTTATCTAATTTAGATATGACTGTGGCTGAATTAAGAGCTTCTTACCCTCAGTATTATATGAGTAAAAACAAGATTGAGCTTACTCCTAAGTTAAATGTTGATATGATTTTAGAGCAAATCGCTGAAAATTATAGTGACCAAGACGTATCTACAATTGACGGAGTTAAGATTGACTTCCCAACTTCGTGGGTACATTTGAGAAAATCAAATACTGAGCCTATTATCCGTATTTATACAGAAGCAGGCACACAAGAAGATGCTGATAGCTTAGCTATTCGTATGATTGAAGAGTTAAAAGTTATTGCTGGTATTTAATTACAGCGAACTTTTTAAAATATAAAAGGGAACAAGTAATTGTTCCCTTTTTTTGTAAGTAATATGTGTAATAATTGATTCAAAATGAAAATAACAAACAATTTTCTTTCATACCAAGTGCCAAAGGTATATTATTATGTTTGTTATTCGTTACGGAAAACCATAAAATGCGAATTAAAATGCTATAATTAACTTATTATTAGGGATTAAGATGTTGTTTTAGTGGTTTAGCTTCTGTTTTTGTCAATACTTCCTAAATATACCTTCTTGAAAAGGAGTCCATAGACACGCTTTCATTCCCGCTTTTTTCAATCCTTCATTAGCCCACGAATTACAAGTGTAAATAAAACTATAACTTCCGTTGGCTACGTAAAACGCATCGTTTTGTCCGTACACTTTATCTGTAACGATTTGTATAATCTCTCCTTGCTCGTTTCTCTTAAACGATTGTTGAATAAATCGGATAAGCTTTTGATATTGTTCTTTGGAAATAAGCACTTTTTTAAACTCGTTATCTTCAATGGCATTTCTCAAGAAAGTAGTGTGCATAGCTGTTGAACCCAATCCAAATGCCGCATTCAATGCAATACTTGGCTTTACGCTTGACCAGTCTTCCACATCTAAAAAGAACCCCTTATCTCCCCAGCCAATCGCTACATAATTATAGTTTGTAGCTTGCCCTTTAGTTGCAGAAAACTCAATCTCTTTACTCCAGTCGATAAACTCAGATTGAATAGGAAGTACAAAATCGGTATGCATACCATTAGTCGATAAATAAATGGTAATGTCTGTTGTATTAACCTGATTTTTATTGACTGTTATACTTGATAATACTCTGGCTAATAGCATATATAGTAGTAAGATACCCACAACGGTAGCCACAGCGAAGGCAGTAAACTTGATAGTCTTTTGAATAAAAGGCATATACTTATAAATTAAAAAGTGTAATATTAAATCGAAAATAAGATAAATCTTCCGAACTAATACTACACTTTATAACTACTTGATATTTTTAGGTTTCTTTCCTCTGTGTTTCCAGCGTTTATGTGTCCAGAAATAGTAAGAAGGAGCTTCTCTAATCGACTTTTCAACTTCTTGTAAAAAGCGGTTAGACAATTCGTAATTTGGTATCTCTTTTACGTTTTCACCTTCCGTACTTAAGGGAACAAAGGTAGCTTGGTAATGTCCTCGTTTGATGTATTCTACTTTTAAGTACATTGGCACCATATCAAACTTTTTACACAAGGCTTCTCCTCCCGTAAACACAGGAACTTCAATACCCATAAACTCTTGCCAGTAGTTAGCCTGACTCACCATAGGTGATTGGTCACTGATAAAAGCGTATATACCGTGTTTTTTGTTTACTTCATTTTGACGGATAAGGCGAATTGTCTCTTTCATTTCAACTAATGTTGTCCCAAAACGAGCACGAATACGCTTGATAAGGTTGTCAAAATACGGATTATTGATTTTTTTATAAACAGCATATCCTTTGTATGCGATGAATTGGTCCAAGATAATCATCCATTCCCAATTGGCGTAATGCGCACAAAATAACATAACACTTTTTCCTTGTTTTTCAACTTCGTGAATTGCTTCAACGTTGGTAAACTTATAACGCTTTACCAGTTCTTTTTCAGATACAGTAAGTGGTTTAATCATCTCTAAAAAGATGTCGCATAAATGTCTAAACGATTCTTTTTCAATCTTTTTAACTTCCTCATCAGACAGCTCTGGCATTGTCATACGAATGTTTTCACGTACGGTCTTTTTTCTATAACCAACAATGCGGTATAGCAGTACATAAAAGCAATCTGAAATAAAGTAAAATACAGGAAAAGGCAGTTTAGAAACAAGCCATAAAAGGGGATATATAAGGATGTAAACGATAAAATTCATAGGTCTTATTTTGGTGCAAAGATACTCGATTCGAATATTCTTACGCAAATATACGTTTGAGTTCGGCTTAATTCTTATTTTTATCAAAATCTTTAAAATATGGATATATCTACAATTGTTCTAATCATTATAGCTTTAAATGGGTTAGTAACATATAAAGGGTTGAATGACTTTAGTTTTTTCAACAAGTATTGTTTTGACATTAGTCGCATTAACGCTGGGGAAAAACACAGATTTTTTACTTCTGGGTTTTTACACGCCGATTGGATGCACTTTATGTTTAATATGCTTACGCTGTATTTCTTTGCAGATATTATCATATTTACATCAGGAGTACTTTATTTTGTATTAATCTACTTGGTGAGTTTAGTAGTTGGAAATGTATTGACATACCAATTCTTTAAAAATCAACCGAATTATAGAGCAGTAGGGGCATCAGGAGCAATAATGGGAGTGTTATATGCGTCTATTTTGCTAAATCCAGATATGAGTTTGTACTTGTTCTTTATCCCAATTCCAATTCCTGCTTACGCTTTTGCGGTAGGATACTTGCTGTATTCAATCTACGGAATGAAGAAAAACAACGATGGAATAGGACATACAGCACATATAGGAGGAGCGATAGCTGGTTTAGTGTTGATTTTACTGAAATATCCTGTACTACTTAAAGCAGAATATAAGTTGATTGCAATATTGTTAATTCCTGTTTTTATTTTGGTAGGGATGTATAAAAACAAAAGAATAAGATAGAAAATTTAGAGAAATTTTATGATTGTGAAATCTATATTTTTTTCTAATTTGGATATATTTGTAAGCAAGAACAAGAAAAATAGAAGAAGAAAGCAGTAGTTGTACTTGTGTTATTATTGATAACAACAACAGTTATTGTGGCCTAAAAGCAAGCAGTTGTACCTGGACCACAAGGTCAATACAACGGAATAGAAAAAGTAAGTGATAAATAATTAATATGAAAAGGGGCTGTCTTCTTATTGGAGACAGCCTCTTTTGTTTTTATTTCACATAGTCAAATTCCATCGGAACCACCTGTTTCTTAGCAATGCGTTCTGCTTGCATTGCTCGCAGTTCTACCCGTTTGATTTTTCCACTCACCGTTTTCGGTAATTCAGTAACAAACTCTATTTTTCGCGGCATTTTATAAGGCGCTAAGTTTTGGCGACTAAACGCAAATATCTCTTGTGCCAACTCATTAGAAGCCGTTGCTGTATCATTGATAATCACAAAGGCTTTAACCTCGTATCCCTTGACAGGATGTGGACTTGCCACTACTGCTGATTCAATAATAGCCGTGTGTTCAAGCAGTACGCTCTCCACTTCAAACGGTCCGATTCGATAGTCTGACGCTTTGATAACATCATCATCCCTTCCAATAAACCAGATGTAACCATCTTCATCCTTATAAGCTTTATCACCCGTATAGTACAAGTTGTGATTAAACACCTGTGCTTGTTTCTCCTTATCGTATAAATACTCTTTAAAAATTCCGTTTAACTGAGTGGTGTTTGTGCGCACACAAATATTTCCCTCTTCGTTTATAGGTACTTCACGACCATCCTCATCCGCAATCACAATATCGTATAAGAAAGTAGGTTTTCCCATTGAGCCATATTTCACTTTAGCATTAGGGTAATTCGCTACCATACACGTACTTTCGGTCTGTCCAAAACCATCCCTAACTAAAATACCCGTTGCCTCTTTCCATTCCTCAATAATCTCCGGGTTTAGAGGTTCCCCAGCCGCAACACACTGTCTCAAGCTGAAGTTGTACTTTTTCAAATCCTCTTGAATAAAAAAGCGGAGTACCGTTGGAGGTGCACACAAAGTAGTAATCTTATATTTTTCAATTAGCGACAATGTTTTTGCCGCACTAAAGCGCTCTTTAGTGTGAAAAGCAAAGATAGTCGCCCCAACATTCCACGGAGCAAACAAACTACTCCACGCGAATTTACCCCATCCAGGTTGAGAAATATTATAGTGGATATCGTTTTTCGTAACCCCAATCCAAGCCGTTGTTGTTAAGTGTCCCAAAGGCTGACTTAATTGGGTATGACAAACAATTTTAGGCATTCCCGTAGTTCCAGAAGTAAAGAACATAAACAGCGTATCATCTGGCTTTGTTTTAGCCCCTTCGCTTTCCGTCGGTTGCTCATCAATCACAGTAAGCGGATACCAACCCTCAAGTTGTCCGTCAACAATAATTTTAACCGGTACTTTTACCCCAGAAACTCGTTCAGCTTCATCTATTTTTTCAACGTTATCACTATCAGCAAGAATTACCTTAGGCATAATCTTTTCAAAGCGATAAGCCAAGTCTTGTACGCCCAAAATACTTGCAGCAGGCGATAGCGCATATCCCGCTTTAATAGCCGCTAAATGCGTTACCCAGTTAATGCGTTGCAACATCATTTGTGTCAGCACCACATCTCCTTGCTGAATACCTTTCGTACGCAAGAAATTAATCAATTGGTTATATCTATTGTAAAGTGTTTTAAAGGTGTAATGATGCGTAACCTCACCATCAGTCCATAGCAAAGCCGTTTTGTCTGGCGTTTCTTGTACGTGAATATCCTCATACACCTCCTGTACCCAGTTGAAGTAGTCGGGCTTTTCGATTTTTAGATCGTGCAGGGCATTGAAATCCTGCTCGATGAGAAGCTCACCGATTTTTTTATACAAATCTTTCATTCTTAATTAGTTTTTGGTAAGCGTAATATACACAAAAGTAAGTATAGAATAAAAATTAAATTGCTATGAATGAGTGTGTTGTTGTTAGTATTCTGTGTTTTTACAATGGATTATCTTGCTTTTTTTTGTATTTGTTGAGAATATAATAAAGTCCGTTGTGATAGAAGGGGGGAAAATTGAGAGAATTGCTGTAATATATTGTTTTTAAGAGATATAACTCAAAAAGTAAAAAAAAAGGAAAGATAGGGGAAGTTGTACGATAGAAACTAAGGCAACATTAGCTTATTCATCTAAACAGAGAGAATTAGAGTAGTTTTAAACGTACCATGTTCGACACATCTACCACTCAAATCCCACATTACTTAGGAAATAGGGGGTATTTCTCGAAGATGTGTGGTACTAATGTGGTAGATGTGTGGTACGAGGTACGTATAAAACTCCTATAAACCTTGTGGTATATAGGATTAAGTTTTTTTTATTTTTTGAAAAAAGGGAGAACTTAGCTCCAGATAAATTATTTACTTAGGAATATAAATCTTTTGTAGCAGCTCTTCATATTCTTTTCTAACCTCACTTGATGAGGTAATTCCGCCGCCACTTTTATACACGTAGTTATCCTGTTGTTTCTCTATAAAGCGAATCATCACAGCGCTGTCAATAGACTTTCCGTCGTATAAACCACAAATACCCGTGTAGTAGTTGCGCTCATATGTTTCAGCCGTTTGTATGATATTAACCGTACTTTCCTTAGGCGACCCCGTAATAGAACCCGCAGGGAGTAAGCTGTTAAAAATATCACCAATGCGTTGATGCCAATCGCTCGTTAGTTCGCCACAAATCTCAGAGCTCATTTGTAGAATAGCCCCTTTAGAGGTTTCCAAGCGGTCTAAGTAACGAAAGCGCTTTACCTTTACTTTTTTAGAAACAATGTTTAGGTCGTTGCGAATTAAATCAACAATAGTGTAGTGTTCCGCTGTTTCCTTTTCATCGTTTAACAACTGTTCCGCCGCATTAGGTAAGTCGGCTTTAATCGTTCCCTTCATAGGAAAAGAAAAGATTTTATCAGCTTTAATTTGCACAAATATTTCAGGAGAAAAGCATACAAATTGTTCGTTTACACATAATCTGTATTTTGCTTTTGTACTGTAAAATACCTCTTGCAATGTACCCTTTAGGGCAATTGGAGTCTGGATTGTCAGGTTAGTTAAGTACGAATTGCCAATTTGAAGTTGGTGGTGTACATAGTCAAATTGCTCTTTATACGCCTCAAAAGAAAGCGGATTAGCCTCTAATGCCACAGTAGCAGTTGGGGTATTTATATCAGCATTAGTTACGCCGTTAAAGTCAAAAAGCACCTCGTTTGCACTAATGTCCTCCAAAGGTTTTACCAAGCCGTGATTACCGTCAAAACTCAGGATAAATAGAAAAGGTTTTCTATCAGAACCAAGTGTATTCATTTGTGAGATAATCGTATCTTTGAGCGGCATAATAATCAAGTCAAATTTAAAATTCAAAAGTACAAAATTGTTTATGAGTCAGCCCAAACAAATTGTAATAATAGACAACCACGATTCGTTTACGTACAATTTATACCAACTATTTGACGAAAATCCTCATTGTCAAATAACTGTTTTAAAAAATGACGAAGTTACCTTAGACCAGTTAGACACCTTTGACAAGATTGTGCTGTCGCCAGGACCTGATGTTCCTCGCTCTTATCCTATCTTATTTGACATTATTACGCGTTTTAAAGGCGTTAAACCCATTCTTGGGGTTTGCCTTGGTCACCAAACTATTGGGGAGTATTTTGGGGCTACTTTAGTTAATCTACCTTTGGTTTATCACGGAAAACAAAGCAAACTAACTTTGCAAACAGAGGAGGTGTTGTTTCAACAGCTAACATCGCCTATTGTGGTTGGATTATACCACTCTTGGGCATTAGACAAAGAGACAATTGCGGATCCACTTGTGGTAACTGCCTTAAGTACAGAGGGTGTGGTAATGGGCATTGCACATCGAGAGTACAATATCAAAGGAATTCAGTTTCACCCCGAGTCGTTTATGACAACACAAGGGCGAGAAATGATAAATAATTGGATTGAAGAGGCAGATTTACCAAATACTGAAAAAGTATAGATATTAAATACATATCTCCGATAAAAGGGAGGTTGTAAAAAGTAATGACATAAATTTTAACACGAAAATACGTCAAGTTGAAAATGGGACTTTTTATCTGTTTTCTGTGATTGTCTTATCTTTGCAACCGAGTGATAAACAAAGGAAAACAGGGAGGTTGTTTACTTTGTACGATTTTGTTTTTCTGCGTTGCCCAGCCGTAAAGGGCTGTTTATTTGTTGCTTAAACAAGTCGGATGTTACTCGTCAATTGTTATAAACCGGAAAAGAGAATTAAGATATGGAGGCAGGAGTTATAAAAGATCCGAGAATACAAAAATATTTACCGTGGTTAGGTGCTTTGGCAATTTTTATGCAAGCATTAGACGGTACAATTCTAAATACAGGACTACCTTCTATTGCCAAGAGTTTAGGCGAGTCGCCATTGGAAATGCAGAGTGTTATTGTGTCCTACACACTTACGGTTGCCTTGCTGATACCGCTGAGTGGTTGGCTGGCAGATAGGTTTGGAACCAAGCGCATCTTCATTTTAGCCGTAACCTTGTTTACTTTAGGCTCACTGTTTTGTTCGCTTTCACGCAATTTAGACGAGTTGATTATGTCGCGAATATTTCAGGCCATAGGCGGTTCGATGATGGTGCCAGTAGCGCGATTAACACTGATATACGCTTATCCGAAAGACCAATTGCTGAAAGTGATAAACTTTATTACTATTCCCGCTTTAGTCGGACCAATGTTAGGACCAACGGCAGGGGGATTTTTAGTAGAGAAGTTGTCGTGGCACTGGATTTTCCTTATCAATTTACCCGTTGGAATTATCGCTGTAATTGTAGCGCGCTCAATTATTCCAAACTTCACCAACAAAGTAGGAAAGTTTGATTTATGGGGTTGGGTGATGTTGAGTGGGGGATTGACATTCTTAACTTTGGTTATCGAAAGATGGAACGCACCAGAGATGTCTGTGGTTAAGTTGTTACTCTTATTTGTTTTGGCAATCAGTTTTATTATAGGCTACATATACCACGCCAGACGAGCAGTAGCACCGATTATCGCGTTGAGTTTGTTTAAAATTACCACGTTGAGAGTAGGCTTAGTAGGTAACTTGATAACACGTTTTGGAATAGGAGGAATGCCGTTAATGGTGCCACTATTATTACAAGTAGGGTATGGATATTCTGCTTTTTACGCTGGGTTAATGATGATTCCGCAAGCGCTTTCAAACCTTATCTCTCGTAACTTTGTAGTGCCAATTGTAAAGCGATTTGGTTATAGAAGAACTTTGGTAACCAATACGGTTTGCCTTGGGCTACTGATATCGGTATTTTTCTTTATTACGAAGAACACGCCATTTTGGGTAATTATTATACTAATGGCGTTGAATGGTGCTTTTAACGCCGTTCAATTTACCTCAATGAACACGATATCACTGGCAGATTTGGACAATGAAACCTCAAGTGAAGGAAACAGCTTGTTATCTGTAACCCAACAATTAGCAATTAGCTTGGGAATTTCGTTATCTGCTATGTTCTTGATGATATTTCAAAACAGCGATGTAGGAATTTCAGGAGATGGAATTGCCGTATTTAGATACACGTTCTTAGTAATGGGATTATTGACAGTATTATCAAGTTTAATTTTCTTACAACTGAGCAATACGTCAGGAGCAAACTTATCAGGAAAGCGCGAGTATAAAAGAGATGAGCAGTAATTTGTACACTGTTATATAAGAGAAAGGGAATATACATTTGCTGTGTATATTCTCTTTTTTATGCTTGTATTTTTGGCGTATTCAAATTGTCTGCCTTTTGTACTATTTGGCGATTATAGTTGTTTTTCAAAGCAGTTAAACAGTCCTTTTGAGAAAGTTACTGTACCAGCAAAGCGGTAGTTTTTCTTCGTGTATACTGCATTTGCCGTTGGGTTCTTAGCATACGTATCAAAGCGAATACTGTTGTATTGTTGTTGCTTAGCGTATTGCTCCACAAAAGCCAGCATTTTAGACGAGATACCCTTTCCTTGTTGCGATGGACAAACAAAAAGTCTGTGCATCACTAAAAAAGGAGGAGCATATTGCCACTGTATATCATCATATTCCGGATCGCATAACTCATTTAAAACCATATAAGCAATAAGCTTATCCTGTTCGAAGTATGCAAACGCCTGTTTGTTCACTATGTCATTTGCCAGTATTTCTGGAGTAGGATACGCTTCATCCCATTGGTCAATACCCTGTTCAATCATATGTTTCTTCACAGTTTGAAGTACCGTGATAGCCTGAGGCAAGTCGGCAGAAGTAAGAAGGCAAATCATATCATTTACAATTTAATAATAGCATTGCAATAACTTAAAAAATAGGAAGACATACAATGTTTTTAATTTTTTTTGGAACATAGAAACAAGAACGGTGTTTTTTATAACGGAATCATGCCGATTAAAAGGGAAAAAAACAAAAAAAAGGTGTTTTGTGATTACTCCAATAAGGGTATTGTAATGTTCTTAGAAACAGTAAACTTAAGAACGTAGTTTTAGAAGAAAAAAAACTAAAAAAAGAAAGAAGTAAGCGAGGTAAATTAGATTGAAAATAAATTGAGATTAAAGGCTTGGGAAGAGGCGATTTTACGGTATAAAAAAAGAGTTTGGCACGATTATTTATTAATTGCTAAACGATAGAATATGTATGTGGTTATTTATATTGATTCTATAAATTAAAATTATCTGAAATATTACTTAAAACACGCGTTGTTTGTTAAAATTATTTGATAGTTTTATTTGTGGAAAGTATTCTATTACTCTTTTGGTATTTTTTAATGTTAAAAACAAAAAAGTTTAAACATATGAAATTGTGGTGATAATTATCATTTAATTGGTGTTTTTTACTTTTTAATTTTACAGCTTGAAAATATAGAAAGATAAAATTAAAGCATTTATTTATTTTAAACAGTTATCAAAATGAACACACTCTCACGTAAGATTGTAATGGCTGGGACAGGATTATTTTTGTGTTTTTTCCTACTAATCCATTGTTTGGGAAATACACAATTATTTTTAGAGCCAGAAGAGGCAAGATTAAGCTTCAATGCTTATTCTCATTTTTTAACAGGAAATCCATTAGTTAAGGCTGTTTCCTATATTCTTTACTTGTCTATTATCGGACACGCAGTATATGCGTTGATAATAACAATGAAAAATAAGGCAGCAGGTGGATCGTATAAAAAGGATAATAGAGGTAGAGCAAGTAAATGGTACAGCAGAAGTATGGGTGTACTTGGGTCAATTGTTCTTATTTTCCTTGTAATGCACTTTGCAAACTTTTGGTATGTATATAAATTTGGATCTATCACGCTTGATGCAAATGGGAACAAAGATTTATACGAAGTTGTTAGGGTTGCATTCCAACAATTATGGTTGGTAGTACTTTATGTAATCGCAATGATTGCGTTGTGTTACCACTTAATTCACGGAATTACAAGTGGAGTTAGAACACTTGGATTATTCCACCCTAAGTATGTACGTTGGGTTAATGTATTCGGTATTATTTATTCTATCGTAATATGTGCAGGTTTTGCCTTAATGCCAATTTATATTTATTTAACTAATTAATACGTTGTTGTGATGAAATTAGATGCAAAAATACCTCAAGGTCCATTAGAAGATAAATGGGCAAACTATAAAAAAACTGCTCGTTTGGTAAACCCAGCGAATAGAAAAAAATTAGATGTTATTGTAATTGGAACTGGTTTAGCAGGTAGTTCTGTTGCGGCATCTTTAGGTGAAATGGGATATAATGTTAAGTCATTCTGTTTCCAAGATACTCCACGTCGTGCGCACTCTGTTGCAGCTCAAGGAGGGGTGAATGCTGCTAAAAATTACAAAAACGACGGTGATAGTGTTTACCGTATGTTTATGGATACATTAAAAGGAGGAGACTTTAGAGCTCGTGAAGCAAACGTATATCGTTTAGCAGAATGTTCTCTAAACTTAATAGACCAGTCTGTAGCACAAGGGGTTCCTTTTGGTAGAGAATATGGAGGATATTTAAATAATAGATCGTTCGGTGGAGTACAGGTGAGTAGAACGTTCTATGCACGTGGACAAACGGGACAACAATTACTTTTAGGTACTTATCAAGCGTTAATGCGCCAAGTAAATAAAAAGACAGTTCAGTTGTATTCATCTCACGAAATGCTTGACTTAGTTGTTATTGACGGAAAAGCAAGAGGAGTTGTAGTGCGTAACTTAGAAACTGGAGAAATTGAGAAACACGCAGCTCACGCTGTAGTTTTAGCTACTGGAGGATTTGGTAAAATTTATTACTTATCTACTTTAGCAATGGGATGTAATGGTTCTGCTATCTGGAGAGCACACAAAAAAGGAGCTTTCTTTGCTTCTCCAAGCTGGACTCAGATTCACCCTACATCACTTCCTCAATCAGGAGATTATCAGTCTAAATTAACGTTGATGTCTGAGTCATTGCGTAATGATGGTCGTATTTGGGTTCCTAAAAAACTTGATGAGACAAGAGTTGCTAATGATATTCCAGAAGAAGAAAGAGATTACTACTTAGAGCGTCGTTACCCTGCATTTGGAAACTTAGCCCCTCGTGATATTTCATCTCGTGCTGCAAAAGAAAGAATTGATGCTGGATACGGAGTAGGAGCTTTGAAAAATGCAGTTTACTTAGACTTCTCTAAAGCAATTAGAGAGCAAGGACAAGAAAAAATTGCTGAGAAATACGGTAACTTATTCAGAATGTACGAAAAGATTACAGGTATCAACGCGTACAAAGAACCAATGATGATTTCACCTGCTGCCCACTTCTCAATGGGTGGATTATGGGTAGATTATGAATTGATGACTACTATTCCTGGATTATTCGCTTTAGGAGAAGCAAACTTTGCAGATCACGGAGCAAATAGATTAGGTGCTAACTCTTTATTGCAGGCTTCTGTAGATGGATATTTTATTGCTCCTTATACGATTGCTAACTATTTAGCAGATCAAATTAGAGTAGGTAAAATTTCAACAGATCACCCTGAGTTTGATAAAGTGGTTAAAGAATCACAAGAGAAACTGGAAGGTCTATTAAAAATTAAAGGAGACAAGTCGGTAGATTATTACCATAAAAAACTTGGAAAATTGTTGTACGACTACTGTGGTTTAGCAAGAACTGCAGAGGGATTAACATACGCGATTGAAGAGATCAAGAAATTAAGAGAGGAATTCTACAAAAATGTAAACGTTCCTGGGGAAAATGATACAATGAATGCTGAGTTAGAGAAAGCAGGAAGGGTAGCAGATTATCTTGAAATCGGTGTATTGATGTGTTATGATGCTTTAACAAGAAATGAGTCTTGTGGAGCTCACTTTAGAGAAGAGTTTCAAACAGAAGATGGAGAGGCAAAACGTAATGATGAAGAGTTCCAATTTATTTCCGCTTGGGAATGGGCAGGATCACTTGACAAAGAGCCAATCTTGAACAAAGAAGAGTTGAAATTTGAATTCGTACAACCAACTATCCGTAGTTATAAATAATTATTAGTCTATGAAACTGCATCTTAAAATATGGAGACAAGCGGGGCGCAAAGCTGAAGGTAAACTTGTAGATTATACTTTAGATAATGTGAACCCACATATGTCTTTCTTAGAAATGTTAGATACTTTAAACGAAAAGTTAATTGTAAATAAAGAAGCTCCTATCGAATTTGATCACGATTGTCGTGAAGGAATTTGTGGACAATGTGGTGTTGTAATTAATGGAAACGCACACGGACCATTAGAGAACACAACTACTTGTCAATTACATATGCGTGAGTTTAAAGACGGAGAAACTGTAATGATTGAGCCGTTTAGAGCCAATGGATTCCCAGTGAAAAAGGATTTAAAAGTAGATAGAAGTGCTTTTGACCGTATTATTTCTGCTGGAGGATACGTTTCTGTAAACACAGGACAAGCTCCTGAAGCAAATACAATTCCAGTATCTCACGCTACTGCTGAAGCGGCGTTTGATTCTGCAGCGTGTATCGGTTGTGGTGCTTGTGTTGCAACGTGTAAAAATGGTAGTGCGGCGTTATTTACGTCTGCTAAGATTACACAGTTGGCTATTTTACCACAATCTCAAGAGGAGAGAAAAGAGAGAGCTTTAGGTATGATCGCACAAATGGATGAAGAAGGGTTTGGACACTGTTCAAATACGGAAGCTTGTGAGGTTGAATGTCCACAGGGAATCTCAGTTCTTAACATTGCACGAATGAACTACGAGTACAACCGTGCAAGTTTTTTAAAGTTTAAGAAATAAAAGATTTTATATGGTAAATCTATATAATACATTAAAACTTAAGGTATTGGTCGGTGCAGCAGTATGCTGTACCGCGGTATCTTTCGCTCAAAAGGTTGAAACTGATACAGTTGCCGTATTTGAGGAAAAAATTGTGTTGAATCCTGTAGACGAGAAATTTCCTAAATTTAAAGTAGGAGGTGTTTTTCAATCTCGTTTTTCAGCGAATTTTAAAGAGAACGTTGATATTGATGGTTTACACCATAGTGATGGAAGTGGAACGCACAATACATTTGACGTTAAGAGAATGAGGGTGTCAATGGGAGTTAAAGTTACTAAAAACTTAGAGGTTACTGCTTTAGCTAACTTTGCTGACTTCAAACAAAAAGATGTAAGTACTCGTGTATTAGAGAATGCGTTTGCTAAATATACTGTAAATCGTTATTTACAAATTACAGTAGGACAGTTTAGACCATTATTTGGTATGGAAGAAACAATGCCTGTGGATGTACTTAGATCGATAGACTATACAAACTCTTACTATACTTTTGGTAGATTAGGATGGACAAGTTTCCAGGTTGGTGCTGCGATTACAGGTAGTGTTGATTTAGGAGATGTACCAATGAGCTACGGTTTCTCTGTAACAAATGGTAATGGTAAGAATAAAACAGATAATGACGACGGTAAAAATTACTCGAGTAGATTATTGTTTAATCTTGATAAAAAACACAACTTAAATGTAGGTGTAAGTGGTGGTATTGCTGAAGTAAATAAAGAAAAAGCGTATGCAGTAGGAGTTGAGGCAACAGCAAAACTTCCGATTACAGAGCGTTGGAGTATTGATTTTCAAACAGAGGCAAAACAAGCGACTAACCACGAACAATATTTTAAAGCTTTAAATGCATCAATTGTAGATGGCGTTCCAACTTTAACGTCAAAAATTGATGATTATAAAGTAAAAAGTTTTTATTTTGTTCCCAATATTAGATATGAAATAGGTGCTAAAACGTTTCATGCAATTGAATTTGCTTGTCGCTATGAGTACTTAGATGAAAATAGTACATTAAATTCAAATGCAAGACAAACTTGGATTCCAATGCTTACTTTAGAAGTATTGAAAAACTATGGAGTAAGAATTCAAGCAGGTATGCAGATTGATAATTTCAAACATAATATTGAAAATAGTAAGACATACAATTCAAATCTTGCATTTCTTCAATTACAATGTAGATTTTTATAAAAGCTAAATATAATTAGCGATGAAAGAAGTAAACATCAAGAGTTTAGGGATAACGTTAGTAGTGGGAGTGCTACTATGGTTTTGTCCAATTCCAGAAGGAGTAACACCGGATGCGTGGCATTTATTTGCCATATTCGTAAGTACGATTTTAGGAATTATTTTAAAGGCTGCCCCAATGGGAACAATGTGTATGTTGGCAGTCGGTTTAACAGCATTTTTCCAATTGTTAGCGCCAGGTGATCCTGGTAAATCAATCGCTTTAAGTTTAAGTGGTTTTGGAGATAAAGTAATTTGGTTAATTGGTATATCTTTCTTTATTGCGAGAGGGTTTATTAAAACAGGATTAGGAAATCGTATTGCTTTTATCTTTATCCGTATTTTTGGAAAAAGTACATTAGGATTAGCGTACGGATTAGGATTAGCTGATTTAGTGTTAGCGCCTGCTATTCCAAGTAATACTGCTCGTGGAGGAGGTATTATTTATCCAATTATGAAATCTATGGCTATCAATTTTGGTTCTGATGCTTCTAAACCAGAAACTCATAGAAAATTAGGTTCTTTCTTGACATTAAACTGTTATTACATGAATTTGATTGCATCTTCAATGTTCTTAACAGGTACAGCAAGTAACCCAATGTGTCAGAAGTTTGCTGCTGATATGGGGGTTAATATTAGTTGGATGTCTTGGGCAGCAGCTGGTTTTGTACCAGGATTGGTTGCTTTTATCATTACACCAATTGTTTTGTATAAGATATTTCCACCAGAATTAAAGAAAACAGCTGATGCTCCTAAAATGGCTGCTCAGAAGTTGAAAGAAATGGGGAAATTATCAGTATCAGAAATTTTAATGTTAATCACATTCCTTATTCTTTTAGTTTTATGGATTACAGGTGATTTATTTAAAATTGATGCTACTACAACTGCTTTCATTGGTTTAGCAATTCTATTGTTAACTTCTGTATTAACTTGGGAAGATGTTAAAGCAGAGAAAGGTGCTTGGGATACAATTGTATGGTTTGCCGTATTAGTAATGATGGCAAGTTCATTAAACAAATTAGGATTCATCGGATGGTTTAGTGATTTAGTAAAAGGTCAGATGGGAGATATGGATTGGCATTATGCTTTCCCAATTCTTGTCATTGTGTACTTCTTTAGTCACTATATCTTTGCGAGTGCTACTGCTCACGTTGCGGCAATGTACGCAGCTTTGTTAGGTGTAGGTATATCGTTAGGTGTTCCTCCAGTATTGTTAGCAATGATGTTAGGTTTTATGGGATCTATCTACGGTACATTAACTCACTATGGTCACGGTCCGGCTCCAGTATTCTTTGGTAGTGGATATGTTGAATTGAAAACATGGTGGATGTATGGATTTATTATTGGTGTATTATTATTAGCTGTTTACTTAGTCGTTGGTACAAGTTGGATGGGCTTAATAGGAGCATACTAAAATAGATGTGATTTAGCATACAACATATTTATATATTTTTATAAAGGATTAGGTTTTTCGCGTATCTTTAGGTCATAAAGAGGGTGAAAAATTTAATCCTTTTTTATTTGTGTTGTATTTTTGACTTGTAATAACATAAAAACAATGGATCAAAAAGAAAAAGTAGTCATTTGTTGGTACAGAAGAGATTTAAGATTAAAGGACAATAAAGCTTTGTATTATGCTGTTCAAAGCAGCCATAAAGTATTGCCTATCTTCATATTTGACAAGGATATTTTAAAACAGTTTCCTAACAAAGCAGATAGAAGAGTTGATTATATTCACCAAGTACTGACAGAACTAAACGCTTTTTTAAAGCAATACAAGAGTGGAATAACCTTTTTTCACTCTACTGTAAAGGAAGCTTTTTGTTCGTTGATCAAACAATTTGACATTCAAGGTGTTTTTTATAATGAAGACTACGAGCCAAAGACAATTGCCCGTGATCAGGAGATTGGTAGTTTGTTAGCTGAGCAAGAAATAGCATTTAACGGGTTTAAAGACCACGTTATTTTTAGAGGAGATGAGATTCTAAAGCAAGATAGTTCTCCTTATCAGATTTACACGCCCTATGCTAAGATGTGGAGAAGTAAGTTGGGAGAACAAGATTTGTATAATTATACACCGAAGTTGTCAAGTGATAACTTATATACAACAGACACAACTATTCCGTCTTTGAGTAGTTTAGGTTATGAAACAACAGGGTATAAGTTTGCTATTCCCTCGTTAAATGAAACACTTATTGACAGTTATCACTTACATCGAGATTATCCCGCGATAGAAGGGACAACACATTTAGGAATAGCTTTGCGGTTTGGAACAATATCAATTAGAAAGTGTGTAGCTTTTGCATTACAACACAATGATGTTTGGTTGTCTGAATTGATTTGGCGAGATTTCTTTAGTCAGATATTATTTAACTTTCCTCAGATTGAAAACTTCTGCTTTAAACCAAAGTACGAGAATATTCAGTACAGAAATAACGAGGAGGAGTTTAAGCTTTGGTGTGAAGGGCGCACGGGTTATCCTATTGTCGATGCAGGGATGCGTGAATTGAATACTACTGGATTTATGCATAATAGAGTGCGTATGATTGTAGCGAGTTTCTTAACAAAACACCTGTTGATCGATTGGAGATGGGGAGAAGCATACTTTGCACAACATTTGTTGGATTATGACTTGTCTGCTAATAATGGGAATTGGCAATGGGCAGCAGGATGTGGGTGTGATGCCGCTCCTTATTTCAGAATATTTAATCCGAGTGAGCAAACTAAGAAGTTTGACAAAGAAAATAGGTATATCAAAAAATGGTTACCTGAAATAGCAAAAGGTGAGTATTGGGATGAGATAGTTGACCATAAAGAAGCCCGTATTCGTGCACTGGATACTTATAAACGTGGGTTAGGTCAATAATTTTTCACAAGGAAATAGAAATGGCCTAAATATTGTAATACTAATCAAAATATAAAACGATAAATAATGAAAAGAATACATAAAACAGTAGCGACAATCTTGATGTGTTGTGGTGCTTTTGTGATGATACCAAAAGCAGAGGCTTGTACCAGAGTAGTGTACAAAGGACCAAATAATACAATTCTAACGGCTCGTTCGATGGACTGGAAAGAGGAGATTATGCCAAATATATGGGTGTTTCCAAGAGGTATTGAACGCCAAGGAGAAGTAGGTAAAGCATCTGCAAAGTGGAAAGCAAAATATGGAAGTGTTGTTACTTCTGCTTTTGACTTAGCTACAACAGATGGAATGAATGAAAAAGGGTTAGTGTCTAATATCTTATGGTTAGTAGAATCACAATATCCTGAGTATAACCCGCAAGGGAAAGACAAGGGAATTAGCTTAGCTATGTGGGCACAGTATGTTTTAGACAATTATGCAACTGTTGAAGAGGCAGTGGTTGATTTACAGAAAAACCCAGTAGTTGTTGTGACAGCTAATACACCAGGAAGAACGTCATTGGCAACAGTTCACTTAACGATTTCTGATGCAAAAGGAGACAGTGCAGTATTTGAGTATATCGACGGGAAGTTGAAAGTATATCACGATGCATCGTACACTGTAGTAACGAACTCGCCTACGTTTGACAAGCAATTAGCAATCAATGATTATATCAGCTATTTACCTGGAAATAAAGTGTTACCAGGAACAGGTAGATCAGAAGATCGTTTTGCAAGAGCGAAGTACTATGCAACGGCAGTAACACAATCAGATGATATTAAAGTTGCTTTAGGAGCTACGTTTAGTGTGATTAGAAACTGTTCTGTGCCTTATGGTGTTCACATTGATGGGGAACCAAACTTATCTTCAACAAAATGGAGAACAGTGTCTGACCAAAAGAACTTAGTGTATTACTACGAAGATCCACTGTCATTAACACCAATGTGGATAGATTTAAAAGCAATTGACTTTAGCGAAAAAGCAAGCGTTAAGAAGTTAGATGTTTCTAAAAGTCAACAATATGCAGGTCTTTCAAACGATAAGTTAGTAGAGGCTAAAGCATTTAAGTTTTTAGGAATTTAATCTGCCAATACAATAGAATATTAGGTGGTTTAGTATTCGCTTACAAAAGCTACCATACTCTCAATAAATTAAATACCCCAAGAAGTAAGATACTTTTTGGGGTATTTTTATGTTGTATCCCTTTTAAAAAAGGGTAGTACTATTTAAACCATTTGCCTAACGTCTTTTTTAGAAAGCTCTTTTCTTTGTATTCTTCCGGTAGTTCAACCTCCTTCTCTTTAGCCAGAGCAATGTAATAAGCTAACTTCTCTGGGTCTTTGTTCTCCTCGTCTTTAGCGTAGATATCAATTAAATCTAAAATAGCAATGTTGTACGCTTGTTGTAATGCTTTCTCTAAAAGAGGAATAGCCTTCTTGCCATCTTGTTTTACGCCATAACCGTAGCAATACATTCTACCCAAGAGGAACGAACCAATATTGTCGTTGTTTTTCATATCCTCCTTGATGTATTTCATAGCATTTTTATACTCTCCAAGCAAGTAGTAACAATCTGCAAGGTAATTGCAAACCTCGTATTCTTTTATATTTACTTTTTTGAAGTAGTGAATAGCCGAATTGAAGTCGTTTTCCAAACCAGTAGCTCCATAATAGTAGATTAGCGCTAAGTTATTATAACTGGTATTATTGCCAAGTTCTGCACCTTGGGTGTAATATTCAATTGCTTTGTGTATATCTTGTTCAACTCCAAAACCGTGTTCGTACATATAACCTAAGTTGGTCACTGAGTACGGGTTATCATGTGTTGCTGCCAATTCAAAAAGGTGTTTAGCCTTGTTGTAATCGATATAGTCGTCTTCCGTTAAATAGCGGTATCCTAACTCTTGAAGTAGTTCGCTATTGTTCACTGCCTCAGCCATTAATAACAACGCCTCATATTGTTCATCAAAGCTGTGATCAGTATAATAATCCTTAACAGCATTAAGTTGGTAAGGTTCTAATTGTGCATAGTCCTCAGCTGTTAAAACCTGTGTTTTCTCATTAAAATACGGATTAAACAATCCGACTTCACCATTAGAGTCGTAACGCAATTTACCCGCTAACAACAGTAGATGATGCGTACTTATTGTTTGTATTTCGTGGTTGTTACAAGTAAACACCGCATTGTCTTTGTACAATACAATAGTGTCGATGTCTTGTTCCAAGTTGTGCATTGTAATAAAGTCGTACTCATAAATAGGCTCTTGATCAGGGAGTGAAATTAGACGCAATGCCCACTTGTCTTTGAGTTTAGTAGCAGCAAAGCCGTTGGTTAGTATTTTAACCACGTCAATTGTTGTAAACGGTACAATCCATCGTTCTTCAATAGCATCAAAAATCCCTTTCTTCTTGCCATGAGAAACGTGACATTGTCCAGCGCCAAGGTTCATCCAATAGTCTATATACGTATCTATTTTACAGTTCATTGGCTCTAAAACATATTTTGCTTTCAGGTGGTTGTAAATCCCCTTTAGCTTGTCGGTGTACACGATGACGCATTCATTCGTAACATATTGTACGTGTTTGATACTCTCCAAGACCAATTCTCCATCAAACGTAATCAAATTGTGTAATTTCGAATTAACCTCAGACGGTATAAGTAAGTGGTTTTCAATATCGCTATTTCTCACATCCTCATAAGCAAACTTGCCTAAGTAGTGATGAGATCTACTATAAAAATCGCGCTTATTTCCCATAGAAGTGCAGAAATAAGTGTAGTGATATTCAAAAGGGGAGTCGCCTTTAAACGGAATAAGCTGTTCTCCTGCAAAGTTGTACACTGCGTAGTGACTGCCATTGTACACATTGTAGTAATACGGGTATAAGAACTCAACCAATTCATACGCAAGAGGAATCAAGTAAGTGTGAGAAAGCAAGTTTAGAAGTCCCCATTTCCCATCTTGACACACTGCAGCCACCATAAGCGTACGGCTTGTATCTTCGTTGCCTTGCTCGTCAAAGAAGTATTCAATTTGCGCAGTTCCCACATCAAAGTACAAAGGTTTCACAACCTCCACACCAGTTTTATCTATAAAACCAAATAGCTCATCACGCTGAATAATAGCTAAATTAGCCTCTGTAAACTCACCTATATATCCATAAACAGCCTCAGTTATCTTTTTGTTGTCAAAAGTTGTTAGTCCATACAACTCGTTCTCCTCATATTGTAAGTAGTCGTAATCTTTTTCAAACGCTATTTCTAACCAATCCCAACCAAAGTTAGCATTGTCGTTGTTGAGGTATTCTTCAAATGTAGAAAACGGGAAATACGACTGACCAATAACTCCGCGATTGATGTGTTCACTATCTAACTCAAGGTCTATAATATTAGCCAACTCCTCTGTGAACAAGGCAATTTCAGCCGAGAATGCCTGTGCCTGTTTTTTATGACTTTCCTCATTCATATTGTACACATCCGTTCCATCTAAGCGGAAATAGTCATAAGGCAAGTTTTGAAAATAGTACAATTGTCGCTCATACGACTGAAGATACTTTGCTTGATCAGTAGCAGGAATAAGATCTACTTGCTGTTGGATCCACAGGTGAAACTTCTCAAACAAAGGCAATGCCTCTTTTACGTTAAAAAAAAGGTCTTTAGACGATTTAAACCCGAATTGCTTTAGCTCACTTTTAGCAAGTGGATGTGCAAAAAGAGGTAAGAAGAAAAGAGGAATCACATAATTCCATTCCCCCACTAAAGATTCGTCATAAAAGTCCTGATCTAAAGAAACATTGTAGATATATAATCGATGTGCCATAAGTTGTAATAGGAATTAGATAGTGGTTCTAAAAAAAACGGAGTGAAAGATATTTAAATAAAATGAAAACACATATTGTTTTTTTTTGTATCTTAAATAGATATATTGAAGTTAAAAAAAAGAAATATACTTGTAGTTTCTAATGTTGTTTGAGAAGTAGAAAGCAGTTTAAATGCGATAAGCTATATTGCTTTTATTTAAAATAGCACCGTAGATAAAAATTAGGTATGGTAGGATACTATTATCTTATATCTTTGCAGAATTTATTATAAAAATATTATTTTATTACTTGTTGTTAATTAATGTTTATTCGAAATATTTCTTTTAGTATGTTTTTGGTATTTGTTGCACTACTCATTGGGGTTAGCTGTACAAAATCGACACCAATACACGATTGGACTAGTAAAGAACAAGAGCACTTTCTTACGGTTTATGATAGTCTGAGTAGGAATAATATGTCTCAACTTCAAAGAGATTCATTAGATAACTTTATTTTACATTTAAAAAATACACCAAACAATAGAAAGTTCTTAGCGACTTATATACAGCAAACAGATGCAGATAAAAAGTTTGTAGATTTATATGCTACATATACAAAAGTAGCAGAAGACACAAAAGGAATTGCAAATAGCTACTATTTATTAGGAGAGTATTTTGATCGTAATTATTTAGTAGACAGTAGCTATTATTATTTTAATCAAGCAAAATACAGTTATAAAAGGTTGCGAGACACAGCAAATCAGCAAAAAATGACCTTTATAATAAGTAGTATTTTAGTAGATAGAGGTGTTTTTTCTGAGGCAGAGCATCAAATACAAAAGGTAATTTCTTTAAATACTTCTACCGTTTCTATTTATGATTTATTTAATCAAGAATATTTGTATGCAAAAATTCTTTTGGGATTAGAACAATATACAGAAGCACTTTTTCGCTTTAAAAAAGCACTCGACTTAAGTAATTCAATAGAATTAAAAGAATATTTTTCAGACAAAGAGTTGTTGTTAAAACGCCTTGATATTTATAATTATCTCTCAATTGCTCATATTAGAAAAACTCAATTTGGTGAAGCAGAACAAATCTTAACTATGGCTCTTAATGAATATAAAGATTTAGAGAAAGAGGAAAGTATAGAGTCATATGTAAATATGATCTACAATTTTGCTGTCGTAAAATTAGCTAAAGGAGAAAATAAATTAGCATTAAGATACATCAAGGAGGCTTTAGATTTAAATGTAAAATATAATTATATTAAGAATAAAATACGAACAGATATTTTGTTGGCTCAATATTATTTTGCTATAAATGAATATTTTACAGCGAATACTATTTTAGAAAGGATTCTACAAAATGCACAAAAGATTGACGATTATGATATTCAAAGAGAAGTGCTTACTGTGTTGTTGCAATATGATACTGAAGATTCTAAAAATAACTTCAGAAAGTATTTAGAGTTAGATAATATAGTAAAAAAGAAGAAATCTATTGTTAGAGATAAATTTGCTCGTTTAAAATATGAAGCGGATAAATTACTTGAGGTCAATGATAAATTACATAATCAGAAAGCTATAATAATTATTATAGCGTTTATGGTAATTTCATTTGTGTTGATTGTTGTAATTGGTTTTTCAATTAAGAATAAAGTAAGAGAAATAGCAACAATAAAAATGTATCAACGAGATACAGAGCGCTATTATAAAACAATAATTGATCATCAGAATGCAGTGGCTAAAGTGCAAGAAGCTGAAAGAAAAATTATAGCAAATGAATTACAAGATGGTGTGTTAAATAAGTTATTTGTAACGCGTTTCTCTCTTATGCAATTAGAAGAGGAAAATATGGAAATAACAAGAGATTTATTGGTAAAAGAAGTGCAAGATGTCGAAAAGTTTATACGCAATAGTTCCTCTGCACTATCTAATGAAAAGAAATTGTTTGCCAACAATTTTAAAGAACTTATTGAGGAAATGGTTTTATTACAAAATCGAAATAAAGCTATTCAGTTTGACATTTTTATAGATCCAAGAATAGAGTTTGAAAACTTCTCACATCGTTATAGAATCAGTATTTATAGAATTATTCAAGAAGCATTAAACAATGTAGAGAAGTATTCTAATGCTAAAAACTGTTATGTTTCATTTAAGTATAAAACGGAAAGTTTAGTTGAAGTAAGTATTGAAGATAATGGTAATGGGTTTGATTTAAATACTACGCGAAGAGGAATGGGATTAAATAATATTGAGGATAGACTAAATATTTTGAATAGTAAATTAGTGTTGACAAGTGTTATTGGAAAAGGAACGACATTACTTTTTTTAATTAAAATAGGAGAAGACAATTGATAAAACAAGATAGTAATAAAATAAGGGTACTCTACAGTTGTAAAGTACCCTTACTCGTTTTAACGCTAATAAAATTAACTTAGGAAATATATATTATGAATTCATGTGTTTATTAACGTCAAAGTTTAATCCTTTTGCAATACCCATTCCAAGTTCCATATCTGCTCTAAACCAGTGGCATAATTGACGACCAATGATTTCATCGCGTTTCGGACCATCAATACCACTCATAGCTGCAACAATATTGTTGATTGTATTTTGTTTTGCTTCTGGAGTCATGATGCGGAATAAATTACCTGGTTGAGAGAAGTGGTCATTTTCACCTTCTGCATTTCTGTCAAAACGATCAGCCATAGTGCTTTGTAATTCTCTCGCTGGCTCTTTATAACTTGGGTCGGCTACAATGTTGTCAAAACTATTTGGGAAATAGTTAGGCTCACTACCACCATTACCATCTACGCGCATATATCCATCTCTTTGGTAATTGTTCGTTGCAAACGGACAACGGTTTACTGGTATCTGCTCATAGTTAGCCCCTAATCTGTAACGTTGTGCGTCTGGATAAGACAAGATACGCCCTTGTAACATTTTATCAGGAGAGAATCCAATACCATCAACAATATGAGTAGGAGCAAAAGCAGCTTGTTCTACATCCTGGAAGTAGTTAGCAGGTATTCTGTTCAATTCCATTACCCCAACATCAATAAGAGGGTAGTCTTTATGAGGCCATACTTTAGTTACGTCAAACGGATTTACCTTAGCATTGTTTGCTTCCTCCATTGTCATCACCTGAATCTTCAAGTTCCATTTAGGGAAGTTACCACTTTCAATATTATCAATTAAGTCGCGTTGAGCATAATCCATATCCGTAGCTCTCATTTGATCAGCCTCAGGACCAGTCAAGTTTTTAATACCTTGTGCTGTTTTAAAGTGAAACTTCACATAAACAATCTCGTTGTCTTTGTTAATCATAGAATACGTGTGGCTACCATACCCATTCATATGTCTATAACCAAACGGAGTACCTCTATCAGACATTAAAATCAACACTTGGTGTAAACTCTCTGGGTTAAGAGACCAGAAATCCCAAACCATTGTAGGTGATTTTAAGTTTGTATGTGGGTGTCTTTTTTGTGTGTGGATAAAGTCAGGGAACTTTTTAGCATCCTTGATAAAGAATACAGGTGTGTTGTTTCCAACTAAATCCCAGTTACCATCTTCGGTGTAGAACTTCACTGCAAACCCACGTGGATCACGCTCAGAGTCAGCAGAACCTTTTTCTCCACCTACTGTTGAGAAGCGAACAAATAAGTCTGTTTTCTTTCCAACTTCGCTAAATACTTTAGCTTTTGTATATTTTGTAATATCGTTTGTAACTGTAAATGTACCAAATGCACCAGCACCTTTTGCGTGTACAATACGCTCTGGAATACGCTCTCTGTTGAAGTGTGCTAACTTCTCGTGTAAAATATAATCTTCTAATAATACTGGACCTCTTGCTCCAGCAGTTAATGAATCTTCGTGATCAGTGTAAGGTCTTCCAGAAGCTGTTGTCAATTTTTTAGTTTCCATAATTAGTTATTTTTTGTTTTTTTCTATACCACAAATATAGGGTGGTAAGGAGTTGATTACCAGTTGTTGTTATATTTTGTATCAATACATGAATAAGTATAATCTATTACTTTTTGTGAATCAATAGAAAAACCATATATAATGTATAACCCTTGTAGAATAAGGGGTCGCTTACTAAATTACAAATAAATATTGGAAATTTCTTTATTATCTAATTAATTGATTGTATTCAATTTAATAACATTATATTTAGTACGTTAAAAATAATATCGCAATTTGCACTGATAATAATATGGAAAATAATCAGCTTACTTTCTTTAGATCATTAGAAACTAATTCCTCAGCCTATACTAATTTAGTGGAGCAAGTGAATGAGCAAAGTGTTTGGCCAAAATATCTACTACAAGACCGCAATAATCTAAAATATTGGGATAAACTTTATGAGGTGTTTCCCCTATATCAATTCTTTCTTTTAGAGGGGAATCGCGTAGTAGGCAGTGGCAATTGTGTTCCTTTATACTTAACCCCAAAAGAAAAGGAGAGTTTGCCTGATGAAGGGTGGGACTGGGCGATAGCTAAAGCCTTTGCTGACTTTGAACAGGAGTTGAAACCCAATGCGCTTTGTGCGTTGCAAATTAGTGTTGATCCTGCTTATCAAGGAAAGGGCGTGAGTAAATACCTGATAGATTATATGAAAGGAATTGCTGTTGAGAACAACTTCTCTGATTTTATTTTACCAATACGACCTACGTTAAAGCACAGGTATCCGTTACAACAAATGGATAGTTATATGCAGTGGATTAACAATAGAGGACTTCCTTATGATGCGTGGATACGCAGTCATGTTAGAAATGGGGCAACTATAGTAAAGGTATGTAACAAAGCGATGGTAGTAGAAGGTACGGTATTAGAATGGGAGGAGTGGACCAACTTGACGTTTCAAACCTCAGGGGAGTATATTCTTCCGTTGGCATTAAATCCGATGAAAATAGATATGGCACTGAATAAGGGAATTTATATAGAGCCAAATGTTTGGATGCGCTATGCATTGTAAAGCGTTATTCAACATTTTAAATACTGTATTGGCGTACTTAAAAAGCGAAATAACTACCGATATAATACACAAGCGAGTTTACAATTTAACTCGCTTTTTTTATGGCCTATTTAGATTAGAATTCTCTAATAACAAAGCAAATACCGGGGCTTTTCCGATTAATATCAGTAAATTTGAAGTAAACCACTCAATTATGTTTAGTAAAAAATATTTAGTTATAGCAGGAGCATTTCTTGCCTTACAAGGATGTTCTTATAAAACAACATACCAACCGATTCAATATTCGACACTTGATAAAGATAATCCAACAGTTGTAAAAGATAGAAAAGGTTATATAGCACATTTTGACAGGGGAGATCAAGTGCTTTTAGGAGATTTAGCTGTTGATTTCCATTCCAAGATGCCAGTTCGTTTGCCCGATACACAACGCAAAGTGTACACTGTTGTTCGCCAAGGTGATACCTTACAGGTGGCTAATCGATTGGTGGACTTCAAAAAGGTGATTAACTTTAGAGATATAGGAGGACTTAAAACGAAGGATGGTAAAATCATTAAGTGGGGGAAAATATACAGAAGTGGTCATTTAAATAAGCTTAAGAAGTCGGAGTTTATCAAGTTTGAGAATCTTGGACTATCTACCGTGATTGACTTGCGTACAGATAAGGAAATAGGCAAGAAACCAGACCATATTCCCTCTCGTATGAAGTACTTTAACTACCAAGCATATGACGATTCTGAAGATATGTTTAGCAAAACACGTAAAGATGTAATTAAAGGACGTGTATCACCAGAAGTATCTAATGAGTTAGTTAAGGAGTTTTACGGTTTATACGCAACGCACGATGTAGAGAAAGTACGTGCTATTTTGAACACAATTCTCGACAATGACAAATCAACCTTGTTTCACTGTTCAGCCGGAAAAGACAGAACAGGTATGGTAGGTGCTATTTTATTGAGTATTTTAAATGTGGACAGAGCGGTGATTATCAATGAGTATTTGTTGTCTAACAATTACAGAGAAAATGACGTTGCTAAGCGAATGAAATTAGCAAAGTTTGGCAAGTTATTTTTTCACAATATCAACTATGAAGTGATAGAGAATTTCTCCTGGATTAAACCAGAGTTTATTCAAGCGATGTTTGATGAGATAGATAAACAATACGGCTCAATGGATAATTATATAGAGAAAGGGTTGAAAATCAGCAAAGAACAACGTGAAGCGTATATTGATAAGTTCACTTATTGAGAATAAGCTTAGTAAAAATATAGCATTCGCTATTGTTAAAAAATACAATTGTATTAATTTAGTCATATAAAAGACGCGAGTATGAAGAAAGTAGTCTTAGCGTTTTGTGCCGTTTTAAGCTTTGTTAGCAGTCAGGCACAAGAAGCAACATTTGGTCAGAAGATAGGAAAGCTAATGGAACTTGCTACGGCAGAACCGACAGATAACACACAGATAAGAGGAATATTAAAAACATTAGCTATTGCCCCAAAAGAGATGCAAGAAGCTGCAATGGACTATAGTATTTACGACAATTTTGAAGGAGATACGTTGTACTACATCCCTTATCGCCAGGCAGATGAACCTCGTTTTTCTGTTGAAAAGCTAAAGCAAAAAGACAAGTTGTTTTACACTATGCAGTTTTTAATTAGCAGTTCATACACTAAGAATCAAAAAGGAGAAGTAAGCTATACAGATCCTGCTTATTTGTACAATGCTACAATTGAAGAGCTAATGCCTTATTGTACAACACCTATGACGTATAAAAACGGCAAAGGGAACAATCTGGAGTCGCCTTTACTAAGTTGTGTTTACACCAATCCAAACAGCAAGAGAAGGCTGATGTATTGGGTGGTTTGTGATGAACCAATTGGAAAAAAAGAAGGAAATAGAATTAAAGAAATCAAAATCCAGAGTATTGAACTTTGGAGGTAAAAAAAGTAAACGAATGCTATCATCAAATGCAATCAGGGGTAAGGTATTGCACTACGCTATATTAACACAAATCACAACAACATTCGCGGCTCTTAACTGCTATCTTATGCAGTTTTGGGTAGTTAAACAATTAGATGCAGGCGTACAGTTTGTCAATAGAGAATTACTGCGCTTAGAGAGTATTACAAATATTGTAGTCGCTTTATCTGCTTTGTCAGGACTGTTTTTATTGGTGATTTTTGTCTTGTGGTTGTACCGTGCGTATGCCAATATGGAGAAATTAGATAGGAATATAGACGCTCCGAGACTGATGCTTATATTCGGATGGATTATTCCGATTTACAATATGATAGTACCTTTCCGTTGGATAGATAAATTGAATTACAGTACGTATTTTCAGTTGAGGAGAATGCAAGTTCAAGGAGGTAAACTGGTTAGTTCTAATTTGTTGTTGTTTGGATGGATTGCAGTGATAATAGCCAGTTTTATTCGCGGTTATATGCAAAAGAGAAGCGTAGATATGGAGTATGATACATTAATGCAATTAGGAATTGCTAAAGAGTTTTGTGTATTGACGGGAATATTGGTGATGAGCTATTTTATAAGTAATTACAGAAAATTAGAGCATAAATTATATACAGCAAGTCTTGAAGAACCACAAGATAAAGACGGGTCTATTGCTGAGGTAATCGAGTAAGCTTAGGTGCATTGCTCATTGACAAAAAGAGCGTCAATAACGGATTAAAAAGAACTATTTTACTTGGTGCTATATGGCAGGAAAACAAGCTTTTATTCAAACGATTCACAAAATAGGCGAACCCTATCTTGCGCAAGGGTATATTTCAACTCAAAAGGGGCAAGTGCTTAAGGGCAACGCTATGTCAGGTACATTTGAATATCAGATTAAGTTTCAACCCATTGAGAGTAATCCCAAAGAATACACCACTTTATCGTGTACAATTGTCATTCTTTCAGAACAATTGCGCGAGTGGCGTTTTAAGAAATACCGCAGTAAAGATATTGCTACTTCAACCGTGTTTATTGCCAATTTAAAAGAGATTATTCCTGTTCAACCTAAGTTGTTTACGTGGGAAATAAAGGACAAGAAGCAAGAGGAGTTTGCGTTGTCTATCACCACTTTTTTAGAAGAATACGTCAATCCTATTTTCTCACTATTTGAAGATACACAAGATGTTGTCAACCACGTTATAGACAATGGTTGGCGTTTAAACGAATATATGTCGTCTGGCGATTTTGTTTTTCCAATCGACTTTATGTGTTGTTTTGCCAGTAAAAGTGAAGTACAGCGCGCCTTTAACAATTACGTTAAGAGAGAAGGACTATCTTCGCAAGTGAAGCGTGTTTACAAAGAGATGAGTTCCCCTAAATACAAAGGGTTTATCGAGAGTAATTCCGCCAACGATAAAGTATTTCAATTAGCTTATTTAAACGGTATTCAACTCGTTTAGACAAAGCAACTTGATGCGATTTTTTTTTAAACGGTCAACCTATGAAAAACAAGAGTTATTTAATATATGGAGTTAGCAAAGGCTTAGGTCGCGCTATTGCCCACGGCTTGCCAAAAGACAACGACATTGTGTACGGTGTTTCAAGAAGTAAACCAGCAGATGCAAAAGACAATTTAGTGTGGGTTCCCGCTGATTTGAGTCAACCCGAAACAGCTGTTAAAGCGGTCGCTGAGGTGTTACAAGAAAAGCAGTTAGACTACCTTATTTACAATGTAGGAGTATGGGAACAGATGGCATTTACAGCCGAATTTGACGTAGAGCAATGCAGTGATGCGGAGTTAATCAACCTTGTTCAAACCAATGTAACCTCGTGTATCTTGGCATTGAAAGCATTTGTCAAGAACCTACGCTTATCGTCAAATGCTAAAATAGTATTGATTGGTTCCACTTGGGGCTTAGACAATCACAACGGAAAAGAAGTAGCCTTTTCAGCATCTAAGTTTGCTTTGAGGGGAATTGTACATTCAATGCGTGAAACCTTGCGTCAAGACAACATTGGTATTACCGTTTTAAACTTAGGGTACTTAGCAACGGAGTATGATTATACCGTTGATTCCGATATAATTGTAGAAGAAAACCAAGCAAGTTTAATTCCTTTAAGCGATGTCTTACAAGCGATAAAGTTCGTTTTAAGTACATCTAAAGCAAGTTGCGTAAAAGAAATCAATATGCCTGCTATGCAGGATATGAACATATAAAAACAAAGCCTAAAGAATATTTAGGCTTTGTTATACTAATCTATTTTTGTTATCTCTGATGAAAGTGCTACTCATTCATCACGCGATACAGTATATCCAAACATTGTGCCATTTCTTCCTTCGTTAAATGTCCAAAGCCAAGTCGCATAGCAGTTAATTCGCGATTTTGATACAAGAGTGTTTTTGGAATAAGCAGGTTGTTTTGCAAGCACTTTTTACTCAATTGCAATAGATTTAAAGGCTTTTGCCATTCTGTCCACACAGCTAATCCCCCAGAGGGAATATCAAATTGCACATCCTCTCCAAAATATTGATGTAATAAGTCGCAAAAAGTGTCGCGTCTTTCCTTGTAAATTTTTATAGATTTTTTGAGAGAACGAAATATTTCTCCTTCTTCAATCAGTTCCCCTAATACCTGTTCCATTAAAATATCCCCTTGTCGGTCTATTAGTCGCAAGTGTTTTTGCATTTCTACCAACACACTTTCTGGGGCAACAATAAACCCCGTTTGAAAACTTGGAGCCAATGATTTACCAAACGAACCAATATAAACGACCATTCCATTTGTGTCTACACTTGCCAGTGGTAATACCGGACTCTTATCATAGTGGAAGTCATAATCATAATCGTCTTCTAAAATGATAAAACCGTATTTATTAGCCAATTGCAATAGCTGTACACGTCTTTGGGCACTCAAAGTAACCGTAGTAGGGTAATGGTGGTGTGGTGTTAAATATAACATTCGTATTTTGTGTTTCTTACACATATTTTCCACCGCATTAGCATCAATACCCTCTTTATCAATTGGCACAGTCAGTATTTTTGCTCCCGCCTTTTGAAAAGTCATATTGCTTGAAAAGTAGCTCAAATTAGCCACAATAACATTGTCGCCTTGATTTAAAAGTACCTCACAAGCCACGTAAATACTCATTTCAGTACTTCGCGTAATCAATATATTATCCTTGCTTACGTGTAGTCCACGCGACAAATTCAAGTAGTTAGCCATACTTTTTTTAAACGCGTCATTGCCCTCATAATTAGCGTGTCTCAACTTTTTTTGGTTGCTTTTTCGCTTTAAATTGGCGCTGTAATACGACGATAACTGTTCAATTTGAATAATGCGCGTATCAGGTAACCCATCGTTAAAAAGAAAGTCGCTATGGCTATGTTCATACGGAGTATCCAGTAAATTACTCTTGTTAAAATCATAGCCAGGAGAAGAGGGGTAAGTCTGTAAATAACTCGCCTCATCATCAGTAAATCGCATCGGTTTGTCTGCTTCTTTTTCAATGATAAAGGTACCCTTATTCGGCTTCGTTTCTACCCAACCCTGTGCTGTTAGTTCATCGTAAACCGCTACAATTGTATTGCGGTTAACCGACAGTAATTCAGCCAATAATCTCGAACCAGGAAGTTTAGTTCCCTTTGGCAAAAAATCGCGTTGAATAGCATTGCTAAACTGGTTGGCAATCTGCATATAAATAGGCGTGCTTGAATTGCGGTCTATTTGAATAAAGCTCTGATAAGGAATTTTAACTGGACTACTCATAGTGTAAATTATAAGCAATTAAATATTCCGGCAATTTACACTTTTTATGCTTTAAACAAGGTTAAGCAAAGTATATTTTTTAGGTAGTTAGTATCCTTGTTTTAAGAGGCTTTTTACCTTGTAAAATCCGAATTTCAAAAGATAGAGTTGCTTCTTAACTAAAAAAGAGTTTAAATAATATTTATTAGTTTAATGTAATTTTTTTATTATGTTTGCGATTAACAAAATTTAACAAAATATAAAATGAAAAAAACTACTAAATTTTTAGCCTTAGCTTTATTAGCTGTATCAATGACATCTTGTTATACTGGAAGAGTAGCTGTTGGAAGTACAGATATTAATGACCCAGTTTATAAAGTGAACACTGTAAAAAATCATGCTTTAATTGCAGGATTAGTTCCTTTAAATGATGGACATAAAGCTAGTCAATTTGTAAAAGAGAATCCTAATTATATTGTTAAACATCAGATGAGCTTTGTTGATGGATTATTAGGTTTCATTACTTTTGGAATTTACACTCCAACTACAACTACATTTTATTTGCCTGCTAAATAATTAATTATTAGCCGAATTTAAAAGTACACTTAAGAGTCTTTTCTTTTTGAAAAGGCTCTTTTTTTATAGAGAGGGTTTACCTTTCCCTCACTGGTCCGTTGTTAATCTTAGAACCGGACTATATTGTTCGTTTTGATGCATAGTACTTTTGGCATCAAAATAAACGACAAATGCAAAATATCTTAAACCAAATAGTACAGGAACCTGTGTTACACGGAAAGTGGTTAAACACACTATCTTATTTAGAAAACGTAGGGGCTCGTAAAATCTCTGCTTGTGAAGACAGCAACAGCGTGAATCTTATTCAGTTAAAACACGCGGCAGAGGAACATCGCCACGCTTTTTACTTAAAAAAGCAAATTAGCAAAGCGGTAGCAGACGGATTTACAACGTATGCAGACGAGTGGTTATTGGCGCCATCTCAAACCAGAAGATACCTGAATTTATTGGATTTACACACCTCTCGTTACTTGAGAAACGAACTGCAGTTAGCGGGGCGTAACCTAATTGATATCGCTTATTTGTACGTTACTTACGCTATTGAAGTAAGAGCCGACTACCTGTATCCGGTATATCAAGAAGTTTTGACAAACCACAAAAGCAAGGTAATGGTGAAGTCAATCATCGTAGAAGAAGAAGGACATTTAGAAGAGATGATTGAACAATTAGAAGCTTTTTCTCCAGATTGGGAAGTACACGCTAAGAAGATTTTAGAGATAGAAGACCGACTGTACAATCAGTGGATTAATCAAGTAGCAACAGAAATAAACCGTGGATAGTCCGCTCGCTATTCGCTCTTTAGCAGAATTGACCACTCGACGAGAACAAGGTAATCTGCGACAGCTGAAGCAGCGCAAAGAGGGAATAGACTTTTATTCCAACGATTACTTGGGATTGGCCAGAAATGAAGCGTTTTTACAACAAATACAACAAGCAGTTTTAGCAGAAAGCAACTTGTTAAGTGGCGCAACAGGTTCCCGATTAATCAGCGGAAACTCGCCTTGTTTTGTTGCTGTTGAACACCAATTAGCACAACATCACCAAGTAGAAAGTGCCCTGTTATTTCCCTCTGGTTACAACGCCAATGCAACCTTATTGTCCACTTTTGCCAAAAAAGGAGATACCATTATCGTTGATGAGTTGAGTCATCGGTCTATCATAGACGGTTGTCGATTGAGCTTTGCCGACAAAAGACGGTTTAAACACAACAACTTAGCCGACTTAGAAAAGAAGCTGCAAATAGGCAAAGGCAATGTGTTTGTCTATGTTGAAAGCCTGTATTCAATGGATGGCGACTTTGCACCGCTGCAAGAAATATGGGCGTTAACCCAACAATACAAAGCCCATTTAATCGTAGATGAAGCCCATACCTTTGGCGTGTTTGGCTTGGGATTAGTACATCGCGCTAATTTGCAAAATAAAGTATTTGCCACCGTGGTTACTTATGGCAAGGCTATGGGGCAACACGGTGCTTGTGTGTTAGCTAAACAATGGGTGAAGGACTATTTAATCAACTTCAGTTCGTCTTTTATATACAGCACTGGATTGCCTGATTTGTTTGCTAAAAGCTTGGCTATTGGGTATGAATTTATCCTTAAAAACAAGGACTTACAACAGACGTTACAGCACAATATCACCTTGTTTAGAAGCAGTGTTCAATCTACTTTATCCGATGCGAGTAGTCCGATACAAGTAGTTCTTTTTAACGATAATCAACAGCTCAAAACCTTTGTGAGTCAATTAGAACAACAAGGTATCAACGCCTTTGCCGTGATGAGTCCGACTGTAGCCCAAGGACAAGAGCGCATTCGCCTTTGTATCCACAGTTTTAACACCCCAAGTGACATAGAACAACTTGTATGTGCATTGCAACAAGTAAACAAAAAATAGAGAAATGAAACAACAATTATTTATAACCGGAATAGGAACAGAAATCGGAAAAACAGTAGTAAGTGCTGCCTTTGTACAGCGATTTCAAGCTGATTATTGGAAACCCGTACAATCAGGAGATTTACACTTAACCGACACAGAAAAAGTAAGTAAGTTAGTAGATTCGCATTTAGTGGCACATCCAGAGAGTTACCGATTTGAATTAGCAGCCTCACCCCATAAGTCGGCCAGAAAAGAAGGAGTAACGATTGAAGACAGTAAGATTAAACTCCCTCAAACAGCAAATAACCTAATCGTAGAAGGAGCAGGAGGATTATATGTTCCAATGGCAAAAGGGTACTATATGATTGACTTGATTGAACGATTAGCCTTGCCCACAGTACTTGTAGTACGCAATTATTTAGGCTGTATTAACCACGCTATTTTGTCGATAGAAGCCTTAAAAGTGCGACATATTCCAATAGCGTATTTGGTGTTAAACGGCGAGTTTGATTCAGATACCTATGATGCTATAGTAGAAAATATAGACAGTACAACCCAAATAGTTTGTTTGCCCGAATTAACAGAAGTGAATGCCAAAGCGATTAAAAAAATTAGTCAGTATATTAAGTAGATAGCAAAAAAAAGTACTTCAAAGTATTCAAAATTGAGATATATTATTGAAATTTGCAGTCTAACTTTTTAAAGAATAAAATGAACTGGATTATTTTAATCATTGGAGGGCTATTTGAAGTAGCGTTTACTTTTTGCTTAGGAAAAGCAAAAGATTCGGTAGGAACAGAGGCATTAGGATGGTATGCTGGTTTTTTAATCGCGTTAGTTTGTAGTATGGCAGCATTGATTAAAGCAGTACAATCACTTCCGTTAGGAACAGCTTATGCTGTTTGGACAGGGATTGGAGCAGTTGGAACAGTGTTAGTAGGAATCTTTGTATTTAAAGACCCAGCTACATTTTGGCGAATCTTTTTTATTGCTACGTTGATTTGTTCAATCATTGGATTGAAGTTCGTAGCAGCATCATAAGTGTTGAAACTTCCCTTTTTAAAGAAAGGTAAACTTATATTAGAAGTATAATTAAAGGCATAACGAGGCAACTTGTTATGCCTTTTTTTATGTTATTTTTTAATTTAAACCGAATGTTGTAACTTACAAATAGCTTAAGCGTAGATAGGGCACTTTGCACGAATAACTTAACCTATGTTAAGCTGTATTATTAGAAGGATGAGTAACTTTACACTTGTAGAAATAAGGGAATCATCAACTTTAAAAACGAAAGCGATATGTCAAATATAAGTTTAGTGATAGAAGAACGTGCGGCAAGTATTGGAAACTTTCTTGTGGGTAGGTTATTGCCGTTTAGACAAAAGCGAATGGTAGGACCTTTTGCGTTTATTGACCATATGGGACCAATAGGTGTGGCCGAACACGATAATTTGGATGTTGACCCACATCCACATATAGGCTTATCCACGCTGACTTACTTGTTTGAAGGAGAGATTATGCACCGCGATAGCCTTGGTAGTGTAGAACGCATTACACCCGGTGCGGTGAATTGGATGACAGCAGGGAAAGGAGTGGTGCACTCTGAGCGTATGCCAGAGGATATTAGAATAAATAAACCAGATACTATATTACACGGATTACAAATATGGATTGCGTTGCCTAAGGAATTAGAGCAAACAGACCCTTCTTTTGTACACATAGCAGCAGATAAGTTGCCAAGTTGGGAAGAAAATGGGGTTTCGTATAAGCTAATTGCCGGAGAAGCATTAGGACGCAAATCGGCAGTACCCGTTTACAGTCCGCTTTACTTCATTGAAATCAAGAGTAAAGAGCGCGCAAAAGTAAATATTGGAGCCGGACTTTTTGGTGAGGCGGCAATGTATATTTTAGAAGGGGGAGTGCACAGTGATACAAATTACTATGAGCCAAAGCAGATTTTGATAGCACAAGACAGTACACTATGTGAGTTTGAAATGGAAGCCAATACAACAGTGTATATTTTTGGAGGAGAGCCAATGGCAGAAGAAAGGTTCTTGTTGTGGAATTTCTTATCCCACGATGGAGAGCGTTTACAACAAGCTAAAGAAGATTGGATTAACCAAAACCACGAGGTATTCCCATTAATTCCTGGAGATGATAAAAGTTATGTACCGTTTCCGGAACCGATGAAAGGATTAAAAACAAAATTAAAATAAGAACTATGGAAGTGAATGTTAAAGCAAGATTAGGTAAAGAATTGTATTACACAGAAGTTACCGCAGGAAATAATACATTAATTACAGACGAACCAACAAGTTTAGGAGGGGGAGATAAAGGGTTTAATCCTTTTGAAATATTAGCTACCTCATTGGCAAGTTGTACTGCGGCTACTTTAAAAATGTATATGGACAGAAAGCAGTGGGTTGTAGATGAGATTGTAGTTGATGTAGAGGTAATTAGAGAAACAGAGCGCACTGTGTTCAATAGAAAAGTATCGTTTGTAGGAGGAAATCTAACAGAAGACGAAAACAAACGCTTGAAAATTATAGCAGATAAATGTCCTGTTCACAAGGCATTAATGGGAGATGTAGTTGTTAATACAGAATTTTAATAGAACATAATTATGGTGGTAAAACATACAGCATACGGCAGTAAAGGTGTATTTACGGCTATGAAAGACGGAAAAAAAGCAGGAGAAATGACGTATTCTATGGCAGGAACAGGCAAGATGATTGTAGACCATACCGAAGTAGATGAAGCGTTTAAAGGAATGGGAGTTGGTAAGCAATTGTTAGTAGAAGGGGTGGTAGCTTATGCCCGTGAAAACAAGATTAAGGTATTGCCATTATGTCCGTTTGCCTCAGCAGCATTTAAAAAGATGAGTGCCGAAATAGGAGATGTGTTGGCTTAACCAATAGATTAGTAAATCGCAGGTTTGTAAAATAGTGTTAATGCTAAAAAAAACGGCTTTAAAATAATAATAAACACTTGCGCTATTGCCTGTAAACCATTTTGTTTTTCCTACCTTTGTCGCGAATTAAAACTATTAATTTTATATGAACGAGAAAACGCCTTTTGGTTTAATAACCACAATAGAAGTACCTTTCGCATTAAGTGCAAAAGGAAGCTGTTGGAGTAAAGAAGGATTGTTAGTAGCTAATTATGTTTACACAGAAGAAGGGGCTGAAAGTCCGTATGACTTAGTGTACACGATTATTAGTGAGGAAGGAGATTTAAAAGATAGTAAGGAAGATAAAGGAGTTCTACCAACTTTATTTTTAAGTCCGTCTAATGAAAACTACGCATCAGTAGTATCATTAGAAGATGAAAGTGAGCAGACTATTTCATTCCCTATTTTCAATAAAGAGAGCAAAGGATTAAAAGGAAGTAAGTCTTTCAATGGTAGATTTGTAGGGTGTACAGCAAATCACTCTCTATTCTATGACGTAGATATTTGGAGCGATAAACAAGCAGATACAATGATTGTTTTAGCATACGAGAATAACGTTTTAGTATCAGAGAAAAAAGTAGCTATTCCCTTTCCAAAAGACAACAAGATATGCGTTGTTAATGGAGAAATTCACTTGATTACAGAAGTAGAAGAAGGGTGGTTACACCGTCAGATAGATGAAAATGGAGTTGAATTAAGACGCAGAGTGTTAGAGTTTGACTTTCCATTTGTACACGAGGCATTAAACTTATCGTTTGACAAGAACTCATACTTGTTATGTGAGGAAAACGGGGAGATTGGTATCGTAGAGATTGACAGCGAAGGAGAAGGTATGTACGGTGATTTGTACAATATCGGTGATGAGTTCTTTGGAACTTGGCATCCACAACGCATCAATGAGAATACGAATGCGGTTCAGTTTACAACGGAATTCGGTAACGGATGGTTAGTAATCAAAAATGATGACTTGGTAGAATTGTTCTACAACAAAAACAAAAAAGGGTATCAAAACCTATTGACAAAAGAGGTATTGACAATTGACAATAACGATTTAGTATTGTCAGGAATCAGTCCGATTGCAGAAGATAAGTTCGGTATTGTATTTTACCCACGTAAACAAAGAAAAGAGGCTTATAACAAGTTATTTGTGTTGCAACACCAGATATAATTGTAAAAGCGATTCAATATTAAAAAGACAGGTTATGTATATAGCCTGTCTTTTTTTATGCCCTTTAGGGAGTAGGTTGTTGGGATACAACAGTATAGCTCTATTTTTAATTAAGCAAAGATTAGGTTTTAAAGCCCTGTCATTGCTGGCTTGTGTGCAACAAGTACCACACAAGTACCACATTAGTACCACACACCTTCGAGAAAATGGCTGTTTTTCCGAGGATATGTGGTACTTGTGTGGGAGATGTGTCGAACAAGGTCCGTTTAAAACTACACTTTGGTATGTATATTATTGCAATCTCAATTCGATGCTTTATATTTTAAATCTTCGCATATTCTCTTTTTGATAGAAAGGGAATGTTGGTACTTAGTTTTTAACTCTTGTTTCTAATCTAAATCTGCTTGTTATTAGACACTTTGCAGAAGTATATGTTTATAGACTAAACGGGAGATAAACTCGTTTATAAATCATAATCAAACACAACAAGTATGAAAAATATGTACACGTGGTTCATCACAGTATTTCTATATTGTGTGATAGCCAATGCACAAGCCTTACCCACACCAGAGTTGATAACTAACATTAGTAATAGAGTTCCTTTAGAAACGAGGGTATTGGCATTAGGAGATCCCACACATCAAGAATCAACAATAACAAAATATCGCATCGCTTTAATCAAACAGTTAGTTTTAGAAGAAGGTTATAAGATTATTGCCCTGGAGGGAAATTTATATGAATTATATAGTGCCTATCAAGCATTTTTAAGTACAGAAGATGTCTCCCTTTATGATAGGGCTATGTATTCACAACTTAATGCTACAGAGATGGATGAGTTGTATTATTTTGTACAACAACAAAATGAACAAGGAAATAAAGTAAAATTAGTAGGATTTGATGGCGCATTATCTGGAACAACACTATCACATTGCATAGAAAGGAAGCGTTACTAACGCGATTATTGTGTAAAATATTCTTTTCATAGTTGAGGTTTAGTTTGGCTAAAATAGTGTTTGTCAGACTGTAATTAAAATAAAGAAGACTGAATTGTAGAAAAACGATACCCAATCGGATATTATAACATTAAATATTGTGTGTAAGAGTTAAAATAGAATAAATTAGCCCTTTGAAATTTAGGAAAATGACAGAAAGAGAGGCTTTTTTAAAAGCGAGTTACCATAAAATTAAAGAGGCGTTTCAACGTGTTGATAGCGAGGAACGTCAAGATGTATATGCATTGTCTTTTTGGTTTTATAACGAAGATGACGATGCCCGTTATCCAATAATAAATGTAAGTTTTAATACAACATCCCATTTCAAGGAACAAGTAGATTTTGCATCAAGTGAAGCCGAGGCAAAGTGGAATTACGCCTATTGGTTGCAAGATGAGTTGTTAGAAATAGGAGGAAGTGAAGATGAGTCGTTGCGCAGGTGGTTAAGTTCAACTCCTTATTACTTTAGTGATGAAGACGATGAAGCAGCAGCAGATGACGATTTGTTATTTGACCAATTGTTAGTAAAAGGGAAACACTTAGAAACAGTGTTTATAGAAGGCATTAAAGAGTTGGTTCTTTCATTACACAATGATGGGGTGATAAAAACTTTTTTTGGTAGGAAAATACCCGTTATACTACACGAATTAGAGTATTATGACAAGCCAATAAGTTGGACAAAAGAAGTAAATGAATCGTACTTGATAGAAGAATTTATCACGGTTTACAACAATGGAGGGTTATAAAAACCACAAACCATAAGATTTATTGACAAAATGTGATATTAATATTACAAGCATTAACAATAATTTTATAATTTTTAAGTTATATAGCTATATAACAATATAATATGAAGAAGAGAATAATATTGTTTAGTTTGATTTTGAGTAGTTTACTAATCGGATGTGATACTACAAAAAAGAAATCGGACAAGCAAATAGAAGAAACGGGGATTGAAGCGTTAGAAACAGAAACAGATATATCTTATATTAAAGCAAATAGGTATTTTGTAAATAACACGTTAGAGAATAAGCAAGTTGAGTATTTAAAGCTAACGTGTCAAAAGGATTTTGATAAGTACTTCGGACCATCACCTGTTATGGGGAAGAATGGAGAGCCTACAAAAATAGACTTTAAAAAGTCGTTTGTACTTGCGATAGTAGGACAAGTAACAGATAAGGAAACAACATTTGAAGTAACGTCTTTAAAAGAAAAGCAGAATACAATTGAATTGAAATATCGTATTAAACAAGATGTAGTATCCCGGGATTATGCAATTCATCCTTTTGAAATGATTGTAGTGGATAATATTTATGATAAAGATATTCACTTTAAAATAGAAGACTAAACAGCGTTTTTAGTATATTTATTAAGCCTTTAAAGCATTTGTTTTAAAGGCTTTTTTGTAAAACATAGCTTATGAAGGTTAGAATTATTGAACGGATACAAGTAAAACCAAGTATTTGGTCAGGAGGAAAAACGTATGAATATTGTATTTATCCGCCTGAGGGAAGTTATAGTGATAGACAATTTGTACTTCGCATAAGTAGTGCTACAATTGAATCAGTACCCTCTACGTTTACAAAATTTGAAGGTTTCCGTCGTTATTTAGTGATGTTAGATAATACATTGCAAATCAATCATAACAAAGAAGATAAAGAGTACAAACAAGATTCTATGTTTGTCTTTAATTCTTCAGATGATATTACCTCCTTCTCTCAAGGAACAGATTTTAATTTGATGCTGGCTCATAGTATCCAAGATGAGGTAGTAGAATTGCGAGTATTTCCCTTTATGACAAAGTGTAATTTTGTATTTGTCTTTGCCTTGAAAGCGATGGATATCCGCGTTAATAAAGAGATTTTTAAAGTAGAACAAGGCGATTGTGTTGTGGTCGAAAATCCTAATGAAGTATTATTAGATATTGAAATGGGTAATAGATCTATTGTTGGATATTTAAACTTATAAAGAAGAAGTAACAAGTTGCTTAACACAAAGGTAATATATTGGAAATAGTTTAGTAAACTACAAAAGAGGGAATTAGAGGTTAATTTGCGTATTTTGGTGTATATGTAAAAAACGTCAATTTATGGAAGTCTCTTATCTTATTGTTCCTTTAGTAAAAGGAAGTGAAAATGCTTTTAATCAAGAGTTAACCAAATTGTTTCCTTTTGGAAAGATGAAAGTTCTCGATGTACATGATCAGTTGCTCTTGACACTTTATTTTGATATTGATAATTTGTTAGATTTAGGTGTTTGCAGTGAAGAACAATTGCTTCAAACAGAAGAGATAATCCACAGTTTTAGTCGAAAACACCCTTACTTAAAGCTGTTGTACTTACATATTACAGGCGGTAGTGTTTGTTTTTATGAAGGCTATTTGTTGAAAAATAGAAATAAGGTGATGGAGAAGAGTGGCTTAGATAGTTCATATTTACCCTTGATACAAGCGTTAGTACCTGTGTATGAAGAGCGAACATTTGAGCCTTTTTTAAGTGCTTTTGTTAATGAGAGTTAAGATTACTATTATATGAGCAGAAATTACTCGACGTAGTTTCTGCTTTTTTTGTGGTTATAATTGGCGCTACAACGCCTTTGTTTAAGGGGGTATAGCATTAACATAAATGTTTTTATTTAGTGTTTTTTGGCATTAGAATTATTTTTTATTCTGTTTATTTGTTTTTTTATCTATTTTTATAAAAAATAATATACAAAAGATGAATAAATACGATGATTATGCTTGGCATTATGAGGGAGACTTTCCAGTAGATTTGGCACACGAGCAAGGGGCTACGCATATAGGTTTTTTCTTCTCGTGGTGTTTGTCAAAGGATCTTGTAGATCCGTCTGTTATTAATGAGTTTGCGGAAGATATTAATGCCGTTAAGAAAAAGAGGTATTCGGGAACTGAGTTTTTGTTAGATCACTATCAAGGAAGGTTGTTATCAACGCAATTAACAGAAGAAGGAAATGCTTTTGTAAAAGATTACTACGATGAAGATAGTCGATTTTCAAAGGATGTAGCCAATTATTTTGACGATTATATTCAAGCCCATCATATCGCTCATCCAGATCAATTTTATCACGTCAAAGATACGTGGGAAAATTATTACGAAATAAAAGAGATCATAAATCACCGTTACGAGCAATGGAAGAGTTTGGTGTGATGTTAATCTTTAATAATTATGGAAACGAAAAGACATATAAATAAACAAGCTATTGTAGTACCACTTGTATTAGTTGGGGTAATGTGGCTTGTTTTTATATTACAACAAATAGGTGTGTTTCAACAATGTTATGGGGTAATTCCATGGAAACTGCAAGGGTTAAAGGGGATTGTTTTATCACCTTTATTTCACGGAAGTTGGGATCACTTGATTAGCAATACGGTTCCCTTTCTTTTTTTGAGTTTCTTAACTATACAGTTTTACAATAAAATAGCCTATAAAGTGTTTGTCATAGGCTGGCTAATAGCAGGCTTGGGTGTGTGGATATTTCCAGACATTGACAGTTTAAGTACAGGAGTTCGATCGTGTCATATAGGAGCCAGTGGCGTTATTTATATGTTGCTGTGTTTTCTGTTTATAAGTGGCATATTAAGCAAGAAGTTTTTACTGTTATTGTTGTCTTTAGGAATAGGAGTGCTTTATTGGGGATTGATATACGGAGTTTTTCCAAACGAACAATTAGGCAGTAATGTCTCTTGGCAAGGGCATTTAATGGGGAGTTTAGCAGGAGGATACTTAGCTTGGCAATTTAACAAACACAATTTTAGAAGAGCGAGATAAATTGCAAAGAAGTGCGCCACTGTTAGGATAGGTAACTTACAATTTTTAGATTTGTAATCTTAATATAAAGATAATGGGAGAAAATAAAATTTATTTCGCAGAAGGAGATCATCCAAAAATGATTGAAGCTTATAAAAAAGCACAAGAAACATTCAAATATTTTTGGAGAGAGTTGTCTTGGGAATATAGAAGAGTAGTTCCAGGTTTAGACATGGCAAGCGTTAAAGTAGCATTCACACAAGAAGTGGAAGGACAAGACGAGCCAGTTGTAGAGCATATGTGGATAGGTAATCTTGACTTTGATGGAAAGGTTATTTACGGGGAATTATTAAACGAACCAAATGAGATTACTGAGTTAGTAGAAGGTGATCAAGTAGGGGTAACTTTAGATCAAATTAGCGATTGGATGTTTATTTCTCAAGGGAAATCTTATGGTGGTTTCACTGTTCAAGCGTTGCGTTCAGAAATGACTGACGAAGAGCGCGCTGAACACGATGCTGCTTGGGGACTTGACTTTGGTGATTTTAATGAAGTTACAATTGTAATTGATCAACAAGAGAGTCCTGAGAACTTAGTAGAGCACCCAATGAGTAAGAATATGAAAGAAAACTTAGGAGACTTTTTAACTAAGAATCCTGAAGAAGTTAGTCGTCTTGATGAAGCTGGTTTTACTTTCTTACAAAAAGAGGTGATTGCAGGAAACTTGACAAGTGTTGAGGTTCTTTTAGCACACGGAGCGGATAAGAATGCAGTAAATAACGAAGGAAAAACAGCGTTAGATTATGCTAAAGAAATGAACTGGGAACACATTATTCCTGTTTTAGCTTAATTAATTGGTTATACAATATGAAAGCGTCTTTGAGTATGATACTCAAAGACGCTTTTTTGATATAAATCTATTTTTAAATAAATAAAGCAATATATTTACTTAAAAATAGATTTATATCAGTGAATGATGTGAGTTTGATGCAGAAGTGTATTTGTAAATTAACAAACATAAGATGAATATTGTTTATTTAGTTTTTGGAGAAAGTATTGTAAATTATCAACAGGTGTGTTTTTCTATTTATACCGCTTTGATTAGAAAAGAAACAGAGGATAAGATTGTAATTATCACAGAAGATACTTCTCTGTTTAAACATTTAGGAGATAAAGTTGAAGTTATACCTATTAATAGAACCATTATCAAAGAATGGGAAGGTGCGTATAAATTCTTTTGGCGTGTGAAAATAAAAGCATTAGAATTAGTAGCTTCTAAATATCCTGAACAACATATTTTGTATATGGATGGTGATACTTTTATTTATAAAGATTTGTCTTTATTAAAAACAGAGATGAATAAGGGACAAAATTTTATGCATTTAAACGAAGGTAAGATGTGTGAATTGCCAACAAAAACAGAGAAGTTAATGTGGAAACAGATTAAAGGAAAAGTGTTTGGAGGTATAACAATGGATGAAACTGTTTGTATGTGGAATGCTGGATTAATTGGTATTTCTGCGAAGCACTTAAACTGTTTGACTTTGTGTTTACAGATCAATGACGAAATGTGTAAAGCAGATGTTACACGACGCTTAATTGAACAATTTGCTTTTTCTTTAGGAACTAATGCTGTTTCAACTTTAAAATCTGGTGATCAAGTTGTAGGGCATTATTGGGGGAATAAAGATGAGTGGAATGAGTTAATTGGTGATTTTATGAAACGAGCATTGATGACTGGTCTTACAATTGAACAAATGCTTGATGAGGTTAAGGATATTAAGTTAGAGAATCATGCTATTTGGGTAAGACGTTCTAATACGCAACGAAAACTGAAGAATGTAATAGATAACTTTTACAAAGATAAGAGAGCTATTTTTGTAAAGTAATATATAAAATTCCTCTATAGACTACTGTTTATAGAGGGATTTTTGTTTTAAAAATGTTTTGTAATGTGTAGAGTAAGGCCAGTTTTATCTATTTTTACAACAGTTAAATAGTATAAATATGACAACAGAAGCATTGTATAAAGCAGTATTGGAGACAACAGTGCACGTGGCAAGTCGCGAGCGTACCTTGCTTAAAATAGGCAATTCAAAAGAGGTCGTTTCTTTTTTGATAGCGTATAGTTTTCAAGTCAATGATCCTATACATATTAATGCTTGTTTGTTGTTACAAGAAATTGTGTCCGCTGATATCGTAAAAATACTTCCCCACTTACCTTATTTTTTAGAGCACTTAGACAAGGTAACTAATGAGTCGAGTAAGCGATTACTCAGTAGGATAAGCCATCTATTAGTAAAGAGTAAAAAAGTAGAATTAACAGATTTACAAGAGAAGCGTTTGGTAGATATAGCACTGCTGTGGTTGGTGTCTAATTCAAAAGTAGCTACAGAATCGTTTGCAATGGATATCTTGTTGTTGCTTTGCACTAAATACAAGGAGGAGGTTTTCTTGGCATCTGAGATAATTGAAGGAAACTATTCAACTAAATCTGTAGCATATCAAAACAAGGCGAAGAAGTTTTTAAAACACGCAATGACACTTGCTTAACCATATTGTGTTTCATTGTAAAAAATAAGAGTATGATTGGAAAATATATAAGATCTGTTAATTTAGATTATCGTTTGCGCTTGATTGAGGAGGGAGAAGCCTATCCGTTTAATTTGCTGTTGTTAGCAGATGAAACGATGGATGCCATTAATAAATACATAGGTGATTCAGATGTTTTCATTTTAGAAGAAGGAGAAGCGCAATTAGCGGTATTTTGTTTATATCCGATTGATGCAAGTACACTTGAACTTAAAAATATTGCTGTATGCGAGTCTTTACAAGGACAGGGGATTGGTGGGTTATTAATACAAGAAGTTGTGGCTATTAGCAAGAAAAGAGGGTATTCTCGTTTAATCGTTGGTACGGCTGATTGTGGAATAGATCAAATTCGCTTTTATGAGCGCAATGGCTTTAAGAAATATGGTGTAAAAGAGAACTTCTTTCTTGACAATTATGCAGTTCCAATTATTGAAAATGGCATACAATTGAAAGATATGGTTATGTTAGAGCAGATACTGTAATTACAATGTAAAATAGGAAAGTATTTGAAACAAAAAAGCCCTTGAAATAATCAAGGGCTTTATTTGTGATCCAATCAGGATTCGAACCTGAGACCTACTGCTTAGAAGGCAGTTGCTCTATCCAGCTGAGCTATTGGACCGTCCTTAAATCTCGAGGATTTAATTGTTTTGTCTTGTAATGTTGAGCACTATTGTTCTCTCATTTTGACAGTGCAAATATAGGTCTTTTTATTTATTTCTCGCAAGAAAAAAGTAATGTTTTTTTAATAAAAAAAACAAGTGTTTGATAGGTAGTTCTTTAGCGAAGTAAATTTTTACTGATTAAAATGTAAACTACCCTTGAGATAGCGATATTATTAGGAAAACGGGAGGTGTGATAATTGAGATGAGCGTAAAAAAGTTGTAAAAAAAGCCATATTGCCTTTCTGTTTTTTGTCATTTGTTATTCAGATCTGCTATTTTTTATAGGAATGGAGTATATTTTTAGAGATAAATTCTTCTTACGAGCATAAATTTGATGAGTAAATTCTTCTATTTTTAGAGATAAACTATTCCTTTTTAAAAGAACAAAGTGTTGAGATTAATTTGTTATGTAGTCAATAGAGACAATTAAAAATAATAGGATATGAAGCTGTTTATGACATTGAAAACTAAGCGATGAGTAGAGAAAACAAAGAAAGGAGGTATTTCCCTTGCTTATTTTTTTAAATAGGTAAGTAATTGTAGTTGAATAGAATAAAAGAAGACTTGTTTTAAAAATTACTATTTGTGAAGAATCGAGTTGTTAAAATTCAATTATACCAATTATATTTACCTTTAAAAAAGGTATGAAATATATTATTGCATTCATTTGTCTGCTATCAATAACAGCATTTGCCCAACCTAAAGCTGTTGTAGACAAGACAACGTATCAGTTTTGGTTAAATGAACCCAAAGAGGTTCAAGATAAGAATCCGCTTATTATTTCTTTACACGGTAGAAGTTTGTCAGGCACAAACATTGAAAGAGTAAAACGATATGGTGCGTTAAAGGGAATTGAAAAAGGACTTGATATTCCAGCTTATTTAGTTGCGCCACAATTGCCATCAGGACCTTGGAATGCAGATAAGATTGATGAGATTGTAAGCTATATGATTGCCAATTACAATATAGATGAAAGTCGCATTTACGTTACAGGAATGAGTTTAGGAGGATATGGAACAATGAAGTATGCGAGTAAATATCCTAATCGTATTGCAGCGGCTATCGCTATTTGTGGAGGAGGGGAAGAAAGAGAAGCCTGTGCTTTAACGTCAATTCCGATTAAATTGATTCACGGAGATAGAGATTTCATTGTGCCATTGAGAGAGTCAAAGAAAATAATGGCAGCAATTCAAAAGTGCGATAAAGCAGCACCAGTAGAGTTGCAAGTTGTCAAAGGAGGAACACACGGAAGTGTAGAGGATTTATATCGACACATAGATTTATATAATTGGTTGCTACAACATAGCAAAGGAGAGTAAATGAAAAGAGTTAGCAGTTGCTAACTCTTTTTTATGCTTTAAAATATTTTGTTGTATACTATGATTAAGGATGTATTTCTGTATTCAGTCAGATCATTTAAAATACTATAGTCTATAAATTTATTTTTTATAAGTTTGATGCAATTGTTCAGCTAAAAGCTCAATATTCTCCTTTCTTTTCAAAGGGGCTAACCAATGCGTAGGAATATTATCATATCCATACAAAAGTCCAGCTAATGCACCTGTTATAGCAGCATTCGTATCTGTGTCTTTTCCAAGAGATATAGCTTTTAAAACAGCCTCCTCATAACTTTTTGTAGTTAAGATTGTATGTAGAGCAATTTCTAAACTTCCTAACACAAAGCCTCTATTGTTAAATAAAGCAGGATCTGTTGATAAGAATTCATCTGAAAAGAGTCGTTTGAAAATATCATTATTTACAAATTTTAAGGACAATTCTTCTTTAAGATATGTAAAAGCAAGCTTAGTGTTTTTTGTATGATATAAGTGTTTAGCAAACTGTAGATAGATGTAACAACAATCTACAGAAATGGTGTGAGCATGAGTTAAGCTGCTAAAGTTACTGATATAGCTGTAAGGATCCGTAATGGTTTTATCATACAAAAGAGGCAGAAGTAAGGGGGATATACGCATTAATGAACCATTGCCATTGTCGTTTTCATTTTTCATGCCACAGTTTTGCCAGTTACTCCCATAGGCATAGTTTTCAATAGCAAATAAAGTTGTTCTTCCGATGTCGAAAGTTTCTCCATCGGCAGTCCAATACCCTTCTTTCATCCAATCTTTAAAACGCTCTAAAAGGTTATCTAAGTTAGTTTCATTATTAGCCAAGTATTCAGCTGTACAAAAAGTAAGAGAGGAGTCATCACTAAAGGTTCCAATGGGTTTATTCCAAGAGCCAAAAGCAGTTTGTCTGTTAGGAATATCTTGGTAATTGGATTGAACAGAGGGCATATTAATTTCATTAGGATAACAAAATTCAACAGGTACTCCCAGAGCATCTGCAACAGCAACTCCAAATAAAAGATCTTGTGCTAAGTGTGGCATAAATTGATTTTTAAAAGCTTGTTTATCAAAATTAAATCATAAAAATGGCAACCCAAACTCTTAAGAAGAGATTTTGTGTTTTTTAAGAATAAGTCTTTGAAAAGCTTTATTGAATAACAACATAGCAAAGGAGAGTAAACGAAAAGAGTTAGCAACTGCTAACTCTTTTTTTATGTTCTAAAATATTTTGTTGTACACTATGATTAAGGAAGTAATGATACCAAAGTAGGCAAATATACCAATGATGCTATAGTATATGATGTAATTGTTAATTGGTTTTTGCGTAACTTCAACAGTGGAAAAGAAATTGTTTAAACGATTAATATATTTCTTTTTTGTAATTGTATAGGCTATGTAGGTAAGAGTTAGTAAGGTTATCTTGCCAACAACGTTTTTTGTGTTGTAGTTTATGCCAATGGCTTTTAAAATAAAAATAAGTAAAATTAATGTAGTAACACTTAAAGCGATGAACAAGATGTTGAAGATAATTTCAGTTGATGCTTTTCTTGCTTGTACTTCAGGATCAAGCACAAAAGTTGGGGAGGAAGTTGTAAAATAATATATTTGCACCATGATGGATAGCAAAGAAATACTAAAACTAATCCTACCTGAGTACTTGGTAGAGCATTTCAATATTACAAAAGTTGAAGAATTAAATAGTCGTT
>NZ_FNDQ01000013.1 GCF_900099675.1 Myroides phaeus
AAAGTATAATCTCGTTGACTACGCTTTTCCCTTGTGTTTTCTGTCTCTTTCATAAATAAGTCTATTTTGTGTAAACCTATTTTAGGACGGGACACAGACATAAAAAAAGCCATCTGGAGTACAGATGGCTTCTTTTGCAAGTTTTTATAGTTTATTGGATAACACCGATACGGTTATCTTTAATTTTGGCATTGTCTTTTAATGCTTTCATAACTCTCATTTGAGCCATGTTGCGAACACCATTTTCAACTTTAGCTTTGTAGCTGTTGTAGTTTGGTAATTCAGGAGCATTAGCAACGTTTTTAGTTTTTACCATATAAACTCCTTTTGCCCCATCAATTAGGTTAGAGTTTTGGTTAACTGCAGTTGCGAAAGCTGTACCTACTACTAATGGTTCGTTTCCGATATTAGTGATAAGTGGAGCATTTAAGCTAACTTCAGATACAGAAGCGATAGATGCTTTAGAATTAGCAGATACCTCTTCTATAGTTTTACCAGTCATTTTTTGTTTAATGATTTGAGCTTTTTTCTCGTTCATTAAGATTGGCTCAATGAATGGTTTTACTTCTTCGATTGGCATTAAACCTGTATCGTTTTTAGATTTTAATTTAACGATGATGTGTCCATCAGCATTATCAAATCTTTTGATAGTACCATCTTTTGTGTCTTTGTTAAAAGCCCAAGCAACAATACTTCTTTGGTTTCCTACACCAGGTAAGAACTCTTCAAAAGGACGAACAGTTACGTCATTTTGAGTATCAAAACCTAAACCTTTAGCAGTCATGATGAAGTCATTAGCAGAAGCTGCGTCTTGTTCTAATGTAGTAGCTTTAGTGAATAACTCATCAGCAGTTGCGTCAGATACTTCAATTTTTAAAGCAACAGTAGCTAATTTAGCACCTTCTTTTTTATTGATAACTTGGATTACGTGGTAACCAAAATCAGTCTCAACTAAACCAATTTTTCCAACAGGATTATTAAAGATAAAGTCGTTAAATGGCTTAACCATTTGTCCGTTTGGAATATCTTCATATTTTCCACCGTTGTTTTTAGATCCTGGATCTTCTGTTTCAACAGTTGCAACAGCTGCAAATGTAGCAGGAGCTTCTTGAACTTTTTTCAAGATTTCTTCAGCTTTCGCTTTAGCTTCTTCTTTAGTTCTTGTTGAACCAGGAGCAGCAGATCCTGCGTAAGTGATTAGGATATGAGCAGCGTCAACTCTTTGACCTGGTTTTTTGTCTAGTAATCTAGAAACACAGTAGTAGTCTCCCATAACATATGGACCAAATACTTGACCAGGTTGTAAGTTAAATAACTCTTCTTGGTATTCTAACGGAAGATCTTTCTTAGCGTAGTATAAACTATCGAATTTAATATCTGAGTTTGCGTTTACGAAAGACTCAACATCTTTAATTGTTTTGAATCCAGGAATAGTGTCGTTTTTCTTAGTTTCAGCATTATATTGAACTCTTGGTTGTAATAGAGATTCAATAGTTTCCTTTACTGCATCTTTATCAGAGTCAGAAGGTTTACTTGCTAAGAAAGCATATTGTAATTCACGAGTTGTTTCAGATTTAAATCTGTTCTCGTGTTTTTTCATATAATCTATGATAGCAGCATCAGAAACAGCAGCTTCCTCGTTGTTCACTGTAGAATAAGGTACAGTAACATAGTCAAAAGAAACTTTGCTATTATCAGCTAAGTAACTTGCTTTAGCTTCAGTTTGAGTAGTGTAGATTCCTCCTTGGATTAAAGAGAAATACATTTGCTCAAGACCTACTTTTTCAAGTTCTTTTTCGTAAGCTAACCACGCATTCCATTGCTCTTGTCCAGCTTGTTTCATCATTAAAACAAATTGGTTGAATTTGTTAACGTCAAACTGTCCTAATTGATTTAAGAATTCAGGATTATTAGCAAAGTTTGGGTTGTTTTTTACAACATTTACCAATTGGTCTTTACCAATGCGTAATCCTAATTTTTCGAACTCAGTAGTAAGTAAAATATTGTTTACTTCACTGTTCCAAACAGCCACACTTGCTTGAGTGTTACTCATTTGTCCGTTTTTCTCAGCTTGAGCTACTTTGTGTAAGAATTCTTGTGTGTTGATTTCTTCTCCGTTGATACTACCAACATTTCTTGATAGTCCACCTCCCGTGCTTCTTACTACGTCGCCAATAACGAATGCTAATAAAGCAATACCTATTACTGCAATTAACAGAGCGGATTTTTGTCTAATTTTTGATAAAACTGCCATGCTTTTTTATTATGTGTAATTTTTTTCAGTGAGCGAAAATACAATTATCTATTTAATAATAAAAGGAGTGATGCTATTATTTTACGACAATTCACATCTTTTTTCTTGTATTTTTAAATTAATTGTCTAATAATTTTTAATTCCGACTATATTGGAGCTTATAACTTATAATTTAGTAATGGTATAAGTACAAAAAAAAGGTGTAATCAACTATGATTACACCTTTGAGATATTGTTACTTATTATTGTAATTATCCATACGTTTTGCAAACTTCCTTCTGAAGAAAAACATGAAGATTGCTACTCCAGCTATTATAAAGTTTAACCAGAAGTTGTTTTCTCCTTTGCTTATTTTATCGATTGCATCATATATAAATAGTGCTGCAATAACTAAGTAGAAGAAAGGTATAATTCTTAATGCTTTCATATTAATTCTGTTTGTTTATGCTTTCAACATAACTATTAGTTGCTTTTACTGTTTTTAATTTACTATCGAAGTCAATTCCAATTCCTCTTGTAAAGTTTTCTTTGTCAGTAGAAGCTTTATATTTTCCTTCTGTAAAGAACCATTCATTTTTTTGATCAAAATATAATTGGTCTGATTCAAGTTTTTTACCATCATGTGTTGTTATAACAACATTTCCTTGCAAGTCTATTAGTTCTGTTTTTGTATAACTAATAGCGTAATCTGCAACAACAGTATTTTTGTTGTTATCAGCATCAAAAAAGGTAAGATGAACTCCTTTAGGAAATTCAGTAAAAGGATATTTAACATTGCTATAGTCTAACATCGTAGGGCTTAGTAATATAGCTTTTACTCTACCTGAATCGATATATTGTAAACGCATATTCTCTGCTTCACCAGCTGGAAAGAAGGTGACTTTGTTTATTTTTTGTATTTCTTTAAAATTACTCTCACAAGAGAATAAGCAAAAAGAAAATAAGATAAATAAAAGAATGCTTATCGATTTATTTATGTATTTCATTTTATGATAATGAATAGATATTATTCAAAACGTCTTCTTTTGAACCAAAGGTCGTTCATTGAGAAGCCAACATACATACTAAAGTAGTTTTCTCTTGTAAGACCATTAGTCTTAGTACCTCTCGATCCGTATTCAAATCCGATGTTTAAGTTAGTAAAGCTTCTTCCAATAGGGAAACCAAAACCTGCGTTTACAGCCATGTCATTGATTGCTTTATCGTTCAATACTAAACCAGTATTTTCGTATCTAATACCTGCTCTATAAACAATTCTATCAAAATAGCTTGTAAAAGAGTTGTATTTAGGAATATAGAAACCTCCAACTGAGAATTTATTCGAATTTTCAAATGATGAAATAGAAGATGTATTCCAAGAATCGGCTAACTTACTATTTTCTGTAAATGTATATTGTGCTCCTACAAACCATTTGTGCTCTTTACCAAAACCAAGTCCCATAGCTAAAGCCTGAGGATTTGTAATTTTTCTGTTGCCATCAATAATAGTTTGTGATTCGATCACTTGGTTTAATCTTACAAGCTGTAATTTAGTTAGGTTATCATTAGACCATTTTGTTTGTGGGCTATATGTTACGTTAGCTTGCCAATCGTATTGTTTAAATTTTCCAGTATATTGTACTGAAGTTTTTAAAGATACACCTCTGTAATTCAATTCTTGTAATTCTCTTGAAACTGTTTGTAGGGGCGAACCATCGCCTATATTAGCAATATTTCTATAGGCCTCATTTGTGATATTTCCAAAGTGATAACCAGCATCGATACCTATGTGTATGTTAGGAGTAACTTCATAACCAGCTCCTAAAAACACTTTATTTACTCCACCATTACCTTCAAAAGAGTTTTTAATAAGTTGATTTTGGTCGTTTTTATATTGACCATTTATTTTATATCCAACATTAGAAAATGGTGTTAATCCAAATACAACACCAACTTTTTTAGCGATAGGAAAACCTACAGCGATATAGTCTAATGTTTGTCTTTTTGCTTTATTATTGGAATCATCAGATGCAAAGTCATAGAATTTAGCTGTTGCCCCAAGTGAGAATGTTGTAAGTTTAAGCTTACCAAAAGATGCTGGGTTATTTAAGTTGATGTGAATACTATCTGCGTAAACACTTGTTCCACCCATAGCTTTATATTCATTCGTACCACTGTTATTAACATTACCTATTCCGTAAAAAGAATAGGGAGAAGCGTTGCCTTGTTGTGCCATTGCAATGGAACCACAAATAAGGCTTAGGCTAAGGAAGATTTTTTTTATCATTTTCAATTATGTATTGATATAAAGAGTTCATACTCTCTAAAAGAAAGTTTGAATTAGCAAATATTACATTTTTTAATCTTTTTGCCAAAAAAAGTGTATCTCCTCCGGTCAAAATAACGGTTAATTGAGGATATTTTTTTTGGTATTCAGCGATTACACCATCTATTTCTGTTGTAACACCATTTATGATACCTGAGTGTATAGCATTTGTTGTTTGATCTCCAATCAAATAATCTATATCTTCTGGATGTAGCAAAGGTAACTTTTCTGTGTAATCATTTAGCGATTTATATCGCAACATTAACCCAGGGGATATTGCACCACCTAAATATTCGTCATTATTATTTATAAAGTCATAGGTAATGCATGTACCTGCATCAATCACTAAACGATTTTCTTTAGGAAATTGCATTACCGAACCTGCAGCGAGAACCATTCTGTCTATGCCCAATGTGTTTGGAGTGACATATAAATTTTTAAAAGGGAAGCTACTTTTATGAGATATAACGATAAGATTGGTATTTTGTTTTAACCAATTGAAAGTTTCTTCATTAATTTTTCCAACCGAAGATAGGATGATTTGTAGTTTTTCGTGTTCTGTTGAAATTTTTTTTAAAAAAAAATCAACTTTTTTTTCATCGTCAAAAAATAGAGTTTCAGAAAACCTATTGTTTTCAAACTTAGCTATTTTCGTTCGAGTATTGCCTATGTCAATGGCTAAAATCATGCGTTTTTTTTAAGTTTAGCAAAGGTAATGAATGATTTTTTTCTAAAAAAGTTTTGGAAGAAAGAAAAACTGTTCTATATTTGCAACCGCTTAACAGAACAACATTGTTCAATACTAAAAGCCAATTGGTGCCTTAGCTCAGTTGGTAGAGCAAAGGACTGAAAATCCTTGTGTCCCTGGTTCGATTCCTGGAGGCACCACTAATTTAGCTTTTAGTAAGTAGTTTTAAAACTGGTGCCTTAGCTCAGTTGGTAGAGCAAAGGACTGAAAATCCTTGTGTCCCTGGTTCGATTCCTGGAGGCACCACTAATTTAAAACATGGTAAGCTCACTGGTGCCTTAGCTCAGTTGGTAGAGCAAAGGACTGAAAATCCTTGTGTCCCTGGTTCGATTCCTGGAGGCACCACCACTAAAAGCCGATACAGTAATGTATCGGCTTTTTTGTTTTAATTGTCCTTCCTAAAATAGGTTTACAAAACATAGGTTTATTTGGGATCAGGCACAAAAGTTGGGGAGGAAGTTGTAAAATAATATATTTGCATCATGATGGATAGCAAAGAAATACTAAAACTAATCCTACCTGAGTACTTGGTAGAGCACTTTAATATTACAAAAGTTGAAGAATTAAATAGTCGTTTAGATATTTACTTCGAAGAAAAAAAACGATTATGGTCATCAACTTCCAGATAAACAATTAGTTTCCAAAGGATTTTATGGGTCAAGCACAAAAGTTGTGTTTACGCATAAAGTTTAGCTAATCTGTAAAGGAAGAAATCAATATTTCTGACGCCTCTAAATTGCGCTCTGAAAGGCTTTTATGGATACTTCTAAATAGAGTTCTTAAAGGCTTTATTTATGGGGGTGTAATATATAAGGTAAGTAATGGGGAAGAAGGGCGTAAAAAGGCTCTATTGCCTTCTATTGGGTAATGATCATTATAAGGAGGGATTACTCCAATTTAAAAGTAGATTGCTATTTGAATTGAATTGTAGATAATAAAAATAAAGAAAGGCTACTCATTAAAATGAGTAGCCTTTCGTGTTATTTAGTTAAAGCATTTACTTGTAAAGTTTGTCTTTTAACCTCAAATTCTAATTCAGTTATTTTAGTTTGAAGTTTTAAAAGTTTTCCTTTTCCTTTTAATTCATCGATTGGAGTAAGTTTCCCTAAAGCTTTCTTTTGTGTGAATTTAATGTTTTCTGCATTAAATTTATCTTGAGCTTTATGAAGCTTAGCAGTAGTTTTCTCTAATTTCTTTTGGCTTTTAATTATATCATTTTGTTTTTTAATAGCCAGTTTTTGTTCTTTTTCTGTTTGTTTTTGAGCTTTTAATTCTGCTTTTTGCTTTTGAGCTTCAATTTTTTGTTGTTGCTTTAATTTTTTAGCAGCGTCAAGTTCATTTTGTACTTTTAGCTCTTCAATTTTTAAATCTGTAGCAACTGCGTTTTTAGCGTGTTCTAATTCTTCAGTTGTCTGTAGTTGTTGGATAGCATTATTAGTTGTAGGAAGCTCTTTAGAAAGTTCTTGAGCAACCATTGTGCTAGTTGTAGTTGCGAAAAGTATTGCAACTAAAAGCATCTTCTTTTTCATTTTTTTATTGTGAGTTTTTATTATGTTCTTTTTATTGTGGCGTTACTTACCACTCATTAATTTTATTAGCATCTAATTTTAAAAAGATAAAAAGTAGAACTGTGAATGCCATTAAACTCGACCCTCCATAAGAGAAAAAAGGTAATGGAACTCCAATTGTAGGGAATAAACCAATTAGCATTGTAATATTAAAAGCAAAATGTATAAAGAGAAAACATACTACACAATATCCATATACCCTGTTAAAAGTTTTCTTTTGTCTTTCTGCTAAGTATATTAATCTAAAGAATAATCCTACAAATAAAACGATTACAACTGTTGCTCCTGTAAAGCCCCATTCTTCACCAACTGTTGTAAAAATATAATCAGTATGCTGTTCTGGAACAAAACCACCTTTTGTTTGTGTTCCTTCTAAAAAGCCTGTACCTGACCAACCTCCTGAGCCGATAGCAATTTTTGATTGATTTAAATTATATCCTTCAGCTTGTAAATTTACTTCTTCTCCAATTAAGACATTTATTCTGTCTTTTTGATGGGACTCAAGAACGTTATCATAAACGTAATCTACTGAAAGGACAAAAGTAGTCATTATTGCTGTTAAAATAATGTAAAAAACGGGGTTTCTTGTGATTTTTTTATTCATATAAAAATGAATACTTACAGCTATAATGATTAAGGTGATAATTATTATTGGCTTAACTACAAGTGCAAGTACGAATAGAATAATAGCAATAAAACCAGTCCATAAGTACCAACTTGGCAAACCTTCTCTGTATAAAACAAAAACAAGAGATACGAATAACATAGCACTTCCTGTATCGTGTTTTAAAATAAATAGGGTAGGTATACCAACAATTGCTAAAGCTGCAATTTGCTCTTTAAATGTGGCTAAATGAGTTTGATTGTCTGAGAGGTATTTAGCCAATAGTAATGCAGTTGTAGTTTTTACAAATTCTGATGGCTGTATACCAAAACCTCCTATTTGATACCAGTTAGTTTGTCCTTTTACGGATTTACCAAAAAAGAATAATCCAAGTATTGATAGTAGTCCTATTACATAAAATACCAATGCATATTTCTCATAAAATTTCGCGTCTATTGAGACAATTAAAATAATAAGAGGAATACACATAATTATAAACATTAATTGTCTTCCATATATTTGTTTAAGATCAAAGATAGAAGTTGTCTCCGCAGGTAAAGAGGCAGAGTAAATGTTTATCCAACCAGCAAACACTAATAAAACATATATTAGTATCGTAATCCAGTCAATATTTTTTTGAACACTTACATTTTTCATTTTTTATGTGCTTTCTCTGTTGCTCTATATAATTGAAGAACCCTATCGTACTCTGATTGTAAGCTACCTTTTAACATTTTATCTTCAAGATCTTTTCTTACAATTTCTTTTAATAAATATTTTTGAATCATTAAACTTGTTATCGGAGCTGCCCAGCGATTTCCCCAGTATCCGTTTTCAATGAATACAGCAATTGCAATTTTAGGGTCCTCTTTAGGAGCAAAAGCAACGAACACTGAGTGGTCTGTTAATTGATAACGTTTACCATTAATTCTGGTAAAGTTTTCTACCGTCCCTGTTTTACCACACATATCTAAACCGTCAACATATACGGATCTACCAGTACCAAAATTAAATACATCATTCATTCCTTGTACAATCGGTAAGAAATGCTGAGGATCAATAGTTGTTTGGTGTTTAGTAGTGAATTTATTGTCAATATCGTGATGTTCAATGTTCTTGATGATATGAGGTGTATAGTAGTAACCGTGGTTAGCTACGGCAGCCATCATATTAGCAAGTTGCATTGGAGTTAGTATAACCTCACCTTGTCCGATGGAGTTAGAAATTGTTGTTGTACTTCTCCATCCTCCATTTGGATACCATCTATTATAGTAATCAGCATCAGGAATATGCCCTTTTCTTCCTTCAGGCAAGTCATAACCTAAAAATTGGCCCAAACCAAAGCTATGTAGATGCTCACTCCATTTATTAATCCCTACAGTAGGAGATTTATATTTTTCAATTACACGTTTATAAGCATTGGCAAAATAAGTATTACAAGATTTTGCAATAGCAGTATTTAAGTTCCAATTACCTGAATCGTGACAGCCCATCCACGCGCCCTTTCCATAATAGAAACCTCTATTACAACTAAAGGTAGTTTGCGGTGTTATTACGCCTTCTTGTAATCCAATTAATGCTGTAAGGATTTTAAAAGGAGATCCAGGAGAATATTCTCCTGATAATACACGATTATATAACGGTTTAGCTAAAGAATCATTATATAATTTAGTGTAATTTTTTGACCTTTCACGTCCTACAAGTAGAGAGGGGTCGTAACTTGGAGCATTAACAAGCGCTAATATTTCGCCTGTTTTAGGTTCAATTGCTACTATTCCTCCTCTTTTATTTTGCATTAAAAGCTCTCCATAAGCTTGTAATTCACTGTCTATTGTAAGGGTTATATCTTCTCCTTTAACAGCTAAAGTATCATATATACCATTTTTAAACGAGCCTATTTCTCTATTAAAGCGATCTCGTTGTATATATCTAACCCCTTTAGTACCTCTAAGTGTTTCTTCATATTGTTGTTCAATTCCTTGAATACCTATTAAGTCACCCGATTTGTAGTATGGATTAGATTTAATATTTTGTTCGTTAACTTGTCGTATATATCCAAAAATATTTGCTCCAGAAGAAACTTGGTAGTCTCTTAAGTTACGTTTCTGAATATAAAAACCTTTAAAGTTTCTGATTTTTTCTTGAAATGCAGCATACTCTCTTTTATTCAATTGTGGTAAGAAAATAGAAGGTAAACGCGGACTGTATTTTTTTGCTTTTTCAAGTTTAGTATTAAACGTTTCTATAGATACGTCTAATAAGTTACAAAGGGCTAAAGTGTCAATGTCTTTAACTTCCCTTGGAATAACCATAATATCATAAGACGGTTGGTTTGCTATCAATAATTTGCCATTACGATCAAAAACATAACCTCTTTCAGGATATTCATAGACTATTTTTAGTGCGTTATTTTCTGATTTTTTGATATATGTATCATCTACAACTTGTAAATAAAATAGTCTTGATAGAATTACAATTGTAACAGTTACAATTATAATTGGCAATAACAATTTTCTCATTTCTTAGATGGTTTAATCAAAAATAGAATTAAAATACAAGCTAATAGAGTAGTGATTGTTGTAAGTAATGTTCTGTACAAGATTTCCCAAACGAAATTAAATCTAAAAAACTCTAATCCGAATAATACAATATGATGAATAACTACAGATATAACAATATATCCCATTACTTCTAATGATCTAAAAAGATCTTTAGTTACTTTTTTGATAATGTTTAAGTTGTGATATTGATAACTAATACCAAAAGAAAATTTTAGTACAGAAGGTCTGAAAAAAGCAAGAATTAAGCTTGAAGCTGCGTGAATTCCTCCAGAGTTTTCAAACATATCTACTACTAAACCTAACATAAAACTTGCTATATAAAATATAGGTTTTGAGTTTTCTGAAGGGTAAAGTATTATGAATAGGATATAGGGAAAAGGGTTGATAAAACCAAACAGATCAATATTGTTAAATATTAAAATCTGTGCGATTAACAACACTATAAATCGAGCAATATTTGAAAATGCAATACTATTCATTTGTAGTCTCCTCTTCAAGTTGATTAATTTCTTCTAGATCTTTGTTAGTGATAACATAGATGTATCCTAAGTTCGTCATATCATTGAATAAGCGAACTGAAATGGTGAAGTAGTTTGATGTTTCATTTGTATATGCTTTATCAATTACACCAATAGGAATATTCTCAGGAAAAATAGTTGAATCACCACCAGTAACGATAGTATCTCCTTTGTAGATCTCTGCTAATCTTGGTATATCTGATAAATGCACATATCCAGTGTTTTTACCATCCCATTCTAAAGTACCAAAGTGATTAGAACCCTTAATTTTAGCATTAATCTTAGATTTAACGTTTAAGATACTTTGTACAGTCGAATAGTTGTTTGAAGTTCTTTCAATGATACCTAAAACTCCATTACTATTAATAACGGCCATGTTTTTTTCGATACCTTGCTTAGAACCACCTTTAATAGTGATGTAGTTTTCTTTTGTATTAAAGGTATTGCGGATTACTTTGGCTACAATAATAGAAAACTCCTGCCTTTCTAAAGGCATGAGTTTCTTTATTTCAACAGAATCTTGTTCTGATGTACTATTGTAAACAATTGATTTTAAAAGTGCATTTTCTAAAACAAGAGCATCATTCTCTGTTTTTAAGTGCATATATTCTTTAAAATCATTTACATTTTCATAGACATAACCAGTCACACCATTCGCTGAACTAATAAAAGAACTCTGATGAAAAGAGTGTGTTTGAATTATTAATCCGAATGATATGACTAAAAGCAGCAAAAACAGTAGCTTAGTACTGTTTTTTATAAAGAAATTGATTATTTGCTGCATAAGTTATTTTTATTTGATCAATACACTTTTGTATTTATCAAGATTTTTAATAGCTAAACCTGTTCCTCTTACTACTGCTCTTAATGGGTCTTCAGCAATGTAAACAGGCAAATCTGTTTTTTGTGAAATACGTTTGTCTAAACCTCTTAACATTGATCCACCACCTGCTAAGTAAATACCTGTATTATAGATGTCAGCTGCTAATTCAGGTGGAGTTTGAGATAACGTTTCCATTACAGCATCTTCTACACGTTGAATAGACTTATCTAAAGCTTTAGCAATTTCTCTGTACGATACAGTTACTTGTTTTGGTTTACCAGTAAGTAAGTCACGACCTTGAACTAACATATCTTCAGGTGGAGTTTCTAAATCCTCTGTTGCGGCTCCTATTTGAATTTTTATTTTTTCTGCTGTACTCTCTCCAACAAATAAGTTGTGTTGTGTACGCATATAATAAATAATATCGTTTGTAAATACATCACCAGCAATTTTTACTGATTTATCACAAACAATTCCCCCAAGAGCTATTACAGCAATTTCTGTTGTTCCTCCTCCGATATCAACAATCATGTTTCCTTTAGGTTGCATAATGTCAACACCAATACCTATTGCAGCAGACATAGGTTCGTGTATTAAGTAAACCTCTTTACCATTCACACGTTCACAAGATTCTTTTACAGCACGCATTTCTACTTCAGTTATACCTGAAGGGATACAAACGATCATACGTAATGCAGGCGTAAACATTTTTTTTCTTAATGAAGGAATGCTTTTGATAAAGAGGCTTATCATTTTTTCTGACGCATCAAAATCAGCAATTACACCATCTTTTAAAGGGCGGATTGTTTTGATATTACCATGTGTCTTCCCCTGCATCAAACTTGCTTCTTTCCCGACAGCAATAATTTTTCCCGTTGTTCTATCTCGGGCTACAATAGAAGGGTTGTCTACAACCACTTTTCCATCGTGTATGATTAGAGTATTCGCTGTTCCTAAGTCGATCGCGATATCCTCAGTCATAAAATCAAAAAATCCCATACAATTAAAAGGCTTTTATAGTTAATATAATTTGTGCGTTACAAAAGTAATAAATTAATGTTTAAAATGACGAATTCCTGTAAGTACCATTGCGATATTATTTTCATCACAATAATTAATACTTAAGTCGTCTTTAATAGAACCTCCTGGTTGGATTACAGCTGTTATTCCTGCATTTCCTGCAATTTCTACACAATCTGGGAATGGGAAAAAGGCATCACTTGCCATTACTGCTCCTTTTAAATTAAAATCAAAAGAGTTTGCTTTTTCAATAGCTTGGCGCAATGCATCTACACGTGATGTTTGTCCTGTTCCTGAAGCGCATAATTGACCGTCTTTTACTAAAACAATTGTATTTGATTTAGTGTGCTTACAAATTTTAGAAGCAAATAATAAATCATCTACTTCTTTTGTAGAAGGAGATAATTTAGTAACGGTTTTCAAGATGTCTTTATTGTCTGTAATATTGTCTTTGTCTTGAACTAAGATACCATTCAAACAAGTACGAACTTGTTTTGTAGGGAGTTCTATATCGTTTAAAACTAAAATAATTCTATTTTTCTTTTCTTGTAAAATTTCAATTGCTTTTTCATCAAATGATGGAGCAATTACTACTTCACAGAATAATTTGTTTATTTCTTCTGCTGTTTCTACATCTATTTTGTCGTTAGCAATCAAAACACCTCCAAATGCAGATGTAGGATCTCCTGCTAAAGCATCAAGATAAGCTTGTTTCATTGTTGCTCTTTGAGCTACACCGCAAGCATTATTGTGTTTTAATATCGCGAATGTTGGTAATCCTCCTTTAAATTCATTCATTAAATTAACAGCAGCATCAACGTCTAATAAATTGTTGTAAGACAATTCTTTTCCGTGTAATTTTTGAAATAACTCGTCAAAATTACCAAAGAAGTGTCCTTTTTGATGTGGGTTTTCCCCATATCTTAATTCGTTTCCATTATCAATACTGATTTTTAATGTAGTTTCTTCTGCATTAAAATAATTGAAAATAGCACTGTCATAGTGAGAAGAAACGTGGAATGCTTTAGTAGCTAATAATCTTCTTTCAGCAAGACTTGTTCCTCCATTGTTGTTTTGTAACATTTGTAAAAACAAATCATATTCTGTTACAGAGGCAACAATTACTGTATCTTTAAAATTCTTAGCAGCAGCTCTAATTAAAGAAATACCTCCAATATCAATTTTTTCTATAATATCAGCTTCTACAGCTCCTGAAGCCACAGTTTTTTCAAATGGATATAAGTCAACAATTACTAAGTCTATTTGAGGAATATCAAATTCTTTCATTTGAGCAATATCTCCTTCGTGATCTTGTCTGTTTAATATTCCACCAAATACTTTTGGGTGTAAGGTTTTAACTCTTCCTCCTAAAATTGAAGGATAAGAAGTTACGTCTTCTACTGGAACTACAGGAATTCCTAATTCTTTAATGAAAGTTTCTGTTCCTCCTGTTGAGTAAATAGTTACATTGTGCTTGTGTAACTCCTTAACAATCGGCTCTAAACCGTTCTTATCAAAAACGGAAATCAATGCCGATTGAATTTTTTTAATTGTGTTCATGTTGTGTGTGTGTGTTTTAGTAAAAAGCAAAAGTAACCATTGTAAGTCTATTAATCAAAGTTTAATCTGCAACTTTTTGACTATTATTTTTCTTTTTTTACAATAATGTTTAATTTAGAAGAATGTATGTTTTTTTAGGATGTACAGAACTAACTTTCGTCTTATTTATATGACGTATTCACAATGTTTTTAGTAAGTTATGGTGTTGTATTTAAGACTGATTTTAGGGAGTTTTAGTTTTGCTTGGGCTGCTTTGATTACTAATAAGTTAAGGACTTTACTATCTCTATTAGGGGTTACAGTTGGTATATTCTCAATCATTGCTGTTCTTGCAGCTGTAGATTCTATGGATAAAAATATAAAGTCTGAATTAAGTGGACTCGACCGAAGTATGATGTACGTTTTTAATCATTCTTTTGGACCAACGGATGTTCCTAAATGGAAGATCGATAGGTTTCCCAAGGTTACTTATGAAGAGTATGATTATTTAAAGAGAAACTTGAAAGAAGTAGAGTTTATATCTTATAGTATTTTTACACGTGGGGAGAATATTAAATTTGGGGCTAATGTTGTCGAAAGTGTAAGCGTAAAGCCTTGTACCTCTGAAATGGAGTTTTTAGATAATGTAAAAATTGGGAATGGTCGTTTTTTTAATGAGGCAGAATCTACAAAAGGAGCTGCAGTTGTCGTTCTTGGTTATGAAATAGCAAATACTTTGTTTAAAAATTACGATCCTATAGGTAAGTCAGTTCGTCTTTATGGACGTAATTTTCGGGTTGTCGGCGTTGTAAATAAACAAGGAAAGGCTCTTGGAGGTAGTCATGATGAGACGGTGTTTTTTCCAGTAAATTTCTTGCGACAGCTTTATGGCGATACTAATATAAAAGGTACTCCTGCTATCGTTTTAAAACCTTTTAAAGGAAGTGATATTAAACAATTTGAACAGGAAATAACTTCTAAGTTACGAATGTTTCGTGGTATTAAAGTAAGCGAGGAGAATAACTTCTTTATTAATGTCTTTGGTGGAATGTTGGATATGATTGATGAGATTGTAGGAAAGATGAATGTAGTTGGTTGGGTTATCAGTGGTTTTTCTTTATTAGTGGGAGGTTTTGGAATTGCTAATATTATGTTTGTTTCTGTAAAGGAAAGAACACATTTGATAGGAGTACAGAAAGCAATAGGAGCTAAGAGTAGATTTATTATGTTTCAGTTTCTTTTTGAAGCTGTGATATTGGCATTAATAGGAGGGGTAGTAGGATTGTTTTTGGTATGGGGTGTAGCTTTACTTATTAATAGCTTTGCTGATTTTAAATTTGTATTGAGTTTCTATAATATTGTAATAGGATTATTCTTATCAGGGATAATTGGCTTGATATCGGGGTTGTTGCCAGCTCGTTCAGCAGCAAAATTAGATCCTGTTGAAGCAATTAGAATGGGTGGATAGTAAAATATAAAAAGTAAAAAGGGCTAACTTCAGATTTGAGTTAGCCCTTTTTTGGTATAATAACGAGTAATATTATCTCATTGGTCTATTAAGAATTAAATCTAAATATTGATTTACATTCTTTTTAAGATCTCTTCTGTGAGTGATGAAATCCAAGAATCCGTGTTCTAATAAGAATTCAGATGTTTGGAATCCTTCTGGTAAATCTTTACCAGTTGTATCTTTCACAATACGAGGACCTGCAAATCCAATTAATGCACCAGGTTCAGCGATATTAATATCTCCTAACATTGCAAAAGATGCAGAAATACCTCCTGTTGTAGGGTCTGTACACAATGAAATGTACGGAATTTTAGCATCGCTCAATTGAGCTAATTTTGCAGAAGTTTTCGCCATTTGCATTAATGAAAAACCTGCTTCCATCATACGTGCTCCTCCTGATTTTGAAATCATTAAGAAAGGTATGTTGTTTTTTAAAGAGTAGTCAATTCCACGTGCAATTTTCTCTCCTACTACAGATCCCATAGAACCTCCAATAAAAGCAAAATCCATAGCAGCAACTACTAATTTTTCTCCTTTTGATTTACCAACAGCAACTCTAACAGCATCTTTCAATTGCGTTTTAGCCATTGCTTCTTTTAAACGATCTACATACTTTTTAGTATCTTCAAATTTTAAAATATCTTTTGAAGAAAGGCTTTTGGCTATTTCTTTGTAGTCGTTGTTGTCAAAAAGAATTTCAAAATATTCTTTACTACCAATACGAACGTGATATCCATCCTCTGGACTTACCCATAAATTATGTGCTAATTCATCAGAATCAATAATTTTTCCAGTAGGTGATTTATACCATAAACCTTTAGGAATATCTTTTTTGTTTTCTGTTGGTGTCTGAATTCCTTTTTCTTTTCTTTTAAACCAAGCCATAAAATGTTTGTTTTGTTTATACTATGTTTTTAAACAAAGAGTCAGACTATAAGGTGTTAACGTTGTTTAAGTCTTTAAAAGCTTCTTCTAAACGAGCGTTAAAAGTCAATTCTCCTTGTCTTACCCAAGCACGAGGATCGTAGTACTTTTTATTTGGTACATCTGCTCCTTCTGGGTTTCCTATTTGAGTTTTTAAATAGTCAATTTTTGATACCATATAGTCTCTTACACCTTCTGTATATGCAAACTGAAGGTCAGTGTCTATATTCATTTTTATTACACCATAAGAAATTGCTTCTCTAATTTCTTCTAATGTAGAACCTGATCCTCCGTGGAAAACAAAATCAACAGGGTTGTGTGCTAAATTATATTTTTTAGCAACATACTCTTGAGAATTTTTTAAAATTACAGGAGTAAGTTTTACGTTTCCTGGTTTATAAACACCGTGAACGTTTCCAAAAGCAGCTGCAATTGTAAATCTATGACTTACTTTTGATAATTCTTCATAGGCATATGCTACTTCTTCTGGTTGAGTGTATAATCTTGAAGTATCAACATCACTATTGTCAACACCATCTTCTTCTCCTCCAGTAATTCCTAATTCGATTTCTAATGTCATACCAAGTTTTTCCATTCTTGCTAAGTACTTTTTAGAAATTTCAATATTTTCTTCAATTGATTCTTCTGATAAATCAATCATATGTGAACTGAAAAGAGGTTTACCGAATTGTTTCATAAACTCTTCACCAGCATCTAATAATCCATCAATCCAAGGTAGTAATTTTTTAGCACAGTGGTCTGTATGTAAAATTACAGGTACACCATAAGCTTCTGCTAAAGTATGAACGTGTTTAGCTCCTGCAACAGCTCCAATAATAGCAGCTTTTTGGTTTTCATTTGAAAGACCTTTTCCAGCCATAAATGCAGCACCTCCATTAGAGAACTGAATTATTACAGGTGAATTTAATTTAGCTGCAGTTTCTAATACTCCATTAATAGTACTTGAACTTGTTACGTTTACCGCTGGTAACGCAAATCCTTTTTCTTTAGCGTATTTAAAAATCTCTTGCACTTGGTCTCCAAATGCAACCCCTGGTTTAATATTATGTGCCATAGTCGTGTTGTTTTTTATTTTACAAAAATACTAATTATTATTTGATTAGAATGGATAATTAATTCCAACATTTAGAACTGATTCTTTTAGGCTAAACTCTTTAAACCACTTGCGATCTGATTCTATTGATGGATTGTATGTTTTAAATCCAAAGTCTAATCGAAATACAAAGAAACTAAAATCGTAGCGAATTCCAAATCCTGATGCTATTGCAAAATCTTTTAAAGATGATATTCCATTAAATGTATATTCTTCTTGTTCTACATCATCAAAAACGTTCCATACGTTTGATGCGTCTACAAATAGTGCTCCATACCATTTTCCGGCTACATTAAATCTATATTCTGTACTGAAAAATAGTTTCATATTAGCTTCATTGAAATCGTTTATTCCACCACTTCGTCCTGGTCCAAGTCTATAAGATTGCCATCCTCTATTGTCATTTGATCCTCCTGAAAAGTAACTACGTGTAAAAGGAATAGAGTTGGAGTTTCCGTAAGGAACAGCCAATCCTCCAAATAAACGCATTGCTATTACTTTTTTATGTCCTAAATCCCAATATTTAACAAAGTCAACTTCTGTTTTTACATATTGAGAGAATTCAACATCTAAGATTGTTTTTTTGCCTGTTGGTCCTTCTTTAGAGCTGGTACTTTTCATTATAACGTCCATTAATCCACCGGCAGATTCTACTTTTGCTTTTAGTGTGTAGAAGTTGTTGTCAGTGATATTTGTACGTGTTGTATTCGTAAATGTAACGTTAGAGGCAATGATAAGGTTGTTTTCTGATAGACGAATTCTTCTTTCTTCAATACTTCTAATTTCTCTATAATCTTGTTGATTAATGTTTAGAGGATTGTCAGGACTTAATGCTTCATTAATAAAGTGATTTGCTCCTCCTTCAGAGATTGTAAGGTTGCCGTTTTGGTCAACGTAATCTGGATTAACATTTTCATATTCTTTAGAAATATCATTTAATCTTTTATACGATGATTTATATACACTAAAATAGTTTTGCGGATTGGTATTTCTTACATATTGTATATTGGCTAAGTCAACGCTGAAAGAGTTCTTTCTTGATGGATACCAACTATAATTAATAATACCATTAAAATTGTTTTTATCCAGCCCAATATTTCTTTGTTGTGAATGACCAAAACTCATAGAAGTTGTAGGTAACATTGTTTTAGGTATTACTTTCTCCGTTTTAATAGGGAATAATAATCTTGGAAAAGTTAACTTAATGTCCCCTCCATATTCTGTTACATTGAAGAATACATTATTAGGATTGTTCATTTGTTTTGATGACCCTAATGCTCCTTTTAAATTAATCTCTAAAAGTTCTGCACCTCTAAATACGTTTCGAAATAAAAGTCCAATACTACCTCCAATACCAAAGTCTTGTATGTTTGAGTGTGTAATATCTAACGAAGGGTTAAACGTCATCTTTTTTCTTGACGTCAAATAGATGTTACTAATTAAAGATTGTCCTGTAGAGTCTCTTTGGTCTTCAATGTATTCAATTACAGGATAATTAAACGTACGCAAGTTACTAATCGAACGAGAAGTAAGCATACGTCTTTGGTCACTAAAAGTACTCCCTTTTGTGATAAATATAGCGTCTGTTAAGGCTTTTGGTTTGTATTGTAGTTTATTTGAACTATAAATATTAAAATTGTTATAGTGAACACTGTCTAATACATATTCTTTGTTTTTAGAGCTATTGTCAGTATAAATATTGACATCACTTATTTTATAAATATTAAAAGGTACTTGAATAAGTGTATCTCCCGATTTTACTGTTCTCGGGTCAATAATCATTTCAATATTTGCTTTGTTTTTTTTCTGTAAAATAGTATCTACTTCATAGCGAATATTTAGTTCTTGAAAGTGATAAGCACCATTATCTCTAAATTCAGCTGTAACTCTTTTGCGTTCATCTTCAAAGTTTTGAACGTCAAAAACTGTATTCGTTTTAATCTTACTTTTTGCTTTCGATTTTTCGTAAATATCCTCTAATGGCTGTGAAGTAATGTTTGTACTGATACTATCAATGTAATAGGGTAATCCAGTATTAATAGTATATGTGTTTTTTACTTTTTTTACGCCTACACTATCAACCTTATTAACTACCGTACGGTCAAAGTATCCTTTGTTAAAGTAGTAATTCGACAAACGAGCTATAGATTTAGCAGTTTTTAAAGAATCAATTAAGACAGGAGCTTCTCCCGTTTTGATCAAGAAGTTGTTTATACCAGAGATTACAAATGATTCGCCCAGTCTATTCACTTGTTTTTTTGACAAGATAGCTTCTAATGTTTTATTTGTTCCTGGATGTTCTTTTAGCCACTGATGATACAATGAATCAGCATTTGGTTTTGCAAGATTGTACAAGGCTAATCTCAATCTGAAATTAGTCATTGGCAAAGAACTATTAGGGTGTTGATATAATTGATTGATTATATCTTCTTTTGTTGTTTTTTTACCATTTTCAATAATGATATTATCCATTAACAAAGCTTTGTTCTCAGGAACGCGCTTCGTGATTGAGCAAGAAAAAAAACTTATGCTCATTAATAGAATTAGTAGTATTTTTGGGAAATATTTGCTCAAAGTAGTAATGTCAATTATCAGTCAAAAATACATTTTTTTATGGTTACGAAAAACCAAATCAAATTAATTAAGAGTTTACATCAGAAAAAATATAGAAAAGAACATCAACTTTTTATTGCTGAAGGGGTTAAAGTTATAGGTGAATTACTGAAATCATCTTTAGTTCTTGAACACATTTATTGCACAGAGGCATTAAACTTTGAGGTTTCTTCATCAATGGTTTCTCTTGTGAGTAAAGATGATATGAAAAAGATGTCTGCTTTAACAACTAACTCTAATTGTTTGGCTGTGTTTCATTGTGCTAAAGAAGAAGAAGTTGATTACAATGATATTGTAGTAGCTCTTGACAATATACGAGACCCTGGAAACTTAGGTACTATTATTCGCCTATGTGATTGGTTTGGTATTCGCCATATTATTTGTACAAGTGAAACAGTTGATGTTTATAACCCAAAGGTAGTACAAGCAACAATGGGGTCTATGGTCAGAGTAAATTTAGTTTACGGCGATTTAGAGCAGATGATTAAAAATGCAGCAGATGTTCCTGTTTACGGAACATTTATGGATGGAGACAGTATTTATAAACAAGAGTTTGTAAATAAAGGAATAATCGTAATGGGAAATGAAGCTAATGGAATTTCTAAAACAATCGAATCATTAGTAACACAAAAAATAGCCATTCCTCGCTTTGGTTCATTGCAACAAACCGAAAGTTTAAATGTTGCAATGGCAGCGTCTATTGTTATAAATGAGTTTCGTAGAATTAACTTCTAATGGAAGGTAAAGTTTACGAATAATCCTCTTGTTTTCATAGAGGTAATATCTCCAGTCCAAGGGCTGTTTTTATTATCTCTTTTTAATTCATCACCAATTCCAAATACTCCGCGAATAGAAGGAGAAAATTTAAAGTACTCAAAGTAAATATCTATACCAACTCCTAATTCATAATTAGCAGTCCAGTTTTTCATTCTCCAAACACCTTCAAAGTTATCAGAGTCTACTTTATGATTACTACTCAGGTTTAAATCTAAAGAAGCACCTCCCAGTACATAAGGTTTGATATTTCCAATTCGCTTAGAAGAGAACTTCAAAAGTAATGGAAAGTGAATATAGGTTGAACTTACACTTTTTACAGAAGTATTGTTCAATTCATTTGTAGAAGGGTTTGCGATACCTTGTGAATGAAAATACTCATTGATAATTGCAGAAGGGTATCTTAATTCTCTTTTGGTATAATATAGACCTGGTTCAAAACGCAAGTCTATATATTCCATAATTCTTAAGTTACCAACCAACCCAACATTAAATCCAATGTTAGATGTTACCTGAATTTCTGTATAATCACTCGGTGTACCTTGTTTTTCTTCATATTCTTGAAGCTTGTCATAAAAGTTTTTGTCGTAATCAAACTTAAAGTCATAAGAATTAAATCCTAAGTAATACCCCCAGTGAACACGTTGTTTGTCCCAATCAGGTTTATTGATAATAGGATTTCTTCCAAAGACCCATTGCCCAAAAGAGTTTGAGCTTGTAAGTAAGACAATGATTATGACAAGTAGTTTTTTCATATTATTTCGAAGATGAATAAATAGTAGCAATACCCATAGTTTGCGGACGATGCTTTACATCTTTAAACCCAACTTTTCTTAAAATATTGTTTAATTCTTCTCCAAAAGGGAAGTTTTTAGCAGAGTCAGATAAATATTTATATGCTTTTTGATCTTTAGAAAACAATTTACCCATAAAAGGCATAATGTTTTGAGTATAGAAGAAGTACCCTTGTCTAAAAGGAAACTTAGTAGGTACAGATGTTTCAAGAATTACAAAAATTCCACCTGGCTTTAATACTCTTAATATTTCAGAAAGTCCTTTTTCAAGGTCTTCAAAGTTTCTAATTCCAAAACCAACAGTAATAGCGTCAAAAGAATTGTCTGCAAAAGGTAAGTTTTCTGAATCACCTTGAATCATTTCAATTCTATTTTGAAGATCTAAAGCTTTGATTTTTTGTTTACCAACCTCAAGCATTCCTGCAGATAAGTCAAGACCTGTAATTTTAGTAGCTTTCGATTTTGACAACAAAATAGCTAAATCACCAGTTCCTGTAGCAATATCTAAGATTGATTCTGGATTTGTATCAGAAACCAATTTTAATACTTTTTTTCTCCATCCTTGATCAGTTCCTAAAGAAATCATACGATTTAAATTATCGTAATTTCCAGAAATTGTATCAAACATTTGTTCTACTTGCTGTTTTTTACCAAGTTCAGATTCTTCGTATGGAGTTATATTCTTTGACATTGTAAATAAATTTTGAGCAAATATAATTATTTAAAGCCAAATTGTAAGTTTCATCACTCGTATAATTGACCCTTAGATTGTTTTCTTAATAGAAATAAAAAAACCTAAGCATTCTTTGCTTAGGTTTTGTCTATAAAATATTTTTTTAGATGTACATATGGTAGTAATCTCCACCTACAAATTCAAGTTCTTTCCCTTGTTTAAACCCTAAACGAGTATAAAGTTTCATTGCATTTGGGTTTTCTAAATCAACGATTAAACCTACTTGTTTAAAACCTTTTTCTTTCGCAAAAGTAACAGCGTGATTTAATAAATGACTTCCAACACCTTTTCCTTGTACGATAGGAGAAACAGCAACAGTATCCAAGTAAAACTCATTTCCCTCTGTTTCTGCTTCTGGAATTAAATCATTTTGATATTGTGCTTTCATTAATTCTAAGACCGGCTCTCTAAGTTTTTCAAAGTCATCTCCATTATATCCTGTTACAGATCCTACAACATTGTCTTCTTCATCTACAGCTACAAAAGTATTTTCATAACTATACAGATTGTTTGGCTTTCTAAAAAGAATAGTCAAGAAGTTAATTGCTTCTTCAACGTCTTGTTTTTGAATAAAACTAAAAACAATATCTTCCATTGCTTGTAGCATTAACTCAGGAACAACGTCATAATCTTCTTTTTTCGCTGGTCTAATAGTAAACTGCATTTTTTTATACTTTAAAATTGAAATGCAAAGGTACTAAAGTGTTTTTTCACTTGCGAGTCTATCCTTATCTTTCTCCTCTCTTTCTTTTTCTTTTACAACTCTATACCAAATCTCACTTACATTTTTAATATTGACATTAGCAGGATTAAAAACGGGGTCTTTTCCTGCTTTGCGTTGTTTGATATAATCATCTAAAGCAACCATTGCTGGTTTGTAAAGTAAGAGAATTGCAATAATGTTAATCCAAGCCATTGCACCTACACCTATATCTCCAATTGCCCAAGCCGTACTCGGTTCATTAATAGAAGCAAAAAAGACAGATGCTAAAATAATAGTACGCATAATCCATCTTAAGATGATATTTCTTTTTTTACTTAAATATTCAAAGTTTGATTCCGCAATAAACAAGTATGACATTGTAGTTGTAAATGCGAAAAACGTTAAAGCAATTGCGATAAATTGACTTGCAAATACTGGAAATTGTGTTGCTACTGCTTTTACAGTGTATGCTGCTCCTGGTTCAATTCCAGGGATGTTTTCTACAATATAATTTCCAACACCATCAACAACATTGTATTGATTTGTAAAAAGAATCATTAAAGCAGTCGCAGTACAAACAAATAACGTGTCTATATACACAGAAAAGGCTTGTACTAATCCTTGTTTTACTGGGTGTGATGTTTCTGATGCAGCAGCAGCGTGTGGTGCAGTTCCTTGTCCTGCTTCATTGGAATAAATTCCTCTTTTTACTCCCCAAGCAATTGCTGCTCCGAATATACCACTAAACGCCGCCTCCATATTGAAAGCTGATCTAAATATTAGTCCAAAAACTGATGGTATTTCTTGATAGTTTAGGGCTATAATTATAAGTGCCATTATGATATAAGCTGCTGCCATAAAAGGAACAACAACTTGTGAGATACGGCCAATATTCTTTGCTCCCCCAAATACCGCAAGTCCAAGAAATAAACAAATAAGTAAACCAGTTATCCATTGAGGTACTCCAAAAGCACTATTGATGCTAATCGAAATACTATTACTCTGAATACTTGGTAAAAAAAGAGAACAGCTTATTATTGTTATAATCGAAAATACTAAGGCGAATGTTTTATTATTCATACCACTTTGGATATAAAAAGCAGGTCCACCACAATATTGTCCATTTTTTTCCACTTTGTAAATCTGAGCTAACGTCGATTCTACAAATGCAGAGGCACTTCCTAAGAAAGCAATCATCCACATCCAAAATATTGCACCCGGACCTCCTGCAGCAATTGCAGTAGCTACCCCTACAATATTACCAACGCCAACACGTCCCGCAATTGCAATACTAAAAGCTTGAAATGGACTAATCCCTTTTTCAGAGGATCCTTCTGTAAAAAGTAGCTTGATCATATGTCTGAAAAAGCGTACTTGCACAAACTTTGTTCGTATTGAGAAAAATAACCCTGCACAGAGGCAAAGGGCAATAAAAACGTCTGACCAAATAATATCATTGGCGACTTGAATTGCGTGTTCCATAGTTAGTTGTTTGTTGTTGGTTAAAAAGTAAGAATATTTTAACTAATGACAAAGTTTATTTTTTTGTTTTTGTAGATTTAAAAGGATTATAAATAAAGAAAATTAATTTTATAGAGTGAAGTGTTACACTTATTGTAAAGTATTTTGGAGTTGTTTTAAAAAGAATTATAAAGTAAAATAATTTTAAGAAATAAACTATTACTAATCTATTTAGTTGGTTTACTTTGTTGATAAACAGTGATTTATAGTTGTTTTCTCTAATTGTAATTAGCAAGGGGATTTCAAGGTGTTTTGAGAATATGTATATGCTTATAGCAGAGGGGAAAGTTAATAGTATAGAGTAATAGGATAATTATCTGTGAAATAGTGATTAAATGAGTTTTACACCTTAAAGAGAAGTGTAATAAGTATGAAATAACATCTGTTTTACAATGACTATAAGTCAAAAAACGTCAAATGTGGTTTGTTTGTAGCTATTAAAAGCACAATAAATTTTCTTTTTTTGTTGACGAAAACAGCAATTAGATAGGGGAGTAAAAAACATTTTTGAGGTAGGTAGAATAAAAAAAGGTATCTAAATAAATAGATACCTTTTGTGTTTATTAGAAACGGATACTGAATAATCCTTCTTCTTTATTTTCGATGTTATCAAAACGCTCTTTACATTCTTTGATCATTTTGATAGCAGCAGCTTTGTCTCCAAAACCGTTAGTTGAAACTTTTTTATTTTCTAAGTCTTTGTAAACTTGGAAGAAGTGTTCAACCTCTTTTTTGAAATGTTCGTTAACGTCGTTGATGTCGTTTAACTTATTCATAATTGGGTCAGATACTGGAACACAAAGAATTTTTTCATCATCTCCTTTATCATCAGCCATGTAGAAAATACCTACAGGTTTAACCTCTACTACCAATCCTGGAACAGAAGGCTCAGTAAACATTACTAATACGTCTAATGGATCTCCGTCTAAAGCTAAAGTTTCTGGAATAAATCCGTAATCAGCTGGATATCTCATGTTTGAATATAAAAGACGGTCAAAACGTAATCTTTTTAAGTCAAAATCATACTCGTATTTGTTTCTGCTTCCTGCTGGAATTTCAACAAAAGCGTCGAAAGTTTCAAATGTATTCATATCTATTTATTTTAAATCTTAATTCTAAATAATTGGGTGCAAAAATACTGTAATTACTTGTTTATAACAAGCTTTCCCCAAATAATTAGAAATAAATTCCAAAAGAACCTCGTATTGCAAATCTTCTCGCGTCTGGCATATCAAGATAGTTACCTCTCCAGCTTAAGTCTAATCTGAAAATTTTAAAAATATTTCCTACCCCCACATAGTATTCATAGTAAATATCTTGAGGAGCTTTATACACTAAATCAGAAGCATTCAAGTCTATATTAGCTTGCGATACTTTACCATAAGCACCACGAATACCAACAATTTCTCTCAAATTAAAGTCGCGCAACCACGGTATTCTTGAAAACAAGCGACCTCCAAAGTTATGTTCTAAATGTAGAGAAGCATATTGATCTGTTACAAATTCATAGTAGTTTAAGTTTGCAAACGTATTAGTGATATTAAACCACGCTTGGTTACCTGGTATTACACTAAGTAAACCAAGGGGAACATCTCCAAAAGTTTTACCTGTTTCAAAAGTAGTTGTAAGCGTTCCAAAACCACCCAATAAAATAGGTTTTCGCGCATAGAACTGTAGTTTTTTATATTCAAAATCACTTTCTAATGCCCCTTTAAAACCTTGGCTAAATCTCAAGTATAGTTTTAAATATTTGCTATCTATATCATTTCTATCAACTCCATAGCCAATTGTTCTGCGGCCAGGTGTATAATCAATTGCTAATTCAACTTCAGATTGTTTAGTTTCATTTTTAATCTCACCCGTTTCTTTGTCAGAGTAGTAGTTTAGATTAAAAGCATCAGAAGCTGGTTTTAATGTTCTGTAACTAAATGTTGTAATAAATCTTAGGTTTTTTACTGGTTCAATTTCTAATCCAACAGTAGATAAATTAATATCAGTAAGTTTAGAGTTGTCACCACTTGCAAATAGCGAACTCGAAGCAAAACTTCTACCTAATACATCGTTAGTCTCTGTTAAGCTAACTCCGATTTGTTCTATATCTCTTCTATTACCTCCAAATAAAATTAAGCGACTATCATTATGTAACAATACTTTTCCGCTAATACCATATTTGAACTTATTGTCTTTAAAACCATAAGCACCATAACCTTCTAATCTCCATTTGTCGTTAGGACCAAAGTAGGTTCTACCACCAGCTCTAAGTCTTAAACCTTCAATATCGTTGTATCCGAAAGTTGAGAAGATAGGACCGTAGTCAAAATTATACTTATTGATATTATAGTAGTTACTCGCAATAGTTGATGATAAGTCAAATAGGAAACGGAATTTAGGAACCGTTTTTAGTGTATCTAACATTTTATAAATACCTAATTCGTCTTTGCTCAACGGTTCAAAACGATAGCTTTTCCAGAAATCATCAGAGCGTTTGTATACAGTTTCATCGTAAACATTCACATTCTTTTGGTAGAATTCTGCTGGATGTTCTATATCGAATTTATGGTGTTTATAAATAGAAGTTCTCTTCCCATAAATACCTTTAGATGTTTCTTTTTTAGACAAAGCAAAATCAGACATAAAGTAGTCTTTTGTCAATAAGAAAACGGAGTCGTTTAGTACATCAAACTCTTGCTCAATATAAATATCTTTAACCCAGTTGATATTTGCATCTTTACTGGCGTCCATATTAATTTTCTTAATAGCAAACGTAGAATCATTTACCCAGAAATCACCTTTAAATGTAAGTTCTCCTTTTCTTCGAGGGTAATAAACAATGTTATAACACCATTTGTCTTCTATAAAAGCACTATCAGCCAAAACGTAGTTATATACGTTAATACCTGTTCTTGAAAGTGGACTTACGAAGTCTTTATCAAAAATTTTAATGTAGTTATTATAGATGTTATAATCAGCATATAGATCTTTTACGAACTCAATAATATGTTGGTTTGTATCAAACCCTGAGTTTTTATTACCTAATGTTTTTTCAATTTTCTTGTTGTTTTGGTTATCACCATAAACCTGTCCGAAATTTTCATTGATAAAAATAGGTAAATATGTTTTTCCAGTAATCTTACTTGTATCCACGTGTTCGAAGATGAAGTCCATTCCTCTAAACAGCTTTTTTTGTCTGTAAGCACTGTCAATTGTATTTAAATCAAATTCGATTTTTTCATATTTGTCATATTCATAATGAGCAAACATATTCAAACCGTTCTTTCTTTTTCTCTCCCAAATTTTACGCAGAATATCTAAAGCAGGATTATTTTTTTTTGATGTTTTACCAGCGTAAATAGTAACCTCAGAAAGAAGGTTATCTTCCTCTAAGACGATTGTCATATCGAGGTTTGTTTTTCCTGCAAGTTGAATTTCTTTTGTTTCATACCCTACAAAAGAGACGATAAGGATGTCATAAGTTTTGGCAGATTCTAAGTAGAATTTACCATATTCATTGGCAATAACTCCGTCAGTAGAGTTTTTGTAATAAACACTTGCAAAAGGGACTTCTTGGTTGTTTTTATCTATGATTTTACCACTTACTTTGGTTTGAGCCCAACTAAACATGGAAATAAATAAAAATAACAGTAGGAACTTAAATTTGTTTTTCATAGCAATATAAGGACATAAAAAAAGACTCCATTTAATTAAAAATGGAGTCTTTCAAATATACGTTATTTTTTTATTTATAAAGTACTTTTTTAACCGCTTTTACAACGTCGTTCGAATTCGGTAACCATTCTTCTAAAAGAACAGGAGAATAAGGCGCTGGCGTATCAGCAGTAGTAATTCTTTGGATAGGAGCATCTAAGTGATCAAATGCTTGCTCTTGTACAATGTAAGTGATTTCTGAAGAAATACTTCCAAATGGCCAAGCCTCTTCTAAGATTACTAAACGGTTAGTTTTCTTAACAGAGTTTAAAATTGTTTCTTGATCTAAAGGACGTACAGTACGTAAATCGATAATTTCACAAGAAATTCCTTCTTTAGCTAATTCATCAGCAGCTTTGTAAGCTTCTTTGATAATTTTACCAAAAGAAACAACAGTTACATCAGTACCTTCTCTTTTGATATCAGCAACTCCTAATGGGATAGAGTATTCACCTTCTGGCACTTCTCCTTTATCACCATACATTTGCTCTGATTCCATAAAGATAACAGGGTCGTTATCACGGATAGCAGCTTTCAATAATCCTTTTGCATCATAAGGGTTAGAAGGCACTACAACTTTTAATCCAGGTACGTTAGCATACCAGTTTTCAAAAGCTTGAGAGTGTGTCGCTCCTAATTGTCCAGCAGAAGCTGTAGGACCACGGAATACGATCGGGATGTTAAATTGTCCACCAGACATCTGGCGTAATTTAGCAGCATTATTTATAATTTGGTCGATTCCTACTAAAGAGAAGTTGAATGTCATAAACTCAACAATTGGACGGTTACCGTTCATTGCTGATCCTACTGCAATACCTGAAAAACCAAGCTCAGCGATAGGCGCGTCAATTACGCGTTTAGGACCGAATTCGTCCAACATACCTTTAGAAGCTTTATAAGCACCATTATATTCAGCTACTTCTTCACCTATTAAATATATTGATTCGTCGCGACGCATTTCTTCGCTCATGGCTTCACATATGGCCTCTCTAAATTGAATCGTTTTCATAATTTTACTATTTTCTGTAATTAATTTACAAAAGCAAAAGTATAAAAAAATATCTTTATCTACCTTATGTTATAGTATGTTTTGCATTTTTTAACGGAGGGTATGGTTATTTTATAAGCATTGATAATAATAGGGGATTGAATACTTATATATTGCTATTATATTTTAAGGTTTATTTCTCTATCAGCAAGTTTTTGCTCTTTTTTCTTTTTATTTTATTGTACACATTTTTTTAGAAACCACTATTGGTTATAAGTTTTAGAAATTCTACTTCTAATTTCTTATACAGGAGCAGCTGTGAAGATTAATTTTCGAATAGTTGCTTTTATTTTTTCATCTAAAAGCTTCCAAAAACAAGCCAGATCTTGTTGTGTATTTATGTATATCCTGTGTTTAATATATGTAAGGTGCTTGTATATTTTTACATAGAAAGTATACATACACTATACAAGCACTATACATACACTATACAAACATCCTTCTTAAAACTAATATTCCATTTGTCTTATTCCTGTCTCGTCCTACTTTAGCTGTACAGTTATAGTGGATAATCCTGTTTTGTACTGTACAGTTATTTCAGCACAGTGCAACTATTCCATTATTTATAAGATATAAGTATGCAAATCGTGTGTTTTATTAAAAAAAGAGGAAGAGGAGTTTATTAAATAAGCCGTAAATGCAGTCGTATTATTTATGCATTATTAGCAGAAAGTTGCCCTATTTATATAATGTGTCTAAGATAACTTTTCCCTATTCTTTAGAATTACTCTAAAGAAAGTAATGTTTAAACAAAAATCTTTTGATAGCTTAGTTTAAAATTGTATGCGTGCATAGTAAAATATCGAAATTAATTCTTATTTTCGTTCAGTAAGTAAAATTGTAAAACACAAAAACTATATAAAAAATGAAAATATTAGTTTGCATCAGCCACGTGCCTGATACTACTTCAAAAATCAACTTCACTAATGGAGATACAGAGTTTGATACAAACGGAGTTCAGTTTGTAATCAACCCAAATGACGAGTATTCTTTAACAAGAGCAATTTGGTTTAAAGAAAAACAAGGAGCTACGGTTACTGTAGTAAATGTAGGTGGAGCAGATACAGAAGCTACATTGAGAAAAGCATTAGCAATTGGAGCTGACGAGGCTATCCGTGTAAATGCTAATCCTACAGACGGAATGTTTGTAGCTAAACAATTAGCTGAGGTAGTTAAAAACGGAGGTTATGATTTAGTATTAGCAGGTAAAGAATCATTAGACTACAATGGTGGAATGGTTCCTGGTATGTTAGCTGCTTATTTAGGATTTGATTTTATCAACTCTTGTGAAGGACTTGAAGTTGATGGTACTTCTATAAAAGCAATCCGTCAAATTGATGGAGGTAAAGAAACAATTTCAGGTAATTTACCTTTAGTTGTAGGTGGACAAAAAGGAATTGTTGACGAAAAAGATTTACGTATTCCAAATATGCGTGGAATTATGTCAGCAAGATCTAAAGCTTTAACAGTGTTAGAACCAGTAGCTACTGATGTTGCTACTAAAGTGGTTAAATTTGAAAAACCAGCTGCAAAATCAGCTTGTAAAATGATTTCTCCAGACAACATTGATGAGCTAATTAACTTATTACATAACGAAGCAAAAGTTATCTAATTCTATTAATTTATTTGTAAACCTTTAAAAAAGAAAGTATTATGTCAGTTTTAATATATGCTGAATCAGCAGAAGGAAAATTTAAAAAAGTAGCATTAGAGTTAGCTTCTTATGCGAAAAAAGTAGCAGAATCTTTAGGAACAACTGTAACAGCTGTAACAGTTAATGCTGGTGATGTTAGCGAATTAGGAAAATACGGTGTAGATAAAGTATTAAAAGTTTCTGATGACAAATTGAAAACTTTTAACGCTAAAGCATATGCAGATGTTATTAAACAAGCTGCTCAAAAAGAAGGGTCAAAAGTAGTTGTATTATCTTCTTCAACAGATAGTTTATATGCTGCTCCGATTGTTGCAGTAGGTTTAGATGCAGGATATGCTTCTAACGTGGTTGCTTTACCAGTTAGTACTTCTCCATTTGTAGTAAAGAGAAATTCATTCTCTAACAAAGCGTTTAACGAAACAGAACTTACAACAGATGTAAAAGTTATTGCATTAGCTAAAAACTCATTCGGATTAGTAGAAGCTTCTGGAGCTGCTGCTGCTGAAGATTTTTCAGCTTCTTTAAATGATGCAGACTTTTCATTAAAAGTTGAAAGCGTAGAGAAAGTTTCTGGAAAAGTTACTATTGCTGATGCAGATGTTGTTGTATCAGGAGGACGTGGATTAAAAGGACCAGAAAACTGGAAAATGTTAGAAGATCTTGCTGATGTTTTAGGAGCTGCTTTAGCTTGTTCAAAACCAGTTTCTGACTTAGGATGGAGAACACACGAAGAGCACGTTGGACAAACAGGAAAACCTGTTTCTTCTAACTTGTATATCGCTGTTGGTATTTCTGGAGCTATCCAACATATTGCAGGGGTTAACTCATCTAAAGTAAAAGTTGCTATTAATACAGATGCAGAAGCTCCTTTCTTTAAAGTGGCTGACTACGGAATTGTAGGAGATGCATTCCAAGTAGTACCTCAATTAGTTGAAAAATTAAAAGAGTTCAAAGAGAAAAACGCATAAGCATTTCTAAATGCAATAGATAAAAAAAAGCAATTAAGGCAAAGAATTTATATCTTTGTTTTAGTTGCTTTTTTGTTTAAGTAAAAATTATGAGTTTGATAAAATTAACAGTAAGTGGAATATCTTACAGTCATACCCAAAATGGTGCTTATGCACTTATTTTGAATGAAGAAAATGGAAATAGAAAGTTACCTATTGTAATAGGAGCGTTTGAAGCACAATCGATCGCGATTGCAATTGAAGATGATATAAGACCTCCAAGACCTTTGACACACGATTTGTTTAAAACATTGTCAGATAAATATGGTATTATAGTTAAGCAGGTTATTATTAATAAATTAGTAGATGGAATTTTTCATTCAAGTTTAATTTGTGAGCGAGAAGGAGTGGAAGAGATTATTGATGCAAGAACATCTGATGCCATTGCTATTGCTATTCGTTTCTTTGCACCAATATTTACATTTAAAGATATTATGGAAAAGGCGGGTATTATCTTAAATGGAGATCAGGATGATGTTTTAGAAGATGAAGAGGACAATGAAGATAGTGATGATCTAAATGATATTGCAACACAGGTAGAACAGTTTTTAGAAAGCGAAGCGAAGGCTAATGACTTTTCTAAGTTATCCGTTGAGGTAATAAATGACTTGTTAAATAAAGCAATAGCTAATGAAGATTATGAAAAGGCAGCCAAATTGCGTGATGAACTAACGAAGAGAAAATAATAAACTACTATACAACACACTATGAAACAATATTTAAATTTAGTACAAGAAGTATTAGATAAAGGAGTTCAAAAAGGAGATAGGACAGGAACAGGGACTAAAAGTATTTTTGGTCATCAAATGCGTTTTGATTTATCAGAGGGATTTCCTTTGGTAACAACTAAAAAAGTGCATTTAAAGTCTATAATTTATGAACTTTTATGGTTCTTAAACGGAGATACTAATATTAAATATTTAAAAGATAATGGTGTTCGTATTTGGGATGAATGGGCTAATGAGAATGGTGATTTAGGACCTGTTTATGGCTACCAATGGAGAAATTGGAATGGAGAGGGAATAGACCAAATTAAAGAGGTTATTGACACGTTGAAAACAAATCCTAATAGTAGAAGGATTATGGTTTCTGCTTGGAACCCAAGTGTTTTACCAGATACATCTGTTTCTTTTGAAGAGAATGTAGCAAATGGAAAAGCGGCGTTGCCTCCTTGTCACTCGTTTTTTCAGTTTTATGTAGCAGAAGGAAAACTTTCTTGTCAATTGTACCAACGTAGTGCTGATGTGTTTTTAGGAGTACCTTTTAATATTGCTTCTTATGCCTTATTGACAATGATGGTTGCGCAAGTTTGTGATTTAGAAGTGGGAGATTTTGTTCACACTTTTGGAGATGTACATATTTACAATAATCATATTGAACAAGTTAATCTTCAGTTGTCAAGAGAGCCAATGGCATTGCCAAAAATGGTGTTGAATAAAGATGTTAAAGATATCTTTAGTTTTACATACGAAGATTTTACATTAGAAGATTACAACCCTCATCCTGCAATAAAAGGTAAGGTGTCGGTTTAAAACAGAATAACCTTTATAAACGATATAGCTATGGACAATAAGAATCCTTATGAAGCGTATGATTACGCCCGTAGAAGAGTTAAACAAAAAAAGTTATTGTTTTTTCACTTCGCTGTTTTTTTCTTGGGAAGTGTTTTGATGTTTTGCTTTAACGCTTTTATTCAAGATCCTGCGAATACTGTTGTTTGGTGGCCTTATGCTATTGGAGCGTGGTCTATTCTTGTTTTTTTACACGCTGTGAACGTATTAATTGTTGACAGTTTTATGGGGAAAAAATGGGAAGATAAACAAGTGAAGCGATTGATCGAGAAACAGGAAGAGCGAATAAAAGAGCTAAGAGCAAGAGTTGAAAAAGATTTTCCATTAGTAGATGTAAAGAGAGATTTAGATCAGAAAAACACTGATGTAACAAAAAACGAATTCTGAATTCTAATAAAAGAATACAATGAAGCTTATTTTAATAGCAGCAGCAGCAGAAAATAATGCTTTAGGAAAGAACAATGAAATGTTATGGCATTTGCCAGATGATTTTAAGCATTTCAAAAACTTAACGTCAAACCATTTTATCATAATGGGGAGAAAAACGTTTGAGTCTTTTCCTAAGCCATTGCCTAATAGAACACATATTATCATCACAAGACAAACAGACTATACAGCACCAGGGGGGTGTATTGTTGTAGCGAGTTTAGAAGCCGCTTTAGCAATTGTAAAAGAACAAGCTGAAGTGTTTGTAATAGGTGGTGGTGAAATATATAAATTAGCACTACCATTTGCAGATAGAATTGAGTTGACAAGAGTTCACACAAGTTTAGATGCAGATGCCTTTTTTCCTGAATTTTCACTGGGGGAGTGGAAGTTGAAAAAAGAAGAGTTTCACAGTGTTGATGAGAAACATCAATACTCATTTACCTTTCAAACTTTTGAGAAGTAAGTAACCGTTAATAAATATGTTTATGAAAAAGATATTATCTCTTCTTGTTTTGTTTGTCTGTTCTTTGAATGTACAAGCGCAAGATAGTATTAAAGTAAAATTGCTCAATAGTGAGAACTTAGCAAAAGGACAATTGTTTGTTGGGAAGGATATTTATGATAGTACTTATCTAACAGAAGAAGGGAATGTCTTTAAAAAAGTAACAAGATATACTTCTGTAAATTTTTCAAATAAAAATAAAGGAGCGTTAACGCAAGTAGATTTTAGTAATCCGTTGCAAATACTTTTATTTTTTAAAGAAGATAAATCAGTTGTTATACTTAATAAAGATTTAGCTCCAGTAGGTACTGTAGAATTTGGTGAAAAGTTTCCAAGTATGGAAATGGAATACCTTTCTAATAGTACGAAGCGCAATTATTGGATAGTAAATAGTGTCAATAGAAGTGTTAGTTTATATAGCAGTACAACGTATGAATTACACCGTGTATTTACATTACCTGAGGGGAGAATAAAAAATTATTATTCGTTGCCTCAAGCCTTCTTTTACGTAGATGATAAAAATATTATACACGCAGTAGGCTTGACAGGAAAAACAATATTTGATTATGCGCTGCCTACTAACTATGATCAGATTCAGATCATAGACTTACAGAAATTAATTTATAGCTACCAAAACAAAATGTATTACGTTGATTTGGTGCAGAATAAAGTATATCCGATTGCCGTTCCGGAAAAAAGCATTTCAAGCTTCTTTTATAACACTCAAAAATTGAGTATTTTTGCGGAACAGAAAATAAATAATTACCTTATAAAATTACCGTAATGCATATAGCTATTGCAGGAAATATTGGCGCAGGAAAAACTACGCTTACAAATTTATTGGCAAAACATTATAATTGGGAGCCTCATTATGAAGATGTAGTTGACAATCCGTACTTAGATGATTTCTATCACCAGATGGATAGATGGTCTTTTAATTTGCAGGTTTACTTTTTAAATAGTCGTTTTCGCCAAGTTTTACAGATAAGACAAAGTGGTAAGTCGATTATTCAAGATCGTACTATTTATGAAGACGCCCATATTTTTGCACCTAACTTGCACGCAATGGGGTTAATGTCTAACCGTGATTTCCAGAACTATTCTTCTTTGTTTGAATTAATGCAAGAGTTAGTAGGAGCACCTGATTTATTAATCTATTTAAGAAGCTCTGTTCCTAATTTAGTAGGACAAATTCACAAAAGAGGTAGAGAGTATGAAAACTCTATTTCAATTGAGTATTTGAATCGATTGAACGATAGATATGAAGAGTGGATTAAAGGGTATGATAAAGGTAAATTATTAATTGTAGATGTTGATAATTTAGACTTCGTTGATAATCCAGAAGACTTAGGAGATGTTATCAATAAGATTGATGCAGAAATCAATGGATTATTTAAAAAGCAATAACATTATTTTGTAAAGAAATAAGTTGACGATAAAAGAAAAGAGCTGTTTAAGTAAACAGCTCTTTTTTTATGCATTAGTAATTTCTCTAAATAGTTTTTCGAGGTTCTTACTTTTTACTTGTAGTGATAATGTTTTTAAACCATTTTCTTGTGCAAAGTCGTAAACAGTACCACGATAATCTCCTTCAATAGGAAAAAACAACTCCCACTGTGTATCGTGTATATGATTAGCTTTAACAAGGTTTGGAATTTGATTGATAAACTGAATTTCAATTTTGTAATCAAATTCGACAGCAATGATTTGTTCGTTTTGATGTTCTAACATATCCGTTAACATCTGGTCAGCTACTATTTGTCCTTTTTTGATAATAATCACACGTTCACAAATAGCTTCAACCTCCTGCATAATATGAGTAGAAAGAAAAACAGTTTTATCTTTCCCTATATTTTTAATAAGCTCTCTAATTTCTACTAATTGATTAGGGTCTAATCCAGTAGTAGGTTCGTCTAAAATTAGAACATCAGGATTGTGAAGAAGAGCAGTTGCAAGACCTACTCTTTGTCGGTATCCCTTTGAAAGCTGTTCAATTTTCTTATGAGCTTCAGGCGTAAGTCCAGTAAGCTCAATCACTTCTTCTATGCGTTGTTTGTTAACTTTATATATATCTGCATTAAATTGCAGATATTCTCTAACATACATATCTAAATAAAGCGGATTGTGTTCTGGTAAATACCCGATTGATTGCTGTACTTTTTTTCTTTCAGTTTCAACGTTAAACTCGTTTACATAAGCTTTTCCTTCATCACTGTGGATGTAGGTTGTAAGTATTTTCATCAATGTTGATTTACCAGCTCCATTAGGACCTAAAAAGCCAACTATCTGTCCTTTTGGAATAGAAAAGCTAATGTTGTCTAAGGCCTTTTGATCGTCGTATATTTTACTGATGTTTTTAACGAGTAGTGACATTGTTTATAAGTATTAGAGTAACAAATGTAGTTATTTTAATGAGAAAAACCGAAAGATACGCTTAGGCCAATTATCCCAATAACAATCAATGTAATAACAATATATAACCAATCTTTTTCCAAGAAAAAAGAGAGTAGTGATAGCACTAAACGCAGGGCAGGTGTAAGGAATAATAACAATACGCCTAAAAATATAATTGCCTCTCCATCTCCTCGAGCTACACCACTTATGATATTGTTAAACACAATGTATATATTATCGTGTTTTTCTGTAAATGTTGCAAAGTTTACTGTTTCTCCAGATTGAGTAAACAATAAGATGATACCACCTATTAGAGCAACTGATAAAGCTAATAATACGCCATATCGCAAGACATTTCCAATGATTGCTTGTAAATCTGTATCGTTAAATTTCTTTGTAGTCATAAGGTTAAATATTTCCAAGTACTCCGTTATAAATCATATTTGCAGCTAAAACTAAAATTAGGAAAGCAAAGAACACTTTTAGTTTTTTAGTATTCGCTCTCATCAGCACTTTAGCGCCAACCATCGAACCAATTAATACCCCAATAATAACAGGCATACAAATACTTGGTTCAATATATCCTTTTTGAATATAGATCACTGAACTGGCAATTGCTGTAACACCCATCATAAAGTTACTTGTTGTAGTAGAAACTTTAAAAGGAACCTTCATAATGCTATCCATTGCAATAACCTTAAAAGCACCTGAACCAATTCCCAATAAACCAGACATCATACCAGCAACCCCCATCATACTAAAACCACCGATGATGTTTGTCATCCCATACTTAACTTTTTCTCCAGAGGGAGTAGGGTATGTACTCGTTAATTTTAATTTGTGTGTCAGTGTGCTTGATTGCTCCGGAGTAACCAAATGGTCTTCTTTTTTGCGAAGAGAATTTATAGAAGAGAATACTAATGTTGCACCAAATATAACTGCTAATACTGATGTTGGAGCATTGGTAGAAATTAACGCACCAATCACAGCACCGGCTGTTGTCGCTATTTCTAAAAACATCCCGAGTCTCATATTTGTAATTCCCTCCTTTACATAAGCAGAAGCCGATCCAGAAGAAGTTGCAATAACAGCTACTAAAGCAGTACCGATGGCATAGTGCATATCTACTCCTAAAAATACAGAAAGTAAAGGGATTATGATAATTCCTCCTCCTAAACCAGAAAGAGAACCGATAAATCCAGCTGCAAATGCTCCTAAAAACATAATTAGCGTGAAGGTGAGTAACGTCATTTCGATATAATTTTTGTAGTAATGTGGTTAAAAGTAAGTATTTATCGTATAAAAATCGATTTTAAGTGCAATTTTATAATTTAGATATGTTATCTTTAATTTCTGTTTCGTAAAGAATAGGTGTTAATCTTACCTATTCTTTGCGTCGTTATTAAAGTAATACTATTAAATTTGTGCCAATGGAAAAAGTAAACATTAACAAGGATTGGTTGTCTTTATTTCAAGGACAAAATCCTGCAATCATTGCAGGACCTTGTAGTGCAGAGACACCTGAACAGGTTATGAAAATCGCCAAATCACTACCGAAAGAAGTGAAAGTATTTCGCGCTGGGATTTGGAAACCTCGTACACGTCCAGGAGGATTTGAAGGAGTAGGAGCCATTGGATTGAAGTGGTTGCAACAAGTAAAAGCAGAAACAGGAATGTTGATTGCTACAGAAGTTGCAACAGCAGAACACGTGCAGTTGTGTTTAGAACACGACGTAGATATCTTGTGGATTGGTGCTCGAACAGCAGTAAATCCATTTGCTATTCAAGAAATTGCAGATGTTTTGAAGGGAACTGATAAAGTTGTCTTGTTAAAAAATCCAGTGAATCCAGACTTATCTTTATGGATGGGGGGAATTGAGCGTCTTGCTAAAGCGGGAATTGCTAAATTAGGAGTTATTCATAGAGGATTTAGTACTTATGAAAAAACAAAATATCGCAACAACCCAGAATGGCAAATACCATTAGATTTAAAGCTACATTTGCCTAATATTCCAATTTTCTGTGATCCATCACATATTACTGGAAATAGAAGTAAGATATTTGCAGTATCACAGCAAGCACTTGATTTGAATTATGACGGATTAATGATTGAAACACATTGTGATCCTGATAATGCGTGGAGTGATGCACCCCAACAAGTAACACCGGATCAGTTACAAGATATTTTAGATAACTTGAAAGTGAGAAATGTTACTGATGAAACGGAAGAGTTTTTACAACAAATACAAGCATATCGTATTCAAATTGACGATATGGACAGTAAACTATTAGATCTTTTGAGAAAGCGTATGTTGATTTCCGATGCAATTGGTACGTTGAAAAAAGAGAAGAACGTTGCTGTTTTCCAACAAGGACGTTGGACTACAATTTTGGAGAAAATGCAAGAAGAAGGTAAGCACATCGGGTTTACTGAAGAGTTTATTACAGCTATTTATACAGCAATTCACCAAGAGAGTATTTATAGACAGGATAAAATTATTAACAAAGAATAAAACAAGAGGGCAATACTATTTATGAAAGGTATAGTTTACAAGTCAACAGGAAGTTGGTACTCGGTAAAAAATGAAGAAGGACATTTCTATGATTGTCGTATCAAAGGAAAGTTCAGATTAAAAGGTATTAAAAGTACCAATCCAATAGCTGTTGGTGATCACGTTCAGTTTGAACTTGAAACTACAAATGACGTTACGACTGGAGTAATTAATCAGATTGAATCAAGAAAGAATTACATCGTTCGTAAATCTGTAAACTTGTCTAAACAAGTACATATTATTGCTTCTAATATAGATACAGTTTTTTTAATAGTTACTATTAATAATCCTGTAACAACAACAAGTTTTATTGACCGTTTTTTAGTTACAGCTGAGGCTTACGGGATTAAAACAGTATTAGTTTTTAATAAAATTGATACGTATTCTGAAGATGCTTTAGATGAACAATTGTATATGCAATACATCTATTCGCAAATAGGATACGAATGTTTACGTGTGTCTGCATTGACAGGAAAAGGAATTGATGCGATTAAAGAACGAATGACAGGAAAAGTTTCTATGTTTTCTGGGCATTCAGGAGTTGGAAAATCAACTCTGATTAATGCAATTGAGCCTGGACTGAATTTAAAGACCGCACAGATCTCAGAGCAACATCAACAAGGACAACATACAACGACCTTTGCAGAGATGTATGATTTATCTTTTGATGCAAGTATTATAGATACCCCTGGAATTAGAGGTTTTGGTATTGTTGATATGGAACCGCAAGAGGTAGGAGACTATTTCCCTGAGTTTTTTGCTTTGAAAGACCAATGTAAGTTTAATAACTGTTTGCATAAAGAAGAGCCACATTGTGCTGTGAAAGATGCACTTGATGAAGATGTTTTAGCTTGGTCAAGATATAAAAGTTATATTCAGATATTAGATGGTGAAGAAGAACATTATCGAACAGATATTTATAAAGATGGAAGAAACCAAGACGAATAGTCTTGGTTTTTTTATTTGTACAATGTCATACTTTATGTACGTTGGAATTTTTACCTTTATCGTTTAGAGATTAATAAAAGAAAGAATGAAATATTTATATCCCTTATTGGCGTTTGTTTTATTTATGAATATTCCTTCAATATATGCACAAAGTTTTTTAGAGAAAGTAAGTGTAGAGGAGTTGAGAGAAAATACTAATCCTATTTTTCCAGGAGCAGATGCTGTCATCCTGAATGAACAGATTGATGTTGCAATGGATTATATTCAAGATTATGGTTTTCGTGTAACGGAAAAGGTTAGTCGTAAAGTCAAATTATATAAAGATGATGCGAGAGAGTCGCTTTCTTTCTATGTCTCTTATTCTCCTAAAGGTTATTTAAGCGAAGAAGTAGTTATACATCAAGCTTCCCTTTTTTCTTTGCAAGGGGTAGATATTTCTAAGACAAAGATAGAAAAAGAGGAAGTTGTAAAGAGTGACTATGGCAATTGGAAGGAAGTTGGCGTGTTATTTAAAAATGCAAAGAAAGGAGATATAGTTACTTATTCGTATAGTAGAGTAACAAGCTTTATTGATGAGTTACCAGAGTGGGTAATTCAAGCTGATTTACCTAAGCGTATCTCAAAATACACAGTAGTTTTACCTGAGTATTTTCAATATAGTATTGTTCAGAAAGGTGATTTTAAGTTAAAAGAGACAACAACTGAAAAGAAAGTGTCTATGACAGGAATTGTATCAGCAGGAATGCGAACAAATGTTAATGCACTCGAAAAGACATTTGAAATAGTTAATGTTCCCGCTTTTGTTAACGAACCCTATGTTGATAATCCAATAAACTATATTGCTTCCTTGCGTTTTGATTTATTAGAAGTACAGTTTCCCTTTTCACCCGTACAGAAAGTCTTGTTAAACGAGAAAGAATTTTTGACAGATTTGACTAATAATCGTGGTTTTTCGCGTGAATTAAAGCAAGATAAATATTATAAAAGAGATGTTTTACTGGAGGATTATCAAGGTTTGTCAACAGAAGAAAAAATAGAGAAGGTTTTAAAATTTGTGCAACAAAAAGTAAAATGGGATAATACCTATGGGATTTTTGCGAACAATGGTACAAAAACAGCATATTATAAAGGGATTGGAAATTCTGCTGATATAAATCTGATGCTAACAAGTATGTTGAGGTATATAGGTCTGCAAGCTAATCCTGTTTTGTTAAGTACAAGGAGTAATGGAGTAAAAACAACTTGGCAGAGAAATTACTACAATCACGTTATAACTGCTGTTGAAGTTGGAGAAGCCTATTATTTACTGGATGCTACAAATCCATACTCAGGAATTAATATTTTGCCATTAGAAGATTTGAATGGTAGAGGAATGTTGTTTAAAGACAATGGAAGTATTGTGTCAATTGATTTAATGCCTCAATTTGTTTCAGGTATAACAGATAGATATCAAGTAGAATTAAACATTGATGGATCTATGCAAGGGCAATTGCTTAAAAACTATAGTAATTATGATGCATTAGTTTTTAGAGGTGGTTACAATGGTAGTGAATGGCAATTAGGTAAGATGTACGAATCACAACAATTTGGTGTACAAATTAGTAATGTCAGAGTATTTAATAGCAAGGAAGATTTATCAAAAGATGTTAGAGTAAATTATTCATTGTACAAAAGAAATGCTGTATCAATGTTTAACGATAAGCTTTTTGTAAATCCATTCCAACTATACAATTTTAATGCATCCGTTTTTGAAGCTGAAAATAGAGTAATGCCTATTTATTTTGGATATCCTACAATGGAAAACTATATGATTAGCATTGCAATTCCACAAGGCTATGAAGTAGAAAAAGTGCCCGAAGATATAGTGTTGAGGAATCAACAAGCAGGGATAGAAATGCAAGTTAAGTTTACTGTTGATACCAATAAAGTAGAAGGAACTTTATTGTTTTTAAAAAACAAGGGAATGATTGGAGTGAAAGATTATCCGTATGTACGCGATTTGTATCAGAAAGTAGGAAAGGTATTACAACAACAAGTTGTATTTGCCAGAAAGAAATAAAAAACAAAAGCCTCAAGAAGTATAAAACTTTTTGAGGCTTTTTTGTGTTGTTATTTTGGAGCAATAACAAATACACCGTATTTATTTAAGTTAAACATTGTTTTAGCTGTGTTTAAGACGTCTTCGGTCGTGATTGATTGCAATATAGTATCATACTGGTCAAACTCACTTAAATCTTCAAAGTTGAGGTATATTTCTCTTAATTTTTCTACCCATTGGTATGTACTACTACTTGTTAAGTGAAGTGTTTTGTTGTTTAGAATTGTACGCTTCATACGCTCTAACATCTCGTTGTTGATCGGAGTAGATTGTAATTTCTTAACCGCTTGTTTGGCGTATTCCTCTAAAGTAGCAAGATCTTTTTCCTCTGCAGAAAAATGTAAAGAAGTAAACGTTTTAGCTTCAGGATATAGAGTAACGTCAATATCTGAATACGGTGAATATACCAAACCCTCTTTCTCACGAGAAACATTTAAAAATGCATCATTTAAAAGTTCACGTATCATTTGAGCAATAATGCTCTGTTTTAGTGTAGCATTTATATCACCTTTGAAAACGATTGAGACATCTGGTCTTTCAGCTTCTGACGTAATTATCTTAGCTCTTGTGATTTCTTCTTTCTCTTTTAGAGGATCAGCAATATTACTCTTTTGCTCTGTCCTTTTATGTAAGGGAATACTACCAAAATAAGTTGTTGCTTTATCTTTAATTTCATCTACTGAGAAGTAACCACAGATAACGATTGACATATCCTTAGGCGATCTAAATGTTTCGTTAAAAAGAGAAAACATATTTTCAAGGTTAATTTTTTGGATATCCTCTTTTGTTTTTACTACTTGCTTGTCCTCTTTTGTACCCAATTTATACGCAGCTATTTTATGTGACATAGCCACAAAAGGATTGTTTAGATAATTAGGTGTAGTAGGAGTAGTAGTTAAAGACTCTATTTCTTCAGCAATATATTCCTCAAAATCTTCTTGAGGTATAACATAGTCATACAATTTTCTATAACTCCATTCAAATAAATCAGTTGCATTTGCTTGTCTGCTTGAAGTATTCGCAATACTCGCATTATCAATCATACTTACCAAAGTAGAAACTTCTTTTTGAGCTCCAATATCACTATAATCATCTTTAGAGAAACCATTAATCCAAGCTGTATCTATGAAATAAGGAGTTTCTTCAAACAGATATAGTTCGTTTTGATTAACCTGATTTAAGCCTTTTCGTGTAGCGATTGATAATATATAATTATCATCTTCACTCGTTGTAGGTTTAATAGCAATGCGCAAGCCATTTTGAAGTGTTATTTCAGTAACCCCAATATTTTTATACTCTTTTTCAGAGATAATATGAGCTTTTGAATTAAAGGCAATAGGAGGCATAGTATCCCAATTTAACGGTATTTCATTTACCTCATTACTTTTAACAGGTTGTTTTTTAATGAATTTAGTTACTTGTTTTGCCCCTTTTTTCCAGCTCTTTTCAAATTCTTTTTCGTTCTTTATTTCAAATAAATCAGGATTAAATTCGAATAAATATAAGTTGGCAGTATCATTTGCCCAAGTGTTTTTATGATGTGTATTGATATCATCAATTGAAATGGAAGCTATTATTTCTTGCGCTAAAAGATCTTCTTCACTATTCGTTAAGAAGTAACTATATGCCGCTACTTGGTCAATATAAGAGTTAGCTAAATAGTAAGGATCTGTAGAATTATTTTTGTTCAAAGCATTCAAATAAGAAGCTTTTAATGTGTTTAATTCTTCCTCAGCTATTCCATTCTGTTCTATAGAGTATATAATGCTACTTAATAATCGAATCTCAGAAAGGAGTTCTTTTTTAGTTGCAGCTTGTAATTCAAAAGCATTTTCATTTCTATTAGACAAATACCAAGTAGAATGATTAATGGCTTTAGAAGCCCCTTCTTTCAGTTTTTGCTTTAAAAACGAGTTATATAAACGCTCAATAAGTTGAAGCTTAAAATCCGCTTTTGATTCTAACAACGGAGCTTTTACAAAGCGAATTATTTCAAGCTTATTCACTTTTGAGTTAGGTAATTCTTGCGTAACAAGTTTGTCTTTGAATACAGGGTTAAAAGCAAAAATATTCTGTTTTCTATTGACATTTGGCGTAGGATTAAACTTACCGAAATTCTGTTGAATTGCTTTAGTTGCCTTGTCAGTATCAACATTTCCAGTTATTATAATAGTAGCTAAATTAGGAGTATACCATTTTTTGTAAAACTCTCTTAAGCGTTGATGGTCGATATTTATAATATCTTGTTCAGTCGCAATAGGCAAACGATTCGCGTGTTTTGTTCCCTCTAATTTCTTTTTTGTAAAAGTAGATTCTACGCCATAATCCCTAATTTCTTGAATTACAATTTTCTTTTCTTTTAAAATGGCTTCATCCGTTAACGATGATTTTCCTAAGAAGTTAGCTAAGATATTAAGAGCCAAGTCTAATTGATTAGGGGCTAATAGAGATAGTTCATAAACTGTACGTTCATACGTCGTATAAGCATTAATATCTCTTCCAAATCTATACCCCAATGCTTGTAAAGTATCAACCGCTTGTCTATTCGGGAAGTCTTCCGAACCATTAAATATTAAATGTTCTAAGAAATGAGCATAGCCAATTTCATCTTCTGTTTCTTGAAGAGAACCAATATTAAACACCAAACGAAATTCTGTGTTCGGTTGTTCTGTTGAGTGAATAATGTATTGCAAACCATTGTCAAGGCTATCAATTTTTTTATTCATTATCGTTGGTAATTCTTTAAAAAGACTTTGTCCATTACTTAAAAATGGACAAAGTGATAAAAATAAAGAAGATAATAAGATTTTGTATTTAGTCATTATTTGATTTTGTAGTCAACAGTTATGTTTATGTATCCTCCAGCTTGAGAGTGTCCCATTATAAATTTAAAAGAAAGTTTATCGTTTGATAACATTGCAGTACTTTCTGACCAAGTATCATTTTCATAATTATCTTCTTTTATATCTTCATTATTAATTATTGCAGCAGGATTAATATTTGCTCCATTTTCAATGCTTTCTATTGCGATAGGGTTTTTATCATTAATGAATTGTTGTAATCTTTCATAGGCACTATACCTGTATGTTAAAGGGATAATTGTAATTTCTTCACCATAAAAATCTTTCCCCTTCCCTATGTAAGAAACCTCTTTAGTATTTAAGTCTATTTCAATATCATCCATCATAACTTCAAAGGTTTCTTTCGATTCTCGCGTAAGACCTATAAGTTCCATAATGTTTTTATTAGCAGGAGGTGCATATGGGCCTTGATTATTCCAGAATACAAGGTCGTCAATAGTAAGGTCTCTAAACAATTTATATAAGTAACTTTCTAACCCCATTGCGTTAGAAGTCATTTTTAATACTGGTTTTTCTGCAGTAGCTTTTTCACTTAATGTAAATGTTGTTATACCATTAATTTGTATTGTTTTCTTGTTATATAAAGCATCTAAATTACCATCACCAGGAAAGTAGATAGTTCCTGTCATTTCCACATCACCAATCAAAGAATACAAATCTAATCCTTTGCTCTTATAAAGCTCAAGTAACTCAATTTGTTTAGGCGTTAATTCATCAGTAGCAGAAAGAGGTTGTAATGTAAATTGTAAGTGTTTTTCAAGATTCAGAGTACTGTTATTTTCTACTAATACTAAACTAATATAGGTTGGTTTAGTTATTACTTTTCTCGACGTACTTTTCACCTTTAATTGAGCTTTTTTTTGACCAGGTAAAAATTCAATAATTGGATCTTCTATTTCAAGAAGTTTAGTGTTTTCAAATACATTATCTTGTAAAGCAAATTTAAGTTTAATAGTTGTGTTTACTGCTTTTACAAGATGAATGTCTATTACTGTTTCATCAGTACTATTATCTTTTATAAATACGCTGGTTTGCGGAATCAGTACTATTTTATTTTCACCTAAAAATTCTCCATTCGCATTATCTTCAGTAGAGCAAGCGAAAAAAGAGCTTATAGTAATTAGGAAAGCAGTTAAAACGAATATGTTTTTTTGTAATGTCTTTTTCATTTTTTTTCAATATTAGTCAACAATAGTCCATCCTTCATTTTGAGTTGCATTAGGATTATATCTCATTTCAGAAGCAGGCAATGGCCAAGTCCACCTGAAGTCTGTGGATTTAATTGTAGTAGCTTTATTATTGCTATCAGGTATATATCTGACAAGGTCAATATTCCATCTTTTTAAGTCGAAGAAGTTTATCTTTTCTCCAATGAACTCTTTCTGTTTTTGTAAGCGAAAGATTGCTTTTAATTCGCTTTGCGAAAGATTAGGAGCAAGCATATCTTGATTTAAGTTTGAAAGAAAATCATTTAATAACTGTATTGCTTCAACATTTTTATTTTGCTCAATTAAGCTTTCAATTAAAATAAAATAAGTCTCCGTATTTCTTGCCATAACAATAGGCTTTTGTGTTTTGTCTTCAGATGTAGTTTTATATTTTCCTAACAACTGTCTATCTATTATATCTATACCACTGGCTTTAAACTTAAATAGATATTGAGAAACGTTATGTCTAATATCCTTTTCCTCAAAAGAGAAAGTTTCATTGATATAGAAGTAATCACCTGCGTTTTGTTGATAATACAAATAGTGATTAGGGTTTTCTTGTAAATCATATATCCAATAAACATTAGAAGAAATACTTGCCACTTGATTATTCCAAAGATTAGCATACGTCGTTTCAGTATTAATCAGTTTAAAATTATCATTTAAAAGATCTTTAGCCAGCTTTTCTGCCTTTGAAAAGTCTCTCATAAAAAGAGCTACTTGAGCTTGTATATGCAGAGCTCCTTTTTTAGTTATGAAATAGTTTTTCTCATTAGGATAATCTTTAATGAGAGACAATCCTTCTTCCAATAGGTTATTAATTTCAGTTAATGTTTCTGTTTGGGTTAAACGCTTATTTGTTTCCAGACTTAATGAGTTTGTAGGAATAATACCTAAAGCATTAGGAGTATAACGATCGCTATAAAGCTGCAACAAATCAAAGTATATATATGCTTTTAATAAGAGTGCATTTCCTTTAATATATTGCCAATCTTCATTGTCTTTATTCGCATTATCATTTGAAAGTAAAATAGCGTTCAAATTTATTAAAGCATTATAGTAATCCTCCCAGATAGACGCAGTATTTTTTGTTAGTTCACGTTGGTCCCAATTATAGATAAGTTGATACTCTTTTTTGTACACAACTTGATAGTTGGGGTGTAAATCCTCTGTTAGTAAAGTGAATTTTTCAGAAGAAACAGGAAGGCTCTTATAAGCTTGAGATAATACCCCCATTGCTTTTATGGGAGTATTAATAATATTATCACCAGATATTTCGTCTTGTGAATTTATGTCTAAACTACACGCTGTAAGAAAGCCTATAGCTATAAATAGGAATATTTTTTTCATAATTAGAATGTAGCGTTAATAGAAAAAGTTAAAATTGGTTGTAATACATCATTTAGAGAGCCTTTATCTTTTTGTCTGCGATAGGTGTAAATATTATCAGCTTGTACATTTACTTGTAAAGACTTGAAGTAGCGATTAATGAATGCGCTTTGTGTAATGCTATAACCTAATTGAACAAAGTTTAATTTTATATAATCTGTTTTATATATCGTCTTCGTTGTTGGATATTGATACAAATCATAAACAGAGCTTGGAAGTTTTTTAGCAGGATATAGTTTGTTTTCGTCACCAATTTCAAACCACATATTGTCTAATTGTCCTTTAATAGCATTCTTATTAGCATTTGTATTATCTCTAATATAAGATTTACTATAAGTTGCTTTACCACCTGAACTATAGTTAATGTTAACAGTTAGAGACCAGTTTTTATAACTAAAATAGTTGTTGAAAAAGCCACTGTAAGGCGCAATAGAGTATCCTAAGTTATTGAAGTAATTAGGAGAGATACTATTTTCAAAGTTGATTATTTGCCCATCATTATCAACATATTGAGGCAATCCAGTAATAGGGTAAACACCATTATCGCGTAAACCATAAATGACACCTAAAGGCTTGCCAACTTCATATTCAGGAATGACAGATTGGTCAGTTAAATAAATTTTATCCGTACCATAAAGTTTTTTGACTTTATTAGCATTATAAGACATAGAAATAGATGAGTTCCATTTAAAATCAGCAATGTGTAGAACATCTCCATTAAGCATTAACTCAATCCCCTTGTTTTCTAATTCCCCGATATTTTTTGTAAACGTTTTAAAACCATTACTACTTGCAATTGGAACAGTAACTATGGCTTCTTTCGTTAATTCGTTATACAAAGTAGTTGTAAGGTTAAATCTATTTAGGAAACCAAAGTCAATTGTAAAGTTTGTTGAATAAGTTTGCTGTGGTTTTAAATCCTTATTAGGCAATGCAAGTAGTTGTAAAATTCTACTTTCTCCATAAAAGTTGTTAGAATTACTGAAAGTTGTAGTAATATCACGTGGAGTAATACCAACCATACTTGCTGTATAACCTAAAGAAGCTTTAAACTTTAAAGCCGTTAAAATGTCCTGTTTAGCAAAAAAAGCATATTCACTTGGAGACCATGCAATACCCGTTGCCCAAGCATTGTTCCATCTGTTATTACTTGGTAAAAGAGAAGAACCATCCCTTTTGATACTTGCATAAAAATCATAGGTATTTTGGAATGTATACCCCAAGGCAGCTCCAAAACCTAATTGCGCATTTTTAATTTTATTTCCCCCGTTATTAGGAGCATAAGTCCCCGTTAAAGAGTTATTGATACCAGAGATGCTGTTTATATCATCAGCAATACCATAACCAGAAGCAGAAAGTGATTTAATATTAGACAAATAATAATCTGAGTTTACTCCGATAAAAAAGTCGTGGTCTCCTATTTGTTTTTGGTAACTCGCACGAATATTTGAAGAAAAATCAAAGTTTTTGTTGTCTTCCTCTGATAAGTACCCCTGTGCATTTATAGGATTATCACGTTGACTGTATGCAGTACTATATATGCGTTTATTTATTTCCCCTAAACTATAATCTGCACCAATTACTCCTGAGATGTTTAATTCAGGTAAGACGTCCCATTGCATAACCAAAGAACTACTAAAGCGTTTAGTAGTACTTTTTTGATAGAATTGATTAATTAAATCTTTATAAGATTGATGTTTATTAAAACTATACAATTTTTTACTCTCTTTAGTTTCATATGGATTTAGTATATAAGCGAGAGAGGTAGGATCATTGTCCATACCATTTTGAGTGTTAGCAGTAGCTACCCCAAAGCTATTATTAATAGCAAGGTTGAAGTTATCTGTGATTAGATAATTCAAGTTAGCACGAGCTGTGATATGGTGAATATCATTACCAGGAATACGACCTCCTTGTTTACTGTAATTCAAAGAGTAGAAATAGGTGTTTTTTTCAGTCCCCCCACGAACACTAAAGTTGTACGATTGAAAATGATTAGGCTTAATTAGTTCTTTAAACCAATCCGTGTTATATTGTTTAAGAGAATCGAGTATTCTGTTTCCCTCTGCTAATTTTTCTTGTAATAAGGGGCTATTTTGATAATTTTTAGTGATGTATTTCTCAGAGAACAAGTAGCCAGGAGTGGCCAGCATTTCTATTCGCTCTTCAAATGCTAATTTTTCATTAGTTCCCATCATTTCAACAGGACGTTCTCCTCTAAAAGTTACTCCTTGTTTCATAGAAAAACTAAAAATAGGTTTGCCTTCAAAACCTTGTTTTGACGTTAATTCAATTACACCATTAGCCGCTTTTATACCATATAAAGCTGTAGCAGGAGCGTCTTTAAGTACTTTTATTGTCGTAAAGTCATTTGGGGTTAAAGTAAGGAATGTTTCTGTAGATATAATAATTCCGTCCATTACAAAAAGTGGTTCATTAGCACTTCCTTTGTAATTAAAAGAGGAGTTACCTCTAATGCGTATTTCAGGTTTCTTTCCAAGTTCCCCTCCATAATTAACAGTCAATCCTGGTATTTGTCCTTGTAAAAGTTTAGCCATATCTATCTCAGAACGTTCACTTAATTTATTCATATCAAGTGTAACTACAGAACCAGTTAGATTACGCACATCAATATCATTTATATTGTGTGTACATTTTATGAGCAATTCTTCGAGTTGCTCCATAATTGGGTTTAGATAAATATTTTGAGAAGTATTTTTTAAAGACATACGGATTTCTTCAAAACCTAAATGGGAGACGATAATATCTGTTTGTTTAGGAGCTGTAAAAGAAAAGGTACCATTATCTTCAGTAATGAAAATTTGTTTAGTATCTACTAAGGTGATAATCGCACCTTGTATAGGTTTTTTCGTATGCTGATTAATTACTTTTCCTACATATTGTTGCGTTTGAGCAAAACATACAGTAGAAAGTAAAGAAAAGAAAGCGATTAATAAATTGATTTTAAGAGGTTTCATAGTTAGTGTTTAATTAAGACTTATTCTAAATTAACGCACAAAATTAAACATTTTATTAACTAATCAAAGGTATTTAGTTCTTTATTTAGATTAAATACTAATAATAGAGTAGGAATTAATTGTTAAAAAAGCAAGGTTTAATGTGTTTGTTTACAGGTGTTTATGATTATGTTTCTTGCTTTTTGTTTATATTTTAATTAGAATTAGTGTAAATGAGAATATTCTCACTAAGTGAATGTTGAGTAGTGTTTAGATTGAATTTATATTTTTTTTGGAGGTTTTGATAAAGTAAAAAAAAGAGTAGAAAGAGAGGAGAGAATAATTGAAAGTTTTAAGTTTGTAGATATTGATTTAAAAAATTATCAAGTGAGAACTGTAATACAAAGAGTAACACGTGCATCTGTAACTGTAGAAGGGCAAGTTATAGGTGAAATTGAAAAAGGATTGCTTATACTTGTTGGTATTGAAGAAGTAGATACACAAAGTGATATAGAATGGTTAGGAGGAAAAGTAACTAATTTACGTGTATTTGATGATGAGAATGGAGTGATGAATATGTCTATTAAAGATATCGAAGGAGATATATTGTTGGTAAGTCAATTTACTTTACACGCTTCTACAAAAAAAGGAAATAGACCCTCTTACATACGTGCAGCAAAGCCTGATTTTGCCGTGCCGATGTATGAGAAATTTATAGCACAATTGGAAAGAGAACTTGGAAAGCCAATTCAAAAAGGAAAGTTTGGAGCAGATATGAAAGTAGAACTCTTAAATGACGGACCTGTAACTATAATTATTGACACACAAAATAAAGAGTAATGAATACATTAGTAAAATATAGTTTTTTTACGGTTATATATATTGGATTAACTTGGTTTTTGTCAGATGAGTTAGGATGTGCCATAGCAGGAAATCAAACTTGTGTTTTGAATTTTATGGTAAAATATGTTGTATTTATGGTATTGATGATTATTTATGACAAGTGGATTAAAGGAAAAATATTTAAAAAGAATTAAGTGTAAAAAAGATGAATATACAAGACGCACAAAAAGCAGTAGATAATTGGATTAAAGAACACGGAGTTCGTTATTTTAATGAGTTGACTAATATGGCTCAATTAACTGAAGAAGTTGGAGAAGTAGCCCGTATTATTGCAAGACGTTATGGAGAACAATCTGAAAAAGAAAGCGATAAAAACAAGGATTTAGGTGAAGAATTAGCCGATGTTGTTTTTGTTGTACTTTGTTTAGCAAATCAGACAGGAGTTAATCTACAAGAAGCTTTTGATAAAAAGATGGATGTGAAAACAAAGCGTGATCACGACCGTCACCACAACAATGAAAAATTGAAATAAACTGTTTATATGAAGAAAATACTCTCTCATAGTCAAATAAACAATTGTAAATCATTGGTGATTTCAGGAAGTAAATCAGAAAGTAATCGCCTACTTATTTTACAACAATTGTTTCCACAATTACACATTAAAAACTTATCTGACTCAGATGATGTTTGTGCTATGGTAAATGCATTGAAGTCAACTACAGAAGAAGTGGTTGATATTCATCACGCAGGAACAACAATGCGTTTTTTGACGGCTTATTATTCTTTATGTACAAATAGAAGCTTGGTATTGACTGGTAGTAAGAGAATGCAAGAAAGACCTATTGGTGTTTTGGTTGATGCTTTACGTCAATTGGGAGCTGAGATTAGTTATAAAGGAGCTGATGGATATCCACCTTTGCGAATAAAAGGACATTTATCAGAAGGAGGGAGAGTTGTGTTGCCAGCTAATATTAGTAGTCAGTATATAACTGCCTTATTGTTAGTCGGAACTCATTTTAAACAAGGAGTTGAAATAGAATTAGTAGGAGATATTACCTCACGCCCGTACATTGAGATGACCTTGTCTTTATTAAATCAATTAGGGGTAGAAACATTTTTTGAAGGCAATACTATTGTTGCAAAACAACTAGAGAAACCATTAAAAAATAGTTTTACAGTGGAATCTGATTGGTCTTCTGCTTCTTATTTTTATTCTATAATTGCATTATCGCCTGTAGGAACAACAATGCGATTAAGCAGTTATAAAGAGAATAGTTTACAAGGTGATAGTAATGTAGCAAAGTTATATGCAAGATTAGGTGTTGAAACTACCTTTTTAGAAGACGATTGTATAGCGTTACAAAAGGTAGAAAAGGAGCTGTCTAAGTTTAGTGCGGATTTAATAGAAACACCAGATTTAGCTCAAACAATTGCAGTTACGTGTTTTGGATTAGGAGTTGAATGTGAGTTAAAAGGGCTACATACGTTAAAAATCAAGGAAACAGATCGATTAGTTGCTTTACAAAACGAATTAACAAAACTTGGTGCTGTTATTACGGTAACGGACGAGAGTTTATTTATTAATTCAAGTCAAGTAATTAATAGTGGGATTGCAATTGAAACTTACCAAGATCATAGGATGGCTATGGCTTTTGCTCCTTTAGCATTGAAGACTGATATAGTAATTCTTGAGGCAGAGGTAGTTAGTAAATCATTTATTAATTTCTGGGATTGCTTGACTGAATTAGGATTTAATACAGCAGAGATATAAGCTATAAAAAGAAAAATATCGTTAAATACTTGACAACCCCTATCGTGAGGTTGTATATTTGCATATTCTTGGACTAGTATAGTCTTTAGTGTTATTTTAATTTAAACCGTATTCAATGAAGTTATCAAACTTTAATTTTGATTTGCCAACTGAGTTATTGGCAGAGTTTCCAGCTGAAAATAGAGATGAATCACGTTTAATGGTGATTGATCGTAAAGCAGGAACTATTGACCATAAAGAATTTAAAGATTTAATCGATTATTTCGATGAAGGTGATGTAATGGTATTAAATAATACTAAAGTATTCCCAGCTCGTTTATATGGTAATAAAGAAAAAACTGGAGCAAGAATCGAAGTTTTCTTATTACGTGAGTTAAATGCAGAACAGCGTTTATGGGATGTTTTAGTGGATCCAGCTCGTAAAATTCGTATTGGAAATAAATTATACTTTGGAGAAGATGATTCTCTTGTAGCAGAGGTAATTGATAATACAACATCAAGAGGAAGAACATTACGTTTCTTATATGATGGATCTTATGAAGAATTTAGAGTGAAGCTTCAAGAACTTGGAGAAACTCCAATACCTAAATATATCAACCGTGAGGTAGTTCCAGAAGATGCAGAACGTTACCAAACAATTTATGCTACAGAAGAAGGAGCTGTAGCTGCACCAACGGCAGGATTACACTTTTCTAAGCATTTATTAAAACGTTTAGAAATTAAAGGAATTAAATTTGCAGAAGTTACATTACACATTGGATTAGGTACATTTAACCCAGTTGAGGTTGAAGATTTATCTAAGCATAAAATGGATTCTGAAGAGATGTTTGTAACTCAAGAAGCTTGTGATATAGTTAATGAAGCTAAAGTAAGAAAAAGCAGAGTATGTGCTGTAGGTACTACAAGTATGCGTGCTTTAGAGAGTTCTGTTTCTTCTAATCAAACTTTGAATCCTTTCGTTGGATGGACAAATAAATTTATTTTCCCTCCTTACGATTTCAGTATTGCTGATTGTATGGTAACAAACTTCCATATGCCTAAGTCAACATTATTGATGATGATCTCAGCTTTCTGTGGTCATGATTTAATGATGAAAGCTTATAAAGAAGCAGTAAAAGAGAAATACAAATTCTACTCTTACGGAGATGCGATGCTAATCTTATAGTAGAAGATTTTAAATAATTTATAAAAGAGGATATCTAAACAGATATCCTCTTTTTTGTTTTGAGATTAGGAAACAAGGATATCAAGTAGTTAACACCAGTAGGGTAAGTTATTGTTTAGAGATAATCATTTAGTTGTTTTAATAGAAAGTAGTATTCGGTTTTATTCGATAAGGTGTCTTTGAGATAGGATTAAAATAGTTACATTTACTAAAACCAAAAGTAATATAATTCATGATGTTTGAGAACAGCCTTTCTTATGCAAAGAGTTTAGATAGTAAAGATGTGCTGTCTAAATACAGACAGGAGTTTAATTTTCCAAAAGTAAATGGGAAACAAGTTATCTACTTTACAGGTAATTCATTAGGACTTCAGCCCAAAAGAGCAGTTAAGTTTGTAAATGAAGTAATGACTGATTGGGCAGAATTAGCGGTAGAGGGACATTTCTATGCAGATAAACCTTGGTGGGATTATCACGAGAGATTTTGTGAACCTTTATCAAAAGTTGTAGGGGCAAAAGCAAGTGAGGTTACTGTAATGAATACATTAACAGTTAATTTACACTTGTTAATGGCTACTTTTTATAAACCTACCACAGGTAAGTTTAAAATTATTTGTGAAGAGAAGGCATTTCCGAGTGATCAGTACTTAATACAATCACAAGTACAATGGCATGGATTGAACTATAAAGATGTTGTTGTAGAGGTAAAACGTAGAAAAGGAGAACACAATTTTAGAACGGAAGATATTCTTGCTAAAATTGATGAGGTAGGAGATGAGTTGGCCCTTGTTCTGATAGGAGGAATTAATTATTACACTGGTCAAGTATTAGATATAAAAACGATTACCAATTATGCACAGCAATACAATGCAAAAGTAGGTTGGGATTTAGCTCACGCTGCTGGTAATATAGAATTAAAGTTACACGACTGGAATGTTGATTTTGCAGCTTGGTGTAGCTATAAGTATATGAATGGAGGACCAGGAAACGCTTCTGGTTGTTTTATACATGAAAAGTATCACCAAGATGAAACGCTTGTTCGTTTAGGTGGATGGTGGGGACATAATAAAGAGCGTCGCTTTTTGATGGAAAAAAAATATGATCCAATTGAAAGTGCAAATGGATGGCAGATTAGCAATCCACCGATTCTAAGTTTAGCACCTTATTTAGCCTCTGTAGAAATGTTTTCTGAAGTAGGAATGTCTACGTTAATTGCTAAAAGAGATCAAATAACAGCTTATCTTGATTTTGTTATTCAAGATATAGCAAAAGAAGTAGGAGGTAATTTTGAAGTAATCACTCCAATAGTACCTGAGGAAAGAGCGAGTCAGCTTTCAGTTTTATTACACGGAGAAGGCCGTGAGTTGTTTACTTATTTAATGGAAAAAGGAGTGATAGTAGATTGGCGTGAACCGAATGTAATTCGTTTGGCACCAGTTCCTTTTTACACCTCTTATGAAGATATTTATCACTTTGGACAAATATTGAAACAAGGACTAAAACAATCTAATGTGTAGTATTGTTTTGAGATTGAATTATAATTTTAAATTTGCAAAAAAAATAAACATTTACAGATGTCAACAAAACAGCATAAAATAGACAATTTTGATCCTTCTCAACCAGGATTAGCTGATGCAAGTATTTATGGATTACCTTTTACTGCAGAAGAAAGTGAAATTATTGTAGTTCCAGCACCTTGGGAGGTTACTGTTAGTTATGGAGCAGGTACTTCTGAAGGACCAGAAGCTATTTTAGAAGCTTCTTTTCAAGTAGATTTACATCATCAACAGTATCCTGAGTTGTGGAAATTAGGGATATTTATTGATGAAGCACCTGCACATTGGGCAGAGAATAGTGCAAAATATAAAGAAATGGCTCAGCCAATTATTGAGGCATTAGAGAATGGAGAAGATGTTGCAGAAAATCCGGCATTGCAAAAAGATTTAGATGCTATTAATGAGGCGTGTGAGGTATTCCATAAAGAGGTTGAAGAAAAAATCACTTATTGGATGGAAAAAGGTAAAAAAGTAGTGTTATTAGGAGGAGACCACAGTACGCCATTAGGATACTACAAGTCTTTAGCTAAATATCATGATTCTTTTGGAATTTTACATTTTGATGCACACATGGATCTAAGAGATGCGTATGAAGGATTTACTTATTCTCACGCGTCAATTATGTTCAATACTTTAGGGTTATCTCAAGTTGAAAAAATTGTACAAGTAGGAATTAGAGATTTTTGTGAGCAAGAAGCTGAGGTTGTACATACATCAAATGGAAGAGTATTAGTTCATACAGATTCAGATTTAAAAACAGATGAGTTTGAAGGAATGTCTTGGAAAGCGAAATGTGACCAAATTATAAACTCATTACCTGAGAAAGTTGCTATTAGTTTTGATATTGACGCATTGTTACCTTGGTATTGTCCAAATACAGGAACACCAGTTCCAGGAGGATTAACTTTTGAACAAGCTACTTATATGATTACAAGGTTATCTGAAACTAATAAGCAGATTATTGGTATGGACTTGGTAGAAGTGGCTCCAGGAGAAGATGATTGGGATGGAAACGTAGGAGCAAGATTATTGTTCCATATGTGTGGTGCCTATGCTAAATCACAAGGATTGACAGTAGGAGAAAAAATAGAATTCAAAAAGTAATTTTGATATAAAGATAAAGAGCCATTTTTAGGCTCTTTATTTTTTTGTTATCATTTGTGGTTGTAGCTTTATGAGCTAAAACAAACAGAATTATAAGTAGTTATTATAGTCAAGATAAATTATGAATACTATAGCTTATCTGGTGTAATAGTTTCAAATAGTATAAATGTGATGAGTAGAGATATTGCAGTTGTAGGTAGTGGGTTAGTTGGTGTTGTATTAGCATTAACTTTAAAGAAAAAAGGTTACCAAGTTGTTGTATATGATAAAAGTTGTGATATTAGAACGTTGGACTTTAGAGGGAGATCGATCAATTTAGCTCTTTCAGATAGAGGATGGCGTATTCTTGATAAAATAGATATTGCAGATCAAGTAAGAGCAATTGGGATTCCTATGTATCAAAGAGCAATTCATACAATAGAAGGAGAAGTTAAGCACCAACCTTATAGTATTAAAGGAGATGCTATTTGGGCGATATCAAGAGGAGATTTGAACAAACACCTTATTGCGATAGCAGAAGAAGCAGGTGTGATTTTTAAATTTGAAACACCAATTTGGGATGTTGATTTAGATAACGGAATACTTTATACAGCAAAAGAAGAAGCAATGCAATGGAAAGCTATCAAGCACGATTTAGTAATTGGAGCAGATGGAGCTTATTCACGCATTAGAGCAAGAATGCAAAAACAAAGTAGATTTGAGTATCAACAATCATATTTACACCTTGGATATAAAGAGTTAGTAATTGATGCTGCAGAGGTAGGAGAACATAAATTAGCACCTAATTCTTTTCATATTTGGCCAAGAAAGGACTTTATGCTAATAGCATTAGCAAATGTAGATGGTTCTTTTACTTGTACATTATTTATGCCTTTTGAAGGAGATGTTTCATTTGACAATATTAAAACAGATGAAGATATCAGGGTGTTTTTTGCCAAGTATTTTCCAGAAGTACCTCAGTTAATGCCTGATTATATAGCACAATACTTAAGAAATCCAGTAAACTCATTAGTAACAATGAAATGTTTTCCTTGGATTTACAAGTCAAAAGTTGCTTTAATTGGTGATGCTGCTCACGCAGTAGTTCCATTTTATGGACAAGGATTAAATGCAGGATTAGAAGATGTTTTTGTTTTAAGTGAAATACTTGACGAGTATGATGAAGCAAAATGGGATGAGATTTTGAGTCGCTATCAAGAAATGAGAAAGCCAAATGGAGATGCCATTGCAGAGTTGTCTTATCAAAACTTTAGAGAAATGAGTGAGCATACAGCAGATGATACTTTTTTATTGCGTAAGAAAATAGAGAGTAAGTTTGCTTCTCAATATCCTGATTTATGGTTGCCTTTGTATGATAGAGTTACATTTAGTACTGATACATACGTTGCTGCTTTAGAAATGGGGAAACAGCAAGGTTTATGGATGGATATAATAATGAGAGAAGATAATATTAAAGATAAATGGGATTCTCAGGAGATAATGGAAAAGTTGAAAGAGATTATTCAATCTTAGTAATGTAATAAGAATGTTTAAGTAATAAACATTTTACTATTGATTATTATTAGAATGAACAAAATTGAAGAAGGCTGCCTATATAGACAGCCTCTTTTTTTATTTTTTACCTTTTGTATTATTAGCAAATATTTTATTTAAGATTCCAAAAGCACCACGAATAAATGTAGCACTCGTTACAACTTTTAAAACACTTTTAGTGATATCGTTGTTTTGACTTTTCGGTACAGTAGTAGTGGTTTTGGAAGCTTTTGTAGGCTTTTGGATCTCTAGTTCTTCTGACTGCATTCTTTCTAACTTAGCAGTTAAGATTTCGTAAGCACTTTCTCTGTCAAAATAATTATTGTATTTCTTTGCTAAAGAAGACTTGTCAATAATAGAGTTAATTTCATCATTAGATAAAATATCCATTCTACTCATAGGTGCTCTCATAGCACAAACAGTAAGTGGAGTAGGAATACCTTTTTCGTTTAGAGCAGTCACTAAGGCTTCTCCAGTACCTAATTGTGTAATAATTTCACTGGTTTTATAAAACTCAGTTTGTGGAAAGTTTTCTGAAGCAGTTTTAATTGCTTTTCTATCCTTTTCAGTAAAAGCTCTTAAAGCATGTTGAATTTTCAAACCTAATTGCGCTAACACACCATTTGGAATATCAGTTGGATTTTGCGTAATAAAATAGATACCAATTCCTTTAGAACGAATTAATTTTACTATTGTTTCAATCTGATTAAGTAAAGTTTTGCTTGCTTCATTAAATATTAAGTGCGCTTCATCAATAAAAATTACTAACTCAGGTTGTCCACTATCTCCTTGTTCCGGCATTTGAGAATAAACTTGAGCAAGTAAATTCAACATAAAAGTAGAGAAAAGCTTAGGTTTATCTTGAATATCTGTCAAGCGCAGAATATTAATATAACCAAGGCCTCTTTCATCAACACGCATTAAATCTGAAATATCAAATGACGGTTCTCCAAAGAAAAGTTCTCCACCTTGTTGTTCAATTTCGATGATTTTGCGAATAATTGCACCAGTTGAAGCAGCAGAAATACGTCCATATTCAGCTTCAATTTCACTTTTTCCTTCGTTTGTTAAGTACTGTAAAGTCTTTTTAAAGTCTTTAATATCTAATAAAGGAAGCTTTTTATCATCACAATATTTAAAAATTAGGGATACAATTCCAGATTGAGTTTCATTCAAATCAAGAATTCTACTAAATAAAATAGGACCAAATTCAGTAATTGTAGCACGTAATCGTACACCATTCTGTTCAGAAATAGTCATTAATTCAACAGGAAATCCTTTAGCATTAAAAGATAAATTCATTTGTTGATGTCTATTTCTAATAAAATCATTTTCGATTCCAGGTTGAGCAATTCCACTAAAGTCTCCTTTGATATCCATCATTAAAACAGGTATCCCTTTTGAAGATAATTGTTCAGATAAAACCTGTATAGTTTTGGTTTTTCCTGTCCCTGTTGCTCCAGCGATAAGGCCGTGTCTATTAATGGTTTTTAAAGGAATTTTAACTAAATGATCACTAAGAATAGCGTCGTCTAATTTGGCTCCTCCAATTGTGATATAATCACCTTTAAAAGTGTAGCCATTTTGAAACTGCGATGTGAAGTTTTCTGTATTCATTTATTAAACTTAAATGTGAATATTTTCATTTACAAAGCAAAGATAATGATAAGTAAAATTATAAATAGTATAAAATTGAAATGTTAAAATTGAAGGTTCTATAAAAAATAGTATGGTTTAATTCAAATAGACTTATTATCTTTACCTTTACTTAACATTTCCTTTTATATATGGCTGTTAAATTTCCTTAGTGTTAATTCGTCAAATAAACAATTTAAAAAAAGCATTTTAAATTTTTTTATTTGCTGTAAAAACATAAATTTGCGACTCTCATATGTATTAAAAGAGAAATAAGTAATAAGTAATAATTGAAAAAAAAAGAATTAAATTTTTAAAAAGATGACAAACGAAACAGTTGAGAAAAAAGGATCTAGTTCAGGAGCAAGCAGAGTAATTGCATCACTAGCAGTAGTATTTTGTGTGGTTTTTGGTTACATTATTTGGAAATTTGTAATGGGTAACCCTGCAAACTTTGAAAATGGTGATCCTGAAGGACACCCACTTCCAGGTAACTTCATGGGAATGGTTTATAAAGGAGGAATTGTTGTAGCTGCGTTAATTGGTTTATTAACAATGACAGTAGTTTTCTCAATTGAAAGATTCTTCGTAATCTCTAAAGCTGCAGGAAAAGGAAATGTAAGCAAATTCGTAGAAGATATCCAAGGAACAATCAACGCTGGGAAAATCAACGAAGCAATGGATGCATGTGATGCTCAACAAGGATCAGTAGCTAACGTAGTTAAAGCTGGTTTAGTTAAGTATGAAGAAATGAAAAAAGAAGGTTTCTCAAGTGAAGAAGCTACAGAAGCTATTCAAAAAGAAATCGAAGAAGCTACAACATTAGAGATGCCAATGTTAGAAAGAAACATGATTGTATTAGCTACATTAGTTTCTATTGGTACTTTAGTGGGGTTATTAGGTACAGTAACAGGTATGATTAAAGCGTTCTCTGCTTTAGCAACTTCTGGTACACCTGACTCAGCAGCATTAGCAACAGGTATTTCTGAGGCTTTAGTTTGTACTGCTACAGGTATTGGTACTTCTACATTAGCTATTGTTATGTATAACTCATTTACAACTAAAATTGATAGATTAACTTATTCTATTGACGAAGCAGGTTTTGCTATTACTCAATCTTACAGAAGATTCAAAGGTTTAGTAAAATAATTCGAGAATAAGAATATAATATTAATACTGAAAACCTGTGTTAGTAAGATAACACAGGTTCAGTTTAAAAATTAACTATCAATGGCTAAAGGTAAAATGAAAAAGAAAAGTATGAGAGTGGATATGACCGCGATGTGTGACGTGTCATTCTTACTTTTAACTTTCTTCGTATTGACTTCTACAGCAAAACTTCCAGAGCCATTACCTGTTGATACTCCAAATTCTACAGTGCAAACTAAATTACCAGAGGTGAATTTAGCTACTATTACAGTAGGTGGTGAGAATGGAGCAGAAAAGGTTTTCTTTGGAGTTTTAGGTAAAGAAGATCGTATAGCTACCCTTGAGAAAATGGGTGAGCGTTATGAAATAGAATTTAATGATCAAGAAAAACAGACGTTTTCTTACATAGAGGGTGTTGGAACTCCAATTAAGGATTTGAAAAGTTTCTTGAATCTTCCGCCAGATGTTAGAAATAAAATTAGTGCATCGCAACCTGGAATCCCTACGGATTCAGTAAACAACCAATTAAAGGATTGGGTTCAAACTGCACGTATTGTTGCTAAAGAAAGAAATAACAAAGTACTTGAAGTAGCTATTAAAGCTGATGCTGAGGTACATTACCCTAAGGTAAAAACTGTTATGGATATTTTGCAAGAACAACGTTTGAACAAATTTTATTTGGTAACAGGTCTAAGAAATGAAGATTTTTAATCATTAAAAAAACTGTAAATGGCTGAATTAAATACAGGTGGAGGCGACGGTAAAGGCAAAAAGGTAAGAAGTAAAAAGCAAAATGCAGGTGTTGACTTAACAGCAATGGTGGATTTAGCATTCTTATTGATTACGTTCTTTATGTTGACAACATCAATGAATAAACCGCAGTCTATGAATCTTGCAATGCCTGACAAGGATAAAGATGAATTGCCAGATGAAGATAGTAAGACTAAAGTCGATGAGAATCGTACTATGACTATCTTACTAGGTGCGGATAATAAGTTAAAGTGGTATATGGGGATGCCTCATGAGCCACTTGAGGGACCAACAGAATCTACTTATGGTCAAGCAGGAATAAGACAAGTTATTTTAGAACACAATAAAAAAGCTTTAGCTTATTCTCAAGATCCAGAGAAAGGACTGATTGTTATTATTAGAGCGAGTGAGAGTTCTACTTACCGTAATCTTGTGGATATCTTAGATGAAATGGCAATTACGAATACAAAAGCGTATGCTATCGTTGATATCACAGCACAAGATTTAGAGTTCTTGGGAGAAAAATAGTTAACGTCTTATTGAAAAAAAGAAATTATGTCAAAATTAAATATCTTTAAAAAAGATTGGATTGATATTGTATTCGAAGGACGTAACAAATCTTACGGAGCTTATCAACTAAGATCTGAAAATCCAAAAGTTACTACAGTTGCTTTGTTTGCAGGTATGGCAATGTTTGGTTTAGCAATTGCTTCTCCAATGTTAATTGCAATGGCAAAGGGGACTTTTGGTGTAAAAGAAAAAAAGGTGATTGATCAGGTAATCGAAGTGGTTGATATTAATTTACCACCACCGGTTGAAGATTTACCACCACCACCGCCAGTGGAAGAAACTCCACCGCCACCACCGCCACCGTCAGAGACTAAGTCGGTTAATGATCAAAAGAAATTTGTTGAACCTGAGATCGCTAAGAAAGAAGAAGTAAAAGAAGAAATTGCTAAACAAGACGATTTCAAAGATGCTGACCCTGGTAAAAAAGATCAAAAAGGAGACAAAGAAAAAGGAGATATTAAAACTGGTGAAAAGACAGGTGATGCTGATAAAGGAAAAGGCACTTCTGGTGATGGAGACGGAGACTCAAATGAAGTTTTCGTAGCTGTACAAGTTAGAGCTGAGTATCCTGGAGGTATGGCTGCTTTTAACAAACAGTTTATTAGTAGATTTAGAACACCAGATATTGATTCTGGAGTTAAGAGAATCCAAGTTATTGTTCAGTTTATTGTAGAGAAAGATGGATCTTTAACAGATATCAAAGTAGCACGTGACCCTGGTTATGGAGCTGGTAAGGAAGCTGTGAGAGTATTGAAGTCTATGCCAAATTGGAAGCCTGCAATTCAAAATAACAGAACAGTTCGTTCTCAATTTACATTACCAATTACTATACAAGTACAATAGTATGTTGATAAATAAATTTAAACAGAAATCGCTACTTCAGCGATTTCTGTTCATTTTAGGACTTGTCTTCTTTCTTATTTATTTAGGATTAGGGATAATGTTCTTAGTTTGGAAGGATATGCCAATAGCCTTAGAATACACTAATCGTATTTGGTTTGGAGTATTACTTATCGTATACGGTGTCTTTCGATTTATTCGATTATGGCAACAAGAATAGAAGAAGCTACGTGAAAACGTAGCTTTTTTTGTTTAAAATATTTCTTATCTAGTTCTTTTAATATATATAGTGTTTTTTCAGTATATAGAATTTCATTATTTAAGAATTTCTATTGTTGAAAGTACCTTTAATTTTTTATCTTTAGGGAATAACAATTTTAGTAAGTTCATATCTAATGAAAAAAAGAGGATTTAGATTATTATGCAGTGTTGCATTATTATCTTGTGTTAGCGTAGCTTTTATACAATGTAAAAAAAAGGCTGACCTTGTAATTAAGGAAGAAGTTGATTTTAGTACGTTAGAAGAAACACCAGTTTCAGGACAAACTAATATTTTGGTAGATGAGTCTATCTTTCCTATTGTTAATGATGTTAATGAGATTTTTATGTATGAGTATGATCGTATCAAGATTAATTTACTTAAACATACTGAACAGGAGATTTTAAATTTATTACTAAATGATTCTATTAGAATTGCTGTTTTGCCACGTGAGTTGGATGAAAAAGAGTTAGAACTTTTTAAAGGACGTGTTACTCCAAAGATGACTCACTTTGCTACTGATGCTATTGTTTTTGTTACTAATAAAACATACAATGATAGCGTTATTGATTACAATAGTGTCATTAGTAATTTAAAGAGTAAATCTGTTGATGCTGAGGATAAAACAATTTTAGTATTCGATAATATTAATTCAAGCGTCTCTTCAGCGTTTAGAAAAGAGGCAGATGTTACGGAATTCCCAAAAGATTATGCTTATTATTTGAAAGATACTGATGCCGTAATAGACTATGTAAGTAAAAATAAAAATGCAATTGGCGTGATCGGCTTAAATTGGTTAGTACAACCAACAGCTTCTACAGAAAAGTTGTTAGATGACATTAAAGTTTTAGCTGTAAAGAATTATAAAGATGGAAAGTATTATAAAGCAACTCAGAATAATATAGCAGAGGGGACTTATCCATTAATTAGAAAGGATTACGTGATTGATATTCAAGGAAAGTCTGGATTAGGCGTAGGTTTTGCATCTTATATTGCAGGGTATAAAGGACAACGCATTGTTCTAAAATCAGGGTTAGTACCCTTTAAAGTACCTCCAAGGGAGCTTAACGTTCGTAAAGAAATATAGAAATATCTATAAAACAACCATATCATGATTATGAATAAGAAAATGGTCTTGTCATTATTGGCAGCAGGTATAGTTAGTAGCTCTATGACTGCACAAGATTTGGAGATCGCAAAAAAAGCTATTCAGGATGAGCAATTGGATAAAGCAAAAGCAATCTTACGTTCATTAGTTATTGATAAACCCAATGATGGTAAAAATTATTATTATTTGGGAGATGTTTTTTTAATGGAGGAGCAAGTAGATTCTGCACGCTTCTTTTTTGAGAAAGGTATCGCTGTTAAGATTAAAGGATTCTTGAATAATATTGGTTTAGGACAGTTAGCTTTAGAGGCGAATGATGTAATAAGAGCAAAAGAGTTTTTAAACAAGGCTTTATCAGAAATTCGTAAAAAAGATTATGATGAACAGCTGTTAGTAGCGAATGCTTATTTGAATTCAACAAATAGTCTTCCTAATGAGGCACAAGAAATAGCTAGTGCCATAATTGAAAAAGATTATACAATTGCGGAAGCTCATAATGTGATGGGGAAAGCATATATGGAACAGAAAAACTTTAATGAAGCTTTTTCTTCTTTTAGGAATGCTATTTCTTATGATGACAGCTTACTTGATGCTAAATTACAAATGGCTATTATTACCAAACGCGGGCGTGGGTATAAAGAGGCTATTAGAGTATGTGAAGAAATTCTTGCAATAAATAGTAATTATGCACCTGCCTTTAGAGAAATTGCTGATAATTATTATTTATGGTCTCAAAGAGACAGTAGTAATGAGAAAGCTTATTTAGCTAAAGCTACTGAGAATTATAAAAAGTATATCGTAGCTTCAGATAATGCGACTGAAGCACAAATGAAATATGCTGATTTTTTATTGTTGACCGAGAATTATAAAGCTTTAGAAGAGTTAGCAGTAAATCTGAAAAATGTAAAAGGTATCAATAATCGTATTCTTCGTTATTCGGGTTACGCATTATATAAAAATGGAAAATATAAGGAAGCAATTGATGCAATGACTAAGTTTTTAGGCGTTAGCTCAAAAGCTATTGGTCGTGATTATTTGTATTTAGGTTTAAGTCATATTGCTTTATCAAAAGACAGTAAAGAAAATTATGAAGAAGGAGTTAAGAATTTAAAAGAAGCTATAAAAGTAGAGCCTGCTATTGCAGGGGAATTTAATAGTTTAGGTGTTGATTTATATAGAAAGTCAAAGTATAAACAAGCAATAGATATACTTAGTATTTCTGCGGAAGTTAATGATCAACCAAATGTAAGTTACGATAACTACTATACTGCGTATTGTTATTATCAATTGGGAAGTAGTGATGAAGAAAAACATCAAGAAGATTTAGTAAAAGCTGATCATTATTTCGCTAAAACTATTGCATTAGATTCAAGTATTTCAGAAGCTTACTTCTTTAAAGCAAGAACAAATCGATATTTAAACACAGAAAGAGCTTCTAAAAGTGTTTTTGAAGCTTACCAAGGATTTATAAAATCTTTAGAAGATAAAGGCGAATTGAAGAGTCCAAATTATCAAGATCAAGTAATCGAAGCTTATACATCAATTGCTACATATTATGCAAATAATGAGAAGAACAAAGAAGCAATAGATATTTTTAATAAAGTTTTATCCATTGATTCATCTAATGAATTTGCAAAAAACACGATTCAAGCTTTGCAGTAAAATTAATTATCATAGCTCAAACATATGAAGAACTCATCTTTAATTAGATGAGTTTTTTTATTATAACTAAATTTTGTTTTGTTTATCGCTTATCTTTGCACTTTAATGAAAAGTAAAAATGTTGAAAGAGGAAAACAATAAAGCATTGAAAGAAGGAAAAGAATTACCATTAATGGAGGATTTTTACACTATTCAAGGAGAGGGATTCTATTCAGGACATGCAGCATATTTTATAAGACTTGGCGGATGTGATGTAGGATGTCATTGGTGTGATGTAAAAGAGAGTTGGGATGCAGAACTACATCCATTGACTAAAGTAGAGGATATGGTAGCTAAAGCATCTGAAAATGAAGGTAAGCTTGTTATTATTACAGGAGGTGAACCTTTGATGTACAATTTAGATTACCTTACAAGTGAACTAAAAAAAGCAGGTATGCAAACAAATATTGAAACATCTGGAGCTTATGAAATGAGTGGTGATTTTGATTGGATTTGTTTGTCACCAAAAAAGAATAAATTGCCTACACAAAGTGTTTATGATTCAGCACATGAGTTGAAAGTTGTTATTTATAATAAACATGATTTTATATTTGCAGAGGAACAAGCAGCAAGAGTAAATGGTAATGCTTTGTTATTGTTACAAACGGAATGGAGTAAGAAAGATGAGATGACACCATTAATTGTAGAATACGTTAAGAAAAATCCAAAGTGGAAAATATCTATGCAAACACATAAATATTTGGATATTCCTTAATTAAGTTTAATTTTACAATACATAAAAAATAAAATATGAGAAAAATATTACTATCATTTTTTTTAGTATTTGTAGCTCAATTCTCTTTTGCACAAGATGGATTTAAAGCTGATACTAAAAAATATATGGAGTTAAGCGGACAGTTAAAAACGTTTGAGTTATTAACTAAAGATTTAGCTAATGACGTAGCAGAAGATAAGAGAGCAGACTTTAACAAAGAGTTGAAAGGAAGTTTGAATCTTTTATTAGATAAAATGGCTGATATGTATATGACTGAGTTTACTCACGATGATATCAAGAAATTAATTCAGTTTTATGAATCACCTATTGGAAAAAAACTAAGTGATAAAAATGAAGTTTTATTCGAGAAAGGACAAGAAGTAGGAACTGAATGGGCAATGGGCTTACAAGGTATTTTTATGAAATATCTTGGAGATGATCCTAAAGTAGGAGAATAAATAAAAAAGCGTCTGTGATTTCACAGACGCTTTTTTATTTATACAGTACTATTAGTTGTTTTAAGGTTGTATTAAGCTAAGTTTAGCTAAATAATCATAATTATTACCTTCTTGAATTAATTCGCACGTTAAACCATTTGCATTAGCTGCATTTTGTAGTGTATTGTAATCTAAATATAACCAATCGAATGGGGCTTCAACCTCTCCTTTGTATTCAACAGTAAAAACCAATTCACCATAGTAGTCTTTATTGTCCATAGGAATCCATTTACCACCATCTTCATCTTCATCAAACATATATATTAAATCCGAACTGTCAATTAATATTTGTCCACCAGGATTAAGTAATGACTTAAGATGTGTTAAATATTTAGTAGTATTTATTAGTCTTCCAAAAATACCTGTACCATTCATTAATAGTAAGATTGTATCAAATTTTTCATCTTCGATATCTAAAATATTTTTTACTTCTGCATTTTTAATACCTCTTAGTTTACAAGCCTCTATAGAGTTTGCAGAAATATCAATTGCTTTCACATCAAATCCTTTATTAAGTAGGTATATGCTGTGAGCACCAGCACCACAGCCAACATCAAGTATTTTACCACTACATTTTTTTAAAGCTAATTGTTCCAATTTAGGCATTTCGTTAAATGATCTAAAAAGGTATTGAACATCCATTTCTTCTGCTTCAGAAATGTCTGTTTCAGTAATTAATGACTGAGGGTTATTATTTGTTTGAAAATCTAAAATAGCTTTTCCTAAAAGATCTTTCATTATTTCTTAATTCATTTAAATTTAAAAAGGAGTTGTTGTAATTTTGCAGTAAAATAATCTCCATGGATAAAATACTGAAACAACTTCCTAAAGTTGCCAAAGATAAGCATAATGAAAATAAAAAGTATTTCGATAAATTAAAAAAGAAAGCACCTAAAGACTTAGATTATAAAATGCAAGAGATACACGACAATGTGTTTAAGCGTACAGATTGTTTAAGTTGTGCTAATTGTTGTAAAACCACAGGGCCATTGTTTACCAATGCAGATATTGAAAGAATTGCAAAGCATTTAAAAATGAAACCCCAACAATTTATAGATACTTATCTACAGATTGATGAGGATCGCGATTTTGTTTTACAAAGTCTTCCATGTACTTTTTTAGATGCTGAGAATTATTGTATGATTTATGATGTACGTCCTAAAGCATGTAGAGAATATCCCCATACGGATCGTAAAAAATTTAATCAAATTGCTAATCTTACATTAAAAAATGTTGCTATATGCCCAGCTGCATTTGAAGTTGTGGAAGAGATGAAGAAAAAAATAATTCTAAAGTAAAATTATATAAAGAAGTGTTCTTCTTCTAAAGAAAGAATTTGTTCGTCTGTTAGATCTTCTAATCTATCTACAGCATCTTCAATTCTATCTTTGAAATATTCAACAACTTCTAAAATCATATTCTTTAATTTTTCGAAAAAAGCAACTGCATTGTTTAAATATCCTTTAATTGCTTTAAATAAGTCAAGAATTCTATCAACGAAATCGATTAAGCGATCACTTATGTTCATAATGTAATTTTTAGTTTTTCTCAGTTTGATTTCTTCAAATATAATAAATTATTATAGCAGAGTTTCTTAAAATTACAACAAAGTTTATATGTTGTTTTAATTAGCTTAACCAAGCTTTTAATTCAGAAATACAGTTTTTACTGACCAAAATAGTATTATTATCTTCTGGATTAGGAGTAAGGATAACTTCAATTTTTTGACTATTGTGTTTTACAATATGATGGACAGCTTTTCGATTGATAATGTATTTTCTATTAATTTTAAAGAATACTTTATCATCTAACTTATAGATAATATCTTTAATAGTATCATCATAAATGTAGCTATTGTTGTCAAAAGTTTGAATAAATAAATGCTTACCTGAGGCAAAGAAATAAGCAATATCAGTAGCTTCAATAGATTTTAATTTATGACCATTATTTACTAAGAATCTTTTTCTACATTGATTATTAGCTTGTTCATCTATTTGCACAAGCGTTTCTAATGTTTGTGTTATTTCAAATTTTCGTGTGATATTTTTAAACTTATTTAAGGCGTTTTCAAGTTCAGGCTTTTCAAATGGTTTAAGTATATAGTCAATAGTAAATTGTTTAAAAACTTGAATAGCATAGGAATCAAATGCAGTAACAAAAATTATCGGTGTAGTAACTTCTACTTGTTCAAAAATTTCTAAACTTTTGCCATCACCAAGGTGAATATCCATAAAGATTAGATCGACTGTATTAGTTGTAAAAAAAAGAATTGCCTCCCTTACTGAAGAGAGTATTATGATATCTTCAATTGGAATTACAACTTGTTTTAATAATAGTTTTTTTAAATAGGTAGATGCTAAGAATTCATCTTCTACAATGGCAATTTTCATTTGTCATTTTTGTTTCTACAAAAGTATAAAAATTATGAATACATATGATGATATGTCTGTATAAGGACTGTAGAGTTGATTTAAACTGTAGATATTCTTTGTATTAATCGAGTTATATAGGTTTTAGATACGATGTGAATTATTCTATGTTTTATGAGTGTTATAAACAAAAAAAAGGAAGCTTTAAGCTTCCTTTTTTTCTTGTTGTTTTAAGTGTTTTTAGAGAATTCAAACTATAAGTTTGGATTGTTTTCTCTTGCCTTTTTAGGGAAAGGCAATGTATATCTTACGTCGTTTTCAATAAGTTTATAAACTTGAGAGCCTAAGTTATGTTTAATTTCTTTTTGATCAAGGCGTCTTAAGTCAAACCATCTGCGTCCTTCAAAAGCAAATTCTTTAAAGCTTTCTTCTAAGATAGCTTTGATCATTCCTTTTTGATCTAAACCGTTTAGATAAGCTATTACTTTAGTCGCTGCTTCTGGTTTATATCTATTATTAATGATTGTTTTTAGTGCATCAGTAGCTTCTCCTAATCGATTTAAGTGAGTTAAAGCTTCTGCTTTCATCATATATAAATCAGATGTACGGAAAGACACCTTTTGGTTGTCTTTACCTGTTTTTATAGGAACATAAAAGTCTCCTGATTTTTCAAAAGATACAGCAAACCTTAGATCGTTCTCTTTATCAAATGCATTTAATAGATCTTGTGATACATAAGTCAACGATTGTAAAGTTGACTGTAATGCAGTTTCTAAAGCTAAGATTGACTCTACAGATTTAAAATCTGCAACAGAAATATCTTTAGTTGTGTTTAAGTTTTGTAATTCACTTTTATACGTCATCGCTTTATCAATGCTTACAAGTGCGGCCTCGTACTCTTGTTGATATAAGTTTACTCTTGCTTCTAAAGCATAAATAGCTGCTTGTGTAAAACGGTAGTTTTTACCAGCGTCATAGTAAGTAACTTTCAAATGCTTTTTAGCCATATCAATATCACTGTGAACTTGAGCATAAACTTCAGTCATTGTTGACTTTGGTTTTCTGTTTTCAATATCAATTTTGTTTTGCAATACGATAGCTAAATCAGTTGAAGCAGTTGCAGGGTTATATGGCTTAGCATACAGGTTTGTTAAGTCAAAATAAGCCATTGCTCTAATAGCGTAGGCTTCTCCTAACAATTGCTCTTTTTCATCCCCTGTCTCCATTGTATTAACACCTTCATTAATCGTTTGGTTAGCATAGAAGATTGTTTTGTAAAATTGGTCGTATCCAAATTCCAATGTTTGTTTGTCAGGATTAGCATCTTGAAAGGTATAAACATCTTTAACACCCAAGAAGCCAAAGTTTTCTCCATTTGCTTCTATGAAAACTTCATCTGTACGAAAGTTAGTTAAAGATTTATGTTTAGGATAACCTTGATAAGCAGAAGTTAATACTTTTCGAAAATCTTCCACTGTTTTAGGGATAATCTTTCCTTGAGGTTCAATGTCAAGAAATTTTTCACAACTAATAGTGGTTACTCCTAAGAGTAAACCACTAAGTAATACTAATATTTTTTTCATTTTAGTCTTTGTTAGAAAGTTACATTAAGTCCTAACGTGATTGATTTTTGAATAGGTTGAGCGTAGATATTACCATACGTTTCAGGATCAAAATAACCATCGTAATCAGTTCCAATAACAAATAAGTTACGACCTTCTAATGTAAATCTTACATTGTCTAATCTTAATCTATTTAAAACATCTTTAGGTAATGTATAACCTAAACGAATACTACTAACACGCAAATAGCTAATATCTTTTTTCCAAATATCTAAGTATCTATATGAGTTTCCAGCATCCCCACCAGTAAACCATTTCGCCATCATCCAATTGTCATTACTTAAGTTATTGAAAGGGTCTCCATAGTCATCTCCAATGATTCCAGGTAATGTAGCATTTGGATTATCTGGAGTCCAAGTATTCAATAAATCTGTAGTATAATTTCTTCCAGGGTCAACCATTCCAGGGTTATACGAAGGTGATTTTAAAACTGTTTGCTTGATGTTAAATGCAGTAGATACTGTAATATCAAAGTTTTTAATTTTAAAAGTATTGATTAAACCTCCTGTAAACTTAGGATCTTTATCTCCTGCATAAGAATATAAGTTTCTGTATTCTTCATCAGTTAATTCAGAGATTACTCCAGAACCAGGATAGATTTCAGGCATTTGATCTTTTAACTTGAAGAATTCTGTACCCGAAACTTTTGCCCCATCTTTCCAAAATAAGATATTACCATTCTCGTCAAGACCAGCAGTTTTGATTACGAATACTGCATTAACAGGTCTTCCTTCACGATCAGGTGTTCTTTGTGTATCCGATGTTTGAATTTTGTCAATGTTACTCTTGTTGTGAGAAAAATTGAATGTAGTAGTCCAACTAAATCCAGGATTTGAAATATTTCTTGTTGTCAAAGAAATTTCATAACCTTTATTTGTTATTTGAGCCCAGTTCATATTAGTAAATTCAAAACCTGTTTCAAGAGGTAATGCTCTTAATCCAATTAAGTCAGTACTTTTTCTATTATAAGCGTCAAACCCCAAAGAAATTCTGTTATTGAATAACCCTAAGTCAAATCCGTAGTTTGTATTCGTTGTTTTTTCCCATCTCAAGGTTCCGTTAGGTGCATTTGTTACTTGGATAGTGTTTTCTGGATTACCTGGTAATATAGTTGATGTTTGGTAGTCTCCAATTACAAAAGGAGAAGTTGTTCTATCAATATTTCCTTGTAAACCATAAGAAGCACGTAAACGCAAATTGCTGATGAAATCAACATTTTCCATAAACTTCTCATTCGTAACATTCCAAGAACCTGAAATCGCCCATAATGGTAAATATTTATATTTAGGGTCAACACCAAATAAATTAGACCCATCATATCTAACACTTCCAAAAACAGTATATTTTCTATTAAAAGTATAGGCAGCTGTAGCAAAGAATGAAGCATAAGCATTCTCATCTTCTGTTCTTTTATATGTTTCGTATAGTTTATCAGTAGTGTCAGTACTTCCTTCAGGAAAAACAATAGGTTTTGTTGTTAGAGTATTCGAATCATAACCAAACCCTTTAGACTTAATAGTCGTACGGTCGGTTTTACGAATTTCCATACCAGCCATTACATCTATTTCGTGCATATCGTTGAAGATAGCATTATAAGTAGCTTGTGTTTTCCAGTTGTATTGGAAGTACTTATCAGTAAAGTTTTCAATAATTCCTCCTTCAGGTAAGAAATAATATGGTTTTCCTCCTTTGTAGTAACGAGTACCTTCACGGAATTTTCGTGTAGAGTATGTTTCTTTTCCTAAGTACTTTTCAGTGTCATTATTCTCTAATTGCAACCCTAATTGAGAAGTCAATTTTAAATCTTCTAACACTTGATACTCTAAGTCAAATACAGCTTTTAATGATTTATTTTCTAATTCATAGCTTGTATTGTTTCTTTCTTCCATAAAGTTAAAAGGAACATATCTTCCACTATATCCAGAAATATCTTTGTCATACATATAGCTACCATCTTCGTTAAATGGTGCTAAATATGGATTTGCGTTTCTTGAATAAGTAGATGGATTAATGCTTGAATCAGCATCAGTAACAAAGCTTTTCTTTTTAGATTGAGCTCCAAATAATGCAACACCAACTCTTAATTTATCACTAACTTGAAAGTTGTCTTTTAACGTGATGTTGTAACGCTCAAATCCAGTTCCAATAGTTGTCCCTTCTTCATTAAAATAACCTAATGAGAAGTAGTAATCTGATAAATCAGAACCACCAGAAATACTTAAACCGTATTGTTGGTTAAAAGTAGGACGGTATAATAATTTACCCCAATCAGTATCAGTGTTTTTTAAATTGTTAATAGCAGATTGTGCTTCATAGCTTAAAGCGTCAAAACCACCATTTCTGTATGCTTCTAATTGGTTTGTACCACTTAGAATACGCATCACTTCACCTTGGTTAGAACGAGTATTATAGATGTCACTTCTACCAGCCAACATTAATTCGAAGTCCACTTTTTCAGATGAATTCATTAGATTCAACTTATTAAAGTTAGGTCTTTCGTTGATGAAAGTATTAGCTGTAAAGTTTACTTTCATAGATCCTTTTTTCCCTTTTTTAGTCGTAACTAAGATTACACCATTCGCAGCTCTTGCACCATAAATAGCTGTTGCAGAAGCATCTTTAAGAATAGTGATATCTAAGATATCATCAGGGTTTAGACCTGCGATAGAGTAGTTTTGTAATTCAGCAATACTTCCTTTATCGTTCAGGTCAGGTAAGTCATTTCCTTCTAAAGGCATACCATCAATAACCCATAAAGGATCTTGAGGACCGTTTAGAGATGCTGTACCACGAATTCTAATTTTAGCTGGTCCACCAGGTGCTCCAGTTTGCGGAGTTACAGCAACCCCTGCAATTTGTCCAGCTAACATTTGATCAACGCTTGCAACACCAGCTTGCTCAATATCAGCCATGCTTACTTGTGCTACAGACGAGGTAAGTTTTCTTTTTTCAATCGTTTGATAACCTGTGATAACAACTTCATTTAAGATGTTTTCATCGGCTCCTAACGTTACAACATAGTGCTCTTTCGATGTTAAATTGATTAGTTTAGATTCATAACCAATAAAACTAACTCGAATTGCTTTTGTATCTGTTGGTACTTGAAATGAGAAGTTTCCATCAAAGTCCGTCATAGTACCGATACTTGTACTTTCAATTATACCGTCGTGTCCTGTTGCATTAGAAACAGTTTGTGTTTCTACAATCACAGAAGCACCAGGTAACCCAAGTTTGTCCACGCTATCTTGAACAAAACCTGTAATCACTCTTTTCTCTTGTGCAAATACAAAAGAAATAGTTAATAGTGAAAAAAGGAGGAAAAATTTCTTCATAGTTCCTTTTAAAAAATTGTGGGGTTAATGTATTACTTAAGATTTAAAGCTTCGTCAATACGATTGATTAAATCAAAGTAGTGAGCTTTTGTAGCTTTATCTCCTGTATTCTTCTTTTTTGATAATTGCTTTTTGATTTTGATTAACTCAGCTTTTTTGTATGAAGTAACTTCAGATACTCTTTTCATAACTGTGTAGTTAATGTTTCTCAATTCTTTATTTTCTACAAGGTGATTACACAATGTTGGAAATTGTAAAGAAGTGTTAGCAACTAATCCTTTTTTATTCGTTTTCTCAAATAACTTGTTTACATCAATAATTAATGCATCAACATAATTCTTTTGAGTCATACGGTCGAAAATTGAAAGGCTTTTGCCTTTATTTGTTTTTGCAAAAATCTCACTATTAAGCATTGTAAACAAGTCATTAATAGTAAAATTCTTTTCAGTTTTCATTTCAGCTTCTAATACTTCATTTTCTAATAGACGCAATAAGCGTTCGTCCATCAAAGTGTAGTATATAGTAGTGTATTGTAATTCTCTTGCTAATGAGTAAGGAGAATATTCAAATGGACCTACAGGAGAGTCTTTTAAACTATATGTTTTTTCTACAACATCATTAAAGAATAACCAATTTGGAATTTCTAATGCGTGTTTAGCCAAGTATTCAACTGCTCTTTTTTGTGTATCGTAAGGTACAGGTGCGTATGCTTTTTTGTTGTTTCCGTATACAGCATGGTCTAAATAAACCCCTCCGATATTTGAAAGTACATGTTGGTTATACATTTGCCACTGTCCAACAGCTCCCATGTATAATTTACCAGCTTCATAATAATCCTCTCCCTCGTCGTAAGTCCAAGGAATAATATTTTTAACTACTATTTTTAAGTTTTCAAGTCCATATTCACTTGCTTTCATAGCGTCATCACCTAAGTCTTCAGATTGAGAACGTGGGTCAACGATGTTTAAGAAACTTTGTTGCTCTCCATAGAAATACATAGGATCATCTTGATGATCTTCAATCATTTTACGAAGTGCTTTTTTCTCTGTTTCTTGGTCAGGGTACCAACGATATCCCCATTCTATAGCATATTTGTCATATAACCCGATTTGAGGTGTAATTGCAGTAACTCCGTCTTGTGGTTGTGCTACGTAGTTATAACGTGCATAGTCCATAATAGAAGGAGCAGTTCCTCCCATTTTATCAGTAAACTCTTTAGAACGCAATGAATCTACAGGGAAGGCGAAAGAGGCTCCCATATTGTGTTTTAAGCCAAAAGTGTGTCCAACTTCGTGAGACGAAACAAAGCGAATAGCTTCACCCATGTGTTCATCTGTAAATTTGTTAGCTCTTGCTTTTGGATCAATAGGACCAGTTTGAATTCTCATCCAACTATGAACAGATGTCATTACATTATGCCACCAAATTATATCAGCCTCAAGGATCTCACCACTTCTTGGATCCATTACTGAAGGTCCCATAGCGTTAGCTTTTGGTGATGCGGCATAGGTAATAACAGAATAACGAACGTCATCAATATCGAAGTCTAAGTCGTTTTCTGATGGTTCTTTTGCAATAATGGCATTTTTAAAACCAGCTTTTTCAAAAGCTACTTGCCAATCGTGAACTCCAGCTATTATTTTTTGTCTCCATTGTGGTGGAGTAGCAGGATCAATATAATATACAATAGGTTTTTTTGGTTCTACTAATTCACCACGTAGGTATTTTTCAATATCCTCTTCTTTTGGCTCCATACGCCATTTAGTAATGAATTCACGTTGCTCCATTTTGTGTTGTGCATCGCTAAAATACCAGTTTTTTTCAGTGAAGAAACCTACTCTTTTATCTGCAATACGTGGTTGCATAGGTTCTTTTGCAAGTAATACAATATTACTTGTTACACCTAATGAAACAGGCATATCTCCAGTTCCTTCATTTACACTTGTAGTCATTAATGACTTTACAACAATGTTTTCTGGAAATGTTTTTACACCTTCTATAAATGATAAGTTTGTTTTAATAGATGTTGGAAGTCCTAATCCAGTTAATACGTCATTAAAACTTTTTTGACTTCCGTCAAAAACTTTATTTACTTTAATTACTGTTGAAGTAGAATCAGGGTTTTGTGCTTCAATATCAAATACCTCAAGTACAGATTGAATAAAGTTGTTTTTAACTGATTCTGTTATAGCGTCTTTTTCTGGAGAGGTAACACGTGTTGTCTCTGTTTTAACCCATACTTTATTCGCTAAAGTGTCTTTGTGGAATGTAATTAATTTATTTTCGTAATTCATTCCTTTATTTGCTCCAGCATCATTAACTTCTAATGGAACTTGGGATAATTTATTTACAATTAAGAATTGGCGGTTTAATAAGCTATCTGGAATTTCAAAATACACATCCGTTTTTACTTGAATTGTATTGAACATTCCCTTCTTATAAGTTCCTTTCTTTAGTAAATCAGCATAGTTGTTTTTTTTACTATCTGTTGAATCCTTTTCTTTGGTAACTTCTTTTTCAGCTTTTGGTGTTGCTTTCTTTTTAGGAGTAAAGGCATAAGTTGCCTGTGATAGCCCACAAGAAAGTAGTAATGCACTGATAGTTAGTTTTACCGCGTTTTTATTCATTCCTATTTAAAGTTATAGTTAAATTAGGCTAAAGCTACTCACCTTAACTTTAAGCATAAAATTTTAAAGAGTGAATGGCTTGAAAAATGGAGTGAATGGTTGTTTTTTTAATTAGAATAAAGGTAAGATACACACGAAAGTATCGCCTTCTTGTCTTGCTATAAAATCAGGTTTATTGTAATATTTATAAATTGACTGTAAGTATTTTAAACCAAATAACTCTCCCTGTTGATGAGACTTTTTAGGGTTGTAATTGTTAGTTACAACAATATAATCACGTTCAATAATGATTTGAATTAATAAAGGGTTTTCAGTTGTAGCTATATTGTGTTTCAATGCATTTTCAACTGTTATTTGTAGGGCGAGATAAGGGATTTTTTTATCATTATGCTCTTCATTTTTATTAATTAATTCAAAGTGTATTTCTTTCGAAAATCTAAGTTGTTGAAGTGTAATATATTTTTGAATAAAGGTTATTTCATCATTCAAATCAACGATATTATCTTCGGGAGGGGTAATTAGATAGCGGTATGTTTTGCTCAGATTTAATGTGAATTTTTGTGCTGTATCTGGATTAATATCAATGAGCATATAAAGTGAGTTTAATGAGTTAAACAAGAAATGTGGGTTGATTTGATTTTTTAGTTGCTGTAACTGCATTAATGCTTTTTCTTTTTTCACCTTTTCGTTTTCTATCGCTAATTCTTTTTTCTCTAAGTGCGCACGTTTGTTAGCTTGACTAAAAAAATAAAAAAGAATGACAATTAAAGAAACAGTTGTAATAAAGATAAGTATAGTATTTCTTTGAATAGGTTTTATATTGTCGTCTACATTAAACTTTGGAAAATTTACTGTGATATACCCCTTGAAATTCTTAGAGTTAAAGGGGCTTATAAAGCGAAATACTTCTAAATTTAAGTATTCAGACAGTACTACTGGAGGTTCTTTAGCTTTAAAGGAGCTAATAGTATCTTGTGGTTTCAGACTTGATAATTCAAATACATTTTTTCCAATAAGACTTATCTCAGGATGGTAAATACATAATCCTTCTTTGGTGAAGATATATGCGTAATTAGGAGTTGAAACATCTATTGTTGTCAAATATTTATGAAAACTCTCCATATCTAAGGTAATCCCATAGATTAGTTTATTGCCTTCTTCTAAAGAACGACTATTGTAAATTAGCCAGTAGTAATGGTTATCTTTAACCACAAAGTTGTTTACTAATGAGGAAGTTGGGTTAGCTAAAATTGTCTTTACAAAAGTGTGATCATTGTGAAATTGTCTATTACTACCGAGATAATAATCAATGACTTGGTTTTGTTCGTTAACAACCAAAAACCAATTCAATCGAATTATATTTCCGTTGTTATAAACTTTTGACAAAACATCAAATTTCATCTTCAAATCTTGAATAGAACTTGTTTCTGTGATTTCAGCTAAGGACAATAGGTGTTCATCTAAATTCTGAAACTCCATTTCAAGAGCCCCTAATTTTTGATAAAAGTTCTTTTGTGTAATATATTTATAGGTTTCTTGATTGCTGTTATTTATAGATGAACTCAAGAAGTAAATAGAAATCATTGTTATAGCTAAAATAGCTGTTCCAATTGCAATAAATGCTTTTCGAGAAATGTATCTGTTGTTAGGCGTTTTCAAAGGGGACTTAGATTTATTACTTATAAATTAGATAAGGATTACGTTTTTGTTTGAACTTTTCTAAACCACTTTGCCAAGTAGTTCTTATTTGTTGTTCCGTTTTACCAGCAATTATTTGCTCTTTTAATGCTTTAGTACCTGCTAATTTAATAAAGAAATTATTAAAAAAATTAGCTTTATCTGTTGAATTTTGATAAGCTTTTAATAACCATTTGATTTCAAGTTTGTTTACATCTGTTTCTTGAGATAAGTTTTCTCCGTAACATAGCTTGCCATTATGCATTGGATCTTTAGCTCCAGCATTCGGTTTTGGAGTGAAAGTGTAAGGCATATTGGTTAAATAAGGAGACCCGTATACTTGAAATTGTAAATTTGTACCTCTACCAGAACTAACATTTGTACCTTCAAAGAAACAAAGACTTGCATATAAGTTGATTGCTTTTTGATTGGGTAAGTTTGGAGAAGGAGGCACAGGTAATGCATAAGTAATATTGCGATTGTAGTTTGTAATTGGTACAATTGTTAGGTCACATTGTACTCCTTTATTCAACCATTTTTCACCATTAATCATCTGAGCGTATTCACCAATTGTCATTCCGTGCATTGTTGGAATAGGATGCATACCAACGAAGCTCTTATTTTCCATTTCTAAAGTAGGTCCGTCTATTATATCAATATTTGGATTAGGGCGATCTAAGACAATAAGAGAAATGTTGTTTTCAGCACAGGCTTCCATCAAGTAATGCAATGAAGAAATGTAGGTATAAAAACGTGCGCCTACATCTTGTAAGTCAAAAAGCATAATATCAATTCCTGCTAAGTGTTCTTTAGATGGTTTCTTACTATTTCCATATAAAGATATAATTGGTAATCCTGTTTTAATGTCTTTACCATCTTTAATTAGTTCACCTGCATCAGCATTTCCTCTGAAACCATGTTCAGGTGCATATATCTTTTTTACAGCTATATTATTAGTTAATAGAAAATCAACAATAGAAGTATCGTAATTATCAGTAGATTTATTACTTCTAATTACCCCTGTTTGATTAGTTAAAATCCCTATATTTTTGTTTTGTAATTTATCAAAATACAATGCTGTGTTTTCAGCACCAACTAATAAAGTAGTGTCAATGCTTTTTGTAAGAGGCTTTTTATTTGTAGCACGACAATTTACAATTAAGGAAGAAACCAATAGACATACTAAGAATAAAAATGTATTTTTGAACGTTGAATTTGATACCATATTTACTTTGAAATTAGAATATTTTATAACCAAACGTTTAGTTACGTCAAGTAATTATAAAAGTAGTATTTCTGCTCCAATTATAAAAATTGCAATAACTGCTATTGCTTTAGGGATTATTATGATGTTAATATCCGTAGCTACTGGTTTGGGCTTGAAGTACAAAATTAGAGATAAAATCTCAGCTTTTAGTGGTCATATCATTATTACTAATTATGATAGCAATGTAAGTGACTTAACTTTGAAACCTTTAGATAGAGATATTATTAATTCTGACGCCTTTAAAAAGGTAGATGGGATTGAACAGGTACAAGTGTATGCATCAAAGGCTGGTATTATTCGTACAGAGACTGCTTTTGAAGGAATTATCTATAAGGGTGTAGATTCACTTTATAACCTTGGAGAAATAAAAGATTATCTTGTTGCTGGTCGTTTACCAGAAATGGGAAAAACAATGAGTAATGAAGTGTTGCTTTCTCAATATATGGCAGATCGTTTGCATTTAAATGTAGGGGATAAAATGACTACATACTTTATGAAAGATTGGGGAAATAAAGTGCCTAATGTTCGTCAATTTGATATTGTTGGTATATATAATTCAGGCTTACAACAATTCGATGCTAATATTGTTATTGGAGATTTGAAACACGTACAGCGTTTAAATAGATGGAACGAAAATGAGATTGGTGGTGTAGAAGTATTAGTTAAGAATTTTGATGAAATAGATAAGAAGGGAAGTGAGTTGTATTTAGAGTTACCATCTACAGTAGACAGCAAAACGATTACAAATAAATATGCTAATATTTTCGGATGGATAGAAATGTTTGACTTTAATATTATGGTTATTATTATCATTATGGTTGCTGTCGCATCAATTAATATGATCGTTGCCTTATTAGTTTTAATATTAGAACGCACTCAAATGATAGGTATTTTAAAAGCATTAGGGGCTAATAATTGGTCTATTCGTAAAATGTTTTTGTACAATGCAGTGTATTTAATTGTGAAAGGACTTATATATGGTAATGTTATTGGTTTAGGGGTCTTAATGATTCAGAAGTATACAGGCATTATCAAATTAGATCCAGTAGCTTATTATGTTAGAGAGGCTCCTGTGTTAATTCGCTTTACAGATGTATTACTTTTAAATATAGGGGTTATAGTTATAGCAATGTTAGTGTTATTAATACCATCTTATATGATTACGAAAATATCGCCTGTAAAAGCGATACGATATGATTAGAAAAATAAAAGAATATGTTCACAACCGGTTATAAATTAAGTTTATGACCGGTTTTTTTTTTGAATACTCAGAAAGTAAGTGGTAGGGCTCTTTATTAATATAAAGAGTAAAATAAATGAAAAGGGGGAATTTATTTTTACGTGACTTTGATATAAGAAAGCGGGTCCAATAAAAAAAGATTAGTCTAAAGTGCTTTACTTTTATATTGAAGTATTCAGCATAAGGGGGTATATTTATTTTTAATTGTCAGTTCAATTGTGTTGTCGTTTGTATAGTTGATAAACAGACCTGATAAGCAGTTTGTTTTGAGTTTCTCAAATAATTAAAGGGGGTACTTAAGTAGTGTATTTATGGGCTTGTTTTAGATTAGTACCACATTAATACCACATTTGTACCACACTTCTTCGGGAAAAAGGCTTGTTTTTCGAAGGTGTGTGGTACTAATGTGGTAGATGTGTCGAACATGGTACGTGTAAAACTACCCTATGATATGTTCTTTATCAAAATAACAATCCAAGGTGTTATAATTTAAATCTTTGTTTTTTTTTAAAGATGTTTGTTCTTACTATCCAAGAAAACTTTCAAGTAATAGATTAATGATAGGGTGAATTAAGCGATACTAATAGCCTTAGTTATATTGTCATCTAACGTATAAATTTCATCTGTATCTGCAATGTTTTAGTTGTGTTAGGTATATTATTTAGTATTAGGTATATTTTAAAAACGTGTTATAAGTAATAAATTTAGTCTATTGTTGTATATTTTATTTCAATTATGTGAATTATATAAAATATAATTATTTGTAATTATTCTATTTTATTATAGTCGCATTTATTTGAACTGAGTCTAAATAAATTAGTTTACATTCTAATTCTTGTCTAATTTTGTCTCGAAGTTTCAAATTTATATTTAATGATACGTTTACATAAGGTATTGTCAATAGCTTTAGTGCTTTGTGCCTTTTTTAGTAGTTCTCATATTCTTGGACAAGATAAAGGGATAGACTTAACTATTTCTATACAAGATGAATATAAACAATCGATAAGTGATGTAACTATTCTCGTTAGTAATGCTACAAAACAGCTGGTAGGTATTACAAATACAAAGGGGGTTGTAGATTTTAAGTTGTCTGCGGACAATTATAGAATAGAGGTTACACATATTGGTTATAAGCGTTCTATAACACAGCTTAATTTATTGCAAAAAGAGGCCATTACTATTCAATTGACTTCTTTATCTAATATTTTACAGGAGATGGTAATTACCGCAAAAGAAGGGAAAGGATTGACTTCTACTTCTGTAATAAATCGACAAGCGATGGAGCACTTGCAACCTTCAAGTTTTTCAGATTTAATGGAACTTCTTCCCGGAGGACAAGCAAAAGATCCTGTATTGACGGGTAAAAATCCAGTGTTACTTCGCGAAACAGGTAAACAAGGGTATGACACTGGTTCTCTTGGGGTACAGTTTATATTAGATGGAAATCCTATTAATACTAACGCTGATTTACAAGCTTCTTCTTATCAGGAACAAATGTTGAGTAGTGGTAAGGTCGATGCTAAGAGAAATACGATTGGAACAGGGGTAGATATGCGTGCACTATCAACGAACGATATTGAAAGTGTAGAGATAACAAGGGGTATTCCAACTGCTGCTTATGGTGATTTAACTTCTGGATTAATTCAAATCAAAAGAAAGATTGGTTATACGCCTTTGCAAGCTCGTTTTAAAGCAGATGGTTTTAGTAAGATGTACTATGTTGGAAAAGGGGTAGACACACGTAGTGGTTGGAAGCTAAATCTAAGTATGGATTATCTGGATGCAAAGAATGAACCGACTAATACATTGGAAAATTATAAACGTATTTCTACTTCTTTTCGTACGGAGAAGTCTTTTGTTGTTAATGGATATGATTTAATATGGAATGCTAATTTGGATTACAATAGTACTATTGATAATGATAAATTTGATCCGGATAGTGGTTATGCACGTACGGATAGATATAAAAATACAAGACAAAATATAAGTATAGCTAATAACTTTAAATGGGAGTTTGATAAAGAGAATGTGTTTAAAAAGATTACCTTGAATACTGCTTTTTCTCAAGGTATAGACGATATAAAAGGAACTACATTTGTACAACAAACAGGCTTTAAAGCTATTTCTATAAGCCGTGAAAATGGGATTAATCAAGGGTATTACTTGCCTTTGTCTTATGTGTCAGACTTTAGAACAGAAGGGCGTCCATTAAATATTAATGTTAAGTTACAAACGGAATTAGGGTTTAATACAATTGGTATTACTCATAATATTGAAACGGGGATTGACTTTAGATATGCTAAAAATAATGGTAAGGGGGAAGTTTATGATCCTTTGCTTCCGCCATCTAAGGGACTTGTAAATAATAGAACAAGGCCTTTTAAGGCTATTCCTGCTTCTCAGATATTAGCTGGATTTATTGGGGATAGAATGGAATATGAGGTATGGAACCAACATTTTCAGTTGTACACAGGTGTGCGTTTATCTAAGATGTTGCGAATTGGAAGTGATTTTAGTACAAGTGATAGAGTTTATGCTGAACCTCGTGTTAATTTTCAATGGGGACTTCCGGATGTTAGGTTAGGACAAGATGTGTTGAAAACGGATGTTACATTAGGTTATGGTGAATTGTATAAACAGCCTACGCTTTCGTTGCTTTATCCAAATGATAGGTATTTTGATATGCTTGAAGTGAATTATTTTGATCAAGCAAACAATAATAGTTACGCACAGTTTAACACTTTTAAGTTGAATACGGAAAATCATTCGTTAGTTGCTGCTAAGAATATAAAGAGAGAAATTCGCCTTGATTTATCTTATAAAAAACATAAGTTGTTTGTGACTTATTTCAACGAGCGTATGAATAATGGGTTTAGGGATGTGAATTACTTTAGAGGGTTTGAATACAAAAAGTATGAGACGACTGGATTGCAGTGGAACGATGATTTAGGACGACCTAATTTAGAGGGAACATCATACGAAGATAGATTACTACATTATCAATATAGTATGCGTGAAAATGGAAGTAATACGTTTAAAGATGGGATTGAATTCGGGTATAGTTCGCCGAGAATTGAGGGAATTAATACACGTTTTACTTTAAATGGAGCTTGGTTTAAAACAATATATTCTAATAGTTCTGATTTTTATTATCGTCCAGGAATTACATTGAATGGAAAGGATTATCCTTATGTCGGAATTTACGCTGATGATAATGGGTATAAGAAATCATCTATGGTTTATAACCTTGTTATTGATACGTATGTGCCGAGTATTGATATGAATATTTCAGCTTCTTTACAAGGGGATTTGTTTAGAAGAGAACAAATGCTAAATCGCGTAGCTGAACCGTATGCGTATTTTGGATTTGACAATGAGGTACACTCATTTACTGAAGAGGATAAAACAGATCCAATGCTACAAAATTTAGTAAGAAATGTTTCTACTACTGATGGGATGCAAACACGATTGCCTTTTACGTTTAATGCTAATTTTAAGGTGTCTAAACGAATTTATAAATCAGTGAAAGCCTCAATGTTTGTTAATAGATTGTTTACACATTACCACTCATATACTTTAAATGGCGTGAAAGTAAACAGAAAGGATACTGAAGGTCCTTATTTTGGAATGGAGATTAATTTTAATATTTAAGAATACAATACAGATGAAGTTAAGAGTACTATATATTTTGCTAACTGTTTTTACTTTGGGTATTTCAGTTTCTTCTTGTTTGAGTGATGATGATGTTACTGCTGGCATAAATCAATCTACAGTTGTTTCTATCAACTTTAAAGCAAATGGAGTAAAGGAGTTTAAGGAGTTGGAATTAGAATTTACAGAGATTAATACGGGGTTAGTGACAAAAGAAAAAGCGGTAGGTGTGTCGTTTTATTCTATTGCATTACCTACTGGAGCATACCGTATGTCAGTTGAGGGTGCTGCTTTTTTAGAGGATGGAGAGGAAATTAGAGTAGGTGGTGTAAATGATAAATTAGATGCTTCAGGACAAGTGCTAAATTTAGTGGTTGATTTGAGAGTGAAACAGTTTAGTAAGGATTTTATTTTTGAAGAAATATTTTTTACGGGAGTGAAAACATTGGAAGGGAAAGCATATAACTCAGGGCAATATTTTAAGATAGTAAATAATACGGATGAGGTTTTATATGCGGATGGATTGTTAATTTGTAAGTCAGAGTTTTTGACTACGACAGATAATAATGAGACACCTAATGTTTTTGATAGTGCTTTTCCTGTTGATGGCGTATTAATGTTACCTGGAAAAGGAAAGGATTATCCTGTAGAGCCTGGAGATTTTATTGTAGTTGCTGATAATGCTCAAAATCATAGAACAGCAAACATCCCTGGTCCTGATTTGACTAATGCTGATTTTGAATTTCCTATAGTAGAAAGTCCGGCAATTAACCAGCCTGATAACCCAAATGTACCTAATGCAATTGTAGTTTATACAAATATGAAGTATAGTATGTTTATTATGCATAACAGAGGGTATAAAGGACATGTATTGGCGCGTTTACCTGAAGGTGAAAGTGTGGAGTCTTGGTTGGCTAATCATAAGTATGATTATTCTTATGTAAATGCTACAGGTAAGGAAACGAAAAAGTCAGCTTATAAAATTCCGAATGCGTGGATTGTAGATGGGGTTAATAGTAGTATTGTTCCTAAGTTTCAACGTTTGGTAATGGGAGCATCTTTAGATAGTGGATTTTCTTATTGTGGTTCGTCTGAAAGTGATGATTCGCGTTTTGGTAAAGCGATAAGAAGAAAGTCATTAGGACAGAATACTGCCGGGCGTAATGTTTATAAGGATACTAATAATTCGACAGTTGATTTTATTCCAGATAGCCCAGCAAGTTTGCTTAATGGAATTAGTCACAAGTAAAAAGAGGTTGTTGTGGAATTTAGATATATAAAATTGGTTTGTGTTCTTTGTGGGGTGTTTTCTTTGGGAGGGTACGCGCAAACAAAAGATACTTTGTCTTTCTATAATAAGATAGAAAACCAATACAGTGCTGAACGCGTGTTTAGTGAGTCATTTTTTACTAATAAAGCAAGGATGACCGTGTATAGTGATTTGTCTTTTTCTGAGTTAGGTGTAAACTACCAGCAGGATAAGAAGGATGCATACGTGTTACAAGATGGTGATGGGTTAGAAGGTTTTAAGATTAGTACTAATTCATTTCAACATTTGAAAGGGAATAAAGTGGTTTGGGGAAGCGCTTCTTATATAAACCAACGCCAGCAGAATATGGTTTGGAATGAAAGTTTAGATAAGGATATAATTGGTCCATATATCGTAGCTGATTCGGTGGGAGGAACAATGAAACAGGAAGTTTACCAGTTTGCGGGTGGTTTTGCTAAGCAATGGAATAGATGGGTACTTGGAGGGGAAGTGAATTATGTGGCTAAAAATGGATATAGACAAGTAGATCCAAGGCCTAAGAATACATCGTCTATATTTAAAATGAACCTTGGAATTGATTACAATTTTTATCGAGATTATAAGATTGGTGTGTTTGGAGATTTTAATAAGTACACACAAAATAGTAGTGTGAAATTTGTGAGCGAAATCAGCAAACCCTATGTGTATCATATGAGTGGATTGGGTAGTTATAACTATTTTTTTAGTGGTGCTAAAGATTTGGTTTCTACTTTTGAGGGATTTGGATACAATGTTGGCGCTACTTTAGCTAAGGGTAGAAATAAGAGTTTTGTGTTACAAGGGGTAATAGGAAAGTTTAATCTAACAAAGAATAGAGGAGATTCAGGTGTTGATGCGTATGATTTAGCGAAGTTAGAAACAACGACTTATACAGTTGGTGGATTAAAATTTTTTGACTTTGGTCAACATAGGGTAGGAATGAAGCTGAACTACTGGTTAAAAGAGGCTATTGGTACAGAATATTTCTATACACAGAATGCAAAGATAATAACGCGATTAGCTGAGAAAGAATTGTATAAATACATTGAAAGCAATTTCTTTAGTGAGTTATTTTATCAGTATAAAGATGAGGCCAATCGCTTGGTTGCTATTCCTTCTTTTGGAGTTGAACAAAATAGTGAACGAAGAAAAGATACTTTTGCAAAGCAACGTTTTACATATATTCACTTTGGATTGACTATAGATTATATGCGACAAATATCTAAGTCTGGTGTTTTAAATGTGAAACCGTACCTCAAGGTTAGAAATGTTAAGGAAAGTACGAATAAGTTAGTGGATTTTACTTCTCAAAAAGGTGTAACAGAGATGTTGTATTCAAACTTTGAGGTTATGAATGCGAATTATAAACAAATAGGTTTGGTAGCTCGTTATGATTTACAGTTAGAGAAGGTACCTGCTTTTTATGTGCAAGCGCAAGTAGAACAGACAAAATATAACATTAATAAATCAAATAATTATATGGGAGTAGCAGTTGGTGTTACTTTCTAACAACAAATAGAATACAAAATGAGAAAGTAGACATGCCCCAAAAAGTTAGACACTTTTTGGGGCATTTTTTATGAGTAGAAAACAGAAATACAATTTTGAATTTAAGTTAGGTATAGTAACTATTATTTTGGAAGGTAAAGACAGTATGAGGGGACTTTCTCGATCAGAAAAAATCAGTGAGTTTAACCTTTATTTTTGGCTTAAACTATATGAAGTTTATGGAGAACAAGG